>NZ_LZKI01000146.1 GCF_001672755.1 Mycobacterium colombiense | reverse complement strand
ATCAACAAGTTCTACGTCATGGACATCGCGCCCGGGCGCAGCATGATCGAGTACTTCGTCCAGCAGGGCCAGCAGGTCTTCACCATTTCATGGCGCAACCCACAAGCACGCCACCGTGATTGGGGCTTCGATACCTACGGCGCCGCCATCGTGGAGGCGATGGACGCGGTGCAGAAAATCACCGGAGCCGACAGCACCCACCTGCTGGCCACCTGCTCGGGCGGCATCCTCGCGGCGATGACGGCGGCGCACCTCGCCGACATCGGCGAGGGCGACCGCGTCGCGGGGCTGAACCTGGCGGTGACCGTGCTGGACGAGACCCGCGCCGGGTTCGCCGCGGCGGCGATGAGCGACCGCGCCGCGCAGGCGGCGATTCGGGTGTCGTCCAGGAAGGGTTATCTCGATGGGCGCGACATGGCGGAGATGTTCGCCTGGCTCCGACCCACCGATCTGGTGTGGCGGTACGTGGTGAACAACTACGTGCAGGGCCGCAAGCCGGCGCCCTTCGACGTGTTGTTCTGGAACGCCGACACGACCCGGATGGCCGCCGCGCTGCACCGCGATCTGGTGCTGATGGGGCTACGGAACGCGCTGGTCACCCCCGGTGGTGTCAGCATGCTGGGCAGCCCGGTCGACCTGGCCAAGATCGTCGCCGATGCGTACATCGTCGGCGGCGTGGCTGACCACATCTCCCCGTGGCAGGCCACCTACCGCAGCGCCCGACTGCTCGGCAGCAAGGACAACCGCTACGTGCTGTCCACCAACGGCCACATCGCGGCGCTGGTCAACCCACCCGGCAACCCCAAGGCGTCGTACCGCACCGGGCAGGTGGACGCCGAGGATCCCCAGGAGTGGCTGGACTCCGCCGAGAAGCACGCAGACTCCTGGTGGCCGGACTACGTGGGCTGGCTCGCCGAGCGCAGCGGTCCCGAGGTTGACGCGCCCAGGGTCCTGGGTGGCGATGATCTTCCGCCGCTCGGCCCGGCCCCGGGCAGCTATGTGATGGAGAAGTGAGCGATGCGCAGCGCATGCGGGAGGAACCTCCGATTGGTGCCGACAAGCACTATTGGCGAGGAGCGCTACATCAGCGTAGCCGGACAGCGGATTCGGATGAACGTGCGGCGCGGCAGCGGCGTGCCGCTGGTGCTCTGCAACGGCATCGGTGCCAGCCTGGAGGTGCTTGACCCGCTGGTGGAGCAATTGGGTTGCACAGTAATCAGATTCGACGTTCCAGGGGCCGGGGGATCACCCACATCCGTTGCTCCCTATGGCTTTCCCTACCTTGCCTGGGTGCTGGGCAGGGTGCTGTCCAAGCTGGGATTCGGAGTGGTGGATGTGCTCGGGCTTTCTTGGGGAGGTGCGCTCGCCCAGCAGTTCGCCTTCCAGAATCCACGCCGTTGCCGGCGCCTGGTGCTCGTGGCGACCGGGACCGGGGCGCTCATGGTGCCCGCGCACCCCCGGGTGCTCGCGAAAATGGTCACCCCGCGCAGGTTCTCGGATCCCGACTACGCGGCGGCGATTGCCGGTGAACTGTATGGCGGTACGGTGCGCGCCCACGGCGAGGACGTGGCGCGCCTGTTTGTGCGGCAGTTACGCGCCGGTTCGAAGATCGGCTACCTGCACCAGTTGCTCGCGGGCGCGGTCTGGACCAGCCTGTTCGCGCTGCCGGCGGTGCGACAGGAAACCCTGATCGTGTCCGGCACCGATGACCCGATCATCCCGGTGATCAACGCCCGCATCATGACGGCGTTGCTGCCGCATGCGCGGCTGTACCTGCACTCCGGCGGACACATCGACCTGGTGCACAACGCGACCGAAATCGCTCCGGTCGTAGAGCAATTCCTGAGCGAGTCCGGAGACCGAGCATGAACCACGATGACATTCCAGACTTCGCCGTCGAGGGTGGGCGCGTGTTGCCCGAGCCCGGCGAGGAAGCGGCCTGGATCACCGGCGGCGCCTAGTCAGCGATCCACTCAGCGATCCACGCATCGCCGCACCCCATCGATACCCATTAGTATCCATTCGATACTGTCGAGTATGCTGTCTCCATGTCTCCCGTCAAGCCGCACCGAACCCGCCCCACCCGCGGGGAGGTTCGTGACCGGATCCTGGACGCGGCGTCGAAGGTCTTCGCCGCCGAAGGGTTCGCCGGCGCCACCATCGATGCGATCGGCCAGTCCGCGGGCTTCACCAAAGGCGCGGTCTATTCCAACTTCGAATCCAAGGACGGACTGTTCCTGGCGCTGCTCGACCGCGAGTTCGAGCTCCGCGGTGAGCAGATCGCCACGGTGCTGGACAGCAGCGGCGGCGACACCGGTGCGGCCGCACGCGAATTGAGCCGGTCCTGGCTCGACTCGGTTCGCGACCATTCCGACTTCTACGTGCTGTTCGTCGAATACTGGCTGCGCGCCCAGCGTGACCCCCAGCTGCGCGAGGGCCTCGTCGCACGCCGCCGCGCCGCCGCCGCCGACCAAGCGGTGCACATCGTCAAATCAGCCCCCTCCGTGGCGTCCGATCGGGAGCTGGCCGACCTCGCCCAGCTCGTCGTCACGATCAACCTCGGAATCGCGATGGAAGAGGTCCTGCGTCCCGGGACCATCAACGCCGACCTGCTCGCGCAGCTGATCACCGCAGTGCTGGAATCGGTCCCGGTTTCCGCCGAGCAGGGAGAGCCTCACCATGGATACAAATGACGGGCCGGACGCTGCGGCGCCACTGATCACCGCCCGCGGTCTGGGCGTCGACGGCGAGCACGGCGCCCTCTTCTCGGATATCGATCTCGCGCTCCCACCGGGTTTTCACGCGATTCGGATGCCCGGCGGACCAGGGCAGACCACGCTACTGCTGACGCTCGCGGGACGTTTCAAGCCGAGCCACGGCACGCTGACCGTCCTCGGTCAAACAACCCCGCGCGCGATCCGCAGGCACTGCTCGATCGCGGCCTTCGAAGACATCGACGAGCTGGAGGAATCGGTGACCGTGGAGACCGTGCTCGCCGAGCAACGCCGGTGGCTGGCGCCGTGGTACTCACCCGTGCCGCTGCAAGCCGGCCAGGCCGAGCTGACCGAGGTTTTCGGCGAGATGACCCCGCCGTCCCACGACACGTACATCGTCGAATTGTCAGACCTGGAACTGTTTTTGCTGCGAATCACGCTGGCGTTGCTGTCGAACCGTCCGATCCTGGTGGTCGGCGACCTCGAGCAGGTTCGTGACAATTCCCGACGGGCGATCGCGGCCGACCGGCTGGGCGTGATCGCGAAGCAGCGCACCGTCGTCGTCGGGGTGACCAATCCGCTCGGCGCCGAAGCGCCCGACCACGAACTTCACGATCACCGCATCCTGACTGGAGAGGACTGACGATGCTGGCTGGACTCGCCTTCGGCTCGGAGATCAAGCGTTTCGGCCGCAGCCGATTGACGCGTGTGGCCATCGTCGTACTGATGCTGCTGCCCCTGGTGTATGGGGCGCTGTACCTGTGGGCGTTCTGGGATCCCTTCGGCCACACCAACAAGATGCCGGTCGCGCTGGTCAACTCCGACCGTGGGGCCGTCGTGTCCGGGCAGCAGTTCAACGCCGGCGCGGAGATCGCCAAGAGCCTGACCGCGGACGGCGGGCTGGACTGGCACGTCGTGGACTTAGCGGAGGCACGCAACGGAGTCGACCACGGCAAGTACTACTTCATGGTCGAGTTGCCGCCGGACTTCAGCGCAGCGATCGCTTCGCCGGTGACCGGGCAACCCAAGAAGGCCAACCTGATCGCCGTCTACAACGACGCCAATAATTACATCTCCACGAGTATCGGTCGTACCGCCATCGGCCAGGTGCTCAACGCCGTGTCCAGCCGGATCTCGGGACAAGCCGTCAATCAGATGCTGTCGGTAGTGGTTTCGTCGGGATCGGGTATCAAGCAGGCCGCAGACGGGGCCGCTCAACTCGATGACGGCGCCGGTCAGCTGGTGGCAGGTCTGGACGCCGCGCGGTCCGGCTCGGCGCAGCTTGCCACCGGTGCCAAGCAACTGTCAGACGGAATCAACCAGGCCACCGACCCGCTGCTCGCGGTGGCCAAGGCGGTCTCGCAAATCGGCGGCAGCACACAGCAACTGCAACAGGGCGCAACCGCGCTGCAACAGGTCAACGACCAGATCGGTGCCATCGCCACCGCGCAGGATACCGCCGCGAACTCGCTATCATCGGTGATCGATCAGCTCTCCGCGCGACAGGATCCGCTGGCGAACAATCTGCGCGGCATCCAGGATCAGCTCCGTGGCCACCAGTTCACTCCCCAGATCCGCCAGCAACTCACCGACGCGCAGAACGCGGCCATCGCCATGACATCGGGGTTGCGCAACCCGGGCAGTCCGCTCGGGTCGGCGCTCGACCAGGTCGGCAGCAAGGGGCAGGACCTGACGAACAAGCTCACCCAACTGCGCGACGGAGCCCAGCAAGTCGCCACCGGCAACGCCGAATTGGCCGGCGGCATCGCCAAGCTCGACGACGGCGCACGACAACTCAAGACAGGATCGGCCGAACTGGCAACCAAACTCGCCCAGGGGGCCGAACAGGTACCCAACTGGACTAGCCAGCAAAAAGATGCGGTCGCCGACACCATCGGTGGTCCGGTGCAACTCGAGGCTTCACACGAGAACGCCGCGCCCAACTTCGGCACCGGGATGGCTCCGTTCTTTCTCACGCTCGCCCTGTTCTTCGGTGCCCTGGTGCTGTGGATGATCTTGCGGCCCTTGCAGGCTCGCGCGATCGCCGCGGAGGTGCTTGCGCTTCGCGTGGTGCTCGCCAGCTACCTACCCGCCGCCGCGATCGCGGTATTCCAAGCCGTCATTCTCTACTGCGTGGTCCGGTTCGCCCTCGGAATGCATGCCGTGCATCCGGTGGCGATGCTGGGGTTCATGGTGCTGATTTCCGGCGCGTTCGTGGCCGCGACGCAGGCGATCAATGCGCTTGTCGGTCCAGCGGTGGGCCGGGTGCTGATCATGGCCCTGCTCATGTTGCAGCTCGTCAGTGCGGGCGGCATGTATCCCGTGGAAACCACGTCACGGCCTTTCCAGGTCCTGCACCGCTTCGACCCGATGACCTATGGCGTCAACGGACTCCGGCAGCTGATACTCGGCGGCATCGACGCCCGGCTATGGCAGGCGATCACCGTGCTGGTCGGGATAACGGCTGTCGCACTGGCGATCTCCTGCCTGTCGGCGCGAAGAGACCGGCTCTGGAATCTCAGCAGGCTGATCCCCGCTATCAAGATGTAGGCCGAGCCGTCAGCTGACGCCGAAATCGATGATGCCGCGGACGATTTTGCCGTTGAGCAGGTCGTCGTAGGCGTCGTTGACCTCGTCGAGGCGATAGCGCTTGGTGATCATCTCGTCCAGCTGAAGCCGGCCCGTCTCATAAAGCCGGGCCAGCCGGGAAATGTCCGCCTTCGGGTTGCACGAGCCGAATATGGTGCCCGCCAACGTCTTGTTCATCAGGATGAAGTCCTGCAGGTCGATCTTGACCGACCGGGTCAACTGCGACGTCATGCCGGTGAGCACGCAGGTGCCGCCCTTGCGGGTGAGCTTCACGGCGTCGCGGACGTCCTCCGGGGTGATCAACGAGGGCGAGACCACCACCGCGTCGGCCATCACCCCGTACGTCAGGCCGCGCACCAGATCCAGCGCCTCGTCGATCGACGCCGCGCTGTGTGTCGCACCGAACTGCAGCGCCGACTTCTGTTTGAAGTCAACCGGATCCACCGCGACGATCTGCGCGGCGCCGTTGATGCGGGCTCCCTGGATCGCGCCCGTGCCGATCCCGCCGACGCCGATTACCACGACCGTGTCGCCGGCGCGCATGTTGGACCGGTTGGCGACGGAACCGTAACCGGTCGGGATGGCGCAGGACAGCAGGGCGCTCGATGCCAGCGGCAGGTGTCGCTCGATCTTCACCAGTGAATTCGTCGACACCACAGTGTGTTCGGCGAATGCGCCGATCTTGGCGATGTGGCCAAGGCTGCGGCCCTCGGCGGTGTGGTGGCGGAACGTGCCGTCCGTCGGCATCCCCGGGATCATGGTGCCGATGCCGACGTCGCACAGGTACTCGATTCCGCTGGCGCACCAACGGCATTGGCCGCACACGGCCACGAACGACATCACCACGTGGTCACCCGGCTCGAAGTCGGTGACACCCGGGCCGACCTCGCGCACGATGCCGGAGCCCTCGTGGCCACCGATCGTCGGGAACATGGTCGGCAGCCCCATCGATCGCATCACCTCGTTGGGCGCCGACATGTCGCCTTTGAGGATGTGGTCGTCGGAGTGGCACAAACCGGCCGCCGCCATCTGCACCAGCACCTCGCCGGCCTTGGGGGGATCGAGCTCGAATTCCTCGACGGACCACGGCCCGCCGACGTCGTGCAGGATCGCTGCGCGGCTTCTCATGCGGCGGGGGCGAACGTCACCGGAAGCTTGTTCGGCGACCGGAAGGTGAGCCCGACGATCTTGGATTCCTCGCCGGTGCCGTCGTCGGGCACGAAGGTCAGATTTTCGACGCGGTCTAACAGGCTGTTCAGCATGACCCGGGTTTCCAGCCGGGCCAGGTGCATGCCGAGGCACATGTGGATTCCGCCGGCGAAGGCGATGTGGGATTGCCGCGGCCGGCGGATGTCGAACGTGTCGGGATCGGTCCAGCGGGTCTCGTCACGATTGGCCGAGCCCATGCACATGTCGATCTGGGCCTCGGCAGGGATTGTCTTACCGCCGATTTCGACCTCTTCGGTTGTGGTCCGCATAACCATGGTCAGTGGCGTTTCGAACCGCAGGCCCTCCTCGATCGCCATGGGTATCAGCGACCGGTCCTGGTTGACCATCGCGAGCTGTTCGGGGTGGGTCAGCAGCAGGTAGAGCAGATTGCCCGATGAGCGATAGGTGGTCTCCAGGCCGGCCGGGAGCAGCAGCCGCAAAAAGGCGATGATGGCCTCGTCGGTGAGTTTCTCACCGTCGATCTCGGCGGCGACCAGGTCGCCGATGATGTCATCGGTGAGCTTGCGCCTGCGCTGCTCGACCTGTTTGAGGAAATAGTCGTAGAGCTCTGTCGCGGCGTTCAAACCCGCCTCGATGTCGGTCGGGATCGAGATCAGGTCGAGTGACAACCGCCGGAAGAAGTCCAGATCCTCGGCCGGCAGGCCGAGCAGCGTCGAGATGATCCGCGTGGGAAATTCGAAAGTGACCGCCTTCACCAGATCGGCTTGACCGTCGTCCTTGATCTCGTCGACCAGTCGATCGCAGACCGGCCCGATGACCGACGGTTCCCAGCGTTCCAGCGCGGTCGCGCGGAACGCCTTGGCCACCAGGTTGCGGTGATCGTGATGTTCTCGGCCGCCCATCGCCAGGATGGTGTGTCCCATCACCAACCCGATCGTCTTGTCGTAGGCGGCCGACGTGAAGATCCGGTCGTCGCGAAAGGCTTGGGATACACCGTTGTAATCGAACAGGACCCACTCGTCTCTGGGTCGAAGCTCTTCCGGCAACTGGGTGTTATCGGTCAGGGAACCATGCCACACCGGGTCGGTGCGACGCATGTGTTGAAAAAACGGGTAGGGGCTGGTTTCACCGGTGAAATCGAGCGAGGGTACGACGGGCTGACTGTTCGGACCAGTGCTGAGCGTCATCGGCGCTCCTCCTGAAACAACGGATAAGGCGGTTCACGCGGACCGGGTGACGAGTGCCCGCGAAATCCACGGCGGGTATGCCGAGCTGAAAATAGCTATCATAGTATAGATAGCAACGAAGCCCAATGGCTGTGCTCGCCGGGCCGACGGCGATCGATTCGCGGCGTGCCGCAGGCCCACTCGATGCGGCTCCATTTCTCCCGCGGCGCCGGCCCGCCGGGCTCGTTTCGCGTCGCCGAGCACCTGGTGTGTCGCCGCCTAAAAGCGCAGGTCTACCTTGAAGGTGGTTTACGGTAAGGCTGACCCTCCGGGACCGCCGATGAGCCCGCACGACGAGCCCGAAAAACGAGTTGATATGACACAGACGAACCTGGCCCGGCCGCACGGCCTCGGCCGCATCGATCCGGTGCTGCGCGATGCCGCCGTGGAGTTGGGCGCCTTCGAATTCCGTGTCGAGACACTGCCGGCCGAGCGTGAACACGCCAACCTGCTGGCCGCGCAGCGCGCCGCAGCGGCCGATACCACTGGCGTCTCCATTGATTCACGATCCATCGCCGGTCCGGACGGTCAGCAGCTGGGCCTGCGTTTGTATCGTGGCCACACCGAATCCGCCGCGCCGCTGGTGGTGTACGCGCATGGCGGCGGGTTCGTCACCGGGAACCTGGAGACCGACCACGCGCACTGCGTGGAGCTGGCCCGCGACGGGGGCTGCCTGGTGGTGTCGGTGGACTACCGCCTGGCCCCAGAAAATCCGTGTCCGGCGGCGCTCGACGATGTCGAGGCGGCCTTTCGTTACGCCGTCGAGAACAGCGCGGAGCTGGACGCCGATGCGAGCCGGATCGCGGTGATGGGCCGCGATGCGGGCGCGGCGCTGGTCGCGGGTCTGACCCAGCGCACGTTCGACCGCGAAGGTCCGGCGATCCTGATGCAGATCCTGCACCAGCCGATGCTCGATTCCGATGCCACGCCGTCGCGTCGGGAATTCCAGCGCACCCCAGGTCTCAACGGTCCGGCCGTGAGCCGGGCGTGGAACCACTATCTCGGCGACGCCCGCGCCAACGGTCAACACGTCCCCGCGCACCGCGCCAATCTCGAAGGCCTACCGCCCACGTTCGTCAGCTGCTCCGAGATCGATCCGTGCCGCGACGAGGCCATCGACTACGCCAACCGGCTGTTGCACGCGTACGTCCACACCGAATTGCACGTGATCGCCGCGACCTTCAACGGCTTCGACTCGATGGTCCCCGATTGGGTTGTTTCCCAGGAGAATCGGGCGCTGCATGCGCAAGCGGTCCGCCGCGTGTTCGCGATGTAGCGCAATCGTGTGCGCGGGACCCCGCCGAACGTCTTGACCTACTTTTACCGACTGAACTCCGGTATCTCTTACCGTATCGCGCGTTGCTAACATCGAATCGGCAGCCAACCGAGGACCGATCGGGCGGATGATCAAATACTCAAACCGATTCCGTTGCAGCCGCAGCGATCGAATGTCAAGAAGGATCCCCTCGGCACTATGACCACCCTCGACTCTCCCGAAAAGATCCTTTTCACCTCGACCACCCAGGCGTTTCTGGAAAAGGAAGCGCCGCTGCGCCGGGTGCGGGAGCTGCACGCCGCGGGCACGTCATTCGATCCCGCGTGGTGGCAGCGCGCCGCGGAGCTCGGCTGGACGGGCCTGCTCGTGCCGGAGGAGTTGGGCGGCGGAAGCGTCTCGGAGAACGGCTTCGCCGATCTCGCGATGGTCGCCGAGCAACTCGGCAAGACGGTGGCGCCCGGACCGCTGTACCCGGTCAGCACCGTGCTGGCCGGGCTTGTCGAGTGCACAAACTCCGACGAGCACGCCGACGCCATCGAGGCGCTGATAGCGGGTGAATCCGTGGCGTCGTGGGCGGTCTGCGAGCCGGGCCGGGGCTGGGCACCGCTGGATCCTTCGGTCACGGCCACCGAAACCGATTCCGGTTACCGCATCGACGGCGTCAAGGACCGCGTCGAGGCGGCCGCCCAGAGTGCGCTGCTGCTGCTGGTGGCGCGGTGCGGCGCCGAGATTCGTCAGTTCCTCGTCCCGACGGACGCGCCGGGGGTCCGGATCGAGCCCCAACAGTCGGTCGATCTGGTCAAGCAATACGGCCGGGTGCACTTCGACGGCGTCGTGGTGCCGCGGTCGGCGGCCGTCGGCACCGCCGGCGAGACGGCTGCGCTCGTCGATCGACAAAGTCAGATCGCCCAGGTGCTGCAATGCGCCGAGGTGGTCGGCGCCCTGCAGACGGTGTTCGACCTCACCGTGCGGTGGGCGCTGGACCGGCACACATTCGGTCGCCCGCTGGCGTCGTATCAGGCGCTCAAGCACAAGTTCGCCGACATGAAGCTCTGGCTGGAAGCCTGTCGCGCCACCACCTCGGCGGCGGTCGCCGACGTGGCCGCCCGCGCGCCGGAAGCGAGTGTGTCGGCCAGCATCGCCAAGTCCTACGTGGGCGAGATGGCGGGGCAGATCGTCCAGGCGTGTGTGCAGATGCACGGTGGCATCGGCGTCACCTGGGAGCATGACCTGCATCTGTACCTTCGCCGGATCACGTTGTACCGCGGCATGTTTGGGACGCCGGAGGAGCATAATTTGCGCGTGTACGAGTTTGAGAAGGCGGGTCGTTCGGCGAAATGAGGAAGATCCGATGACGTCGACGGAGTCCGTTGCGGAGTTCGCCGCCCGGGGCAGGGCATGGCTGGCGGACAACATGCCCGCCATCGACAGTGAGGCCCCGCCGGCCGCGCCACGTGACGAGGAAAGGGCCTGGCTGAGGGCCAGAGAGCTGCAAAAGCGTTTGTATGACGGCGGATTCGCCGGCATCTGTTTCCCTCGGGAGTACGGCGGCCTCGGGCTGGACTACGAGTACCAGAAGGCCTTCGATGTCGAATCCCTCGACTACGAGATGCCGTTGATTCTCAACACCCCGACGTTCACCATCTGCTGCGCCACCCTGCTCGACACCGGCAGCGAAGAGCAGAAGAAGCAGCACATCGCCGCGGCGCTGCGCGGTGAGGAAGTGCTGGTTCAGCTGTTGAGTGAGCCCAGTGGCGGATCGGACCTGGCCGGTGTCCTCACCCGGGCCGAGCGGCGGGGCGACCGTTGGATCATCAACGGCGCCAAGACCTGGAGCACGAGCGCGTTCGCCGCCGATTACGGCCTGTGTCTGGCCCGCACCAACTGGGACGTGCCCAAGCACGAGGGCCTGACGATGTTCCTGGTGCCCATCGCGCATCCGGGAATCACGTTGCGGCACATCACAATGCTGAGCGGTTCCACCGAATTCTGCGAGGAGTTCCTCGACGGTGTCGACGTCGGAGATGACGCCGTCGTCGGCGAGGTCAACGGCGGCTGGGCGGTGGCATCCCGGCAGCTGTACCACGAACGCCGAGCGGTGGGGCAGGGGTCCGAGTTCGCCAGCGGTAGCGGCAGCGAGGGCGGCAACGCGATTCCGGTCGACTACGTTGCGCTTGCGGAGAAGACCGGGCAAGCCGACAACGAGCGCGTGCGCGAGATGGCCGGTCGCGCCCTGGTGCACCGCGCGGTGGCCGAGCAACTGATCGGTCACGTGTACCGCAGCGTGAGAGATGGTGCGCTGCCGGCCGCAGCCGGAACGCTCATCAGGTTGTTCCACTCCGAGACCACGACCACCGACGTCGACACGGCGCTGGCGATCGCGGGAAGCGCGGGCGTGGTGGGGGAGCAGGGCGCCGGACTCGAAACGGGCCTGCGGTATCTATCCCGGCAGACTGTCGCCATCGGCGGCGGCACAACGGAGATGGCCCGCAACGTGATCGGCGAGCGGGTGCTGGGCTTCCCGCGGGAGTACGCCGCCGATCGCGGGGTTCCGTTCAATCAGGTGCGGCACGGCGAGCGGGCCGACCGGGCCTAACCCTCGGCGACGACGTTCTCGGCGAGGCCGCTGACCACCGGGATCTGCACCAGCGACAGCACGTGGTGCGCGGGGCTTCCCGGTGGGGCCACCAGCACGTACTCGCTGCCCTGCCGGAGCGCCCGCTCGCGGGCGGCGGCCAGCGCGCTGACGCCCGCCGATCCGAGGTGGGTGACGGCGGTGAGATCGACCGTCAACGGCGCGACGCCGGAACGGCTTTCGACCGCGATCTGACGGTCCAAAGTGGAGGCGGTATTGGAGTCGACGTCGCCACTGACCACGATGCGGCCCGGTTCGGTGACCTCGGAGACGAATTCTGCATTGGCCGTCCGCCGATCGGCCGCCCGGCTGACCACGGAGTCGGTGACGAAATTCGCCGCCCGCGAGAGTTGGTGCGTCACACTGGCGGTCGTCCCGTCGGCGCCGTGACTGACGTGCGCCTCCGACACCAGGGCCTCGGCCATGGCGAGGCCGCGGCCACGGCCCGTCTCGCCCTCGCGGTGGTCCTTCCACCGTCCGCTGTCGGTCACCGAGGCGTGCAGGTTGCCGTCGCCGGACAGCGTCGCCTCGACGACAATGCCGTCGGGGACCTCGGCGGCATAACCGTGCTCGACCGCGTTCTCGACGAACTCCGAGATCGCATGCACCACATCGGAGATGTCGTCGGCGTCGGCGCCGAGCTCCGACAGCCACTGCCGCAGGCGGGTGCGTACCGTGCGTGCGGTCCGGATGGTCGCGTCCAGTGTCAGGTGCAGGGGTGTGGGCGGTGTGCGGCGTTGCGCCGCAAGGAGTGTCACGTCGTCGGTGTAGCCCGTCGAGCGCAGCAGTAATTCCAGTGTCTCCGAGCAGATTCGGTCAATCGGCCGCACCGATGACTCGATGACGAACCCGCGCTGGCCGCCGACGATGTTCGCGGTCAGCTCGGCGAATTCGGCGGTGCTGGCGCCCAGCGGCCGGCCGGGTCGTTCGATCAGGCCGTCGGTGTACAGCAGGATCGAGTCGCCCACGTCGAGGAATTCGGTGCGCACCGGAAAGCCGGTGCCGCTGCCGAGCGGGCCGCCGCCGGAGGGCTCGAGATAGCGTGCGGTGGCATCCGCCGTCACCAGAAGCGGCGGCGGGTGTCCGGCGGTGCAGTACCGGAATTCGCCGGTGCCGAAGTCGAGGGAGCCGACGCAGATGGTGGCCGTGTTCGAGCCGGGGACGTGCTTGCGGAAGCGGTCGACCGCCTCGAGCGCCTCGGCGATCGGATATCCCGCGACGACCTGCATCCGCAGCGCGGTGCGCAGCTGCGACATCACCGCGGCCGCTTCGACGCCGTGGCCGACGACGTCTCCGACGACGAGCACCAGCCGGTCCCCGAGGGGTATCGCGTCGAACCAGTCACCACCGGCCGCGGTGTCCTCCGCGGCGACGAGGTACTGCGCGGTCACGTCCGCGCCCGGGATGATGGGCACCGACGGTGCCAGTAGCGCCTGCTGCATGACGGTGGCGGAATCGCGGACGTTGCGGTACCGCTCGGACATCTCCTCGAGGCGTGCTTCGGCGGCCATCCGCGTCTGCACCCGGCTGGTGACGTCGACGAAGGCCAGCTGGACGCCTTCGATCGAGCCGTCCTCTGCGCGGCGCGCCGTGACGATGAAGTCGAAGAAGTGTTCCTGCGCTCGTCCCTCGCCCTCGAAGTCGGCCTGCACCCGCCATTCCGTGCCCGACTGCGGCTCGCCGGTTTGATATACCCGGTCGAACATGTGCAGGATTTCCTGGCTCTCCAGCTCGGGATAGATGTCTCGGACAAATAACCCGATGGAGTCAATTGGCGGACTGAGTGTGCGGTAAGCCGCATTGACCGCGACAAATCGATGGTCGGGCCCCTCGAGCCCGACCAACAGTGCCGGAACATTCTCGAAGACGCGGCGTACGTCGTCTGCCGCGCCCACGGTTCTGTCCCAGTCCTTTTCGGCCACCATATGGCCGTTCCTCCTAGCAGCCGCCGGGCGGCCCGCAGAGGGGCCGAGTCGAAAACCGGGTCAATAGGGCTGACCTATTTGCACACGTAGTTGTTCAGATTAGCAATTGTTTCGTGTATGCGTATTGCAAGGTTTGATACCGGTCTCGTCGGTGTCTGTAAATTCGCTGATAAAGCATGACGACCGCGAAGATCGCGGCCCGCCGAGCCGCCGAGCAGCCCGTTTGCGGACGTGCGGGGCGGGTACCTGGCAGTTGTGGCCGATCTCGTGGCGCGACGCACGATGGCGCTGTGGCGGCGTCTTTTGTCGTCCCCTGTGCTGACGTTGAACGGCTGGGTGGCGTTCAACCTGCCGCGCACGGTAACCGCTCTGGGCGGGGGGCTTTTGACCGGGTTGGTGGGGGCGCACGTCTACCTGCTGGTCGCCGAGCCGGACCTGCCCCGCTATTTCGTCGCCTACGTGCTGGTGTTGGCTGCCGTGTGCCTGACCGCGGCGAGCGCCATGGTGGTCGGCGTCAAACCTGCTGTGCCCCAGGCGGGTTGGTACCTCGGCAGTTTGGTCTGCGTGGCATTTCTCGCCCTGTATCTGGTCACTCGCTGGGTCAGCCTGCCCGGGATGGTCACGATGACCGCGCGATGGGACTTCGCACCCGGAACATTGGGAATGGCTTGCGCGGCGGCGTTTATCGTCGTGCACACGACGGTGCTGTCGGGCATCAACGTGGCCTACCCGCGTCGCCGGCAGTGGTATGACTGAGGGGGCGCCGGCATGACAGTGTTGGACTATCCGGTCTGGCTGCGCATCGACCATTGGCTGAACGTGTTGTTCGTGACGCTGATTCTGCGCAGCGGAATCGAGATTCTGGCCACCCACCCGAAGTTGTATTGGCACGACGACAGCAAGCCGGGCACCGAGTGGGCGCGCTTCACCCGAAAGGTGATGCCGCGGGACAGGATCTACGACACGCTGGATGAGGAGGAGGACTACAGCCCGTTCATTTCGTTGCCCGGCCGCGCGCAGCTCGGTGTGGGCCGCCACTGGCATTTCTTCGTGGTCATCGGCTGGATTCTGCTCGGTCTGTCCTACTACATCCTGTTGTTCGCGACCGGCCAGTGGCATCGCTACTGGCCGGCCTCGTGGTCGATCTTCCCCGAAGCGTGGGACGACGTCGTCACGTATATGTCGTTCAATCTGCCGCCGGTGCTGCCCGGTGAGCCGCTGGACGCCATGCAGAAGCTGACGTACGCCGGGGTCGTCTTTGTTCTGGCGCCTTTTCAGATCCTCACCGGGGCCGCTCAGTCTCCGGCGATCGAGGCGCGGTTCCCCTGGTATGTGCGAATGTGGGGTGGGCGGCAATGGGCGCGGAGCTTGCACTTCTTCGGCCTCATCGCGTTCCTGGTCTTCATCGTGATTCATCTGTCGATGATTTTTTTCTGGGGCTGGGGAAGGCTCACCGCGTCAATGATTTTCGGTGCGGTCCGTAACACGTACTGGGCGACCACCATCTCACTGCTGATCATTGCGGCGATCATCGCCGTCCACGTCGCGGCGACGGTCTGGAGTCTGCGCAATCCCCGGTCGGTGCAGCGCGTGCTGGGCGCGGTCGTCACCGCGGCGCGCCTGCTACTGCTGCGGCCGCTGAACTCGCGGCAGAACTATCCGGCGCACAAAATCTCCAAGCAACACCGCATCAACGGAAAGCCGCCCACCAGCACGGAATACAAGGTGATGGCGGTGCACAACTTCGTGGACTGGCGGCTGCGGGTCGGCGGGTTGGTGGAAAATCCGGTGATCATGGACCTCAGCGCGCTGCGCGCACTCGCCGAGTCCGAAACGCAGTGTGTGATGCACAATTGCGTCCAGGGCTGGACCAGCATCGGCGAATGGACCGGCGTTCACCTGCATCGGCTGGTGGACCTGGTGCGGCCGCTGCCGCAGGCACGCTACATCTGCTTTCTGACGATGCAGGACAACAGCACCGACGAGCCGGCGTCGCATGGCGGTGGCCAGTTCTATGAGGTGATCGACCTCGAGTTCGCCGACAAGCCGCAGACCCTGCTCGCCTATGAAATGAACGGTGCGCCTCTGCCGATCCAGCACGGTGCACCCTTACGTCTGCGGGTGGAAACTCAGGTGGGCTTCAAAATGGCCAAGTGGATCAACCAGATCGAATTCGTCGAGGACTACGCCGGGATCGGCATGGGTACCGGCGGCTGGCGCGAGGACCGCGTGTACTACGACAAGGACGTGGAAATCTGAGATGACCGATACGGCGACTGACGGAATCGGGACACGTCCCGAGCTGATCAGTTTGGATTCGGTGGCGCACCATCGCGTGCTCGAGCAGGTCGCGGCCAAGGGCGGGCACTGTGAAGCCTGCGGCGCAACGGATTTCGCCATCGGCGATGCCCTCTACCTGGGTTTCCTGTTTTTGAACGAGGATGCCGACGCATACATGGTCGCGCTGACCTGCCGCAACCCGGACTGCCCCAAGCCGCGAACCGCGATCAGGTTGCGCGACGCCGACTTTCTCACCTACGCAGGAAGCGACTCGGACGCTTCCGGGCAGAACGCCCCCGGTTAGCCTGGCCATCCGTGGACCCGGGGAGTTGCGGCCGAGCCAGATCGAATCGCTCTATCAGCGGCGACAATTCGCGAAGCTGGTCGCATAGCGATCGAAACCGCCGCTGATCGTCGTCGCCGAGCCGCCCCAGCGAACCGTAATGCGCCACGCGCGGCAGCCGTCCCGCGAGCGCGGCGCCCCACCTGATGCTCAGGTCGTAGATCTCTTCGTCGTCGACGTCGTCGCGCTGTCCGAGTCGTTGCAGGGCCTCGATCTGCTCGGTGAGCAACGCGACGTCGTCATCGATGCTGACCGGTGTCCCATCGTCCGGTACCCCGCTCATCTGCCCTCCATCCGCCGTCGGGCGGAACTCGTCAACGCTCATGTGACGAGTACCCTCCGGCGGTCCGGCCACACCGAACCGCCGGAGGCAGCGATCAGGCGATCAGGCTGAGACGGGTTTCTTGGCCGGCGCGGACACCTTCATGAGCTTCATCAGGTTGCCGCCCATGATCTTGGCGATGTCTTCTTCGGAGAAGTCGGTGAGCTCGTCGACGAACGAGATCGGGTCCTTCAGGCCCTCGGGGTGGGGCCAGTCGGAGCCGAACATCACCCGGTCGGTGCCGACCATGTTGACGATCTCGGTGAACCGGTCCTCCCAGAACGGAGTGATGTAGACGCACCGCTTGAACGCCTCGATGGGGTCCTCGCTGAACGCCTGGGGCATCTTCTTGTAGACGCCCTTGAGGCCCTTGAACAGGTCGGGCACCCAGTCGGCGCCGTTCTCGATGGACAGGATCCGCAGCTCCGGGTTGCGCGACAGTGCGCCATGGCACACCAGCGCACCCATCGCATCCAGGATCGGCCGATGGCCCATCGCGAAGCTGCGGAATGCGGTCGGCTTGAACGGGAGGAACTCGTCACCGGGCTCCCACACGTTTGCGAATTCCGAGTAGCCGCTGTCCGAGGCGTGCATCGAGACCGGGATCTCGGCCTTGATGCAGGCCTGCCAGAACGGGTCGAACTCCTCGAGCCCGAAGGATCGGCTGCCCTTGTAGCCGGGTACCGGCGCCGGCCGAACCAGCACGGTGCGGGCACCGCGCTCCAGGCACCACTGAAGTTCTTCCAGCGCGCGGTCGACGATCGGCAGCGTGATGACCGGGGTGGCGAAGATGCGGTCCTGGTAGTTGAACGTCCACTGCTCGTGCATCCATTCGTTGAGCGCGTGGATGACGTCGTGGGTCATCTCCGGGTCGTCCTTCATGCGCTCCTCGACCAGGCTGGCCAGCGTCGGGAACATCAGGGCGTAGTCGATGCCGAGTTCGTCCATGACTTCCAGTCGCGCGCCCGGTTCGCGGAAGGCGGGGATGGCCTTCATCGGTTCGCCGAGGATCTCGCGGTAGCTCTTGCCCTGCGCGCCGTTGCGGAAGTAGTCCTCCTGCGCGCCCGGCTTGGCGACCTTCTCGAAAGTCGGGTTGGGGATGTACTCGCTGATGTGGCCGCGCACAACGATTTTGGTGCGACCGCGGACCTGCACATAGTCGATGACGTTCTTGCGCTTCTCCGGAAGGTATTTGGTCAGCGCTTCCTGCGGCTCGTACATGTGGTTGTCGGCGTCGAACACGGGGAAGGAAAGTTCGCGCGAGGGCATGGCGATCTCCTATAGAAGTCTTGAATTCGCTATCGCTGGTAACGACGTTACCACTTCTGTGCAATCAGGTGTACCTGGTCGGCGGACCCTTGACAGGCTCAGGCCTCCGGCCAGCTCGGGAGCTTTGGTGTGGCCCCCTCGATGACGGCGAAGTTGACGGTCGCCGTGGCGAGCAGTTCGTCGTCGCCGTCGCCGTCGCCGTAGATGTCCACCTGCATCACCATCGCTCGTCGCCCGGACCGCAGCATCGTGGGCACGGCGAAGGCCGAGCCCTGGCGGACCGGCCGCAGGTAGCGGACGAACAGGTCCGCGGTGGTCATGGTGGTGCCCGGTTGCAGATAGTCCAGCCCGAATTGTCCGCCCGCCACGTCCACGAGCGTGGCGATCAGCCCGCCCTGCAGCGCGCCGGACGTGTTGACGACCGCAGGGCTGACCGGCATGGTCATGGCGAATTCGCCGTTGCGGGTGCCGGGGCGCATGCCGATCTGGGCGAACAGCTCGGCCAGCGACGGGGCGGCGGATTCTTCGTCGGTGTCGCGGATGCCCAGCGCGCGGCTGCAGAAGTCATACAGCTGGCCGGCGTCGACCGGTGATCCGTTCAATTCCGAACCGAGCCAATGCAATCGCTGCGCGCCCATCATCGTCTGCATGACGATGGCGGCCGCCGCGCCGACATCCAGGCCGGGGTTGAAGACTCCCTCGGTGATGCCCTGCCCGACGATGTCGCGAATCAGGCCGTGCAGGGGAGAGAGCACCCGGGCATATTCGCGGGGCCGGGTCTCGGCCAGGTGCTGGTTGTAGAGGGTCAACGCGCGATTGAGGCTGTCCTGGGTGCTCGACTCCGGTTGTTGGCTGAGTCGGTCGATCAGCAATTTCAGTGCCGAGGTGCTGTCCAGCCCCGTGGTTTCGGAGCGCCACGTCTGCACCGAGTGGGCGATGGTTCGATCGAACAGCGCCAGCAGCAGTTCGTCCTTGCTGTTGAAGTGTTGGTAGAAGGCTCGCAGCGATGTCTTGGAGCGCGCGACCACCTCTTGCACGGTGAAGTCGGTGCGCCCCGTTTCGCCCAGTATCGCCACGGCGGTCTTGATGAAGCGGTCGCCACGGGTGATCTCCACCTCGTCGCTGGGGTCGGCCATGAGCGTTGGTCCCCTTCCATAGCGCGCTGGTCGCGCTATGAGAATGAGGTTACCGCGACTGGCGGCACGAGGTGGCGCTTACGCCTTGGGGCAGAAAATCCCGAGTATCTGCTGGCAGTTGTCCCTGGTGATGAGGGCCGGCGGCGGCGGGGGCTTCGTCGGCAGTCTTGCGCTTGATTTTGCTACCGATCCCAATTGCGGGACCTAGAAGGGCGGTGGTTCTGGGTCGGGCGGATGATGTTGAGTGGTGAGCGGTGTTGCCGCTCGACTCGTGTCGCAGGCGATGCGGGCTGCGCGGTTGTGTCGGCGTTCGCCGGCGATGTACTTCGCGCGGTTATCGGCGCGGGTTCGTCGCCGTTGCGGGCATCATGGCGGCACGATCGCCGAGGCGGTCGGGTTGCTGAGGCCGGCCTGTCTCACCGGTTGGCGTGCACAGGGACGGAAACAGCAGCGCGCTGCCCGGGGTGGTCACGTAAGTGTGCCCCGACGGGGAGCGCCAGATCACCGTGCCGTCAGGCAGCTGCTGGTCCTGCCATCCCCAGAAGGTTTTGATCAGATGATGTTGACGGCAAAGGCATTTCAGGTTGGATGCGTGCGTCATGCCGCCCTGAGAGTGCGGGATCGTATGGTCGAGATCGGCCTCGGTTGCGGGGCGGTCGCACCCGGGGAAACGGCACGTCAAATCGCGGCAGCGCACGAAGTCGTCGAGCGCCTGTGAGGCGACGTACCCGCGCTCCGGCGGCGCGTCCAGGGGATGCGCCAGGGGGCGCAATTTCGACGAGTCGGCAAGCTGCGCAACCAACTCCGCAGGGACGAGCACGTCGCTGCCGATGATCGAACCGGGGTCTGGCGAGGCGCCGTCGATGGTGGATTGGTTGGCCACCACGTGGATCACGACCGGGCCGGGCACCGAGCGCGCGCCGGCGGGACATGCCGGCTCCCCGCAGCGACACTGCAGCCGTTCGGCTCCGGCCGCCAATGCCCCCATCGCATCGGCGCGACGCTGCTGCAGAGTTCGCGGATCACCTTCACAAACGGTGCCGGCCAACGCATTCAAGCGAGCGTCCACGGCGTGGGCATCGGTGGTGAACAGTGTTGCCTGAACCTCTGACAGGCCGTCGCCGCCGTCCCAGATCGAGAATTCGCGACCCGCTTGGTGTTCGCGGCGTCGCCGGACCGCGTCGCGGTCTGCCCGGGCCACCACCCGATCCACTGCAGCGGCCAGTCGCCCGCGCGCCATCGGCGGCCACCGCTGCATTCGTAGCGCGAGCGAGGCGTCGACCGCGGCCATCACCTCGGCATCGTCGATCAAGTCGGTGCGGAACACGATCGTCTGGAACGTCGAATAGCTGATGTCACCGCAGACCAACGCGGAGCCCACTTGTGGTAGCCGATTGCGCATGGCGCGCGAATAGTTCAGAAAACTTGACGCCAGCGCCTGGCTGATTCCCAGCGCGGCGGCGATCTCTGCGGATATGGAATCCCACGTGTCGGACACCCAGGTCTCGCGTTCCCCGTATTGGCGCAGCCGCAGCATGTCGAGTTCGCCGATTGCCACCAGGCGCTCACCGGCCGCTTGGTTCTCCGCGCGCGACGGCGAACAGATCCGATCCAGCAAGGCCGCGGACTCCGGCGTAGCTGCTGGACACAGACGCTCGAACATGGCGTCAAACCTAGCGATCACCTCGGGTGGCGATCCACGGCCCCTGGTCGCTTCGAACATACATTCGATTATAGACCCGGCCCTGACAACCTTCGCGCGTCAGCCGCCCCGAGCCTCGATCATCGCCGAGCGGTTGACCTTGGTCGCTGCGGTGCGCGGAATCGCGTCGACGAACTCGACGGTCTTGGGCGCCTTGTACGGGGCGAGGCGATTCTTCGCGTAGTCGATCACCTGCTGCTCGGACAGAGGCGCGGCGCCGTCGGTTTCGGCGCGCTGGATAACGGCGTGCACGCGCCGTCCCCATTGCTTGTCGGCCAGCCCGATCACGACGACGTCGGCGATGCCCGGGTGACCGGCGAGTGCGGACTCGACCTCGGCCGGAAAGACATTGGCGCCGCCGGTCACGATCATGTCGACGCGGCGGTCGACGATATAGAGGAAGCCGTCCTCGTCGAGGTGGCCGATGTCGCCGGCCGAGCGGAAGCCGTCCTCGGTCGACGGCAGCGGGGGTGCCCCGCCCAGGTAGCGGTATCCCGCGCTCATCGGCGCTCGCAGGTAGATGTCCCCGTCTTCGCCGGGTCCCAGCGGTCGTTTGTCGGCGTCCAGGATACGGATCTCGGTGTCACGGAAGCCCCGGCCCACGCTGCCCGGGTGGGCGAGCCACTCGTCGCCGCGCAACGCGGTGAGCCCGAGGTTTTCGGTCATGCCGTATGCCGTCACCATCTGCTCGGGGCTGAGCAGTTCGAACCAGGTGTGCAGCAACGACGGCGGCATCACCGCGGCGCCCTGTAGGACGAAGACGATGCTGGACAGATCCCGCTGCCGCACGTCGGGCCGGGCCGCGATGCGCGCCAGCATGGTGGGGGTGGCGGTGAAGTTGGTGATCCGGAAACGTTCGATCACATCGAGAACCAGTGCCGCGTCGAACTTTTCGAGGATGACCAGATGGTCGCCGGCCAGCATCATCAGGAAGGTGGCGAAGCCGTTCGTGTGATACATCGGCGCGGGCACCATGATGGTCTGCGGCTGGGCCACCGGCGTCCAGTTCGACAGGAACGGTTCGCCCTGCTGCGGGATCCACAGCGACGGCGCAAGGTTGAGGATCACCTTGGGCACACCGGTGGACCCGCTGCTGCAGATCCCGTTGGCGGTGGGGGAGACGGCGACCGGTAGGGCGTCGGCGGACTCGGCGGCCGCGCGGGTGTCGAGCTCCCAGCGGCTCTGTTCGTCGACGACGACGGCGGGGTCGATCACCGCGCGCACCCGATCGCGCTCCCACTCGGGCAGATCCCAGTGCATCGGGACCGGAACCGCGCCGATCTTCCAGCACCCCAACGTCGCGAGCACAAGATGCCGAGAATTCGGGATAGCAAGGGCGACAAACGAACCCGTTTGGGCCCCCCGGGCGGCCAGAGCCCGTCCCCACTGATTGGCGCGGGCATCGAGTTCGCCGAAAGTCAGCGGCTCCGCGGTGCCGTCGAGCGCGACAATGGTGACGCCCGGATCGTCGCGCCGCTCTTCGGCCAGCTGCTGCAGTTTGATCCCGAATGGGACTCCCTCGTCGAACGGATTCGGCGTCACCGCGGCCGCGGGGGCGGGGCTCATTTACGCCGCTCCTCCTCATCGCTTCGCTCTGCATCGTCACCGGCGCGGGTCATGCCGATACCGGCTCACTGAACAGTGTCTCGAACGATCCGTCCGTCACGCAGGGCATCAGGCGCAAGGCGAGTTCCTCGGTGCTCAGCGGCAGCCGCATCAGCGGTTGGGTATGCCGATCGAGCACGCTGACGTCGGACTCGTCGCAGAAGCCCAGCGCTCCGAGCAGCTGATGGGACGAGCGCATCACCTGTCGCGCCGTGTCGGCGGCCTTGAGCCGCAGAATCAGGGCGTCGGCCGAATGAATTTGCGCCGCAAGCGAATCTGGGCGGCAAATGGTGTACTTCGCGAGTTCGTGCAGTCCGCGGACCGCGACGGCCGCGTCGGCGACGGCGAATCTGACCGCCTGGAAGTCCGCGAGCGGCTTGCCGAACTGAATCCGGGCGCGCACATGCTCGGTGACAATCCGCAGCGACTGCTGCACCGCTCCCAGAATCCGCCATGATCCCAGCACGAGATGAAGATTAACGTCGCCAGCGGGCACGGTTCCCTCGGGTTCGCTCAAGGTGGCCGGGACCAGGAACGGCCCCAGCTTGGCGCCGGTCCGCGCCTCCGGCTGCGGCCGGTACCGATTGCCGTCCAGGTCCGCGGCGACCCAGTCGCCGCCCAGGTCGCCGTGGTCGATGCGCGGGGCTTTCGGATTGACCAGGGCCAGGCGCGCGCCATCGATCGCGAGCAGCTCCTCCACCAACGGGTAGGGGAGCACGGTGGCGCCGGCGGCCTGACACAGCACCGCCGCGGCCAGCAGGTCATCCGGCGCGGAGCGGACGTCGAGGTCGAACGCGCCGACATCGTTCAGCGCGGCACGCGCGGCATCCCGGACGGCGTCGTCGGTCTCGGCGCGCAGCGCGGCCGGCGGTCCGCCCAAGCGGGTCAGTCGCTTGCCGGCGACGGCGGCGAAGTCGCTGATGTCTTGCGGTAGATCGGTTTTCACCTGTGTTCTCCCAATACGTCTCGTGCCACCAGCATGCGCTGCACCTCGATGGTGCCCGATGCGACGGTGGCCGCTTGCGCGTAACGCCAATGGTCTTCGATGGCCCCGTGCAGTGCCGCAGAAGTTCCGCTGTCCAGCGCCGTCGGGCCCAGCACGTCGAACAGCAGCTCCGCGACGAGTTGGTCGCACGTCGTGGTGATGATGCGCGCCGCACTGGCGGCCGCCCCCGCGGCCGGGTCGTCCTGCAGTGAGACCGCGCGATAGGCCAGCAGCCGGGCGACCCGCAGGTCGACGAGCGCCCGCACCCACCGGGTGCGGATCGTTTCGGGCAGCCGATCCCAGTCGTCGCCGAGCTGGGCGCGCATGCGTTCGAGCAGCGATTCACAGCGCGCGTAGCGGGCGATGCCCACCCGCTCGAACGCCAGGGCTTCGCGCATCACCCGCCATCCGTCGCCGACCTCGCCGAGCACATCACCGGGGAACGCCTGCACGTCGTCCAGGAACATCTCGTTCAGATGGTGGGGTCCAAGCATCGATGGGATCGGCCGGACGGTGAAGCCGGCCCGTTCCATCGGGATCAGAAACAAGGTGAGCCGCTTATGTTTTGGAGCCTCGGGGTCGGTGCACGCCGCCAGGACGCACCAGGATGCCATCAGCGCGTACGACGTCCACACCTTCTGGCCGGTGATGCGCCATCCGTCACCGTCGGCGACGGCACGGGTACGCAGCGACACCAGGTCGGTGCCGGCCTCCGGCTCGGAAAAGCCCTGGCACCAGATCACGTCTCCGGAGGCGATGGCCGCCAGGTGCTTGGCCTTCTGCTCGGCCGTGCCGTACCGCATCAGCGCGGGCCCGACCCAGTTGATCCCCATGTACTGCGGACCGCGCGGCTCGTGTTGGGCCCACATCTCCTCGCGCAGCACCGTCTGTTGCCAGACCGAACCACCGCCGCCGCCATGCTCTTTCGGCCACGCCAGCGCCAGCAGCCCCTCAGCGGCCAGCAGTTTGCAGAACGTCTCGGTGGTCGCGAGGTCCTGCGGATTCTCGGTGCAGGCACCCAAAAAGTCGGCGGGGATGTGGTTGGCAACCAGCTCGCGCAGATGGCCGCGCAGTCGTCCGGCGTCGTCGCCGAGGTCGTAATCCATTGTCGTCATCCCTTCGGCAACCCGAGCAGCCGCTCGGCGATGATGTTGCGCTGAACCTCCGACGTTCCGCCGTAGATCGTTGCGGCCAGCGCGTCCTGACGTTCGAACAGTAGATCCGGATCGGTGGCCGAATCGGGGCCCGCGGCGGCCGCACTCAGTTCCCAAACACGCTGCAAGGTAAGCGATCCGAGCAGCTTCATGGTGTCGGCTTCCGGGCTGGGCCGCCCCGCGAGTTCGTTGCCCAGAGCGCGATATCCGGTGGCCCGCAACGCTTCCGCGTCGGCCAGCAGCGAACCGAGTTCGGCGTATGCGTCCTGGCTCGAGTCCGCGGCGCCGGCCTCGCGCACGGAGGCGAGTCCGCGTTTGATCTCGACCCAGTTCATGATCCAGATCATCTGGCGCTCATGATGCAGCGACGACATGGCGACATTCCACCCGCCGTGCAGTGGCCCCAGCAGGTTTTCGGCCGGTACCTCGACGTCGTCGAGGAAGACCTCGCAGAACGTTTCGTCGGAGATCGACGCCATCCGGATGGGCTCGATCCTGACCCCGGGGGAGTGCAGATCCAGGATGAGGCAGGAGATGCCACGGTGTTTCGGGGCATCCGGATCGGTGCGGGCGTACAGGGTGCACCACCGCGACAGGTGCGCATGGGTGGTCCAGATCTTGTGGCCGTTGACCCGGAACACGTCGCCGTCGCGCACCGCACGGGTGCGCAGGCCGGCGAAATCCGACCCGGCCTCGGGTTCGGACATGCCCAGCGCCCACCACTCGTCGCCGCGCAGCAGCGGAACGAGCAGGCGTTCGATCTGGGCGGGCGTGCCGAACTGACGGATGCCGGGTGCGGCCACGCCGGGGCCCTGGATGTTGGGCAGCTTGGGTGCGGACCGCAGCGCCGCCTCGATCCGGACTTCCATGGCGTCGCGCAGGCCCAGCGATCGGCCGCCGTGCTCGCGCGGCCAGGTCGGCTGTAACCAGCCGGCCTCGAACGAGGCCCGCTGGTAATCGCGCCGCAACCCCAGATCCCAGCGGTATCGCCGATAGTTCGCGTAGTAGTCGTCGGGCAGAAATTCCGCCAACCACGCGCCGAACTCCTCCACTACGGCGCTCATGGGCACCGCTCCTCCTCATCGCTGCGCTCTGCATCGTCGCCCGTGCGGCTCACGCGGCACCCCCGCAGAATCGGCGGCCCACCTCGTAGTAGAGGGAGCGGCTGTCGCCCAGCATGGCGGCGCCCTGCCAGGCGCGGCGCACATAGAGGTGGGCGTCGTGCTCCCAGGTCTGCCCGAGGGCGCCGTGCACCTGGACCGCGGTGCGCGCACAGCCGGTCGCCGCGTCGTTGGCCGCCGCCTTGGCCAGCGCCGCGGCTGTCCACAGCTCTGCGGGGGGCGTGGTCGGGTCGGCGAGCCGGGCCGCCGCCGCATAGGTCAGGCTGCGGGCGCGCTCGACGCTGACATAGTTGTCGGCCAGTGCGTGCTTGACGCCCTGGAACGCGCCGATCGGCTGGCCGAACTGACGCCGCGATTTCGCGTACTCGACCGAGCGGTGCAACGCCGCGCTCGCCACGCCGAGGAGATCGGCGGCCGAGGCCACCCAGGGCGCCACGAAGGCCGATCCGAGGTCGGCCGGTGCCACCGCGATGGGCTCCGCGTCGATCTCGACGCCTGCCAACGGCTGGGCGGGATCGGTGGACTCGGCCGCAGGCACCGCGGTGACCCCGTCGCCGCACCGGGCGACGGCCGCCACGGTGTCACCGTTGTCGGAGCGGGCCAGGGTGACGACCAGCTCCGCGCGCGACACGTTGGGGACGGCGACCGCCGTGCCGCGCAGGCGTCCCTGGCGCAGCGTCATCGGCGCCCCCGGCAGCCGGGATCCCCGGGCATGCACGGCCGGGGTGGCCACCACGCCGCCGGCGATGTCGGTCAGCACGGAGTCGAGTCCGGTGTTGCGCAGCAGGCCCGCGGCCAGACCGACGCTGCCCAGCAACGGAATTGGCGCGATGGCCGCACCGCATTCCTCGAGCACCACGGCCAGCTCGACCGGTCCGTAGTCGCCGGCCCCTTCCTCTGAGGGAGCGGCGAGCTCGGTCCAGCCGAGGTCGACGACCGTCTTCCACAGGGTGCGCCAGCGCTCCGGGTCGGTGATCGCTTGACGTGCGGCGTCGGGCGGGCACTCCGTACGTAATATGTCGCGTACGGTGTCGCGCAGCGACAGCTGCTCCGAGTTCAGTCCGACATCCATAAGACCTCTAACATAGTAAAGATAATAAACTAGCCGTGCCGTCGCAATCGCACGGAACCCGACGTCGAGGTGGCGCATGGCCGAGTGGTATCTGTTCCTGCCGCAGGTCCGATTGTCGGCGGCCGACATCGCGGACCGGGCACGTCACGCCGAGGCCAGCGGCTTCGACGGGATCGCCTTCATCGATCACCTCGAGGCGCCCGGGTTGCCCGACGAAAGCATCTGGGAGGCAATGGGCGTTGCCACCTGGGTCGCGGGCAAGACCGAGCGGCTGCGAGTCGGTCACCTGGTGCTGTGTGACGCGTTTCGGCATCCTGCCGTGCTTGCGAAGCAGGCCGTCACGTTGTCGGAGGCATCCGGGGGCAGGTTCGAGTTGGGCCTCGGGGCGGGATCGTGGCCCTCGGAGTTCGCGAGATTCGATGTCGGTCAACGAGATCCGCGGGCCAGGGTCGAACAACTCGGCCGCCACCTGGAATTGATCAGGCGGTACTGGGGCGACGACGACGATCAGTCCGGCCCGGCCCCGCAGGCTCCGCGCCGGTCTCACCCGATACCGCTGGTCCTGGGTGGAAGCGGGCCCAAGATGATGGAACTCGTTCGCAGATACGCGGATTGGTGGAATCTGCCGGCGAACCAGCTCGACAGGCTGCCGAAGCTCGCCCCGGCCGCGGGAACGGCCCGGATGTCGATTCAGCAGATGGTCGGCTTTGCGCGGTCAGGCGACGACCCCGAGAGCGTGCGCGAGGTGAGCACCCGTCGATTCGGCAACCTCGGGTCCGGGCTGGTCTGCGGTGCTGCCGACGAGCTGATCGGGCACTTCCGCGGTCTGGCCGCCCAGCGGGTCGAGCGGTTCTACGTGTGGTTCGCCGACTTCGCGGCGCCGGACTCCCTGCACGAGTTCGGCGAATCGGTGATCAAAGCCTTCCCGGCGTAGACCTCAGCCTCGTTGCGCGCGGCGCCGCGCCTCGGTCGGCACCACCGGCGGCCGCGCGAACGGACCGCGCTTTACGGCGGACAACCGGATCTCGGGCAGATCGACCGACGGATCGACGGTGTCCAGCCAGGCAACCGCCTCGGCGACGTCGGCCACCCCGATCGCGTACATCTCGAACGGGACGTCCTGCAGCATCTCGGTGGCCACGGGCCCTGGCGTGACAATGTGCACGCTGATGCCATCACGGTCGACTTCGAGCGCCAGGGCGCGCGCGAACGCGTTCATGCCGGCCTTGGACGCGGAGTAGGCGGTGCGGGCCGGCATCGGCTCGTGCGCCGCCGACGACGAGATGAACACCAGCCGCGAGCCCGCCGTCATCTTCGGCAGCACCGCGGACGTCACCACGAAGCACGAATCCAGGTTGGCCGACATGATGGCCTGCCACTGCTCGAAGGTCTGCTTGCGCGCGTAGGTCCCCCCGAGCGCACCGGCCGCGTGAACGACCAGGTCGATCGCCTCCAATGTGCTTATCGCAGCGGGGAATCCGGTCGGATCGGACGCGTCGGCCACGATGTGACGGGCACCGATCTCCTCGGCGGCGGCGAGTAACGGGGCCTCGCGGCGCGCCGAGAGCACCACGTCGTAGCCACGCTCAACCAGCTTGCGCGCGCACCCTTTTCCGATCCCGCCGCTGCCGCCGGTGACCAATGCGGTTCGCATGACCGTTGCAGGCCGCTCGTCAGGAGTGCCGGATATCCCGCGGCCGCGACAACGCCTGCGGGGAGAGCGCGTAGATGCGTTGATCGTGCTGGCCGGAGAGGACATAGGTCTGCGTGTCGGCCAGATGGCGACCCGCGATGCGGCGGGCCCGGTCGACGTTACCCTCGGCGATGGTCTCGGTCAGCTTGACGTGCGTGTTGAGCACCGCGCGGCGCTGAGCGAGCGACGGGTAGGTGCCACGCGACGCGCTTTCGTCGGCCCACTGCCGTTCGTGACTGGTCCACAGCGTCTCCAGGCTGCCCACGACCGCGATGATCGTGTGATTGCCGCAGCCGCGGACGACCTGATCGTGGAATTCGCGCCCGATTTCGGTGAAAAGCCGTCCGTCGTCCAGGTTTTCGGCCATCGACTCGTTGATTCGGGTGAGCTCGGGTACCAGGGTCTCCGCCCGGTCCGGCCGGCGGGCCGCCAATGCGGCGCAGGCGGGCTCGAGTTCCTGCAAAGCCATGCCGAGGTCAGCGACCTCGACGGACTCGCTCTGCAACAACAACCCGAGCATGTAAGCGGCGCTGGTCTTCGCCGGGGCATGGACGACGGCACCACCACGGTTGCCGCGCCGCACCGAAACCAGCCCCTCGGTCTCCAGGATCCGCAGGGCTTCGCGCAGCGAAACCAAACTCACGTTGAACTGTTCGACGAGCACCTCTTGGCGTGGCAAGAGATCACCGTCCGCGAGCTCGCCGTCGATGATCTGACGGCGCAACTCGTCGGCTACGATTTCGGCGATCCGCGGCGCCGACAACCGGCGCCGGGCGTCGGGGCCAATTCCCAAGGCGGTCATCCGATCCTCGAAACACATGCAACTCGCTGGCTTAGCTATTTTAGCAGTAATGATATAAATAGCTTCTCTGGTCGCATGTCGATCGGAAGGGCGGGTGCAATTGAGCGAGCGGTCCGAAAGCCGGCCGACACCGCTACACGATTTGCGTGTCGTCGAGATCAGTGACCGGATAGCGGGCAGCTACTGCGGGAAGCTGCTGCGCGATGCCGGCGCGCAGGTGCATAAAATCGAACCGCCGCAAGGGGATTGGTTGCGGCGCTACTCCGCCAGCGGTTCTTCGATTCCCCGGGGCCGCAGCGGCCCGTTTTTCAGTTACCTCAACGCGGGCAAGCGCAGCATGACTTTCGCCCCCGACTCGCAGCGCTATCGCGACGAACTGGCCGGCGCCGACGTCATCGTCGTGACGGCGGGCCGGGAGCGCGCCGCGGCACTGGGCATCGACCCACAGCAGCTGCTGGAACACTCGCCGCGGGCGATCATCGTCAGCATCTCCGACTTCGGCTGGATCGGACCCTACGCGGACCGGGCCGCCACCGAGTTCACCCTGCAGGCGTGGGCGGGTTCGCCCGGCTTCCGCGGCGATCCGGCGGGACCGCCGATCTCCATCGGTGGCGATCTGGGCGAGTACATGGGCGGCGTGTTCGCCGCGTTCGGCGCCCTGGCGGTGCGCCGTCGCGTCGAGCGCGGCGGGCCCGGCGAACACCTGGACCTGTCCATGCTGGAAGCGTTGACCACGATGCAGAGCAGCGAATGGCTGCACTCGCAGCTGCTGCGCGTCCCACCGATCCGGCGCACCACCGAGGTCCCGTCGATCGAACCCGCCAAGGACGGCTACGTCGGGATCACCATGGTCACCGGCCAGCAGTGGCTCGACTTCGCCGCGATGGTCGAATGCCCGCAGTTGGAGGAGATCGAACAGCTGCGGTTTCAGATCGGCCGCTGGCAGTATCGCGACCTGATCCGCGAGCAGATCCGTCCGTGGCTGGCCGAACGCACCGTCGCCGAAATCGTCGAACTCGGACAACTGTTCCGGCTGCCGATCGCCGCGCTGGGCAACGGCTCCACCATCCGGGAGCTGGAGTACGTGCGCGAACGTGGGGTCTTCACCCGCAACCCCGCCGGGTTCGATCAGCCCCGGCCGCCGTGGCTGATGTCGGCGTGTGCGCCCGCACCCGTGGGTGACACGCCCCTCTGTGGTGAGGCCGACGGCGAGTCCTCCTGGCGCCGTGCGGAATCCGACGCCGAGCCCGAACTGGACGGGCTGCCGTTGGCTGGGGTTCGCATCGTCGACCTCACCGCGTTCTGGGCCGGGCCGGCCGCGACCCATCTGCTGGCCGCCTTCGGCGCCGACGTCGTCAAGATCGAGTCGATCCAGCGCCCCGATGGCATCCGATACTCCGGCGGCATGCGCACCGACGTGGATGACTGGTGGGAGTACGGCTGGGTGTTCCACGCGATGAACACCAACAAGCGTTCGGTCACACTGGATTTGGGCTCCGAGCAGGGCCGCCGTCTGTTCACCGGGTTGGTCGCCGGCGCCGACGTCGTGATCGAGAACTTCTCGCCGCGGGTGATGGAGCAATTCGGGCTGACCGACGACGCGTTGCGTGAGGTCAACCCGAAACTGGTGTTCGCCCGGATGCCCGCGTTCGGTGTCGAGGGACCATGGCGGGAACGCGTCGGGTTCGCTCCCACCATGGAACAGATCGCCGGCCTGGCCTGGGTGACCGGCCTGGCCGACGCGCCACCGGTGACACCGCGCGGTGCCTGCGATCCGCTGGCCGGTGTGCACGCCGCGTTCGCCGTGCTGGCCGCGCTGAACTTCGCCGAACGCACCGGGACGGGCCAGCTGGTCGAACTGCCGATGCTCGAAACCGTGCTGAACGCCACCGCGATTCAGGCGATCGAGTCCGAGGTCTTCGGCGCGACGCTCAGCCGTCGCGGCAACCGCGGTCACAGCGCGGCGATCCAGAACATCTACCGCTGCGCCGGATCCGACGACTGGATCGCGCTCACCGTTCGCGACGACGCGCAGTGGCGTGCGCTGGTGGACGTGATGGATCGACCGGCATGGTGCGGCGAGGAGGAGCTGTCCACCGTCGCCGGGCGGCACTGTCGAGCCGACGACATCGATGGCAGGCTGGCGGACTGGTTCGCCGGCCAGCCGCTTGAGCCGACGGTGGAGCGGCTGGCCGGCGCGGGCGTTCCCGCGGCCCCGGTGGTGTCGCCGTCACTGGTCACCGACAATCCGCAACTGCGCGAGCGCGGCTTTTTCGAGTCGTTGCATCATGCGAGTACCGGCCTCGGGCTGTACCCCTGCCCGCCGTTCGCCCGGCTGGCCGGGCAGGATCAGTGGCTACTGCGGCCGCCGCCCAGGCTGGGCGAGCACAATGAAGAGATCCTGCGCGATCGGTGCGGGCTGACCGACGAAGAACTGACACGCCTCGCGACCGGCGGGGTGGTCGGGACCCGACCCAAGGGCCTCTAGAGAAGTGGAGGGCATCTGATGCGTGTAACGGTCGACGAAAACTTGTGTGAGGCCAACGGCTTCTGCGAATCGCTCGCGGCGGAAGTGTTCGAGCTGGGTGACGAGGACGTGGTGCAGATCGCGGACGGCCCCGTGCCGCCGCGCCTGGAAATCGACGTCCGCGCGGCGGTGGATCAGTGTCCCAAGGCCGCGTTGCGCCTGCTGGACTGACCGCCGGCTGAGCGCGCTGACTCAGCGCCGCTCGGTCAGCGAGATGGCCATCTCGTCGTAGATCGACATGTTGGTGGTCAGGTTCGGATGGGCCACCTTCGCCGGGCCGATCTCGATGTCATCGCAGCGCAGGAACAGCTCGTCGAGGACCGCGCGGAGCTCCGCGCGGGCCAGCATCGCGCCAAGGCAGTGATGCGGTCCGCCGCCGCCGAACGCCACGTGGGGGTTGGGCTGCCGGCCGATGTCGAAGGTGAACGGGGACTCGAAGACCTCCTCGTCGCGGTTGGCCGACCGTAGCGTCGACACCACGCGGTCGCCCTTGGCGATGTGCTGGCCGTCCATCTCGACGTCGAGTTTTGCGGTGCGCGTCCAATAGGCCACCGGCGACGCCCAGCGCAGCACCTCCTCGACCGCGCTGGGGCGTAGCGCTTCGTCCTCGCGGTAGCGGTCGATCTGCTCGGGATTGGCGACGAATTCCTGCAGCCCGATGGCCAGTGCGTTCTTCGTGGTGTCGCTGCCGGCGAACGCCAGCACGAAGAAGAAGAACTCGAGTTCGTTCTCGGGCAGGCTGAACTGTTCGCCGTCGTCGCCGGTGATCACCGCGGTGGCCAGCGTGCTCCAGATGTCGTCTGTCGGGTTGCGCCGCTTATCGGCGGTGAGCTCCATCGCGTAGCTGAAGACCGAGCCGAACAGCTCGAGTTCCACCTGGCCGCTCGGGCCTGCCTCGGGCGCAAGGGCCTTGAGGATGCGGTCGAAGATGTCGAAGATTCGCGGCCGGTCCTCGTCCGGGATGCCGATGATGTCGCCGATCACCGTCATCGGTAGCGCATCGGCCACGTCCTCGATCCAGTCGCCGCCGCCGTTGGCGAGCAGACCGTCGATCATCCCCGCCGCGCGCGCCCGGATCCCGTTCTCCAGCTTGGCGATCGCACGCGGGTTGAAGGCGTTGGAGATCAGTTTGCGACGCTTGTTCAGGTCCGGCGGGTCCAGCGTGATGATCGTCGGGAACGACGAGAACATGGCGACCGGCTGGATGAGCGGGCCGTCGGCCGCGGTGAACGACTCTGTGTCGCGATGCAGGCGGACCGCGTGCCGGTGTTTAGTGGCCACCCAGAACTGGCGCCGGACGGTGTCGGCGACACCCGGTGTCAGCTCATGCTTGAAAAGCGGCATGGTACGCCGCAGGTCGGCGAACAACTCGTCGGGAAAACCGTTACGCCACAAGGCGAAGTCGGAAAGGTCCACCGCAGCGGCCGTCATGCGAACCCCCATTGGCTCATGCACCACGCGACCACCGGCCAGCGTCGCGTTGACGTTCAATGTCTAAAATAGTAAAAATAGACTTTAGTCGTCGAAACGCGGTGAGGTAAGAGCGGCCCAAAGTGCGCCCGGCCGCGTGGGAAACGGAGTTCTCGTGACGAATACGATTCCAGATTCAGACCCTTCAGAACGGGAGTTCGGTCCGGGCGGCATCGCCCTGTCGACCTACCGTTTCCCGACGGGCTGGTTCATCGTCGCCTTCGGAACCGACCTGGCTCCCGGCCAGGTCAGGCGCGCGCACTACTTCGGTGAGGAGTTGGTGCTCTTCCGCACCGCGTCGGGCCGGGTTCACGTGATGGAGGCCTACTGCCAGCACCTCGGCGCCAACCTCGGGGTCGGCGGCACCGTGGAAGGCGAAAACATCGTGTGCCCCTGGCACGGCTGGCAGTGGCGCGGCGACGGCACCAACGCGCTGATTCCCTACAGCAAGATCGGCTGCAAGAACAACGTCCGCATCCGGACTTATCCGAGCATGGAGTGGTACGGCTTCATCCTGGCCTGGCACGAGCGCCACGGCCGGGCGCCGTACTGGCAGCCGCCGGTGCTGCCGGAACTCGAAACCAACGAGTACTACCCGCTGCACCCGCACACCCAGATGCTCAACCGCGTCAAAGTGCATCCGCAGATGATCATCGAAAATGCCGCCGACCCCTACCACGTCCAGTACGTGCACAAGGCCGCCAATCCGGCCACCACGGCGTCGTTCGAGGTGGCCGGCTATCACCTGCACGCCACCGTCAACGCCCACTTCGGCGGCGGCCGGGCGCAGACGTGGCTAACCCCCAACGGTCCGGTCGACGCCAAGATCATCTACGACAACTACTCGCTGGGCCTGGGCGTGGTGCGCTTTCCCAGCGAGCTGGTGGCAACCGTGCAGGTCACCGGCCAGACGCCGGTCGACGAGGACTACACCGACTACTTCTACACCCAGGCGTCCGTACGTGAACCGGGCGACAGCGGCGACGTGCCCACCGGCCGCGCCGCCCGGTTCCTCGCCTTGCAGCAAGAGGTGATCAAACAGGACTTCTTCACCTGGGAGAACATGAAATACCTGGAGAAGCCGAACCTGGCTCCGGAAGAGGCGCACGACTACGCGGCCCTTCGCCGCTGGGCGCACCGCTTTTACCCGGGGGAGGAGCAGTCACCCTCCGACTTCGGTTACAGCGCCGACGGCGAGCCCGACCCGGCGGCCGCCAAAGCTTGATCGGGGCCAACCAGCCTGATGTGCGCTGACCGCAGCGGGCCCGCGCAGCCCTCCGATTACGGCGTCGAGCGTTTCACCGTGCCCGCCGTGCTCGATCGCCGCGCGCAGCAGTACCCCGATCGGGTGATGATGTCGATCGCCGGAGTCGATGTGACCTTCGAGCAGATGCGCCGGCGGTCCTGCGCGGCGGCAAACCTGTTGACCGACTTGGGCGTCGGGCCCGGTGACCGCGTCGCGTTGTTCAGCGGCACCTGTCCGGAATGGGTGTACTTCTGGCTGGGCGCCGCGCGGATCGGGGCGGTGAGCGCGGCGATCAACGCCGCCAACAAGGGTGACTTCCTGCTGCACGCCCTGCGGCTGTCGCAGGCCAAGGTGATGCTGACCGACGCCGAACGCCGGCCCCGCGCCGCCGAGGTCGCCGACGCAGCGGAATCCCTGACGAGCATTGTGGTGCAGGATGATTCACTGACCGCGACGCTCTGTCAGGACACGGACCGCGTGCCGGCCGACGGCGCCGGGGGGCCGGGCGAGCTCGGTTGCTTGTTCTACACCTCGGGGACCACCGGCCCGTCCAAGGCGGTCGCCACGACGTGGCACTACCTGTTTTCGGTGGCCGCTACCGTCGCATCGGCCTGGGAATTTCGCCAGGGCGAGGTGCTGTGGACGGCGATGCCGCTGTTTCACCTCAGCGCGGCGCCCAGCATCTTGGCGCCCATGTTGGTCGGCGCAACGACCGTGCTGGCTGCGGCCTTTCATCCCGGCGAGGTGTGGGGCGACATACGCGCCCGCGGTGCCATCGGATTCGCCGGCGCCGGGGCGATGGTGTCGATGCTGCGGAATCTGCCCGCGGATCCGGGCGACGCACGGCTGCCGTTGCGGTTCATCTCCGCCGCGCCGATCGACGCGGACTGCTACCGCGACATCGAAAAGCGGTACGGCTGCCGCATCGTCACGATGTACGGGCTCACCGAGGCGTTTCCCATCGCGGTCAAGGCGCTGGCCGACGACGGGGTTCCCGGAACCTCGGGGCGGCCGAATCCCGATTTCGAGGTGCGCATCCTCGACGAATCAGGAAACCCGCTGCCCGCCGACGCCGTGGGTGAGATCGCCTGCCGGCCCAGGTATCCGCACGTGATGAGCGAAGGTTACGTCGGCGCGGATTCGCAGATCAAGCCGCATCCGGAATGGTTTCGCACCGGCGACCTCGGGCGGCTCGATCGCGATCAGAATCTGACGTATGTGGATCGAATCAAGGATGCGTTGCGCCGCCGCGGTGAAAACATCTCCTCAGTCGAAGTGGAGGGCGTTGTCATGCGCCATCCCGCCGTGGCGGAGGCGGCCGCCGTCGGCGTGCCCAGCGAGCTGGGAGAGGACGACGTCCTGGTGGTCCTCACGTTGCAGCCTGGCGCCACACTGGATTTCGCGGAACTCCTCGACTTCTGCGCGGCGCGCATGCCCTACTTCTGCGTGCCGCGGTTCGTGGAGGCCGTGAGCGAACTCCCCAAGAATGTGATCGGCCGGATTCGTAAAGACTTATTGCGCGAACGGGGCGTCAATCCGGGAGCGTGGGATCGTGAAAGTAGGGGGTATATCGTTAGCCGTTAGGTTCCATTAATGTCACGTAATAGTCGTTGAGTTGCCTTAATGTTCCATCAGCCGATTGCTGGCAGTCATTTCCGAGAGAGGCTGGAAAAGCGATGACCATGACTTATCAGGAACAGCAAATGCTCCAAGCCGTCACCGGGCGCGCTGCCATCCTGGACCTGAATGCTCGGCACAATCGGGCGTATTCCGACGGTAACCGCAAGCGCTGGGTCGCGACCTTCCGCCATTCCGGCGCCAGCTACACCCGCGATGGCGAGGTGTTCGACGATCTGAGCGCCGCCTTTGACGGCGGTGACGGACAGCGCATGATCACCGTCGACCACGAGATCAAAGTCGACGGGATCGACGCGGTCCAGCGTTGCGTCGTCGTGCTGTTCGCCAGCATGTTCGGCGACATCACGCTCCGGGCCACCGGCACCTTCAAGGACAAGCTGATTTACGAGCGCGGCGGCTGGTACTTCACTTCCCGTGTGCTGGAATGGGATTCGGTCCCCAGTCGGCATCCGCTCGTCATGTGAGCGACACCGATACGTGGATCAGGACTTCAGTCAGCGGCTGGCCTTCGGCAGCTACGAAGATGCGCTGCGGATGGTCGGGGCGAAAAGCGAGCCCCGCACCGCGGCGACCGCGGTCAGCGCCGCGCGCATCCAGTTGTTCGCCGCGATGGTCCGGGACGGCAATCGCTCGTATTGGGATCCGGAGTTCGCCCGGCAGCACTGGGGAGCCCTGCTGGCGCCGCCGGCGCTGCTGATGGGCTGGCTGATCACACCGCCGTGGCAACCCGGGGGTCGCGGGACCGCTTCGTTGATCGCCCTGCGGGTGCCGCTGCCGGGTACCACATTCGTCAACGCGGCCAATGAGGTTGAGTTCCCCGAGCCCATCGTCGAGGGCGACGTGTTGACCGTTGTCGACGAGCTGGTCTCGGTGTCACCCGAAAAACGGACGCGGCTCGGCGTCGGTCATTTCGTCGAGACGCTGGAGACCTTTCGCCGCCAGGACGGGGCCGTGGTGGCGACCTGCCGCAACACCTTGTTCCGGTTCACTCCCGGGGCCTTCCCGTGAGCGACGACGGCCTGGACTGGAACCAGCTCACCGTTCCGGTGGAGCTGCCGGAAGTCGTCGACCACATCAGCTACCAGCGGGTGGTGGAGAACGCCGGAGCGACATGGGACTATTTCCCGGGCCATTTCGATCCGGATTACGCTGCGGCTCAGGGGAATCCGACAATCTACATTAACACGATGCACCTGGCCGGGTTCGCCGACCGCGTCGCGACGGACTGGGCCGGTCCGCGGTCGCGCGTGGTGCGCCGGTCCATGCGGCTGGCCGGGTCGGTGTATGCCGGCGACACGATGATCGGCCGGGGCCGGGCCGTGGCGAAGCGCCGGGACGCCTCGGTGGACCCGCCGCGCTGCCTGGTCGACGTCGAAATCCAGGTGACCAATCAGCATGGCGCGCTCTGCTGCCCGGTCGAGTTGACCTTGCAGGTACCCGAGTCCCCGCGCGACGGCGATGGATGACGTCGGCGAATTGCACCTGGCGGTCTGCCGTCGCTTCGGTGAGGCGGTCACCGCGGCGACCGGCAAGTGGGACCGTCCGTCGCCGTGTGATGCGTGGGACGCGCGGGGAGTGCTCGAGCACGTGATCGGGTTTCATGACGTTCTCCTGTTGCGTCCCTTGGGTTTGAAGCCCGACCGGCCGCGCGATGACCCCCGGACGCGCTGGCGACTCACCTATCGCTCGCTGACGGAGGCTCTTGGATTCGGCGGAGCGACACAGCTCGACGAGTACCGGTTGATGCCGAATCTGACCCGTGATGTCCTTGTGCATACCTGGGACCTCGCCCGCGCGGTTGGCGCCGACGACGCTCTGGACCCCGCGTGGTGTGAAATGTTCTGCGCCGGCCTGCCGGCAGATCCGCAGGCCTTGGCCGCGTCCGGGATGTTCGGTGCACCGATCACGCCGAGCGACGAAAATGATGCGCAGGCAAGGCTTTTGGCGCGGCTTGGCCGCGACCGGCGGTGGGAACCGGTGATCTCATAGGGGCGGTAGCTATCCGCGGCATATCAGCGTCTGAAGCTCGATTTGCGCGCACCACCTTTGGGCCGGGGATCGAGGGAGACCGTTTTTGTCGGTGGGGGCTGCGATGATGACGTCATGTCTTCGACCGCATCCGCCGGCGCCGTGGTGGTGAATCCCAGCGGGCGCCTTGAGGTGCTGTTCGAGGAGCTGGCGGAGTTGACCGGTCAGCGCAACGCGATCGACGGCCACATCGTGGAGATCGT
>NZ_LZKI01000145.1 GCF_001672755.1 Mycobacterium colombiense | reverse complement strand
GTGGTGCTGGCGCTGCTCACCCTGCTGTTCGCGTCCACCCCGAGTACCCGCAGCCTGGGCGCGCTGGCGGCGTGCGGCCTTGTGGTTGCCGCGATTTCGGTGCTGGTGATCCTGCCCCCGCTGCTGGCCGTCTGCGGCCGGAGATTGTTCTGGCCGTTCATCCCGCACGCCGGGGACGACGAAGCCCTGGACTCCGGCAGCTGGCATCGCGTCGCCGAATGGGTGGGCGGGCGCCCGGCCCTGGTCGCGGCGGTCGCGATCGCCGTGTTGGCCGCCCTTGCCGCCGGCCTGTTCGGAACCCGGATCGGTTTGTCGCAGACCGAGCAGTTCCGGGTCCGCGCGGACTCGGTAACCGGTTACACCGTTGTAGCCGAACACTTTCCGGCCGGGCTGGCCAACCCCACCGTGGTCGTCACCCCGACCGATCACGCCGCACCCGTGCAGCAGGCGATCACGTCCACCGCCGGCGTCGTCTCGGCGACCGAGTCGGGCCGGTCCGGATCCGGGCTGACGAAGTGGTCCGTGGTGATCGACGCGCCGCCGTCGTCACAGCGGGCCTTCGGCATCGTTGCCGCGCTACGGGATTCGACGCGGGCCGCCGATCCGCACGCGCTGGTGGGCGGCGCCGACGCACAGGCCCTGGACATTCGCGATGCGGCCACGCACGACCGGGTGCTGCTGATCCCGGCCATCCTGGCCGTCATCCTGATCGTCCTCTACGTGCTGCTGCGGTCGGCCCTTGCGCCACCGACACTGCTGGCCGCGACGATTCTGGGCGCCCTGGCCGCGCTCGGCATGGGCGGCTGGGCGAGCCTGCACGTCCTCGGCTTCCCGGCACTGGACAACACCACCCCGCTGTTCGCCTTCCTGTTCCTGGCGGCCCTCGGCGTGGACTACACGATCTTCTTGGTCACCCGGGCCCGCGAGGAAGCCGCGCAGCACGGTGCTCGCGAGGGGATGGTGCGTGCTGTGTCGGCCACCGGAGGCGTGATCACCAGCGCGGGAATCGTTTTGGCCGCCGTGTTCTGCGTGCTCGGGGTGTTGCCGCTGATCGTCCTGACCCAGCTGGGCATCATCGTCGGCCTGGGCATCCTGCTCGACACGTTCGTGGTGCGCACGCTGGTCATCCCGGCCCTGTTCGCCCTCATCGGCGACCGGATCTGGTGGCCGACCAACCCTGCCCACACCAAAGCCGTTGAGCAACAAGCGGACCGGAGACAACCAGAACGGAGCACACCGTGAACAGGTCGATACTGGCCGCGACCGGCCTGGCCGTCGCCGCTGCCGCCGGTGCCGGAAGCATCGCCAGCAGCAACGCCATTCCCCGGTGGTACTCGCGGCTTCGCAAGCCCTCCTACCAGCCGCCCCGCGCCGCCTTCCCCGCCGTGTGGACGACGCTCTACGCTGACATCGCGGGCACGTCGGCGGTGGCCATCGACCGGTTTCGCGCGGCCGGGCAGCACGACAAGGCACGCAACTACGCCGTGGCGCTGGCGGTCAACCTGCTCCTGAATGCCGGATGGAGTTGGCTGTTCTTCGGGTACCACAAACTCGGCGCGAGCGCGGTGGGTGCCGCGGCGCTGACGGCCAGCAGCGCCGATCTGGTCAGGCGCACGGCCCAGGCCACGCCACGCGGCGGGCTGGCGTTGCTGCCCTACCCGCTGTGGTGTGGCTTCGCGACGATCCTGTCCGCCCACATCTGGCGACTGAATCGCTAGACCATGCCTGCACTCTTGTGGTTTCGCCGCGATCTGCGGTTGCGTGACCATCCGGCGCTGACGGCCGCGGCCGAGAACGACGAGGTGCTCGCCTGCTTCGTCCTCGATCCACGCCTGGAAAAGTCGTCGGGACAACGCCGGCTGCAGTACCTGGGTGACTCGCTGCGGCGGCTGCGCGACGATCTCGACGGCCGGCTGCTCGTCACCCGCGGGCAGCCCCATACGCAGATTCCGCGCATCGCCAAGGAAATCGATGCGTCGTCGGTGCACGTCTCCGAGGACTTCGCGCCGTTCGGTAAGCGCCGCGACGAGAAGGTCAGCGCGGCACTGGGTTCGGTGCCGCTGGTGGCGACGGGGTCGCCGTATCTGGTCTCACCCGGCCGCGTCACCAAGCCGGACGGCTCGCCCTATAAGGTGTTCACCCCGTTCCTGCGTCAGTGGCAACAGACCGGTTGGCGCGAACCGGCCAAGTCGAGCGCGAAGTCCGCACGCTGGCTGGATCCGGCGCAGCTGCGGATCAAGCAATGCGAGATCCCCGATCCCGGCCCGGTCCTCGAGGTGGCAGCCGGTGAGGCGGCGGCGCGCAAACAGTGGAAGTCCTTCGTGGACAAGGGATTACGGAGCTACGCCGAGGACCGAAACAGGCCGGACCTGACGGGGACCAGCCGCATGTCGGCGCACCTGAAGTTCGGCACCATTCATCCCCGCACGCTGGTCGCAGACCTGGACCTGCGCGGCAGCGGCGCGCAAGCCTTCCTGCGGGAGTTGGCTTTTCGCGACTTCTACGCCGACGTACTGCACCACTGGCCGGCCAGCGCCTGGCGCAACTGGAACAGCGACTTCGACGGAATCCAGACCGACACCGGCGCCGAGGCCAAGCGCCGTTTCGCGGCGTGGAAAGCCGGCGAGACCGGTTTCCCCTTCGTCGACGCGGGCATGCGTCAGCTGCGCGAGACCGGCTTCATGCACAACCGGGTGCGGATGATCGTGGCGTCGTTCCTGGTCAAGGACCTGCACCTGCCGTGGCAATGGGGTGCCGAATGGTTCCTGGACCAGCTGGTGGACGGCGACATGGCCAACAACCAGCACGGCTGGCAGTGGTGTGCGGGTTGCGGTACCGATGCCGCACCCTACTTCCGGGTGTTCAACCCGATCACCCAGGGCGAGAAGTTCGACCCGTCCGGCGATTACGTCCGGCGCTGGGTACCCGAACTCCGCTCGGCCGACGACGCGCACCTACGCAAGGGTGAGCGTCCGGACGGCTATCCGGCGCCCATCGTCGACCACGCCGCCGAGCGCACCGAGGCGCTGCGGCGTTATCAGAGCATCTGACAGCGATGCTCGGAGCCAGTTCGGTGCCGCTGCCGGTACCGCGAACTGATCTACGCCCTCTGCAATCCGCTAGCGCCCGCGCTAGCGGATCCGAAAAGTGGTAGATGGTGCGTAGACGTTACTGCTGTGGCACGAGTGACCATTGGTGGCCCCTGGCCAGTCGACGAGCAACCGCAAGCGGCCGGCTAGTGCGCGGCCTTCTTGCGTTCGATGTCGGCCAGCGCGGCCGCCAGTTCGGCGCGCTGCGCCGCCGAGCTCTCCCAGGCGAGCTGGCGGTTCTTGACCACCTTGGCCGGTGCGCCGACCGCGATCGAAAAGTCCGGGATCACCCCGCGGACCACCGCGTGAGACCCCAGCACGCAACCGCGTCCGACGGACGTGCCCCGCAGCACCGACACCTTCACGCCCACCCAGGTGTCCGGACCGATCCGCACCGGGGACTTGACGATGCCCTGGTCCTTGATCGGCAGGTCGATGTTGTCCATGCGGTGGTCGAAATCGCAGACGTAGCACCAGTCGGCCATCAACACCGAATCGCCGAGCTCGATATCGAGGTAGGCGTTGATGACGTTGTCGCGACCCAGCACCACCTTGTCGCCGAACCGCAGCGAGCCTTCATGCGCGCGGATGGTGTTCTTGTCGCCGATGTGCACCCACCGGCCGATCTCGAGCTGCGCCAGCTCGGGCGTCGCGTGGATCTCCACGCCCTTGCCGAGGAACACCATGCCGCGGGTGATGATGTGCGGGTTGGCCAGCTTGAACTTCAGCAGCCGCCAATAGCGCACCAGGTACCACGGGGTGTAAGCGCGGTTGCGCAGCACCCATTTCAGCGAGGCCAGCGTGAGGAACTTGGCCTGGCGCGGGTCCCGCAGGTTCGATCCACGCCAACGGCGATGGACCGGTGCACCCCACATGCTCGTCATGGCCGGACAGCCTAACTCGGTCGATCGTAAGCCCGCGAACCGCCACGGGTTACCCTCACCTGTACTCGATTGCCGCCCAACGGCCGGGTCCGCCCGCGCGCGGCCCGCCACGCGAAAAGGATTGGGAAAACCGAAGGTGCTTGCCCGACACATCGTCAGTGGGCTCCGGCGTTCGTCATCCGTTGTGTTGGCGGCGGTCATCACCATCGGGGCCGGCGCCTGCGGCAACACCGACTCCTGGGTCGACGCCTCGGCCGCGCAGGGCTGGCCGGCCCAGTACGCCGACGCCGCCAACAGCAGCTACACCGGCACCGACGGGGCCGCCAAGCTCTCGCTGCAGTGGACCCGGTCGGTCAAGGGAAGCCTGGCCGCCGGACCGGCGCTGAGCGCGCGGGGTTATCTGGCCCTCAACGCCCAAACCTCGGCGGGCTGCTCGCTGATGGAATGGGAGAACAACAACAACGGGCGGCAGCGCTGGTGCGTGCGTCTGGCCCAGGGCGGCGGCTTCGGCGGCCCGCTGCTCGACGGATTCGACAACCTCTACGTCGGCCAGCCCGGAGCGCTCCTGTCCTTCCCGGTGACCCAGTGGACGCGGTGGCGCCAGCCGGTGATCGGCATGCCCACCACGCCGCGATTCGTCGGGCAAGGCGCGCTCCTGGTGGCCACGCACCTGGGCCAGGTGCTGGTCTTCGACTCCCACCGCGGCCAGGTGTCGGGCAGCCCGCTCGACCTGGTCGATGGCGTCGACCCCACCGACGCCGCGCGCGGGCTGACCGACTGCGCGCCTGCCCGCCAGGGCTGCCCCGTCGCGGCCGCGCCCGCCTTCTCGGCGGCCAACGGGATGGTGGTGCTCGGTGTCTGGCAGCCCGGCGCTCCCGCCGCGGGCCTGGTGGGGCTCAAGTACCACCCGGGGCAGATGCCGCTGCTGACCCGCGAATGGACCAGCGACGCCGTGGGCGCCGGTGTCATCGCCAGCCCCGTGCTGTCAGCCGACGGGTCGACCGTCTACGTCAACGGCCGCGACCAGCGACTGTGGGCACTGCACGCCACCGACGCCAAGGTGAAATGGTCGGTGCCGCTGGGCTTCTTGGCGCAGACGCCGCCCGCGGTCACCCCGCAGGGGCTGATCGTCGCCGGCGGCGGCCCCGACACGAAGCTGGCGGCGTTCAAGGACGCCGGCGATCACGCCGATCAGGTGTGGCGCCGCGACGACGTCCTGCCCCTGTCGACGTCGAGTCTGGCCGGCAGCGGCGTCGGCTATACGGTGGCCAGCGGCCCCCCGGCCAACGGCGCCCCCGGCATGTCGCTAGTGATCTTCGATCCGGGCAGCGGCCGCACGCTGGGCAGCTACCCGATGCCGGCGGCGACCGGGTATCCGGTCGGGGTGTCAATCGGCACCGATCGCCGGGTGGTGGCCGCCACCAGCGACGGCCAGGTTTACGGTTTTGCCCCGGCCTGACCGGGACATACTCGTGTGGTGCCGATCGATGAATCCGCGGCGCCAGGCGTCGCGACCACCAAGACCACCGCAAGCCCGCGCGGCAGCACCGCCGACATCGTGGCGACGTCCGTCCTGCTGGTCATCCACGGCGGCCTCTACGCGGCGAGCTTTGTGCTGCTGGGCCTGCTGGTGATGACCACCGATCCCTGCGGGTCCCGAAAATGCGGCGATCCCGCCTGGATCGACCGGGCCATGAACCTGGGCACCTGGGGCGGCGCCGCCCTTCTGGTCGTCGACATCGTCGTCGCCGTGTATTTCCTGGTGCGGCAGAGGCGGGCGTTCTATGTCCCGCTCATCGGATGCATCGCGCAGGTCGCGCTGGCGCTGGGCGCGGTGGCGATGGAGTTACAGGCCGGCCCGGTCTGAGGGTCCAGTCCGATGGTGGCGACCCGCTGCGCCCGGCTACGCCGCGCTTGCGATCGCCACTTAGATCGCCAGCGGCGGAATGGCGTTGCGCGGCACCTGGGCCTGCAACGGGCCGCCGAACGCAGGCAGCATCTCGCCCGGGGCGAAGTAGAAGATCAGCTGGTCGTCGGTGATGGCGAAGTTCTGGTAGTGCGTCGGGTCATGTCCCGTCGACGGCAGAATCGCGGCGCCCAAAGGGGTTTGGCGTTCCAGGTCGCGCTGCACAATCGGGAAGATGGCGTCCAGCGGCGCGGCGCCCGGAGGAAAGAGGTTGTCGAAGGTGATGGGCTGCCTGGCCCCCAGGTTGTAGTTGAACGCCTTGTACCAGATCGACGAGTGCGCTCCCCCGACATCCTGGAAGAACTTGAGCACGACGCTGCGGGTGTTGTGGGGTGGCTGCCCGGCGAAGCGCTGCTCGGTGGTGGCCTCGAGCTGGTATGGCTGGTCGCGCCCCCCGGAACTCTGCGCGACGGCGACGAAGCCGTCCCGGTTCTGGGTGACGTAGTCGGCCAGCGCCTGCCCGTCCGGATAATCCGCGGGAAAGACCATGTTGAGCGTGTAGTTGGGGCCGGTGGCGCGCAGCCGGCACATCTGGCCGTCCTCGACGCTGCCGCCCAGGCTGGCGCACGACGGTGGATCGGCCGCGGCCGGCCAGCCCACCAAGACCGCCGCCGCGAACAGCGCAGCGGCTACCAGGTAACGCATCGTGGAAGTGTCCTCGCAAACTGACCAGGGCCGGTGACCCGGAGAAGTGACGCCGCCAGCGTACCCGGCGCTATCGGGAGGGTTGGCAAACGAACGCCATCGCCCGGCCGGCGCTGCCCGCACCGATGCGGGCGATGACCACCGACAGCGATCGGCTCCCACGCAACCGCATCCGTCTGCGCAGCGCGTCCGGGTCCACCCGGACCCCGCGGACCAGGATCTCCAGCGAACCGCAGTCCAGCGCCGACAGGGCCTGGCGAAGTCGGCGTTCGTCGAAGACCAGCTGCTCGAGCACCTCGAACCCGCGGTCCGCCTCGGGCAGCCGATCGCCGGAGAGGTAGGCGATGTCGGGATCGAGCTGCCACAGCCCGTGCCGCGCGCCATAGTGGCGCACCAGCCCGGCCCGCACCACCGCACCGTCCGGGTCGACGATCCAGCGCCCGACCGGCCGCACCGGGCAGTCGTCGGGGTCGTCGTTGGTGAGTTGCTCACCGCGATCCAGCACGCTCGCCCGCCGGCCCACGCCGCGTCGGGAAAGTCCGGCCGACCACAGGCAGGCTTCCCGGACGGAACCGCGGTACGACGTCACCTCGATTTCGCCGTCGAAACCCAGGCGTCGCACCTCATCGAAATCGATTCCGGGAGAACACTTTACGACGAATTCCCGGTCGTGGTAGGCCTCGAGCAGCGAGCCCAGGCCGGGCCGGTAGTCGTCGATGCGCACTCGCCGACGGCCCTCCACGCGGCGCGCGGGGTCGACGACGAGCACGGCGTCGCGGGTGACCGGGCGCAGCGCGTCGGCGCGGCAGATCCAGGCCGACTCCCCCACGTTGTGGCGCGCCATCGCCAGCCGCACCGGATCGATATCGCTGCCCAGCGCGGTGATCCCGCGGGCGCTCAGCGCGGCGAGCTCGGTGCCGATCGAACAGGTCGCGTCGTGCACGACGACGCCGCCGTCGCCGGCCAGCCGCCCGGCCCGGTGCAACGCCACCGGCGCCGCGGTGGACTGCTGCAGCGCCTCGTCGGTGAAGAGCCAGCCCGACACTTCGAGCCCGCCCAGTTTTTCCAACGCGCGGCGGCGCAACAGCACCGTCTCCACCAGCACCGCGGCCCGGTCGCCGAATTCGGCGCGCGCCGCGGCGACATCGGCGACCAGGGTGGCGTCGGTCAGTTCGAGTTCGGCGACCGCCGCCAGCGCCGCGGCACCCGCGTGCGACCGCAGATAGCCGACGTCCTCCGTGCTAAACCTGATTGCCCGGCTCCTCCTCACGCCGCTGCGCGGGCTGCATCGTCGCGGGGCGAAAGCGCAGCCCGACGCTCAGGAGGGTTTGACCCCGGTCACCATCACGTTGTAGAACCAGCCCTTCGGGACCACGCGGCGCCACACGTTGGCGTCCACCCAGCTCAGCGTCTTCCAACCGCTGAAGGCGAATTTCGCCCAGCCCCAGCCCAAACGGCCCGGCGGTACCGACGCCTCGAAGGTGCGCACCGGCCAGCCGAACATCGCGGCGGTGAACTCTTCGCTGACGGTCCGCACCTCGGTGGCGCCGGCGCCGGTGGCCATCCGCTCCAGGTCACCCGGGGTGAAGGTGTGCAGGTCGACGATGGCCTCCAGCGCGGCGGCGCGGGAGGATTCGTCCAGCTCGGCCTGCGGGCGCCGCCAGCCACCCAGGCCGGGCAGCTTGGTGACGTTGGTGGCGATGCGCCAGGTCAGGGTGGACAGCTCGCGGGCGTAGACGTCGCCGGCGCTGGTCGGCTCGCCGGCGAAGACGAACCGGCCACCGGGCTTCAGCACCCGGATCACCTCGCGCAGCGACAGCTCCACGTCGGGGATGTGGTGCAGCACCGCGTGCCCGACGACCAAGTCGAAGGTGTTGTCCTCGTACGGGATGCCCTCGGCGTCGGCGACGCGGCCGTCGATGTCGAGGCCCAGCGACTGGCCGTTTCGGGTGGCGACCTTGACCATGCCCGGCGACAGGTCGGTCACCGATCCGCGCCGGGCGACCCCGGACTGGATCAGGTTGAGCAGGAAAAATCCTGTGCCGCAGCCTAATTCGAGGGCCCGGTCGTAGGGCAGCTCGCGCAGCACCTCGTCGGGCACGATGGCGTCGAAGCGGCCGCGGGCGTAGTCGATGCAACGCTGGTCATAGGAGATCGACCACTTGTCGTCGTAGGTCTCGGCTTCCCAGTCGTGGTAGAGCACCTGGGCCAACTTGCTGTCGTGCCGGGCGGCTTCCACCTGCTCGGCGGTGGCGTGGGGCGTCGGAACGGCGTCGGTCGAACTGGTCATGCAGGGCAGCCTAACGGCCGCCGGGATCCATCCGATCGCCACCGCCCTGACCAGCGGTGAATACCTCGACGTAGCGGCGGCGTTCGGCGGCGAGCCGCTCCGGGAGTTCCAGATCGAACACGTCGTTGATCGCGGCCTTGGCGGCGGCCAGCGCGTGCCGCGGCCCGTCGAGGAAACGGCGCGCCCACCCGGCGGCGGCGTCGTACACGTCGTCTGGGGGCACCATGTCGTCGATGAGGCCCAGCGCCAGAGCCTCCTCGGCGTCGAAGAAACGGCCGCTGAACACCAGCTCCTTGGCCTTGCTCGCGCCGGCCACCCGGGTCAGGCGGGCCATCGCGTCGCCGCCGGGCACCAGGCCGGCCAGGATCTCGGTCGCGCCGAACTTCACGTTGTCGCCACTGATCCGCCAGTCGGCGGCCAGGGCCAGGGTGAGCCCGGCGCCCAGCGCGTAGCCGGTGATCGCGGCGACCGTCGGCTTGGGGATCGCGGCCACGGCATCGACGGCCTCCTGCCGCACCCGCGCCACGCTCTCGACCTCGGAGCCCCGCAGCGTCCGCAGCTCGGGCATGTCGTCGCCCGCGGAGAAGATCTCATGGCCGCCGAACAAGATCACCACGGCGACGTCCTCGCGGCGGCCCAACTCCTCGGCCGCCGCGATGACCTCCCGGTAGACCTGGCGGGTCATCGCGTTGGTCGGTGGGCGCGACAGCAGCAACATGGCCAGCCCGGCGTCCTGCGAGCCGTCGCTGACCACCACGCTGACGAACTCGCTCAATGCCGCCACCCCAGGCCGCCCGCTTCCCGCGCCTGGTGGTAGCGGTCGGAATCGAAGAACTCGAACACCCAGTTGTCGCCCTGGATCTCCAGATGCGGCTGCACCGGCACGATCTGGCGCTCGACGGCCAGCACCTCGGCCACGGTCCGCCCGGCCAGCGAGTCCAGCTGCGTCCACGTCGGCGGCAGCAGGAAGCAACGGCCGGCCTCGAACTCGTCGATGGCGGCCCGGGGTGCCATCCAGCCCGCGAGGTCGGATTCGGTGTTCTCGCCGTCGGCGCGCTGCCCCTGCGGCAGCGCGCCCACGAAGAAATAGGTGTCGTAGCGGCGGGTCCGCTCGGCCTCCGGGGTGACCCAGTTGGCCCACGGGCGCAGCAGATCGGACCGCAGCACCAGGTTTTCCTGGCGCAGGAAGTCGGCGAAGGACAGCGACCGTTCGGCCAGCGCCCGTCGTGCCTCGCCGTACACCGAGGCGTCGCCGACGATACTGTCCGGGTCGCCCGCCGGCCCGGCGAACAGCACCCCCGACTCCTCGAACGTCTCGCGGGCTGCGGCGCACACCAGCGCCTCGGCCAGGTCGGGTTCGATGCCGAACCGCTGCGCCCACCACTGCGGCGGCGGACCGGCCCACGCGATGTCTGCGTTGCGGTCGCGGTCGTCGACACCGCCGCCGGGGAACACCACAGTGCCCGCGGCGAACTCCATTCGGGCGTGCCTGCGCATCAGGAAGACCGCGATGCCGCCCGGGTCGTCGCGGACCAGCATCACGGTGGCGGCCGGCCGTGCGACCAGCGGGGGTTCGTCGGGTGACGTCATAACGGCCTCCGGTGGGCTGCGCGGGTGCGGACTCGCCGCGCGAAATAGCGCCCGTCGACGACGTCGAGGGCGATCGCTTGGCCGAACGCGGTGGACAGGTTCTCGGCGGTCAGCACGTCGGTCAGCAATCCCGCGGCGACCACCTCGGCCTCCGAGAGCAGCATGCAGTGGCTGAACCCGGGCGGAATCTCCTCGACGTGGTGGGTGACCAGCACCAGGGCCGGCGCGTCGGGGTCGGCGGCCAGGTCGGTCAGCCGGGCGACCAATTCCTCGCGGCCGCCCAGATCCAGACCGGCGGCGGGCTCATCGAGCAGCAGCAGCTCGGGGTCGGTCATCAGCGCGCGGGCGATCAGCACCCGCTTGCGCTCGCCCTCGGACAGCGTGCCGTAGGTGCGCTCCGCGAGGTGCTCGGCGCCCAGGCTCTCCAGCATGTCGATGGCCCGTTGGTAGTCGACGTCCTCGTAGCGTTCCCGCCACCGGCCCAGCACCGCGTAGCCGGCCGAGACGACAAGATCGCGCACCACCTCGTCGGTGGGAATCCGCTGCGCCAAAGCCGAGGAGCTGAGCCCGATCCGGGCCCGCAACTCGGTCACGTCGACGCGGCCCAGCCGCTCGCCGAGCACGAAAGCGACGCCGGACGAGGGATGTTCGGCCGCCGCGGCGATCCGCAGCAGCGAGGTCTTACCGGCGCCGTTGGGCCCGACGATCACCCAGCGTTCGTCGAGTTCGACCGCCCAATCCAGCGGCCCGACCAAGACGTTGCCGCCGCGCCGCAGCGACACCTGCCTGAAGTCGAGCAGCAGATCGGGGTCGGCTGACTCGCTTCCGTTTTCGGGCACCCGACCATCGTGCCGTACCGCGGCGCTCGAATACCTGCCGGGTCGCCGCGCTTGCGACCGCTACGGGTTGGGCGGGATCTCGACCCGGCGGACCTCGCCGTCGACCGCGTCGGCGGCCTCGATTTCGCCGCGGGTCACACCCAGCAGAAACAGCACCGTGTCCAGGTAGGGGTGGCTCAGCGACGCGTCGGCGACCTCGCGCAGCGCCGGCTTGGCGTTGAACGCGATCCCCAGTCCGGCCGCGGCCAGCATGTCGATGTCGTTGGCGCCGTCGCCCACGGCGACGGTCTGTGCCATCGGCACGCCGACCTGCTTCGCGAATTCCCTTAGCGCCGTGGCCTTTCCGGGCCGGTCGACGATGGGGCCGATGACCCGTCCGGTGAGCGTGCCGTCGACGATCTCCAGCTCGTTGGCCGCGACGTAATCCAGCATCAGCTCCTCGGCCAACGGCTCGATGATCCGGCGGAAGCCCCCGGACACGACACCGCAGGCGTAACCCAGGCGCCGCAGGGTCCGCAACGTGGTGCGGGCGCCTGGCATCAGTTCGAGCTGGTCGGCGACCTCGTCGATCACGCTGGCGGGCAGGCCCGCCAGCGTCGCCACCCGTTGCTCGAGCGACTGCGCGAAGTCCAGCTCGCCGCGCATCGCGGCGTCGGTGATCGCGGCGACCTTGCCCTCGGCGCCGGCCCGGGCTGCCAGCATCTCGATGACCTCGCCCTGCACCAGCGTCGAGTCGACGTCGAACACGATGAGCCGCTTGGCCCGTCGTTCCAGGCTGTAGTCCTCGACCGCGATGTCGACCTGTTCCTCGCTGGACACCCGGTTCAGGGCGGTCCGCAACGCGCCGTCCGCGCCCGGCGGCACCGACACGCGCAGCTCCAGGCCGATCACCGGATAGTCGGAGACGCCGCGGATCAGGTCGATGTTGACGCCCAGGCCCGCCACCTCGCGGGCCACCGCGCCGAACGCGCCGGCGGTAATGGGCCGACCCAGCACGAAAATGGTGTGGGTCGAGGGCTCCCGCATGATCGGTACGTCGTCGCTGCGCTCGATGCTGACATCGAGACCGACCTTGTGGATGGCCGATTCGACGTCGTCGCGCAACTGCGCGCTGTCCGCGACCTCAGCCGGGCAGCACACCAGCACACCCAGCGTCAGGCGGTGCCGGATCACCACCTGTTCGACGTTGAGCAGCTCGACGCCGTGCCGTGACAGCGCCTCGAACAGGGTCGCCGTCACGCCCGGTTGATCCACGCCGGTGACAGTGATCAGCACCGACACCTTGGGTGGTGGGTTCACGCCGGACAGCCGCCCGTCAGGCCATCAGCTTCGAACCTGGACGTCGTCCAGTCTGGTGACGTCCTTGTCCGAGGGCCCGTGCGCGCGACCCACATGCGCCTCGGCGCGGAGCCGCTCCACCATGTGCGGGTAGTGCAGCTCGAATGCCGGGCGCTCCGAACGGATTCGGGGCAGCTCGGTGAAGTTGTGCCGCGGCGGCGGGCAGCTGGTGGCCCATTCCAGGGAGTTACCGTAGCCCCACGGGTCGTCGACCGTGACGACCTCGCCGTAACGCCAGCTCTTGAAGACGTTCCAGACGAACGGGAACATCGACGCGCCCAGGATGAAGGCGCCCACCGTCGAGGCGACGTTGTAGGGCTGGAAGCCGTCGCTGGGCAGATAGTCCGCGTAGCGGCGCGGCATGCCCAGGTCACCCAGCCAGTGCTGCACCAGGAAGGTGGTGTGGAACCCGATGAACGTCAACCAGAAGTGCAGCTTGCCCAGCCGCTCGTCGAGCAGCCGGCCGGTCATCTTCGGGAACCAGAAGTACACCCCGCCGAAGGTGGCGAACACGATGGTGCCGAACAGCACGTAGTGGAAGTGCGCGACCACGAAGTAGCTGTCGGTGACGTGGAAGTCCAGCGGCGGGCTGGCCAGCATCACACCCGTCAGGCCACCGAGCAGGAAGGTGATCAGGAAGCCGACACAGAACAGCATCGGCGTCTCAAAGGTGATCTGCCCCTTCCACATGGTGCCGATCCAGTTGAAGAACTTGATCCCGGTCGGCACCGCGATCAGATACGTCATGAACGAAAAGAACGGCAGCAGAACGGCTCCGGTGGCGAACATGTGGTGTGCCCACACCGCGACCGACAGCGCGGCGATCGACAGGGTCGCGTAAACCAGCGTGGTGTAACCGAAGACCGGCTTGCGCGAGAACACCGGGATGATCTCGGTGATGATGCCGAAGAACGGCAACGCGATGATGTACACCTCGGGATGGCCGAAGAACCAGAACAGGTGTTGCCACAACAGGACTCCGCCGTTGGCGGCGTCGTAGACATGGGCGCCCAGATGTCGGTCGGCGGCCAGCCCGAACAGCGCCGCGGTCAGGATCGGGAACGCGATCAGGATCAGGATCGAGGTCACCAGGATGTTCCAGGTGAAGATCGGCATCCGGAACATGGTCATGCCGGGCGCGCGCATGCACACCACGGTGGTGATCATGTTGACCGCACCCAGGATGGTGCCCAGACCGGCGACGATCAGGCCGGTGATCCACAGGTCTCCCCCGGCTCCGGGCGAGTGCACCGCGTCAGACAGCGGCGTGTAGGCCGTCCAGCCGAAGTCGGCCGCCCCGCCCGGGACGATGAAGCCGGACGCCGCGATCAGCCCGCCGAACAGGAACAGCCAGAACGAGAAGGCGTTCAGCCGGGGGAACGCCACGTCGGGCGCACCGATCTGCAGCGGCAGCACCAGGTTGGCGAAACCGAACACCACCGGTGTGGCGTACAGCAGCAGCATGATCGTGCCGTGCATGGTGAACAGCTGGTTGAACTGCTCGTTCGACAGGAACTGCAGCCCCGGCGCGGCCAGCTCGGTGCGCATCAGCAACGCCATCAGCCCACCCACGAAGAAGAAGCCGAAGCAGGTGACGGTGTACATGATGCCGATCATCTTGTGATCGGTCGTGGTGATCAGTTTGTAGACGAGGTTCCCTTTGGGGCCCATGCGGTCCGGGTACGGACGAACGGCCTCGAGTTCTCCCAAGGGGGGCGCTTCGGCTGTCAACAGCTTCTCCAAACATCCAGATCGGACACCGGCCCAAAAATCGGTATTGAGACGAATCTTAGCCGTCGTTCATGGCGACGTCAGGGCTGGTCCTACAAACTGTCGTAAATGACTCACCGGTGCGGCGTGTCCGTCGGCGCAGCGGCGCCACGCTGGCCGAATGGTGGCGACCCGGCTTCGCCCGGCTCCGTCGGCGCAGCGGCGCCACGCTGGCCGAATGGTGGCGACCCGCTTCGCCCGGCTCCGCCGCGCTAGCGATCGCCACGCTGGCCGGATGTTAGCGTCTGACGCGTGTTGTTCGGCGTGATCAGACCCGCCCGGCTGGCCGCGGCGACCGCGGTGACAGCGACGCTCGTCCTGGCATCCAGCGGCTGCGGATCGGACAAGAACGCCGGCCAGGCGTCGGCCCGTTCCCTGGTCACTCCGACGACCCAGATCGCGGGCGCCGGCGTGCTCGGCAACGACCGCCGCCCCGACGACTCGTGCGCGCACGACGCCGCCGAGGCCGATGCGGGTTCCGCGAAACGGCAGGTCCACAACGCCGCGGGCGTCAACCCGGACGTGGTGCTGGTGCCCGCCGACCCGCAGCGCATCGTCGTGCTCTCCGGCGACCAGCTCGACACGCTGTGCGCGCTGGGTCTGCAGTCGCGGGTGGTCGGCGCGGCGTTGCCGGACGGGTCCCCGAGTCAGCCCGCCTACCTGGGCGGCGCGGTGCACGGCCTGCCGGGGGTCGGCACCCGCTCGCACCCCGACCTGCAGGCGATCGCGAGCGCCCACCCCGACCTGATCCTGGGGTCGCAGGGGTTGACCCCGACGCTGTATCCGCAGCTGACCGCGATCGCACCGACGGTGTTCACGGCCGCGCCGGGCGCGGCGTGGCAGGACAACCTGCGCGCGGTCGGCGCCGCCACCGGCCGCTCCGCCGCGGTGGACGGGTTGATCAGCGGCTTTGCCCGGCGAACGACCGACATCGGCGCGCGGCACGACGCCTCGCACTATCAGGCGTCGATCGTGCAGCTGACGACCGGCACGATCCGGGTGTTCGGCGCCAACAACTTCCCGGCCAGCGTGCTGGGTGCGGTCGGCGTGGACCGGCCGGCGTCCCAGCGATTCACCGACAAGCCCTACATCGAGATCGGCAGCAGCGACGCGGACCTGGCGAAGAATCCGGACCTGTCGATCGCCGACGCCGACGTGGTGTACGTGTCCTGCGCCTCGCCGTCCGCCGCCGACCGGGCCGCCACGATCCTGGACAGCAACCCGTGGCGCAAGCTGTCGGCCAACCGGGACAACCGGGTCTACATCGTCAACGACGAGATCTGGCAAACCGGCGAGGGCCTGATCGCGGCCCGCGGCATCGTCGACGACCTGCGCCTGGTGAACGCCCCGATCAACTGACGGCGGTCCGGCAAAAAACGCGTCCCTCGTCATAACGTGATGTTCGCCCCGTCCGATGGCGAAGGAACTCTTACCTTAGCTAAACTTCTTGACGACGCATCGAATCGAAGAGGGATCCCCATGAGCACAGTTTCGGCGTACGCGGCCACCTCGCCGACGGCACCGCTGACCAAGACCACCATCGAGCGGCGCGACCCGGGTCCGCACGACGTGGCGATCGACATCAAGTTCGCCGGAATCTGCCACTCCGACATCCATACCGCCAAAGGCGAATGGGGCACGCCGGATTACCCGCTGGTCGTGGGCCACGAGATCGCCGGTGTCGTGACCGCCGTCGGCTCCGAGGTCACCAGGCACAAGGTCGGCGACCACGTCGGCGTCGGGTGCATGGTGAACTCCTGCGGACAGTGCAACAGCTGTAAGGCCGGCCTCGAGCAGTACTGCAGCCGGGGCACGACCTTCACCTACAACGCCACCGACCGGGACGGCACCACGACGCAGGGCGGCTACAGCCAGGCGATCGTCGTCGACGAGAACTTCGTTCTGCGCATCCCCGACTCGCTGCCGCTGGACAAAGCGGCCCCACTGCTGTGCGCGGGTATCACGCTGTTCTCGCCGCTGCGGCACTGGAAGGCCGGCAAGGACACCCGCCTGGCGATCATCGGCCTGGGCGGTTTGGGCCACATGGGCGTCAAGCTCGGCGCCGCGATGGGCGCCGAGGTGACGGTGCTGTCGCAGTCACTGAAGAAGATGGAAGACGGGCTGCGGCTGGGCGCCAAGCACTATTACGCCACCGCCGAGCGCGAGACCTTCAAGAAGCTGCGCAACAGCTTCGACCTCATCCTCAATACCGTCTCGGCGAACCTGAACCTCAACGACTATCTGAGCCTGCTCGACGTCGACGGCACACTCGTCGAGCTGGGCATTCCCGAGCATCCCATGGAGGTGGGGGCGTTCTCGCTGGCGCTGGCGCGCCGTAGCCTGTCCGGGTCGAACATCGGCGGCATCGCCGAGACCCAGGAGATGCTGGACTTCTGCGCCGAGCACAACGTGACACCGGAAATCGAGCTCATCGAGCCCGACTACATCAACGAAGCCTACGAGCGCGTCCTGGCCAGCGACGTGCGCTACCGCTTCGTCATCGACATCTCGAAGCTGTAGGGCGCCAGGGGCGCTGGTGGGCCCTACAGCGTCGCGCCCGGGGCGCTTTCGGAGGCCCCGCTGCGCGCGGCGATCTCGGCGGCCTCTCCCCACTCGTCGCCGGGGATGACCTCGCTGACGTCGATGCCGGCCAGCGGCCATCCGACGGCGGCCAGCGTGGCGGCCACCCGGATGATGTTCTCCGGCCCGGCGTCGTAATGCGTCATGTCGGAGATGAAATGGGCGATCTCGTCGCGGTCGATCACACCGTCGGCGATCGCCGGCGATCCCTCCGCGGTGATGTTGTGCACCACCTCGGCGATCTGCTCTTCGGTCAGCGGGGTGCTGCGCAGCAGCGCCAGCAGCGGCACGCGGTCGGGCCCGGGCACGCCCTCGGGGTAGCCGGCGCGCAGCCAGCGCAGCACTGAACGGCAGAAGTTGGTGGTGGCAGAGGCGGCGGTATTCGTCACCCCAACAGTGTCAGGGCAGCCGTATCACCCGCGCCAGCGGGCGGTCCCGCCATGCGCACAATTCATACGCCGTTCATTACTGGAACACCGGCCTGCCCTATTGGCGGCTGCGGGCGGCTCATTCGCCCGCGGGCGGGGCATCACTTCCCGGCGATCGGCTGGGCTCTGCGGAGTCGGCGTCGGAGCCGCCTTCGTCCTCGGTGGCTTGCGGGGGCTGATCGTCGCCTTCCGGCGCTGGTTGTTCGGCGGTGGTCACGCGTTCTCCATCCAGATAGGGAATTCGCCTGAGATACCCGAGATTGCCGCGCTGGAAACGGCGCGCGTCGGCGCAGGTGACAGCCGGTGAAAGTGCCAATCCCCGTCCTCGGTGACGACGGGCCGTGCCGATCACGTACGACGAGCCGCTCTGAGACTTCAGGCCCCGCTCACCGCAGAGTGTCCGGGCACAGGTTGTGTTGGGCCGCTGTAACAAGCTGCTGTTTCCATGCATAGATCTGCCCGAAACCAGACGAATCCGCAGCGGTGGCCGGTGACGCTCCACTGTGCAACTCCATGCAGATGGTGTAGCCGGCTTGGATATACCTGCCGGGACCGGCCAAACCGAGGATGGGCACGCCGTCGGATTGCAGCTCGGCAATGTAACCATCGCTGTCCGCACGCGCAGGGCCGCTGCTCAGGACGAGTGCGGCGAAGAACGCCGGCACAAGGAGCGGCGCCACCAGTGTTTTCTTCATGAGATCACGCTCTTATATTCGCCGTGTGCCCCCACCGGAATGACGATTCCCGTTGGGCTGCAAGGGAATGGCGGAGACCCGCGGTAAAGCGGGTGCGCTTGGCCGGTCGCCATCACGGCGGGCCTGCTAGCTGCTTAACATTGCAACGTCAAATACCCGAACGTATGGCGTCGATAAACCCGGTATCTTGCCGGCGGATCCGGGAATCTTCTGCCCCGGATTTATTGGCGGTTGAGTCAATAATTGGTTGGCATCACAATCCCGAGGAAGCAGCCTGCGGGAAACACATTGCGCGTTTGCCAATCGCTGCTACCAATCGAAATAGGCAACGTCGATCGGCTGAGCTAGCTAACACCTTCCGAGCTCTGCTCCCTGGCGCAGTGGACCATCCGCTCACTGAGATGGATGAGGGGATCTTCATAACCACCAGGCATGGTGTAGGCCAACCGGCGCAATTCCACCGCAAACTCGTATAGATGCTTGGTCAGCAACGCCACGGTCATGAGACGGTAGTGACCACGTTTGCGGTGCTGCGAGCCGCACGGAACAACATATTTCCCAAACCTCCCCGTTTGGCGACCCCGATGTTTGGTGACGCGTCCCGAATCGTCGATGGCAGCGTAATCGCTTCCACATCTAATTACAACGCGATTTGTAACAACCCTCGAGCGGGTTATAGAGCAGCCCGGTGACCCCGCTCATCTTCAGCGGCGCAACTAACTGTGGGCGGGCGCGAACCCCGTCCGATAAGCCGGACCGTTCCTGAGCTCTGACCCGGGGCTAGAAGTCCCAGTCCTCGTCCTCGGTGACGACGGCCTTGCCGATCACGTACGACGAGCCCGAGCCGGAGAAGAAGTCGTGGTTCTCGTCGGCATTCGGTGACAGCGCCGACAGGATGGCCGGGTTCACGTCGGTCTCGTCGCGCGGGAACAGCGCCTCGTAGCCGAGGTTCATCAGCGCCTTGTTGGCGTTGTAGCGCAGGAACTTCTTGACGTCCTCGGTCAGCCCGACCTCGTCGTAGAGGTCCTGGGTGTACTCCACCTCGTTGTCGTAGAGCTCGAAGAGCAGCTCGTAGGTGTAGTCCTTGAGCTCCTGCTTGCGCGCATCGTCGACCAGCGCCAAACCGCGCTGGTATTTGTAGCCGATGTAGTAGCCGTGCACGGCCTCGTCGCGGATGATCAGCCGGATCATGTCGGCGGTGTTGGTCAGCTTCGCGCGGCTCGACCAGTACATCGGCAGGTAGAAGCCGGAGTAGAACAGGAAGCTCTCCAGCAGCGTGGAGGCGACCTTGCGCTTCAGCGGCTCGTCGCCCTTGTAGTACTGCATGACGATCTCGGCCTTGCGCTGCAGGTTGGGGTTCTCCTCCGACCAGCGGAAGGCGTCGTCGATCTCGGCGGTCGAGCACAGCGTGGAGAAGATGTTGCTGTAGCTGCGCGCGTGCACCGACTCCATGAACGCGATGTTGGTGTAGACGGCCTCTTCGTGCGGGGTCAGCGCGTCGGGGATCAGGCTGACCGCCCCGACGGTGCCCTGGATGGTGTCCAGCAGCGTCAGGCCGGTGAAGACCCGCATCGTCATCTGCTTCTCGTGGGCGGTCAGGGTGCCCCACGACGGCAGGTCGTTGGACACCGGCACCTTCTCGGGCAGCCAGAAGTTGCCGGTCAACCGGTCCCAGACCTCGGCGTCCTTTTCGTCTTGCAGTCGGTTCCAGTTGATCGCCGAAACCCGGTCGATCAGCTTCATGTTTTCGCTCACCAGAACCCCACTTCACACACCGTTTTGCCGGATGAATCCCAGGCTCCAGACACTACCCCTGGGGTGCGACAACGCAGCGGAACACAAGAAGTTGTGTTTACGTGTCGCTGGCGTGTCCGGCCGCCACCGGATTTCAATCCAGCCTCCAGTATTACGCGCCGAGAATGTACCATTTGGTACATGTTTACCGAAGACGGCGTCCAGATCGACGCACCACCCCAACTCGTGTGGGAGGTCTTCACCGACGTCGAGCACTGGCCCGAATGGACCGCGTCGGTGACTTCCCTTGCCGGCCTTGAGGGTTCGAGCCTTGCCGTCGGCAGGCGGTTCGCGATCAAGCAACCCGGCATGTCGAAGCTGGTCTGGAAGGTCACCGAGATCGCCCCCGGTAGGTCATGGACCTGGGTGCAGAATTCGCCAGGGGTGCGGGTGACCGCCCGGCACGAGGTCATCGCCCAGCCCGGCGGCCGCACGCTGGTGCGCCAGCAACTCGACCAGCGCGGCGCACTGGGCGCACTGGTCGGGCGGCTGATGGCCAAGAAGACCAAGCGCTTCCTGCAACTCGAGGCCCGGGGCCTCAAGGCTCGATCAGAGCAGCTCACCCGCGCCGATGGCGCGCACTCCTGACACCGAGCGGCGCCGGCGGCTCCTCGATTCGCTCGTTACCGAGTTCGCCACCGGCGGCATCGGCGACCGGTCGCTGCGCGAGGTGGCCGCCGCCGTCGGCACCAGCCACCGGATGCTGTTGCACCACTTCGGTTCTCGAGAAGATCTGCTCGTGGCGATCGTCGAGGAGGTCGAGCGCCGCCAGATGCGGCGGCTGCCCGAATTGCCGGCCAACCCGGCCGAGAGCTTCGCGGCGATGTGGGCCGACCTCCGCCGACCCGAGTTGCGCGAATCCGAGCGCCTGTTTTTCGAGTGCTACGCGCGCGCCGCCCAGGGCGAAAAGCCTTTTGCCCGAATGATTCCCGGTGCTGTCGACGGCTGGCTGGCCGAGGTCGAGGCGGTCGCCGAGGGTCCGGTCGACCCCGCCTTGGCGCGGCTGGGCCTGGCCGTCGCGCGCGGGCTGCTGCTGGATCTCGTCGCGACCAATGACGAGGCCGGGGTGGACGCGGCCGCACAGGCTTTCATCCAGCTTTTGGCAGCACCGAGATGAGGGTGTCGACGAGTTCCTCGGCATTGGTGTGCCACTTGTCCAAATCCATGTGGCCACTCAAATCCAGGCCCGTGATCCCGTGGGCGCTGGTCAACAGCAGTGCCCCGTAACGTCGTGCCTGCCCGGGGCCGGTAATGCCACTCACGATGTCGAGAAACAAATCCTGCGCACGTTCGGCCACGCGCATCGCGTCGGTCGGGTCCCCCGCCGGCGGGGTGAACATCAGCCGGTACAGGTGAGGCCGGGTGCGCCCCAGCTCGATCAGCGAAAGCAGACCGGAACGCAACGAATTCTCGGGCGAATCGTCGCTGTCGACCAAAGCCTCAAGTAAGTCGCCCAGTTCGCCCAATGCATTCGTCGCGAGGACCGCGAGCAGCGATTCCTTATCGGCGAAGTGGCGATACGCCGCTGAGCGCGAAACACCGGCCCGGGCGCCCACCTCGCGCAACGTGACGGCCTCGACTCCGCCGAGGTCGAGCAAAACTCCCGCGGCTTCGAGCAGCGAGCGACGTGTCGCCGCAGCGCTCTCCGCTCGTGTCGTCACCCGCCGAGCATAAGCCAGCACACCAGTTGACAATGTCAACTCAAACGCCTAGCTTCAGTTGACAGCGTCAACTCAACCGCTCCCACCGGATGGAGACCGTTATGAATTCGTCGAATCCCGCCGACCGTCAAGAGCTGATCATCGTGACCGGAGCTTCCACCGGGATGGGGGCAGCGACGGCTAAAGAACTGGCCCGCAGAGGTTTTCACGTGCTCGCCGGTGTGCGCCGCGACACCGACGCCGACGCCTTACGGGCCGAGGGCATCGAACCGGTCATCCTCGACATCACCATGGAATCGGATGTGGCCGCGATCGCGGACCGCGTCACGCGAGACCCACTGCGGCGGCCGCTGCGCGCGCTGATCAACAACGCCGGCATCGCGATCAACGCGCCGGTGGAAGCCTTGCCAATAGCGCAGTGGCGCAAGCAGTTCGAGGTCAATTTGTTCGGTCACGTCGCCATGACGCAGGCTCTTTTACCGGCGCTGCTCTACAGCTCGGGCACCGTGGTGAACATCAGTTCCGTCGGCGGCAAAGTGGTTTTGCCGACGTACGGCGCCTACGCCGGTTCGAAGTTCGCACTCGAGGCGGTCAGTGATGCCCTGCGACGCGAGGTCGCACAGCTCGGCATCAAGGTGGTCGTCGTCGAACCCGGCGCGGTCAAAACCGAGATGGTCGAACGGGGAATCGCCACCGCGGAGGGCCTGAAGGCCGACATGACCGCTGCCCAACTCGCCCGCTACGGCGACCTGACGGTGGCCGTGACGGCACAGGCTCACTCGTTCACCGAGACCGGGGTGTCATCCGAGCATGCCGCCAGAGTCATCGCCAAGGCGGCGACCGCCTCGCGTCCCCGCACGCGCTACACCATCGGACGCGACGCCGCGATCCTGGTGCGGATCAGCCGGCTGGTCTCCGACCGGGTCCTGGACCGGATCGTGCGGCAGGACCTCGCGAAGAAGTCGAAGTCAAGCGAACAGCGCAGCGCCGCAACAACTCTGCTCAGCGCCTAGACTGCCGCGCTCCTGCCCATGTTCACGCCATAGAACTGGTATTCGTCCGGCTTGACCGAACGGGTCGCCCGCCAGTACTCCCAGGTGTAGCCGCCCCAGAGCACGGTGTTCTTGCCGTGCTCGTCCAGATACCAGCTGCTGCACCCGCCGCTGTTCCACACCGACGGGCCCAGCCTGCGCTGCAACTCGTCGTTGAACTTGTCCTGGGCGGCGCGGGTCGGGGCCAGCGCCTGCGCGCCCAGCTTGTCACAGGTCGCGATCGCGTGTGCGACGTAACGGATCTGGGATTCGATCATGAACACCACGGAGTTGTGCCCCAGCCCGGTGTTGGGACCCAGCAGGAAGAACAGGTTGGGCACGTCGGCGATGGTGATCCCGCGGTGCGCGCCGATGCCCTCGCGGTTCCACCGGTCCACCAGGTCCTCGCCGTGCAGCCCCTTGATCTGGACGTAGGTGTAGGAGTCGGTGACGTGGAAGCCGGTCGCGTACACGATCACGTCGGGCCGGCGGTGGGTGCCGTCGGCGGTCACGATGCCGTCGGGCGTGATCCGCGAGATGTGGTCGGTGATCAGTTCGGTCTTCGGGTCGGCGACCGCCTTGTAATAGGTGGTGGAGTTCAGGATTCGCTTGCACCCGATGCGGTAGTTCGGGGTCAGCTTGCGCCGCAGCTCCCGGTCTTTGACCGACCGGCGAATGTTGTACTTGCTGTAGGCCTCGATGAACTTGAGCAGGTTCGGCCGCTTGGTCATGCCGATCGCCAGCGCCTCCTGCCCCCAGTAGATCGCGAGGCGGACCAGCGCGCGCAGGCCGGGCACGTTCTCCATGGCGCGGCGCACCGCCGGCGGGATCTCGGGGTTGGAGCGCGGCACCACCCACGGCGGAGTGCGTTGGTAGAGCTGAAGTTCGGCGACCTGTTCGACGATCTCCGGCACGATCTGAATTGCGCTGGCGCCGGTCCCGATCACCGCCACGCGCTTGCCGGTGAGGTCGACGCTGTGGTCCCACTCCGCGGAATGGAAAGCGGCGCCGCCGAATTCGTCGCGTCCCTCGATGTCGGGCATGGACGGGATGTGCAGCGCGCCGGCACCCGAGATCAGGAATTGCGCGACGTACTCGCGCCCGTCGGCGGTGAACACGTGCCAGCGGTTCTCATCATCGTCCCAATGCGCACGATCCACCAGCGAGTCGAACTCGATGTAGCGGCGCAGCCCGTACTTCTCGGTGACCCCTTTGAGGTAATCCCAGATCTCGGGCTGATAGGAGAACGGGTTCTTCCAGTCGGGCTTGGGTTCGAAGGAGAACGAGTACAGGTGCGACGGGATGTCGCAGGCGCACCCGGGGTAGCTGTTGTCCCGCCAGGTCCCGCCGATGTCGCCGGCCTTTTCCAGGATGACGAAGCCGACGCCCTGCTTCTGCAGCGCGATCGCCATCCCCAGGCCGGAGAATCCGGTCCCGATGATGACGGCGCGCGTGTGCACCGGCTTGTGGGCGCCGGCGCCCGGCAGTGTCTCGGTTTGTGTCACGACGTCGGTCACGGTCGATCGGTCCTTCTATCCAGGCCTGTCTCGGGTCGGCGTTAGCTGGCGTCTTCGGCTGCGGCCCCCGGCTGACGCAGATACCCAGTACCCAGGGTATCGGTTTGGACGAGTGTTATCGATGGCCGCGGCGATTGTCAACGCCGCGGCCCGCTCAGCCCGCGGCCGGCTTAACGGTCACCATGTCGTGAATCGGCAGGTCAGGGTCCATCGTGATGCCCAGCGCCTCGGCGGTGCCGACGATCACACCCATCATGATGGTGGTCAGGTGCGCGACGAACTGCTCGCGCGACATCAGGCGCGGGCTTTCCGGCTCGGGGCCCAGCCACCACTCGGTGGCCGACGCGGCGCAGCCGAACGCGGCGTGGCCGGCCAGCTCGACCGCCGCGTGGTCGAGCTCCATTTCGCGCAGCTCGTTGTCGAACATGTCGGCCACGGCCAGGGTGATGCCACGTCCCTCGTCCCAGATCTGGGGGCTGGCGGGCGAGCGGCCCTGGATGAACACGCGCAGCACGTTGGGGTGCTTGTCGACCAGGATCACGTACTCCTCGACGCTGCGCCGGATCACCTCGCGGGCCGAGTCGGTTTTCAGGTCGATGGAGGCGAAGATCGCCGCCCACAGCATGTCGCGCAGCCGCTCCCCGATCGCCTGGAACAGGTCGGACTTGTCGTGAAAATGCCGGTAGATCTTCGGTTTGGCGGTGCCGGCCTCCTCGGCGATCTCCCGCACGGACAGCTCGGGGCCGAGTCGGTCGATGGCCCGGAAGGCCGCGTCGACGATTTCGCTGCGCACTTTCTTGCGGTGCTCGCGCCAGCGTTCGCTGCGCGCGTCGACCTTGGCCCCAGGCTTGACGCTGGGGTGGGGCCGGGGAATTCTCACCACGTCAAGCACTTTACCTCGTCGCGGCTTCTGACCTGGGCAGACTGCCCGATCAGCGCGAGGTTTAGAGCATGCAGGACACGCAGCCCTCGACCTCTGTTCCCTCCAAAGCCATCTGACGCAACCGGATGTAGTACAGCGTCTTGATCCCCTTGCGCCAGGCGTAGATCTGCGCCTTATTCACCTCGCGGGTGGTGGCGGTGTCCTTGAAGAACAGCGTCAGCGACAGCCCCTGGTCCACGTGCTGGGTGGCCGCGGCGTAGGTGTCGATGATCTTCTCGTAGCCGATCTCGTAGGCGTCCTGGTAGTACTCCAGGTTGTCGTTGGTCAGATACGGCGCCGGGTAGTAGACGCGGCCGATCTTGCCTTCCTTGCGGATCTCGATCTTGCTCGCCACCGGGTGGATCGAGCTGGTCGAGTGGTTGATGTAGCTGATCGACCCGGTCGGCGGGACGGCCTGCAGGTTCTGGTTGTAGATGCCGTGCTGCTGCACCGACTCCTTGAGCCGCTGCCAATCCTCTTGCGTCGGAATGCGGATGCCCGCCTCGGCGAAGATCTCCCGCACCCGCGGGGTGGCCGGCTCCCACACCTGCTCGGTGTACTTGTCGAAGAATTCGCCCGAGGCGTATTTCGACTTCTCGAAGCCGCCGAATTTGGTTCCCCGTTCGATCGCGATGCGATTCGACGCGCGCAGCGCGTGGTAGAGCACGGTGTAGAAGTACATGTTGGTGAAGTCGACGCCTTCTTCGGAGCCGTAGAGGATGCGCTCGCGGGCCAGGTAGCCGTGCAGGTTCATCTGGCCGAGCCCGATCGCGTGGGACTCGTTGTTGCCCTGCTCGATTGAGGGCACCGACCAGATGTGCGTCTGATCGCTCACCGCCGTCAGCGCGCGGATCGCGACCTCGATGGTCTGCGCGAAGTCGGGCGAGTCCATCGTCTTGGCGATGTTCAGCGAACCCAGATTGCACGAAATGTCCTTGCCCACTTTGGCATACGACAAGTCATCGTTGAACACCGACGGCGTGGACACCTGCAGGATCTCCGAGCACAGGTTCGAGTGGGTGATCTTGCCGTCGATCGGGTTGGCCCGGTTCACCGTGTCCTCGAACATGATGTAGGGGTAACCGGATTCGAATTGCAGCTCGGCCAGCGTCTGGAAGAACTCGCGCGCCTTGATCTTCGTCTTGCGGATGCGGGCGTCGTCGACCATCTCGTAGTACTTCTCGGTGACCGAGATGTCGGCGAACGGCAGGCCGTAGACCCGCTCGACGTCGTAGGGCGAGAACAGGTACATGTCCTCGTTCTTCTTGGCCAGCTCGAAGGTGATGTCGGGAATCACCACGCCCAGGCTCAGCGTCTTGATGCGGATCTTCTCGTCAGCGTTCTCGCGCTTGGTGTCCAGGAACCGGTAGATGTCCGGGTGATGCGCGTGCAGGTACACCGCGCCGGCGCCCTGGCGGGCCCCGAGTTGGTTGGCGTAGGAGAACGAGTCCTCGAGCAGCTTCATGATCGGGATGACGCCCGAGCTCTGGTTCTCGATGTTCTTGATCGGGGCGCCGTGCTCGCGAATGTTGCTGAGCAGCAACGCGACTCCCCCGCCACGCTTGGACAGCTGCAGCGCGGAGTTGATCGATCGCCCGATCGACTCCATGTTGTCCTCGATGCGCAGCAGAAAGCAGCTCACCGGCTCGCCGCGCTGCTTCTTGCCCGAGTTCAGGAACGTCGGGGTGGCCGGCTGGAACCGGCCGTCGATGATCTCGTCGACGAGCTTCTCGGCCAGGACGGTGTCTCCGGCGGCCAGCGTCAGCGCGACCATGACGACGCGGTCCTCGAAGCGCTCCAGGTAACGCTTCCCGTCGAACGTCTTCAGCGTGTAGGAGGTGTAGTACTTGAACGCGCCGAGGAACGTCGGGAACCGGAACTTCTTGGCATACGCGCGGTCCAGCAGCGTCTTGACGAAGTTGCGGCTGTACTGGTCAAGAACCTCACGCTCGTAATAGTTCTCCTTGATCAGGTAGTCGAGCTTCTCATCCTGATTGTGGAAGAACACCGTGTTCTGGTTGACGTGCTGCAGGAAGTACTGATGCGCGGCCTCGCGGTCCTTGTCGAACTGAATCTTGCCGTCCGCGTCGTACAGATTCAGCATCGCGTTGAGCGCGTGATAATCCGTCTCCCCCGGCAACGCGTGGGCTCCGGTGGTTACAGGCTCTGCAGCGACGGTTGGTGACACGTCTGTTCCTTCCAAAAATTGGCTAAGCCCGCGCGGACGGCATCCACGTCGTCCTGGGTTCCCATTAGTTCGAAGCGGTAGAGGTACGGAACGCCGCACTTGCGCGAGATCACGTTGCCCGCGTAGGCGAATTCGGCGCCGAAGTTGTTGTTGCCCGCGGCGATGACGCCGCGGATCAACGACCGGTTGTGCTCATTGTTCAAGAAGGCGATGACCTGCTTGGGGACGTAGCCGCCGGCGTTCAGGTCGGGGGTGGCCCGACCGCCGCCGTAAGTCGGCAGGACGAGGACGTAGGGCTGGTCTACCTCGATGCGGCCATGCAGTGGGATCCGCGTGGCGGGGATCCCCAGCTTCTCGACGAAGCGATGGGTGTTCTCCGACACCGACGAGAAATAGACCAGTGACGATCGCGAGCGCGGCGCAGCCGGGCGAAGCGGGTCGCCACTCGTCCAACCTGGGTTGCGCGACTGCACCGCAACCTCCTTACCTAACGTCTTGCCTTACGCGCTGAGTTCCGCCGTGGAAAGCGCCTTGATGCGGTCGGGCCGGAACCCGGACCAGTGGTCGTTGCCCGCCACCACCACGGGAGCCTGCAGGTATCCCAGGGCCATCACGTAGTCGCGCGCCTCGACGTCCAGCGAGATGTCGACCTTCTCGTAGGCGAGGCCCTGCTTGTCCAGCGCCTTGTAGGTGGCGCTGCACTGCACACATGCCGGCTTGGTGTACACGGTGATGCTCATAGAATGCCGCTCCTTTGCGGAAGAGGGGGACCCAACGGACTGGCAACTACTTTTGGACTGCGTCTTTGCTATGTTCAGCGATCCGTCAGGCCCCCTGATTCCCGTCGTGCGGCGGTCGAGGTCGAGCGACCTGTGAGTGCCGATTTCGGGGGGTTCACCGAGTCTGGCTTGCTTGGTGGTCCTGGGATCTGCCGGTGCTCGAAACACTACACCTAGTGGCTGACAAGATGTCGAGATACAAGATGTTCTGAATAACAAATTTGAAATTCCCTGGTCGTGAGCCCTGTCGCGAAAAAATCCGACCACCCGCTCGGCGTGTCGCAGATCACACGCCGAGGCGTGGTCACCTCTATATAGGGGTATAGCAGCGACCACCGACATCGCCGCCGACAACGACGGGACCGCCCGCAGCCAGCAAAGCCGCCAGGCGGAGCTGGCGGCTTCTGCTATTCGGTTGTGCCAACCGCGCTGGTCGCCCGGCGAGCGGCTTGTTGACTTCCGCCAATCAGCCGACTTCGGCGGCCAGCTTGCCCACCACATCACGCACGTTTGCGGACAGCTCGGCGTGGTCTGCGGGCGCCTTGCCCTCCAGGCTCTTGAACGGCACCGACAGTTTGATGGCGTCCACCACGCGCGCGCCGGCGATGCCGAAGGACTTGCGGGTGTCGTCGTGTGCCCACACCCCGCCGTATTGGCCGAAAGATCCGCCGATCACCGCCAGCGGCTTGCCCTTCAGCGCGCCGTCGCCGAACGGCCGGGACAGCCAGTCGATCGCGTTCTTGATGACGGCCGGGTAGCTGCCGTTGTATTCGGGCGTCACCACCAGGGCGGCGTCCGCGTCGGTCGCCGCGGCGCGCAGCGCGGCCACCGGGGCCAGCGGTGGCGCGCCGGTGTTCATCACGTCGTCGATCTCCTCGTTATAGAACGGCAGTTCACCCAGCCCCTCGAAGATCGTGACCGTCACGTCGTCGGCGGCGACCGCTCCCGCCAACTCGGCGATCTGGCGGTTGATCGACGCCGCCCGCAGGCTTCCCACTAACGCCAAGATTTTGGTTGCCACTGTCGGAGTTCCCTTCGGTCGTTGTGTACATCCTCGCATGGTTTAATCGGACTCTAGTCCGCTTTATTCCGGCAGCGTTAAAGTGCAGGAGTGAGCGAGCGGTCGGGTGAGTTGCACGTGCTCGCCCCCCAGGTGGTGCAGCACGAGCGGGGCGACGCCGCGCGCAACCGCGCCCTGCTCCTCGAGGCTGCCCGAAACCTGGTCGCCGAGCGCGGCGCCGACGCCGTCACCACCGACGACATCGCGGCCGCCGCCGGGGTCGGCAAAGGCACGCTGTTCCGCCGCTTCGGCAGCCGGGCCGGGCTGATGATGGTGCTGCTGGACGAGGACGAACAAGCCGTTCAGCAGGCGTTCCTGTTCGGTCCGCCACCCCTGGGTCCCGGCGCGCCGCCGGCCGACCGGCTGGTCGCGTTCGGGCGCGAGCGGATCCGTTTCGCTCACGACCATTGCGAACTGCTGTCCGCGGCCAACCGCGACCCGCAGAACCGGCACAACGCACCGGCCATGGTGCTGCGTACGCACGTGCGGGTGCTGCTCAAGGCCGCCGACTCCACCGGCGACCTCGACGCCCAGACCGACGCGTTGCTCGCGCTGTTGGACGTGGACTACATCGAGCACCAACTGGCCGAGGGCGGTCACACGCCGGCGACGCTGGGCGACGCGTGGGAAAGCCTGGCGCGCAAGCTCTGCGGGCGATGAACGCCGTGCCCGCGGCGGCACCGGATTGGGTCCTGCACGTGGACCTCGACCAGTTCCTGGCGTCGGTCGAGTTGCGCAGGCACCCCGAATTGGCCGGGCTGCCGGTGATCGTCGGCGGCAGCGGCGATCCGAACGAACCGCGCAAGGTCGTCACCTGCGCCTCCTACGAGGCCCGCGAGTTCGGCGTACATGCGGGCATGCCGCTGCGGGCCGCCGCCCGCCGCTGCCCCGACGCGACCTTCCTTCCCTCGGACCCCGCCGCCTACGACGAGGCGTCCGATCAGGTGATGGGGGTGCTGCGCGACCTGGGGCATCCGGTCGAAGTCTGGGGCTGGGACGAGGCCTATGTGGCGGTGGCGGCGCAGGATCCGGGCGAGGTCGCGCAGCAGATCCGCAGCGTCATCTCCTCGGAAACCGGGCTGTCCTGCTCGGTCGGCATCAGCGACAACAAGCAGCGCGCCAAGGTCGCCACCGGCTTCGCCAAACCGGGCGGCATTTTCATGCTCACCGACGCGAACTGGATGCCGCTGATGGCCGACCGTCCGGTCGACGCCCTCTGGAGCGTGGGCCCCAAGACCGCGAAAAAGCTTGCCGATCTTGAGATTACGACGGTATGGCAGCTGGCCCACTGCGACGCGGAACTGCTGACTGCCACGTTCGGCCCGCGCACCGGGCTGTGGCTGCTGCTGTTGGCCAAGGGCGGCGGCGACAGCCGGGTCAGCGCGGAACCCTGGGTGCCACGCTCGCGCAGCCACATGGTCACCTTTCCACGCGATCTCACCGATCGATCCGAAATGGACGCGGCCGTAACGGATTTGGCTGAGCGGGCGCTAACGGATGTGCTGGCGGAGGACCGAGTGGTGACCCGGGTGGCGGTCACCGTGCGAACCGCGACGTTCTACACGCGCACCAAGATTCGCAAGCTCGATGCGCCGAGCACCGATCGCGACGTCATCGTGGCCGCGGCCCTTCGCGTTCTCGACCTATTCGAGCTCGACAGGCCGGTCCGCTTGCTCGGCGTGCGCCTTGAGTTGGTCATGCCGGACTAGCGGCGCCGGGCTGGGTCGCAGCGCGCGGGTGAAGATGACGTTCACCTGGCGCATGGCCACGCTATAGGGCCACCACGCAAGCCTTTTGAAGGCGTACAGCGCCCGGATGTCGACCGACGTATAGATCAGGTACCGGTTCTTGGCCACCCCGGCCAGGATCTTGTCGGCAGCCTTTTCCGGCGACACGGCATGGCCGGCGAACCGCCTGATCCATCGCGCGACGCTGGGGTCTTCCCGGTCCACGCCGGCGATCTCGACGGTGCCGACGAGCGGGGTGTTCACCGCGCCCGGCACCACCACCGACACCCCGATGCGGTGCCGGGCCAGGTCGAAGCGCAGCACCTCCGACAGGCCGCGCAGTCCGTACTTGCTGGCGCTGTAGGCGGCGTGCCACGGCAGGGCCACCAGCCCGGCCGCCGAGGACACGTTGACCAGATGTCCGCCGCGCTTGGCCGCCACCATCGGCGGGACGAAGGTCTCGATGACGTGGATCGGGCCCATCAGGTTGATGGCGATCATCTTGCTCCACTGCTCATGGGTCAGCCGGTCGACGGTGCCCCACGCCGATACGCCCGCGATGTTGAGGACGAGGTCCATGCTCGGATGTGCGGCATGAACGTCGGCGGCGAAGGCGGCCACCTGGTCGTAGTCGGCGATGTCCAGCGCGCGATGCTCGGGGACCTGCGCGCCCAGCGACCGCGCGTCGGCCACGGTCTGTTCGAGACCGTCGCGGTCGCGGTCGGTCAGGTAGAGCTCGGCGCCGTGCGCGGCGAGCCGCAACGCCGTGGCGCGGCCGATGCCGCTCGCCGCACCGGTGACAAGGCACCGCTTTCCCGCGAAAGACCGCCCGGATCCCCTCTGCGCCATGGCCGTGACGATACCGGCGGTACCACCGCGCTAGGGACGGCCCGCCCACAGCGCGTGCAACCACAGCTCCTCGAGGACGCGCACCCGTCGGTCACGGTCGCTGTCGCGCCCGGTCAGGATCGGGTCGCCGGTCAGCACCAGCGCGGTGGTGCCGGCCAGGGTGCGGATCAGCGTCGGCAGGTCGTCACTGATCGGCCTGGCGGTCCCGGCCTTCATCTCGGCCTCGACGATCCCGACGATCTGGCCGAGCACCACCTCGAACTGCTGGTCCAGCAGATCGCGAATCTCGACGTCGGTATTGCGGGCCTCGTTGCACGCGGTAACGACGGGGTCGTTGTGCGCATAGACGGCCGCGGCGCTGCCGACCATTCGCTTGGCGAACTCTTCGGGTGACTCGCCGGCCTGCCGGGGCGCGAAGTACTCGGTGAGTTCCTCGAGCTCCTCGGTGGCCTCGGCCATGAGTTGTGCCAGCACCGCGTATTTGGAGTCGAAGTAGAAGTAGAAGCCGGATCGCGCCACTCCGGCCCGCAGGCTGATGGTGCTCACCGACAACTCGGCAAACGGCTTCTCCTGCAGGAGTTCGCGCACCGCCTGCACGATCGCCTGGCGTTGCTTGTCGCCTCGCCGTCGTGCGCCCGGCTCTGGAGGGGCGGGGTGGCTGGTCACTCCCTGACCTTGCACCACGCCTCGCAAAAAGCAAACTTGACAGCCGTCAAGTTTTTCAGCGAAGGTTATGAATCAGTGACGGCCGTCACCCGGAGGGCACGCAAAGGAGCGTTTATGACCGCCACCATCAGCACCCCGCAATACCTGCTGGATCAGGCGCGGCGCCGGTTCACCCCGACGCTGCAGACCATCCCGGGGATGGGTGCGATCGAGAAGCGCCTGCTCGCCCACGAGTGGGAGACCAAAGTACTCGCGGACCCGCCGGCCGACAGCGACCTGAAGCCCGTGCTGGGCGACGCCGGGCTCCCGATCCTCGGCCACATCATCGAGCTGTTCCGCGGCGGCCCGGACTACGCGTTGCACCTCTATCGAAACCACGGCCCGCTGATCTACCTGGACTCGCCGATCATGCCGGCGGTCACCGCGCTGGGACCCGACGCCACCCAGGCCGTGTTCTCCAACCGGAACAAGGACTTCTCGCAGAAGGGCTGGCACCCGGTGATCGGGCCGTTCTTCAACCGCGGGCTGATGATGCTCGACTTCGATGAGCACATGTACCACCGCCGGATCATGCAGGAGGCCTTCACCCGCAGCCGGCTGACCGGCTACGTCGAGCACATCGACCGGGTCGCCACCGACATCGTCGCCAATTGGCCGACCAACGACGCGCGGTTCCTGTTCCACCCGGCGATGAAGGAACTCACGCTCGACATCGCCTCGCTGGTGTTCATGGGACACGAGCCGGGGTCCGACCATGACCTGGTCACCAAGGTCAACCAGGCGTTCACCACGACGACGCGCGCCGGCGGCGCGATCATCCGGCAGCCGATTCCGCCGTTCAAGTGGTGGCGCGGCCTGAAGGCCCGCAAGTTGCTCGAGGACTACTTCATCGAGCGGGTCAAGGACCGCCGCAACGCCACCGGAAACGACATGCTGACCGTGCTGTGCCACACCGAGGACGACGACGGCAACAGCTTCACCGACGAAGACATCGTCAACCACATGATCTTCCTGATGATGGCCGCGCACGACACATCCACCTCGACGACCACCACGATGGTCTACAACATGGCCGCCAACCCGGAGTGGCAGGAGCGGGCGCGCGAGGAGTCGGCCCGCCTGGGCGACGGACCGCTGGACATCGAGTCGCTGGAGAAGCTGGAAACACTCGAACTCATCATGAACGAGTCGCTGCGCATGGTGACGCCGCTACCGTTCAACATGCGGATGGCGGTGCGCGACACCGAGCTGCTGGGCCACTACATCCCGGCCGGAACCAACATCACCATCTGGCCCGGCATGAATCACCGGCTGTCCGAATTGTGGACGGAGCCAGACAAATTCGACCCGGAGCGGTTCGCCGAGCCGCGCTCGGAGCACAAGAAGCACCGCTACGCGTTCGCGCCGTTCGGCGGTGGCGCGCACAAGTGCATCGGGATGGTGTTCGGCCAGCTGGAGGTCAAGACCGTGGTGCACCGGCTGCTGCGCCGCTACCGCGTCGAGCTGGCCCGGCCGGGCTACCAGCCGCACTGGGACTACGGCGGCATGCCGATTCCGATGGACGGCATGCCGATCGTGCTGCGCCCGCTGTAGAACGTCCGCGACGGCAGCGTCAGTCGCCGCCGCCGCGGTTGGGGCCGAGTTTCATGTGCGCTATCACTGGCGCTAGCGCACATGAAACTCACCTATTGATCTCTTACTGGCCGGCGAATAGCCGGTTGGCGCAGGCGATCACGGCGCGCAGCGCCGACTGCGTCGGATCATCCGCCCAGCCCATCGCCCACTCCGTGCGGACGCCGTCGCTGCCGCGGATGAAAGTAGCGCTGCCAGTTGCCGATCGCATCTGATGGAAGTTCACGACCTCGACCGTGATCCCGCGCTGATGCAGCATCGCGGTCAGGGCCGCGATCGGTCCTGACGCGGCGGCGGTGACGGTGCTGATGCGGTCGCCCACGGCTATCACGGCCCGGTAGTCGCGGGGCTGCGGACCCGGTCGGGCCGCGGCGCGACCGCCGTCGGCGCACTGCCAGTCACCCAGCCGCAGCGGGCCCGCGTTGCGCCCATAGGTCGCGACGAAGCTTGCCCAGGACATGGAATCGGCCCGCTCGCGCAGACCGAGGGGCAACGCGACGCCGAAGCGTTCGCCAAACCACACACGGGCGGATTCGAAATTCTGGTGCTGATCGCACTCGGGGAAAGTCATGGTGCCGGTCTTCTCTGGTCTGCAGGAGCGACCGACGGCAGTAGCTTCCGACCCACAGCGGGGGGTCGGTCAGGATCAGACCCCGCTGCGGGTGCTAGCTACTACGACTCGCTCGAAAAGACGCACGAGCGTTGACGTTAGACGCCCGACCACGGTTTCTGCAACTTCCCTCGGCGGGCGCAAAACGCCATTGAGCCGGACAAACGGACCGTACAAAAAAATACAGAAAATAATCCTAAAAGTTTGGTTTACGCGTGTTTAACAGGGGGTATGTCGGCGAGGAACGGTCAATTAGACGGCTGTTCAACTACCCCTCACCTGGAAGGCACGATCATGAAGCCGAAGAGCGCCAAGAAAACCCTCAAAGCTGCCGCAGCGGCCGTCGGGGTTGCCGCGGTGTTAGCAGTACCGGGCTGTGCGACGACGGTCACCGGCGGCGCCGGCGGCTCGGGCCTCATCGGCGGTGCCGGCGGCTCCGGCGTCGGCGGCATTGGTGGGATCCTGGGCAGCATCGGCCTTTAATCCGATCGAACAAGCGCCCCGCCGGGATTTTGATCTCGGCGGGACCCTATTTCCTCACTCGCTCCGTCTATCCGGCGGTCCCGGATGACGGAGAATTCCACACCCGACTTCGGCCGGGATTAAGCGCGCAATAGCGCTGCAACAATGGCGCTATCGCGCTGCCAATTGCCCGTTATCGACACCGTCGTGCCCGAGCAATATCTTGTTTATCCCCCGGCGCAAGCGCGATATCACATTCGCGCGCTTCCCTCGCCGAATGATGCTGCTGTAGTGGCTTATTGACGTGCAGCATACGCCCTCTGCGCACACGAGAACAAATACAAATCAGGTCTTTACGTGTGTGCAATAGCCGTTGTAACATCCGTTAAATAGGGCGGTTTACATGCGGGGCTTATGCCTCCAGATGAAAGGATGTGATTATGAATTCAACGAGGACAAAGAAAGTCCTTAAAGCCACCGCGGCCGCCGCGGGATTCGTCGTGGTGTTGTTCGCGCCGACCGGATGCCTGGTAAGTGGCACCACCGCCGGGACCACCACCGGGGGCACGCTGGGCGGCACCACCGGCGGCACAGTGGGTGGCACCGTCGGCGGCACGGTCGGTGGCATCGTCGGTGGCATCACCGGGAGCCTCGGCCTCTGAGCAAAAAAGACAAGCGACCCGCGGGGACCTGTGGTCTCGGCGGGTCGCTATTTTCTTGGACCGCTACGTCTTATCCGGCCGGGCCGACAGCCGGCTCGAACCGCAGATACGCCTGAATCGTCGTACCGGTCCTTGTGGTGTGAGTTCGTACCAGGTCCGAGATGGCGTTGACCAGATACAGGCCGCGACTCGCGGGACCACAGGGGCCCGGGTCCAGGCGCCCCACCATCGGGTCGTCGAATCGCCCGGTGTCGCGTGCCTCGCAGACCAGGTGCCCGTCGTCCTTCCAGAACGCCAACCGGCACGCGCCCCCGGTGTACATCAGGCTGTTGGTGGCCAACTCGGTTGCGACCAGCTGTAAATCCTCGATGCTCTCCTGCGACAGCCCCATCCAGCCCGCGTAGTCCACGGCAAAGGACCGGGCCGGCCGGAGGTCAGCCGACTTGCGGACCATGTAGGTGACCGCCCCGGGACCGGCGGCCAGGGGTTGATTGCAGCGTTCCAGGACGTCCCTGGGGGCGAAATTCGGATTGCGCTGCAGCACACCGCGTTCCCACAGCAGCGGATGTGTGGCGCGGGCGTCGGCCAGGACAGCATCGCCGAGCCGGCTCGCGTCGTACAGGCACAGACTGGTGGCCGGGTAGCCGTCCATCGCTTCATTGACCAGCGCTTCGTGCTCGATGCAGGAGACGAATTCCTCGTCGGTGCGGCCGGGCCACGCGAGCTGGCTGACGATCCGGACTCGTTGGTCCGGGTGCTCGTCGATGAACGCACCCTCCATCGCCATGAACCGGCTCGGATTGCGGGCCACTTCGGTGATGTCGACCATGCGCACGTCGGCGGGCAAGTCGCCGCCGGCGTACAACACGTCGTGCAGCAGCGCCAGTGTCTCGGGAGGCGCGGCAACCAGCACCGCCTCGTCCAGCGCCACGCCGTCGCCGACGAAGCGCCCCACCAAATCCAAAAACTCCTGCTGAGAGTGATAAATCGATGCTGAGTGGACGAAACCGTATTGTCTGGTTTCGTTACCCGCCGTCACTTCAGCGCTCTCGCTTTCGATCACGTACGCCAACCCCCTGCTGGGTAGGCTTACGCCTTCCCTCCCTTCCAGTACCCCAGACGGGCCTTCGCTATACCGCGCAACAGATCACATTTAGGTTGCCTCATTGCAGAGGCCACCACGACGGCCGGCGATCGCGTTTTCTACAGCCACCACGAGGCGGCCGCATCGAGATGCCGGCGGAGGCGATAAGCGGCGACGCTCTCGTCTGCCGCCTCGACCGCCTCGACGATTCGCAGGTGCGCATGGTGCACGGCCAGCACGTCCGACCAGGTCGGCAGCGCCTGCCCGGTGCTCGACCAGTGCCGGCGGAACAGCTCGACGATGATCCGAAGGAACAGGTCCAGCAGCGCATTTCCGGCTAGCTGCGCCAGGCCGACGTGGAAGTTGAACTCCTCCGCGATCGCCTGCCGCACGTCGTCGGCCGTCTGGCGCGAGTTTTCCGGCAGCCCGGACCGATGGCCGGCCAGGAACGCCGCCACTTCGGGTTCGCCCAGCCGCTTGACCACCTTGGCGACGTTGTCGATCTCGATGGCGTCGCGGACGCATCGCAGGTCTTCGCGGCTGGGATCGCGGTACTGCAGGTACAGCGCGATCGTGTCGATACTGGCCTGCGCCGCGGGTTGGGCGATGACGAGCCCACCGCCCGGGCCGCGGCGCATGTGGGCTATCGAGTGGTATTCGAGCAATCGCACCGCCTCGCGGAGCACCGCGCGGCTCACCCGGTAGCGCTCCAAGAGGTCCGCCTCGGTGCCGAACACCGAACCCACGCGCCAGCCGCTCGCGGCGATGTCGTCACCGATGGTGACGGCCAGCATCTCGGCCAGTTTGCCCCTGGCGGCCTCGGAATCGAGCCGCCGGCGCCTCTTGCGACCCCGGCTCCCGCCGCCCGCGTGATGCTGCTCCAGCCAGCCCGTAACGGCCTCGACGTGTCGCTCGGACAGCGTCTTGGCGCGCGCCGGATCACCGGCGGTGACGGCTGCGACGATCGCGGAGTGGTGCGCGTGCAGATGGTCGACCGCCTCGATCGCCTCGGTCGCCGAATCCGTTCGCGACGCCAACGCGTAGCGGGTGGTGAGCCGCATCAGGACATTGATAAACAGTTGCAGCACCGGGTTTTTGGATTGCTCGGCCAGCGCCATGTGGAACTCGTCGCGCGGCGCCGGTAAACCGGGCTTCCACTGCTGCTCGGCCTGCAGGACCGCCCGCAGCCGCGCGATGCCGGCCTCGTCGATGCGCTCGGCGGCGAGCGAGGCCGCCAGCGGCTCGAGCACCAGACGGGCGTTGAGCAGGTCGCCCAGCGTGGTGCCCAGGTATTCGAGATAGATGACGACCGCGCGGGTGGCGGGCCCCGCATCGGGTTCGCAGATGTACAACCCGCCGTTGGGCCCGCGGCGCATCCGCGCGACCTGATGGTGTTCGACCAGGCGAACCGCCTCCCGCAGCACCGACCGGCTCACCCCGAAGCGCTGCTGCAGAGCCTGTTCGGAGCCCAGCGACTCGCCCACCGCCCAGCCACGGCGGACGATATCGGCTTCGATGTCGCGGGCGAGGATCGAAGCGAGTTTGTCGGTCTGGCCGGTCTTTGGCTCCTCAGTCATCGGGGCTCGATCGCCTTGTCGCTCAACAGGTCAGCAGCATGCACCCCGCGACGGGCCCGCCGCCGACGGAGACGACGCCCACCTCGGGGCGACGCGATACCTGCCGCTCCCCCGCGTCGCCGCGCAGCTGCAGGCACCCTTCGTGCAGCGCCCAGTAGCCGTGCATGCGCCCCGCCGAGAGTTGGCCGCCGTAGGTGTTCAGCGGCAGGTGCCCGTCGCGGGCGATCCGTTCCCCGCCCTCGACGAACGGGCCACCCTCGCCGTCTCCGCACACCCCCAGCGCTTCCAGCCACGCCAGGGAGAGATAGGTGAATCCGTCGTAGAGCTGGGCGACCTGGAGGTCGGCGGGCTTCAACGTGGTGCGCGACCACATCTGCGCCGTCGCGTCCGACATCGCCATCTTCGGGTAGTCCGCGCGGTGAAACCAGCCGCCGGCGCCGTCGGACCCGCCGATCGCCTCCACCTTCACCGCGCGGTGGGGACAGTCGGCGGCGTACTCCGCATGCGAGACCACCACCGCGATCGAGCCGTCGATCGGGACGTCGCAGTCCAGCAGCCCCAGTGGGGTGGACACCAGCCGAGCGCCCAGATAGTCGGCCATCGTCATCGGATCCCGGTAGACCGCACGGGGATTCAACGCGGCATTGCGCCTGCCGTTGAGCGCTATCCAGCCCAGCTGTTCTTTGGTGGTCCCGTACAGGTCCATGTGGCGGCGGCAGTTGAGCGCCAGCCAGTTGGCGGCGGAATAGGCGTGCGCCGCAACCAGATCGTTGACGTCGTCCATCGCGCCGACGGCGGGCTTCGGCTCGCCTTCGGGCGTCTCGAACATCCGCGCCAGCGGTGGGGCCGGTGCGTTCTCTTCCTGCTTGACCGGGACCGTGCCGCCGAGCATCTGGATCGTCCGGTAGACCACCACGTGGCGGGCGCGGCGTTCGGCGACCGCGCGGCAGGCCGACATCACCGGCGAAAGCAGGCCGCCGGTGCCGAAGCCCGATCCGCAGTCCGCGGCCTCGATGCCCAGCTGGGCGTTGACGTCCGCCGCGGGTGTGTCACCCAGCGTCGCGATGCCGTCGATGTCGCCGGCGGCCAGCCCGGCGTCCTCGATGGCGGTGCGCACCGCCTCCATGGTCAGCTCGAGGCCCGGGATGCCGGTGCGGCGGCCGATTCGTGAGATCCCGGTGCCGGACAAGATCGCGTCTTTTTCGAAATGCGTCATGTACACCGCCCGTCAGAACCACACCCGCCGCCGCTTCGAATCAATTGAGTGTACTGTATTCGTCGTGTCGAACGGGCCGCTGCTCATCGAATACTGCGACGACTGCGCGCGCTGGGTGCACCCGGCCAGCGGCGAATGCCGCGAGTGCGGGGGCACGCTGGAGGCGCGAGAAGTTTCCGGGCGGGGCACCGTGTTCACCTACACGGTCAACCATCACCCGTACAACCCGGAGATCCCCACCCCGTACGTCATCGCGATCGTCGAGCTCGCCGAACAGAGCGGCCTGCGGGTCGCCGCCAATATCGTTGACTGCGAGCCGGATTCGGTGAGCTGCGGCATGCCCGTCGCCCTGCGGCCGGAACGTGGCAGCGGCGGCGCGGCGCAATTCGCGCCGGCCTGACCGCCCCCGGACTAGTTGATCAGCGGGTCACGCGGCATGCCGAGGATCCGCTCGGCGATCTGATTGCGCGTCACTTCCGACGTGCCGCCGGCGATCGCCATCCCGCGGGCCCCCATCATCAGCCGGCCGGCCAGGGCGCCGGCACCGTCGGTCAGCGCGACCTCGGGGCCCAGCAGCGCCGCCATGATCGCGGCGCCCTCCACCATGTGCTCGGCCAGCTTGAGCTTGGTGACGTTGCCCTCCGGGCCGGGTCCCGCGCCTTCGACGCTGCGCGCCGCGCGCCGCAGGTTCAGCAGTCGCAGCGCGGTCTCCTCGGCGAGGTACGACCCGACTCGAATTCGCCCGCCCGCCAACCGATCCGGGCGTTGCTCGGTGAGCTGCACCAGTTGGTCGGCCAGTCCTTCGTAGAACGATCCGCTGCCGCCGATGCTGACGCGTTCGTTGCCCAGCGTCGCGCGCGCGACGGTCCACCCGGAGTTGGGCGTGCCGACGACGTCCTCGTCGGGCACGAACAGGTCGTTGAAGAAGACCTCGTTGAAGTCCGAGCCGCCGGTGATCTGCCGCAGGGGACGCACCTCGACCTCGGGTGCCTTCATGTCGACGATCACCGTGGTGATGCCGGCGTGTTTCGGGACGTCGGGGTCGGTGCGCACGGTGGCCAGCCCGCGCGCGCAGTAGTGCGCCCCGCTGGTCCACACCTTCTGGCCGTTGATCTTCCAGCCGCCGTCCACCCGGGTGGCGCGCGTCTTGATGGACGCGGCGTCCGAGCCGGCGTCGGGCTCGGAGAACAGCTGGCACCAGATCTCGTCCTTACGTAGCGCCTTCTCCACGAATCGTTCGATCTGCCAAGGTGTTCCGTGCTGGATCAGGGTCAAGATCACCCAGCCGGTGATGCCGTAGTCCGGCCGTTTGATGCCGGCCGTGCGGAACTCCTCCTCGATCACCAACTGCTCGACGGCGTCGGCCGCGCGTCCCCATGGCTTGGGCCAGTGCGGCATCACGTAGCCGGTCTCGATCAGCTTGTCGCGCTGGGCCTCTTTGCCCAGGGCGGCGATCTCGGTGGCGTCGGCGCGGATGCTGGTCCGCAGTTCCTCGGCTTCCGGCGGCAGGTCCAGGCTGTTCTCGCGGACGGCGCCCGCGGCGGTGCGCTCGAAGACGTCGGCGGCCGGCGCGTCACCGCCGAACAGCGCCGCGCTCACCACCGCCCGGCGCAGGTGCAGGTGCGCGTCGTGCTCCCAGGTGAAGCCGATACCGCCGTGCACCTGGATGTTGAGTTCGGCGTTGCGGACGTAGGCCGGGAAGGCCAGCGCCGCGGCCACCGCGGCGATCAACCGGAATTGCTCCTCGTCCTCGGACGACGCGCGGGCGGCGTCCCAGACGGCGGCGATCCCGGACTCCGCGCCCACCAGCATGTTCGCGCAGTGATGCTTGACCGCCTGGAAAGTGGCGATGGTGCGCCCGAATTGCTGGCGCACCTTGGCGTAGTCCACGGCGGTGTCGACGCAGTCCGACGCCCCGCCCACGGCCTCGGCGGCCAGCAGGGTGCGTGCGCGGGCCAGCGCCGATAGCCTCGCCTCCGTCAAAACGTCGTCGTCGGAGAGGCGCACGTTCTGCAGGCGGACGCGTCCGGACCGCCGCGTCGGATCGAAATTCCCCGGCACCTCAACCGAGACGCCGTCGCGATCGCGCTCGAGCACCAGCACGTCGTCGCCCGCGGCGATCAGCAGCAGCTCGGCCAGCCCGGCGCCCAAAACGATCCCGGCCTCACCCTCGGCCACGCCGTCGTTGACCCGCACCTGGCTGTCCAGCCCGATGCCCGCGGTGACGGTCCCATCGATCAGGCCGGGCAGCAGCCGCGACTTCTGTTCGGCGCTACCGTCTTTGGCGATCACCGCAGAGGCGATGACGGTGGGCACGAAGGGTCCCGGCGCCACCGCCCGACCGAGTTCTTCGATCACCACGACGAGTTCGGGCAGCCCGAAACCGGAGCCGCCGTACTCCTCGTCGACGTGCAGGCCGAGCCAGCCGAGCTCGACCAGGTTCTGCCAGAACCCGGGGCGCGGCTCGTCGGTGGCGTCGAGCAGCGAGCGCGCCGCCCACCGCGCCTTCTGCGAGGTCAAGAACCCGCGAGCTACCTCGGCGAGTTCACGATGGTCGTCGGTTATTGCGATACCCATGAGGGCCCTCCTCGCGCCGCATGCCAGCCGGGTGTGATCGTCCCGCTCCCGCTCGGACCGCCGCGCGGTCCGCATCGTCGGAGCTGAAGCTGGGTGGCCTGCCCCGCTTCGAGGGGAAGCGGGGCGGCTGCCTAAAGAGTGTACTTAATGCGGGGAGGGCCCCAACGGGGGGCGTCTACTTGGGCGCGAACCGCTGCCCTGCGTCCAGTCGCAGGCACTGGCCGTTGAGCATCGGGTTGTCCACGATGGCCGCGGCCAGCTTGGCGTATTCCTCCGGACGGCCGAGGCGTTTGGGGAACGCCGCGTCCTTCGTCAGCTGCGTCGCGAACTCGTCGGGAATGCCCTGGGTCAGCCCCGTGGCGAACAGGCTCGGGGCGATTGCCAGGACCCGTATGCCCACCGAGCCGAGGTCGCGCGCCATGGTCAGGCACATGCCGGCGATCGCCGCCTTGGCGGCGGTGTAGGCGACCTGCCCGATCTGCCCCTCGAAGGCAGCGATCGAAGCGGTGTTGATGATGACGCCGCGCTCGTCGTCTTCTGGCTCGTTCTTGGCCATGTGCGCGGCGGCCAGCCGGCTGATGTTGAAGGTCGCGATCAGGTTCAGGTCGATGACGGATTGAAAGGACTCGAGGTCGTGCGGGCCGGACTTGGTCAGCGTCCGCTTGGCGATGCCACCACCGGCGGTGGTGATCACCACGTGCAGGCCACCCAGCTTGTCGACCGCGGTCTGCAGGGTTTCCTCGGTGCCGGCGAAGTCGGTGACGTCAACCGGGTAGAACGTGCCGCCGACGGCCTCGGCAACGGTCTTGCCGTCGGAACCCTCGCGGTCGAGAATCGCGACGTCCGCGCCACGGGCGTGCAGCAGCTCGGCGCTGGCACGACCCATCCCCGAAGCGCCGCCGATGACGACGACCTTCTTCCCGTTGATCTCCATCCGGACCTCTCCTTTTCGGGTTGTCAGATCCCTTGCAATCTGTAACGTTACGTAGGCACGCTAGCGTGTCGGCCCCGGCGGCTTGTCACCGAGCCATGCCAAGCTCAAAACCGTGCTCCTCCTCGACGTGGCGGCCACGTCTATTGACGTCGGCGGCACTTCATCGCGATTGACCAAGGTCGCCCACATCGCCGACCTGCTCGGCCGCGCCGCCCCCGACCCGGAATCGGTCGCGACCATCGTGTCGTGGCTCTCGGGTGAATTGCGACAACGCCAGATCGGAGTCGGCTGGGCATCGTTGCGCACGCGCCCACCGGCGGCAAGCGAGCCGGGGCTCACCGTCGCCGGCGTCGACGCCACCTTCTCCGAGATCGGCGCCGTGTCGGGTAAGGGTGCGCAGGCGCGCCGCGCCGCGCTGCTGGACGCCCTGTTCGCCGCCGCCACCGATGCCGAGCAGACCTTTCTGCTGCGACTCCTCGGCGGCGAACTGCGCCAGGGCGCGCTGGCCGGGATCATGGCCGACGCCGTGGCCAAGGCCGCCGGCATCCCGGTCGCCGCGGTGCAGCGCGCCGCCATGCTGGGCGGGGACCTGCCGGCGGTGGCCGCGGCGGCCCTGTCCGGTGCGGCGTCGGCGCTGGACGCGTTCACCCTACGGGTCGGCCGGCCGGTCGGCCCGATGCTGGCGCAGACCGCGACGGGCGTGGCCGATGGGATCAAACGCCACGGCGGCTCAACGATTTTCGAAGCCAAGCTGGACGGCGCGCGGGTGCAGATTCACCGCGCCGGTGACGAGGTCACGGTCTACACCCGAAGCCTCGACGATGTCACCGCCCGGCTGCCCGAGGTAGTGGAGGCGACGCTGGCGCTGCCGGTCGACAACCTGATCGCCGACGGCGAGGCCATCGCGCTGCGGCCCGACAACCGTCCCCACCGGTTCCAGGTCACCGCATCACGGTTCGGCCGCTCCGTCGACATCGCCGCAGCCGTTGCCGCGCAGCGGCTTTCGGTGTTCTTCTTCGACATCCTGCATCGCGACGGCGTCGACCTGATCGACGCCCCGACCACCGAGAGGCTGGCCGCCCTGGATGCGTTGGTGCCGCCGGCGCAGCGAGTCGACCGGCTGCTCACCGCCGACCCCGCGGAGGCCGGCGCCTTCCTGGACGCGACGCTGGCCGCCGGCCACGAGGGCGTGATGGCCAAGGCGCCCGAGGCGCCGTATGCGGCGGGGCGCCGCGGAGCCGGCTGGCTGAAGGTCAAGCCGGTGCACACGCTGGATCTGGTGGTGCTCGCGGTGGAGTGGGGATCGGGGCGGCGCCGCGGCAAACTCTCCAACATCCACCTGGGCGCGCGTGATCCGGCCAGCGGCGAATTCATCATGGTGGGAAAGACTTTCAAGGGCATGACCGACGCCATGCTGGAGTGGCAGACCGCCCGGTTCAGCGAACTCGCGGTCGGCGGGACGGACGGTTACGTCGTTTACGTGCGGCCCGAACAGGTGGTCGAAATCGCGCTGGACGGCGTGCAGAAATCGTCGCGCTACCCCGGCGGGCTGGCGCTGCGGTTCGCCCGCGTGGTGCGCTATCGCGACGACAAGGGCCCCGCCGAGGCCGACACCATCGGCGACGTGCGCGCACTGTACTGAACCCGCACGCGGAACTATAACCTCGCGAATCGCGCTTTGTCGTCGGTGAATTCGGCCAGGATCGCGCCAGTCAACGTCGGCCGGACATCGTCGACGGCCATCAGATAATCTCCGGTCGTCGCGGGCTCTCCTCGCCCATGCTCCATCTCACGGTCAAACGCCACCTGCGCACCCTTGCGGGCCGCGAACTCGATGTCAGCGGGGGTGAACAGTTCGGTCGCAGCGACCAGCTGTTCAACGTCGATGCCCGAATCACCTTTTCCCAGATAGCGTTTCCATACGGACATGCGAGCCGGCTGGTCCGGTGGTCCGATCGGAATGACATAGTCGAAGCGGCCGGGCCGCAGAAACGCCGAGTCGAGAGCGTGAACCGAGTTGGTGGCGCACACCAGCAGGCGCCTGTCGTGCTCACGAAACGTCGGAATGAGTTTCAGCAACTCATTGGTGACGCCGGTTTCTGTGGTGCTGGCGCCGCCGCGAGCGGCCGCGATCTCCTCGACTTCGTCGATGAACAGCACCAACTCATCCAGTTCGGCCAGTTCTCCGAAGACTTCCCGGAGCGAAGCCGCCAGGCCACCCTCCGTCGCCGCGGCCAGCCGGGACGGAAAAAGCTCCACGAAGGGCCAACCCAGCCGCGACGAAATGCCTTTGACGAAGCTCGTTTTGCCAGTCCCCGGCGGGCCGAACAAGATCACGGCCTTGGGAGGACGTACTCCATAGCGGTCGGCGATGTCGGGGTGAGCCAGCGGAGCGATGATGCGCTGCTCGATAATGAGCTTTTCCTGCTCCATCCCGGCCAGTTCCTGCCACAACCCCGGCGGCAGCATCCGCCCGCCCAGCTGTGCGAGCATGTTGGCCTGATCGGGCCGCAGGTGCTCGACCATCTCGTAGTACACCAGCCCGTCGCGGCGGGCGTAGCCGGAATTCTCCAGCGCCGCTGAGCCGGTCGCGCCGTCCGCAACGATTGCGCAAATCTTGCGCACCCCGACCGAGCGCAGTCGTCGTTCGAGATCGGCCAGTAGCGCGCTGCCGATACCGCGATGACGCCACCGTGACGCCAGCGCCACCAGAAGCACCCACGCCCGTTCGCCGTCCGTCCGCGCGACGGCCATCCCGACCACTTCGTCGCCCACCTCGGCGACCACCGCCGGTTGACCAGACCGGGCGGCGGCCATGACTTCGGCGACAGCGAAGACTGGCTCCGCCGAACCCGGATTGCGGCTTTGGTCCCAGATCTGAATCGCCTGGTCCAGGTCGTCGTCGTCGTAGTCACGCACTCGCCATAACGGCACCAAATCACGGTAATGCCCTGGTCTCGTAATGGCCATGGCATTGCCCGCTCCGCTGAACAGGCGTTATTGATTCAGCGCGCGTAGGGTTTCCGCCGTGGCAGTCACCGAGCACGGCGCAGACGTCAGCTACATCCACACCGACGATGACCTGCCACCCGTCGCGGTTGTCGACCGCTCCCCCATCACCGCGCGGCACAAGATCGTGTTCGCGATCGTTGCGGTGCTCGGCGCCGTCGCCTGGGCGATCATCGCGTTCGCCCGGGGCGAGACGGTGAACGCGGTGTGGCTCGTCGTCGCG
>NZ_LZKI01000144.1 GCF_001672755.1 Mycobacterium colombiense | reverse complement strand
CAACGACGCCACTCAGCCATCGGAGGACACCCCCCAATGAGCCGACTGTCACCAACGTCCCTGCCGGGTACAGCTAGCCGCGAGCGTCGCAGATCGTCAGGCCGCCGCCGACGCGCTTGCTGACCTGAACCCCGTCGACGGTGAGTGTGCAGGTGACGCTGTGGCCGATGTTGACGACCGTGACGTTGGGCGGGTGATTGGCCGACTTCGACAGGCTGACCTGCTTGCTCCACGGCAGCGCGACGTTGAATTCGGTCTGGATCAGCCCGCCGGTGTCGATGTACATGATGCTGATCGCGCGACCCTCACCCGAGACGGTGTAAACGACGTCTTGCATCGTGGCCGGCGCGGTCGTCTCGGGCGGCAGCTCGGGGCCGCTGGTCGGCGGTATCGGCGCCGGGATGAGCGACGGCGACCGGTGCGGCGACGTCGACGTCGTTTCCGGGGTCGGCTCCGGCATCGCCGGCAACGGCGGGACGGCGGTCTGGGTCTTGATCGCGTCGTTCGCCAGTACCAGGGCAATCACCAATGCGACGACCAGCAATACCGCCGCGCCGGCGCCGAGCCACAACCATCGCGACGATTTCGGGCCGTCGGGCGGCGGGGGAGCCAGGTCGGTCGGTAGGTCGCCCGACGGGGGCAGATTCTGCTGCCAGTATGCCGGGAGCTGCTTGGTGGTGTTCGTCTCGTTCGGGGTGGCCGCCCAGGGTGACGGTGCCCCGCCATAGCTCTGCGCGTAGGGCATCTGGTCGGCGTACGCGGGATCGGCGGGCGGCGCATACCTCGGTTGCTGTGGCCCCGGCTGCGATGTAGGAAACCGCTCGGTGGGACGTGAATCGTTCATGTCCACCTCATGGCTTGCAGGGTACCTGGGCTCGATGTTAAAACCCTGAGTCACCTTACGACGGGCTGCTCAGCGGCACTGAATTTCCGGCCGCGAGCGCGGCCACCGTCATTGCCCGCATGACGGCGCGCGACCTCGCCGCGCGGACGGTCTTGCTGCGCGAAGTATCCGGGGACTTCATGCTGTGCGGTGTCGAATTCAGCAGACCGAACACGGCGTGCGCGGCCAGCCGGGCATCGGCCTCGGCCAGCTCGGGGTTCAGCTCCCGCAGCACCCCCACCCAGACCTCGACGTATTGACGCTGGGATTTGCGCACCTGCTTTTCGGCGGCCGCGGGCAGGTACGCGAGGTCGCGATCCTGGATGCGAATCAGGTCGGGCTCGTTGAACACGAAGTCCAGATGGAAGTCGATCAGCCCGTCCAGGGCTGCGGCCGCGTCGGTGCCGTCGGTCTGCACCTGCCGGGCGCCGGCGAGCAGCCGCGTGCTGATGCCCACCAGCAACTCGACCAGCAGTGACTCCTTGTTCGGAAAATGCCGGTAGATGGCCGGACCGCTGACCCCGGCGGCCGCACCGATGTCCTCCAGCCGCACCGCGAGGAATCCGCGCTCGGCGAACAACCGCTCGGCTGCGGACAGCAGTTGTAGCCGGCGGTCGGACTTCAACTGGCTCCGGCGATTTCGAGCGTCGGGGGGACCGGCCGGGCCCTCGGAGGCGGACGCTGTCATGACGGACCTCCGTCTGGTCAACTGGCCCTAACGTAGCACGAGTTATTGGCGATTAACTCGCGCTTTGCGCCGACCGTGGTCCTCCCTGGACCGGCGACGGCGGCAATGGTATTCTCGGCCTTTGAGTTAATGAGCATTAACTCAAAGATGCCCGACCGCACGACGGCAAGGAGGCTGCTGCGGCGATGGACAACGTGGTGACCTCACCCGCCAAGGCCGAGGCGTCGTTCTCCGATGAGCACCGCCGGCTGGTGGGCGAGTTGAACGCCAAGCTCGCGGCGGCGGCATTGGGCGGAAACGAACGCGCACGGGAACGCCACGTCAGCCGCGGCAAACTCCTGCCCCGCGAACGGGTGGACCGCCTGCTCGACCCGGGCAGCCCGTTTCTTGAGCTCTCCCCGCTGGCCGCGGACGGCATGTACGGCGACGAATCTCCTGGAGCCGGGATCATCACCGGCGTCGGGCGGGTGTCGGATCGCGAGTGCGTGATCGTCGCCAACGACGCGACGGTCAAGGGCGGCACCTACTACCCGATGACGGTCAAGAAGCATCTGCGCGCCCAAGAGGTGGCACTGCAGAATCGGCTTCCGTGCATCTACCTGGTGGACTCCGGCGGCGCGTTTCTGCCCCGGCAGGACGAGGTCTTCCCCGACCGCGAGCACTTCGGCCGCATCTTCTACAACCAGGCGACTATGAGCGCCAGGGAGATTCCGCAAGTGGCCGCCGTGCTCGGTTCGTGCACGGCCGGCGGCGCCTACGTGCCCGCCATGAGCGACGAGGCCGTCATCGTGCGCGAGCAGGGGACGATCTTTTTGGGGGGCCCGCCGCTGGTCAAGGCCGCGACCGGGGAGATCGTGTCGGCCGAAGACCTCGGCGGCGGCGACCTGCATTCCCGGGTCTCCGGTGTCACCGACCACCTCGCCGAAGACGACGAGCACGCCCTGCGGATCGTCCGCGCGATCGCGGCCACGTTCGGCCCGCGCGAGCCCAGCCCGTGGGAGGTGCGGCGTCCGGTCGCGCCCACGCGCGCCCAGACGGAGCTCTACGACGTGGTGCCACCCGACCCGCGGGTGCCCTACGACGTGCACGAGGTGATCGTGCGGCTGGTCGACGGTGGTGAGTTCAGCGAATTCAAGGCTAATTACGGCAAGACGCTGGTGACCGCGTTCGCCCACATTCACGGCCACCCGGTGGGCATCGTGGCCAACAACGGCGTGCTCTTCAGCGAATCCGCTTTGAAGGGTGCGCATTTCATCGAGCTGTGCGACAAGCGCAAGATCCCGCTGCTGTTCTTGCAGAACATCGCCGGCTTCATGGTCGGCCGCGACTACGAGGCTGGCGGCATTGCCAAGCACGGCGCCAAGATGGTGACCGCCGTCGCCTGTGCGCGGGTGCCCAAGCTGACCGTGGTGATCGGCGGATCCTATGGAGCGGGCAACTATTCGATGTGTGGCCGGGCGTATTCGCCGCGCTTCCTGTGGATGTGGCCCAACGCCCGCATCTCGGTGATGGGCGGCGAACAGGCCGCGTCGGTGCTGGCCACCGTGCGCGGCGAGCAACTCGCCGGCGCGGGCAAACCATGGTCGGCCGACGAGGAAGAGGCGTTCAAGGCGCCCATTCGCGACCAGTACGAAAGTCAGGGCAACCCCTACTACTCCACGGCCCGGCTGTGGGACGACGGGATCATCGACCCCGCTGATACCAGAACCTTTGTCGGGCTGGCTCTTTCGGTGTGCGCCCAAGCACCGCTGGAGCCCGTCTCCTACGGCGTCTTTCGGATGTGAGTGCAGTGTTCGAAACCGTGTTAGTGGCCAACCGCGGCGAGATCGCGGTGCGCGTGATCCGGACCCTGCGCCGGCTGGGTATCCGCTCGGTCGCCGTCTACAGCGACCCCGACGACGGCGCGCGGCACGTGATCGAGGCCGACGAAGCGGTGCGGCTGGGACCCGCCGCGGCGCGCGAGAGCTACCTGAACATCGACAAGGTGGTCGGGGCGGCCGTACGCACCGGATCTCAAGCGATCCACCCCGGCTACGGATTCCTTTCCGAGAACGCCGATTTCGCCGCGGCGTGCGAGCGGGCCGGGGTGGTGTTCCTGGGCCCGCCGGCCCGTGCGATCCAGGTGATGGGCGACAAGATCACCGCCAAGAACGCTGTGGCCGCCTTCGACGTCCCCGTGGTTCCCGGTGTCGCCAAGCCCGGGTTGAGCGACGACGAGCTCGTCGCGGCCGCGGACGAGGTCGGATACCCGGTGCTGATCAAGCCGTCGGCGGGCGGCGGCGGCAAGGGCATGCGGCTGGTGGAAGAACCGGGCAAGCTGCGCGAAGCGTTGGTGGGCGCGCGGCGCGAGGCCGCCTCATCCTTTGGCGACGACACCCTTTTCCTGGAACGATTTGTGTTGCGGCCCAGGCACATCGAGGTTCAGGTGCTCGCCGACACGCACGGCAACATCCTGCACCTCGGCGAGCGTGAGTGCAGCCTGCAGCGCCGTCACCAGAAGGTGATCGAGGAGGCGCCGTCGCCGCTGCTCGACGAGGCGACACGGGCGCGCATCGGGGCGGCCGCCTGCAACACCGCGCGCAGCGTCGACTACGTCGGCGCGGGCACCGTCGAGTTCATCGTCTCCGCGGACCGGCCCGACGAGTTCTTCTTCATGGAGATGAACACCCGCCTGCAGGTCGAGCATCCGGTCACCGAGGCGGTCACCGGGCTGGATCTGGTCGAGTGGCAGCTGCGGGTGGCCGCCGGCGAGAAGCTGGGATTCGCCCAGGACGACATCGACCTGCGCGGCCACGCCATCGAGGCCCGGGTGTACGCCGAGGATCCGGCGCGGGGCTTCCTGCCGACCGGTGGACGGGTGCTGCAGGTGTCCGAGCCGTCCGGTGACGGTGTGCGGGTTGACTCCTCGCTGCTGCCGGGCACGCTGGTCGGCAGCGATTACGACCCGATGCTGAGCAAGGTGATCGCGCACGGGGGCGACCGCGCCGAGGCGCTGGCGAAACTCGACCGCGCACTGAGCCGGACCGCGATCCTGGGCATCCAGACCAACATCGAGTTCCTCCGATTCCTGCTCGCCGACGAGCGGGTGCAGGCCGGCGACCTGGACACCGCGCTGCTGGACGAGCGGCTGGCGGACTTCGCCCCGCTGCCGGCCCCCGATGACGTGCTCGCGGCGGCCGGCCTTTACCGGCAATCGGCCCTGGCCTTGCGGGCGCGCCGCTTCGCGGGCGACCCCTGGGCGGCGCCGACGGGCTGGCGGGTCGGGGGCAGCCCGGCCCCGGTCCGCACCGACATGCGGACCCCACTGCGCAGTGAGACGGTCTCGGTGCGGGGGTTGCCCGAGGAGGCCACGGTGCAGGTCGGCGACGGTGAAACGTTGTCCGCCGCAGTGCAAGTCGAGTCTACGCAGATGAGCGTGACACTGGACGGGGTGCGCCGGGACTACCGCTGGGCCGAGGCCGACCGACACCTGTGGATTGCCGACGAGCGAGGAACCTGGCACTTGCGTGAGGCCGAGGAGAACAAGATCCACCGCACCGCGGGCGCACAGCGGGCCGAGATCGTCAGCCCGATGCCCGGCAGCGTGATCGCGGTTCAGGCATCCTCGGGCACCGACGTTTCCGAGGGCGACGTGGTGGTCGTCGTCGAGGCGATGAAAATGGAACATTCGCTCGCCGCACCGGTTTCCGGACAGGTGGAGGTGCTGGTCTCCGTCGGTGATCAGGTGACGGTGGACCAGGTGCTGGCCAGGCTGGTGCCCGAAGAGTCCAGCGCGGCAGCCGATTCGAGTAAGGACGCATCATGACCACATCCATCACCGCGGGGGCGCTACCCAAGGAGTACCAGGACCTACGCGACACGGTCGCCGAGTTCGCGCGCACCGTGGTCGCTCCGGTGTCGGCCAAACACGATGAGGAGCACAGCTTCCCGTACGAAGTCGTGGCGAAGATGGGGGAGATGGGCCTGTTCGGCCTGCCCTTCCCCGAGGAGTACGGCGGCATGGGCGGCGACTACTTCGCGCTGTCGCTGGTGCTCGAGGAACTCGGCAAGGTCGACCAATCGGTGGCGATCACCCTGGAGGCCGGCGCCAGCCTCGGCGCGATGCCCATTTACCGGTTCGGCACCGAAGACCAAAAGCAGAAGTGGCTGCCGGACCTGACCGCCGGCCGCGCGCTCGCCGGTTTCGGGCTCACCGAACCCGGGGCGGGCTCGGATGCCGGGGGAACCCGCACCACCGCCCGGCCCGACAATGGCGACTGGGTGATCAACGGCAGCAAGCAATTCATCACCAACTCCGGCACCGACATCACCTCGCTGGTCACGGTCACCGCCGTCACCGGAACCGCCGCGAACGGCAAGAAGGAGATCTCCTCGATCATCGTGCCCAGCGGCACACCGGGATTCACCGTCGAACCGGTGTACAGCAAGGTCGGCTGGAACGCGTCGGACACCCACCCGCTGAGCTTCGACGACGCCCGCGTCCCGGAGGAGAACCTGCTGGGTGCGCGCGGCACCGGCTACTCGGGCTTCCTGTCGATCCTGGACGAGGGCCGCATCGCGATCGCCGCGCTGGCGACCGGGGCGGCGCAGGGCTGCGTCGACGAAAGCGTCAAGTACGCCAAGGAACGCCAGGCGTTCGGCCAGCCGATCGGCGCCTACCAGGCGATCAGCTTCAAGATCGCGCGGATGGAGGCGCGTGCCCACGTGGCGCGTACCGCATACTACGATGCGGCGGCAAAGATGCTGGCGGGCAAGCCCTTCAAGAAGGAGGCGGCAATCGCGAAGATGATCGCCTCGGAAGCGGCGATGGACAACGCCCGCGACGCGACCCAGATCCACGGGGGCTACGGCTTCATGAACGAATATCCGGTGGCGCGGCACTACCGCGACAGCAAGATCCTCGAAATCGGTGAAGGGACAACCGAAGTGCAGTTGATGCTGATCGCGCGATCGCTGGGACTGTCGTGACGGAACAGGTCGGCAAGTCAGTTATCCAGCGCGGCTTGTGGTTTGAGGAATTCGAAATCGGCATCACCTACCTGCACCGGCCCGGCCGGACGGTCACCGAAGCCGACAACGTCATGTTCACGACGCTCACCATGAACACCCAGTCGCTGCATCTCGACGCGGCGTGGGCCGCCGAGCAGCCCGGCTTTCGGGGCGAGCGGCTGGTGAACTCCATGTTCACCCTCTCCACGCTGGTCGGCCTGTCGGTGTCGCAGCTGACACTCGGCACCATCGTCGCCAACCTGGGCTTCTCGGAGGTGTCCTTCCCCAAGCCGGTGTTCCACGGCGACACCCTGTACGCGGAGACGGTGTGCACGGGCAAGCGCGAATCGAAGAGCCGGCCCGGCGAAGGCATCGTCACCCTCGAGCACACGGGGCGCAACCAGCACGGCGACGTCGTCGCGCGTGCCGTGCGCACCACGCTGGTGCAGAAGCGCCCGAGCGGCGAGGAGACCACGTGAACCTGCAAGCCGCCGGTCCCGGTTGGTTGTTCTGCCCGGCCGACCGTCCCGAACGTTTCGCCAAGGCCGCGGCTGCCGCCGATGTGGTGATCCTCGACCTCGAGGACGGCGTGGCCGAGGCGGACAAGCCCGCGGCGCGCAAGGCGCTGCGGGAGACGCCGCTGGACCCCGAGCGCACCGTGGTGCGGATCAACGCGGCCGATACCGCGGAATATGCTCTTGACCTCGAGGCCCTGGCCGGCACCGCGTACACGACGGTGATGCTGTCCAAGACCGAATCGGCAGCCCAGGTGACGGCGCTGGCGCCGCGCGATGTGATCGCGTTGCTGGAGACGCCGCGCGGTGCGGTGTTCGCCACCGAAATCGCGGCGGCACAGGGCACCGTGGCGCTGATGTGGGGCGCCGAGGATCTGGTCGCCACGCTCGGCGGTAGCTCCAGCCGCAAGGCCGACGGCAGCTACCGCGACGTCGCTCATCACGTCCGGTCGACGGCCCTGCTTACGGCGTCCACCTTCGGTCGGGTTGCGCTGGACGCGGTGCACCTGGACATCCGGGACCTCGACGGCCTGCGGGACGAGGCCGAGGACGCCGTCGCGCTGGGCTTCGCCGGAACGGTGTGTATCCACCCGAGCCAGGTCGCGGTGGTACGCGAGGCGTATCGCCCCAGCGAGGAACGGCTGGACTGGGCACGACGGGTGCTGACGGCGGCGCGCTCCGAGCGCGGGGTCTTCGCGTTCGAGGGACAGATGGTCGACTCGCCGGTGCTCAAGCACGCGCAGATGACGTTGCGCAGGGCGGGTGAGACCGTCCCCGAGTGAAACCCGGACGGGCCAGCCGCGGCGAAGCGCGACACGCTGCGCCGTCATCGCAATCAGCGCGGTCTCTTTTCATTTGAGCGCATAATGGTGAGTACGTCAGTGTCGCGGCGAGCGAAGCCTTTCGTGTAACTGGCGATTGAACTCCGCTCGCGGTAGGTCTCGGCTGAGCGTGTGCCGGGATCCGCTGTGGCTCACCGTGCCACGCGGCACCTCGGCGAGGGAGGCGGTGTGGCGCAGTGTCTTCGATGCCGATGACTGTCGATCTCGAGCCGGTGCAGCTCGTCGGGCCCGATGGCTCACCGACGCCCGAAGACCGCTACAGCCGTGAGCTTCCCGCGGAGACGCTGAGCTGGCTCTACGAGATGATGGTGGTCACCCGCGAGCTGGACGGCGAATTCGTCAACCTCAAGCGGCAAGGCGAGCTGGGGCTGTTTGCCTCCTGCCACGGTCAGGAAGCCGCTCAGGTCGGTGCCGTGGCGTGCCTGCGCAAGACGGACTGGTTGTTTCCCCAATACCGGGAACTCGGAGCATTTTTGGTGCGCGGCATCCCGCCCGGACACGTGGGGGCCGCGTGGCGCGGAACCTGGCATGGTGGCCTGGACTTCACTAAGAAATGCTGCGCGCCGCTGTCGATTCCGATCGGCACCCAGACCCTGCACGCGGTGGGGGCGGCGATGGCTGCCCAACGCCTGGGCGAGGATTCGGTGACGATGGCGTTCCTCGGCGACGGCGCCACCAGCGTGGGAGACGTGCACGAGGCGCTGAATTTCGCGGCGGTGTTCACCACCCCGTGTGTGTTCTTCGTGCAGAACAACCATTGGGCGATCTCGATGCCGATATCCAAGCAGACCGCGGCACCGTCGCTGGCGCACAAGGCAATTGGCTACGGGATGCCCGGAATCCGGGTCGACGGCAACGACGTGTTGGCTTGCTATGCGGTGACGGCCGAGGCGGCCGCCCGGGCCCGCGGCGGCGGCGGCCCCACGTTGATCGAGGCGGTCACCTACCGCCTGGCCCCGCACACCACGTCCGATGACCCGAGTCGCTACCGGACGCAAGACGAAGTCGACCACTGGTCCGCGCTGGAACCGATCGCGCGGTACCGCAGCTACCTGCAAGGCCAGGGCCTGTGGTCGGAACGGCTGGAGGAACGGGTTGCCGCCCGCGCGAAGCGGATGCGGGCCGAATTGCGCGACGCGGTGTTCGACGCACCCGATTTCGACATCGACGAGGTGTTCACGTCGGTCTACGCGGAGATCACCCCGGGACTGCAGGAGCAGCGGCGGCAGCTGCGGGCCGAACTCGACCGAAGTGATTGAGAGGCATCCATGACTCAGCTCGCTGATCGCCCGGCCGGCCACGACGAAACACTCACCGCGGCAGTGCAGGACGTCGCGCTGGGCGCGCAGTCGTTGACCATGGTGCAGGCGCTCAACCGCGCCCTGCACGACGCGATGGCCGCCGACGACCGGGTGCTGGTATTCGGCGAGGACGTCTCGGTCGAGGGCGGGGTGTTCCGGGTTACCGAGGGACTGGCCTCGGCGTTCGGCGAGAGCCGCTGCTTCGACACGCCCCTGGCGGAGTCCGCCATCATCGGGATCGCGGTGGGGCTGGCGCTGCGCGGCTTCGTGCCGGTACCCGAGATTCAGTTCGACGGGTTTTCGTATCCGGCTTTCGATCAGGTGGTCAGCCACCTGGCGAAGTACCGCACCCGCACCCGCGGAGAGATCAACATGCCGGTGACGGTGCGCATCCCGTCGTTCGGGGGAATCGGTGCCGCCGAACATCATTCGGACTCCACCGAGTCGTACTGGGCCCACACCGCCGGCTTGAAGGTGGTGGTGCCGTCCAGCCCGGCGGATGCGTACTGGCTGCTGCGTCACGCGATCAGCTGCCCGGACCCGGTCATGTATTTGGAGCCCAAGCGCCGGTATCAGGGTCGCGGCCTGGTCGACGTCACCCGTCCCGAACCGCCGATCGGGCGGGCGATGGTGCGCCGGCCGGGCACCCACGTGACCGTCGTGACATACGGCAGCCTGGTCAGCACCGCGATCGGTGCGGCTGAAGAGGCTCAGCGGCAACGTAATTGGAGCCTGGAGGTCATCGATCTGCGGTCCCTGGTGCCGCTGGATTTCGATACCGTCGCCTCGTCGATCCACCGGACCGGACGCTGCGTGGTGATGCACGAGGGCCCGCGCAGCCTAGGGTATGGAGCGGGTCTGGCCGCCCGAATTCAAGAGGAGTTGTTCTACGAGCTGGAGGCCCCGGTCTTGCGAGCGTGCGGGTTTGACACCCCGTACCCGCCGTCGCGGCTGGAGAAGTGGTGGCTGCCCGGGCCCGACCGGCTGCTGGATTGCGTCGAGCGCGTGTTGGCGCAGCCATGAGCGACAACCGGGTCAAGTCGTTTCGGGTCCCCGACCTCGGCGAGGGACTGGAAGAAGTCACGGTGACCCAGTGGCACGTGGCGGTTGGTGACGACGTCGAGCTCAACCAGGTGTTGTGCACTGTGGAGACCGCCAAGGCAGAAGTGGAGATCCCGAGCCCGTACGCCGGGCGGATCGTCGAAACGAACGGCGCCGAAGGCGATGTGATCGACGTGGGGGCGGTGCTGCTGCGGATCGACACGGCGTCATCGGGCGGTGACCTACCGTCGGCCGAAACCGAGGTGCCCACGCTGGTCGGTTATGGCGCCGACTCCGGCATCGACGCCAGCCGGCGCACCACCCGCCCTCTCGCCGCCCCGCCGGTGCGCAAGCTGGCCAAGGAGCTGATGGTGGACCTCAACGCGGTGCAGCACGGCGCCGGCGCCATCATCACCCGGGAGGACGTGCTGTCGGCGGCTCGCGGGAACGGCAACGGCGTTGACGTCCGGCCGGTCCGGGGCGTGCAGGCCCGGATGGCGGAGAAAATGACGCTGTCGCACAAGGAGATTCCTGCGGCGAAGGTCGGTGTCGAGGTCGATTGCGCCGAGCTGGTCCGGCTATCCGACCGGTTCCGGCCGGCGGAGGGGACGATCGCGCCGTTCGTTCTCGTGTTGCGCTTGGTGGTCATCGCGTTGCGCCACAACGAGTTGTTGAACTCGACCTGGGTCGACTCCCCGCAGGGGCCGCAGGTGCGCGTCGACCACCGGGTGCACCTCGGCATCGCCACGGCCACCGAACGTGGGCTGCTGGTCCCGGTCATCACCGACGCCCACGTCAAGACCACTCGTGAATTGGCCGGCCGTGCAGCCGAATTGATCGCAGGTGCGCGTGCGGGCAGCCTGGCGCCGGGGGAGCTGCGCGGCTCGACGTTCACCGTGACGAATTTCGGAGCGCTGGGCGTGGACGACGGCATTCCGGTGATCAACCATCCCGAAGCCGCCATCCTCGGTATGGGTGCGATCAGGCCGCGGCCCGTCGTGCGGGGCCCGGAGATCGTCGTGCGCCCGACGATGTCGTTGACTTGTGTGTTCGACCATCGCATCGCCGACGGCGCCCAGGCCGCCCAATTCGTCGGTGAACTCCGGGATCTGATCGAGTCGCCCGAAACCGCGCTACTGGATCTGTAGCTTTCGCGTCGGAACTGCGGCGGTACGGGCACGCCGCGCCACCGATCCCAACCTGCGCGCGTGCGGGAATGCCTACCGGCGTTGTGCCGCGGCCAAACGCTGTGCGAACTCCGGTGATTGGATGGAATAGGACTGCGGCCCGAGCTCGGCGCGCATCGCGAGCTGGTGTTGCTCGTTGTCCAGCGACCCCGGACTGACGGTGGCGCGCATGGTGGCCTTGGTCGCCAGCACCACTTCGCGCGGAGCCGCCGCCGGGCCGGCGGCGAGTTCCAGGGCCGCGGCGAGCGGATCGTCGGCCACGCTCAAGGCCAAGCCGTGCCGCACGGCGGCGTCGGCGTCGAAGCGCATGCCGAACAGCAGGGCCGCCCGGGCGACCTGCGGGCCGACCGCGCGCTGCAGCATCCACGTCGCACCCCCGCCGGGGTGAAGCCCCAGCTTCTGGAATCGCGCATCGAACAAGGCGGCGGGTCCGGCGATCCGCACGTCGGCCGCCAGGGCCAGATTCAGGCCGGCGCCCACCGCGGCGCCGTTGACCGCCGCGATGGTGGGCAGCCGGCAACTGCCGACGGCCATGAAACCGTCATAAAGCTGCTGCAGGCCCGTTTCGGCCGCGCCGCCGCCGGCAGCGCCGAGGGCGCTGAGATCGGCGCCCGCGCAGAACGCCTTGCCGGCCCCGGTGATCACGACGGCGTGCACATCGGGGTCGGCTTCGGCCCGCTGGACGGCCTCGCGCAGGTATCCGGACGATTCGGCCGTTATCGCGTTGCGGCGATCGGGATCGTTGACGGTGATGAGCGCGACGCGGCCGGTGACGTCGTAGAGGATCGGTTCGGACTGGGCCATCGGGCACCTCCGGCTTCGCGTATCGGGTGTGGATCCGCCCGACCTCACCGGTCCACCGGCGGCAGCGTCACGGGCGAGGTAAGAGTACTTCGCGCCATCCGGGTGGGATTGGGCGGTGTGAGCGTGCTTACCGAGATCCAGCAGGAAAAGGCGGGCATTGCACGTCGGCGCCCCCGGCATATCGACCGGCCCGCCATTCACGAACGCCTCATGTAGTTACCGGCTGGTAGCGCAAACACGGCAATGTTTGCGGCCGGTGCGGCGGATATCGGAATCTACAAGTAATGCTGTGTTTATAGAATCGTTATCTGCCGCATTTATGTCTTCGGGGTAAACACCCGGGCCGACCTGGCAAAACGCGTGGTGAGGCGTCGGCAAACCGGTGGGGCGCCCACGTCGCGCGCCGGCGCGGTCGAGCCGTCGAGATTTGCCCGGAGCCGCTACAGCTCCGGTTTCGCTAACTTCCTCGCTAGCTCATCGAGTTCGGCCTGGCGCTCACGCACCGCGCACCCCCGCCGCTCGATGCGTGCGCCCTGCAGAATGGCTTCCGGCAACGCATCGCTACGCAGTCTCGTGTTGGCGTAATGGATTGCGGCATCGATCATTTCGATGTACCGCTCCGCGTCGTGTTCAGCGCACGAGCCCTCGATGCGCTGGACTTCGTCCCAACAAGGATAGGAAGAATATCGGGCATCGAGTTGTTGCTGAGAGACCTGTGTTCCGAAGTAACACCGCCAGTCGCGGCTCAACCAGCCCCTCGTCTTGACTTCGACTTTGATTCGATTCCCAACACCAGCTATGAACCTCGGCTCCCCGACGCGCACCACCGGCTGCCAGTCATTCGACGCCATATATCGCCAACCCCTCGAAGAGAAGACGCTCTAAGTAATGATCTCCCCGTAAGCGTCATCTGCTCGTTTTGACACGCATGTTCCCGGAACGATTAAACCGCAAACTTTTGGCATTGACTTCTACTTTTGCGGGTTCGTCAAAAAGTATGTAAACAACGCGAATGCATTACTGGCGGTTCCGAGTAAGCGATTACCGGCCCTGCATGGCGACCCGCCAATATGGGCCGTGACCTGCCTCACCGGCGTGACGTTGCGGGGCTCCGGTCTGACGGCCGGGCCCAAGGATCCGTTGAGGATCCGCCAAGTCGCGCTCCGCAAGCTCATGTCAGCTCGAACGAGCATCCCACTGGGCATCGACGCAAGGAGCACCTCATGCGGACAACGGGGTACAGGACGACACGGTCCGGGATCATGGCGCACCGGGCGTATGCGCGGACCCGCAATCAACGAATCGGATACGCCCGGCTGATGCTGGTCTCCGTCGCGACGGCCGGACTGATCGGCCTTGGTGTCGGCGTCGCCTGCCTCGATCGACCGCTGGCCGGCCGGCATTGTTCCGTTCCAGACGTGGCCACGCACGACGCAACCGGCCTCACGTTGTCGTGCAGCCCGGCGTCGACGGGAAGTCGTGAGTTGGTGTGGCAGTATGCTCCGGCGTCGTAGCCTCGATAGATTAAGTAGCGCAGCGCGTTTCGGTCGGGTCGAAGGCGCGTGGGCCGTTCAACCGGGCAAGACCGAACGAGCGCCACCAGCCGTTGATGCCTGCGGGGGACTCAGAGGTGGCCGGCCACGAAAGTGGCGGCCTGACCGGGCATTCCGGACCCCTGGTAGGACAGGTCCGCCGCCGAGAACATCTCGTCGTGCGACGGCAGCGCCAGGGGTCCGCCCGGAGTGCACACCGGATCGCCGGGCGCACACAGGTCGATGGCCTTCGCGCCGTACCACGGGCTGACCACACTCACCGGTGCCCCGAGATACCGGGCCGACGGATTCCCGAACAGAGCCAGCGCCGCGACATGGTCGGCCTCGTCCGCCGTCAGGATCTGAGGATTCAAGCCCGCGATCGAGGCCTGGGCGATGGTGATCAGATCGATCACCATCGCGCCCTGCGAATAGCCGCCGAGCACCAATTTGGTGTTGGGGCAGTTCGCCACCATGGACTGAACGTGAGCGTGGGCGTCGCCGGCGCCGGCCGACGCTGACGGGGCGAAATCCTCGCCGGCGGGGTAGTTGACCGCATACACCCCGAGCGACCGGCCCCCGATCTGGGAACGCAGCGAGTCGATGAATGCTTGGCCGACGCCGCCGACGCCGGGCGGCTCGGCGGTGCCGCGGGCGAACGTCACCTCGACGTCGGGACACGGTGCGGCTGATGCGGAAATCTGTGGGCACAGCAGCGTCGTCCAGGTCGTCATCGCCGCGACACCCAGCAAACGCGTTAATCGGCGTGCGTTCACGCTCCAATGCTGACACATCGAGGCCGGAAAGACACCGCCTAATTCAACGCCCTGCCTCCGCCGGACCCGCCGGCCCGTGCCGCTTTCTCGGCTCCGCTGATCCTGTTGCAGCGCGCCCGGGTATTTCCGGGCGTCGCCGACGCGGCGGGAATGCATGGCTCGGCGAATTGATATGAAAGGTTTCCATGGCTCTCGTCATTACCGCGAGCCGTCATGGTCGCAACGGTTCTCGATGTCCGAACGATACCGACGGCGTCGAAATCTGCGCGACGACCTCCAGTGGCCGGAGCGCATGGTCTGAAGGGGTTCTCCGCTAACTTCCTTGCCAGTCCGGACGAACACCGTCAGACACGACTTTCCTCACGCCCTACGACTATTGGCAAACAGGATCCGTTCTGTTCTCTTTGCAGCGAACGCAATACTCGTCGTCCTGATTCTGCGTTTCGTGAATCGAATTGCATTCAGGACACTCTTGAATGTATTTGTGCCGCGGATTCAGACAGGAGGCCATTGCCGCTTGTTTTTGCCTGAATATGCTTGTAGAACTTCTATTGGTACTAGACAACATCCCGCTTGGTTTCCCCACTCAGTAAAGCGCGTGCCCGGCTGCGATAGCAGCTACGCCGCGTTTTGTCACTATCCACCACTGTTCCCGAACACGGCCGGTTAAAACCTCGGACAACAGATGCCCCAAACTTCTCGCGGGGCACTCGCGGTGGCCGTAGGCAATCCTTTGCGCGCGTCCGCAGAAATGACGTAGCCGGCTACTCTAGACGGCTCGATCTGACGCGCCGGAAACTATTGAGGTCCCGCCCCTCTAGCGAAAGGTTCAGCCATGACCATCATCGCTACCACGATCGTCCATCCCAACCCGGGGGTCGGCTGGGACGACGTTCAGAAGCAGCTGAAGCGAGCGACCGGGCTTGCCCGCAAACACGGCGCGGAGAATGTCACCGCGCTGGTGAACATGATCGGAGGTCAGGGCACCAACGCCATCGGCTTGATGACAACAGCCGAAGACTGGGCCACCTACGGCCGGATCCAGCAAAGCCTCAGCGCCGACCCGGATTACCAAAGCCTTCTCATCGACGCGGGCCAGATCGCCACCTGGGAGAACTACGTCAGCCAGACGATCGAGGTCTAGTACCGCCAAGCAATACGTGATCGACGAATCCTCGGCCGCCGTTCGGCGCGTGGTCGTCGGTCCACCACACGAACGCCTAGGTAGTCGCCGATAGCGACTACCTAGGCGTTCGGCTCTCTACTTCCTCGGCTGTGGCAGTACGAAGGATCAAGCGACGTCATTACGCGAGCCCGGTGCCCCCGGCACGACTCGAACGTGCGACCTAGGGATTAGAAGGCCCTTGCTCTATCCACCTGAGCTACGGAGGCAATGCGCAGGTCAGTCTATCCAACCGAACCTCGGTGATCCGACCCGCGCCGCGACGCGCGTGAAAACCCTTCCCGCGCCACGTTTATCGGTTATCGTGAGGACCCTCGACACACGTACAAAACCGGCCGGCCATCGGCCGTTAACCGCGACGATGCGTGTGCATAACGTCGAGAGGTGACGTTGCAATGAGCGTGGCCAGAAATCAGTCTTCGCCCTGCGGGTGGGCGGGCGCCCAGGCGGCACGCCTGGCGGCCGAAGCCCGGGACGTCTATCAGCTCGGCAACCTGGTGCTACGCGGCGGGCCGTTCGCGCTGGGCTGCTTGGCCGGTTGGCTGTTCACCGAGTTCCCCCCGCACGTCCTGACCGGGCACGCGCTGTCGCGGGTCGCGCACCCGTCCGTCGGCCGGGTCGGCAAGACGCTGGCCGCCCAGCGGGCGGACAAGACCCTCACCACGGCGCTGGAGGAGGCCTTCGGCCCCGAGTTCCGTGAGCGGGTGTGTCACCCCGCCGCCGTCGGGGCGCTGTGCGCCCCGCGCGGAGGCCTGTTGGGTCGCCCCGGGCCGCACCGCCGGTACGCCGCGCAGACTTCCGACATCTCCTACGGCCCGAGCACACGCGACCACTTGCTCGACATCTGGCGACGCGACGACCTGGCCCCCGGGTGCCGGGCGCCGGTGATCGCGATGAAGTCGGGGTCGCCGCCGTAGTCGGCGATGTTCTCCCGCACCCAGGCAATTGCCCTTTTCACGTCGATCAGGTGCGCGGGGAAGGTGGCGCGCGGGCTCTTGCTGTAGTCGATCGAGACGCAGATCCAGCCGAGTTGAACCATTCGGCTCATCAGCGTGTAGGCCTGCGGGCGCCGGCCGTTCAGCGTCCACGCCCCACCCGGCACCTGGATCAGCACCGGCGCCCGGCACCCGGGGGCCAGGTCGTCGCGTCGCCAGATGTCGAGCAAGTGGTCGCGTGTGCTCGGGCCGT
>NZ_LZKI01000143.1 GCF_001672755.1 Mycobacterium colombiense | reverse complement strand
TTGCCGTCATCGACGAATTGACGCGCGACGAGGGCCTGGTGACCAGCGAGATGGTGCCCGCTCTGGTGTCCGACGAAGGCGACGGCGGTGCGGGACCACCGCGCATGGCCCAGCACCGCTACTAGTTCAGCCGGCGACGGAGGCGTCGTAGATCGACTGGATCGCCTTGTCCAGGGTGGCGTTGAACTGTTCGTCGGACTGGTCGGCGGTCAGGCCCTCGGTCAGCGCGCGGCTGAAGCTGGCGATCAACCCGGTGTTCTTCGCCAGCAGGTCGTTGGCCTCCTCGCGGGAGTAACCGCCGGAAAGGGCGACCACCCGCATCACCTTCGGGTGCTCGATCAGGGGACGGTAGAAGTTGACCTCGGTGGGCAGGCTCAGCTTGAGCATGACGCGCTGGCCCTCGGGGACGGCGTCGAGCTGCTTGGTGATCTCGTCGCGCAGGATGCTCTCGGCCTCGGCCTTGTCCGAAATCGAGATGGTGACCTCGGGCTCGATGATGGGCACCAGACCGTGCGAGAGCACCTGGTGACCAAGCTCGAACTGCTGGGCGACCACGGCCGCGATGCCCTTGGGGTTGGCGCCGCCGATCACCGACCGCTCCTTGGTGCCGAAGACACCCAGGCCGGCGGCCCGGTCCAGCAGCTCGTCGAGGCCCGGGATGGGCTTCATCAGCTGGACGTCGTCGGACGCGTCGGCCAGCCCCTTGTCGATCTTGAGGAAGGGCACCACGCCCTTGGTCTCCCACAGGTAGGTGGTCGAGGGCTTGCCGGCGATCTCGCGGTCCATGGTCTGCTCGAACAGGATCGCCGCCAGCACGCGGTCGCCGGTGAACGCCGGGGAGGTGATGATCCGCGAGCGCATCTGGTGAATGAGGTCGAACATCTCCTCCTCGGAGGAGTACGCGTTGTCCTCGATGCCGTACAGGCGCAGCGCCTTGGGCGTCGAACCGCCGCTCTGGTCGAGGGCCGCGATGAATCCCTTGCCCGACGTCATCCGTTCCGCTTGCTGCTGGTTCGACATTGAACTCTCCCAGTTCCTCATGGCACCGCACGCCCGGCCCGTGCCCGCGCGCTCAAGTCTGAATCGTGCCGATCATATTCGGCCACTTCGCGCGCGAGCGGGCAGGTCGTCGGACTGCGATTTTGGTCTCAGCCCCGGTCTGGCTGCCCGGCGCCGGCCTTGCTGCGCCACAGCGCCATGCGGTCCAGCAGCCGGTCACGCAAGACGAGCGTGTGGAAGAGTACCGCCGTCATATGGGCGGTAAACGCGGCGAAGAGCAGCAGCGCGAAGGCGTTATGGCACTCCCGGAGCATCGCGAAAACGTCGATGTTGTGCGGCGCGATGCCGGGCAGCGCGAACGGCCCGAGCAGGGTGATCGGGAACCGCGCCGCCGACAGCATGGCCCACCCTGTCAGCGGCTGCACCAGCAGCAGCCCGTAGAGCAGGTACTCCGACCACGTCGCGATGCGGCGTTCGGTCTTGCTCATGGTGGCCAGGAACGCCGGCGGCCGGTGCGTGAGCCGGTTCGCCAGCCGGACCAGGGCGAAGGCGAGGATCAGCACGCCCAGCGGCCGATGGATGGCCAACAGCAGCGGGTAGTAGCCCAGCGCGGCGACCATGGTCACGCCGATCAGCAGTTGCGCGATGACCATCGGTGCCATCAGCCAGTGCAGAACGCGCGACGGCAGGGTGAACCGCGCCGCGACCGGGACCGGGACCGGCGTCATTGCAGTACCGCTTCGACGTCGACAGCGCTGGCCGTTTTGGGCTCCTCGGCGCGACGGGTGAATGAACGGGCGTACACGGCCGACCGCGCCGCGAGCAGCGGGTCGTCGGAGGCCGCGATGCCGTCGGGCAGCACCAAGGGATCGAAGTTGATGTCGCGCGCGTTGCCGGCCTCCTCCGTTTGGACCGCGGAGATGGTGATGGTGCCGGCGTCGATCGTCCGCCGCCCCGCCGGCCAGGGTTTGGTGGCGTCGTGGGTCGGATCGCCCGGCTCCCCGACGGTGAACAGCAGCCGCCAGCTCAGTGGCGTGTGCGCCAGCGCGCGGATCACGGCGTCGAACAGGTAGTCCTTGGCCGGCGGCGTGGCAGTCACGGCATTTTGCTGGGGAATCGCGGACCAGCGCACCGGCACCGTCGCACCGGCACCGTTGGTGAACCGGAAGGCGTTCAGCGCGTGGAACGTGCTGTCGGCGAACCCCGCGCTCGGCGGCGCCTGCTTGATGATCCGCATGGCCGCGGCAGTCTCGGGATGGCGCTGCAGGAACGCCGCCATCAGCTGCGGGTCGGGCTTGCCCGTGCCCGGCAGCGGCCTGGATGCGAGCAAGCGGTCGTAGAACCCCTGGGGCGTACTGTCCGGAAAGACCGGGATGTTGATCATCGCGGTGCGCCACTGTCGGCCGTCGGGCCCGTCGAACAGCAGGCCCAGCCCGCGCACGGTGTCGAGCCTGTCGGGCTGGTCGGGCAGCCCACCGGACAGCGAGAACCGGCCGACCAGCGGAACACTGCCGCGCCGGAAGACCGCGGCCCGGCAGATCGCCGCGGCCGCTCCACTGCTGACGAACGTTCCGGTGGCGCTCAGGCCCTTGGCATGGTTTCGCCGGAAGCCGTCGTGACGGCCGTAGACGTCCTCGAAGCGATCGGTGAACCGGGGCGGGGTCAGCGCGCCGGGGCGCAGCCAGCCGCCGGCATACGCGAAGCCGCCCACGTCGACCGCGGCGACTCCGGCCACCACCCCCATGCCCCGTAGTGCGCGTCGCCGATTCAGCGCCCCGAATCGCGACGGCGGTGGCGCGAGCTCCGGGGGGTCGTCGGGCCGCTCGTCACCGTGCTGTCCGACACCGCGATCACCGGGTGCCACGGCCCACCGTCCTTCCCGTTTGTGCAGGCCACGCCGCGCGGGCAGAGAACGAAACCGGTGGAAGCAATTCACGCACGGGCCGATGCTCCGTGCAACTTCTGCGCAGGCCGTCACGCACATCCGGACTACGTCGCGGCGCCCGAAATCGTTCAGCGTTTTGAGCGGGGTACGCCGCGTGTCCTACCATTGGCTAAACACTTGTATCTGTATCTGCATTCAGTAGTGCTGATCGACGGAGTGCGTCTCCTCCGTAGGCAAGCGTGTTCCCGAGGGGTTGAATCAACAGCCCCCGGTATGCCAGTTGCTATTTTCGGAAGCTAGCGGTGTCCCACACGGGACCGAATGTGAGTGAAAGACCATGGGCGAACAATCCGGCGACTTCGTCGATCCAACCGCTTTTGAAGTGGGCAAACACCAGGTAGACCAGGCGGTCGTGCTGACCGTCTCCGGCGAAGTCGACATGCTCAGCTCGCCGCTGCTGGCCGATGCCATTCAGACCGCGCTGGCCACCAAGCCCGCGGCGCTGATCGTCGATCTGTCCAAGGTCGGTTTCCTGGCCTCGGCCGGGATGACCGTCCTGGTGACCGCGCAGTCGGAGATCGAGCCGCCGACGCAGTTCGCCGTGGTTGCCAACGGCTCGGCCACCAGCCGGCCGATCAAACTCATGGGAATCGACAGCGTGCTCTCGCTCTACAGCACCCTCGACGGTGCGCTGAGCGGCCTCGCTGGTGAGTGAGTCTCGACAGGGTGAGGACGCAACTGGGGACGATGGGACGCTCTGATCAGCCGCAGAACGTGTCGAACGTCGATGATCGATCCCGCTTCGTGCGGACGCGAGTGGCCGCCGACGCGCGCAGCGCTGCGCGGACCCGCGCCGAGTTCGGGGTGTGGCTAGGACGGTATTTCTCGCTCGGCGACGACCGCTTCAACGACCTGCTGCTGGCGGTCAACGAGGCGATCGCCAATGCCGCGGAATTCGCCTACGTCGACGCCGCGGAGCGCGGCACGGTCGACGTGCGAGCGGCCTACGACGGCGACTCGGACACCCTGGCGGTGACCGTCGATGACCGCGGCCGGTGGCGCCAGAAGAAGCCGGTCCAATACCAGCAGCAGATGCGCGGCCGCGGCATCCCCCTGATGGAGGCGCTGGCCGACGACGTCGCCATCGACCGCACGGCGCAGGGCACCCGCGTCACGTTGACCTGGAGCGGCCTGACCGGCCCCGGCTACAACGCCTGATCAGCCCGCCTGCGCCAGCACCTGCTGGATCCGTTCCTCGCGGGGCAGCACCGGACCGTCGTCGAGGGTTTCGTCGATTCCGAGGTCGGTGAGCCCGGCGGCCGTCAGCAGCGACGTGCCGTAGGCGGCCAGCACGAGTTTCTGATCGTCGCTGTGACCGTCCTCGACCAGCATCGCGCCGATGAGGCAGATGACGGCCATCTTGAAGGCATTGAACGCCCGGTACCAGGGCCGGTTCGTGACGGTGATGCCGCTGACCGACTCGTAATGCGCGAGCAGCGCATCGACGGACAGGGCGGCGGGGTGACTGTTGATCCCGACCGGCTGCATCCACAGCATTTCCAGCCAGCCGATGTCGGTGAGCGGGTCGCCGACCGTGGTCATCTCCCAATCGAAGACCGCGCTGACCTCACCGCCGGTGAAGGCGAAGTTGCCCGGTTTCGCGTCGCCGTGCACCAGCGTGACCTTGGGGCACGGCGACGGCTTGCCGGCGACCAGTTCGCGGTGCAACCGCTCCAGTGCGGGCAGCGGGCCACGCTTGACCCGGTCCATCTCCGCGGCCCAGTGCCCGAGTTCGCGGTCGAGGTGGCCGGAGCCGTCGTCGAGGGTGTCCAGCCCGGTGCGGCCCAGGTCGACGGCGTGGATGGCGGCCAGCTGTTCGACCAGGCTCTGGCACATCCGCGCCACCGTCTGCTCGGCGGCGTCGGCCGGCGGTTCCATCTCGTAGACCTCGCCGCCGACCCGCTCCATCACGAAGAACGGCCTGCCGAGGACGTCGCCGGTCGGCTCGAGCCACAGCGCCCGCGGGACGCGAACCGGCGTATCGGCCAGGGCGCGCAGGATCGTGAACTGGCGCGCGAGGTCGTAGGGCTCCAGCAGCGCGGGCGGCCGGGGGCGCAGCCGCAACACGACGTCTTGGCGATCGTCAGAACCGCCGCGCCGGGTGATCACGCCCAGCGTCATCATCTCGGCCGAATGCCCGAAGCTCACCCGATCGATGCCCTCGAGGCGCACCTCGTCGGCGCCCGGCACCTGCGTGTGCAACCAGCCGCTCAGCCGTTGTTCCAGCTCGGCGCCCAGCGTCATTGGCCAACCCCCTCGCCGTCCGCGGGCAGCCGATCGACCGGGGTTTTGTCCTGGGTGAAGGCGGACATATCCATCGTCGTCCAGTTGGGGTAGCGGCGATAGCCCTGCCCGCCGAGCAGCAATTCGAAGATGCCCCAACCGGTTTCGCCGTCACACTCGAAACGCATCAGCTGGTCGAGGGCCATCGACTTACCCTCCGTCTCGGCGAGCTGCTCGAGATCGGAACTGTCCCAGGCGAAATGGATGAAGTACGCGCCGCCACCCAGGTCCTCGTATTGGCAGTGCGCCATCGGCAGGCCGTAGTAGGCGTTGACCTCCTGATGGGGCGCCTCGGCGGTCACCCGATGGGCCTGGCCGTCCTCGTCGGTGAAGACGAGTACCGCGCGGGTGGGCCGCTTGCGGTCGCCGTCGAACTCGACCTCGTGCTCGATCTTGACGAATCGTTTCGACAGGGTGCCGTCGGCGTGGGTGATGCCGCCGTCGACGTAATTGACCGTGCCGTCCGACGATTCGATGATCCAGGCCTCGATGGCGTGGTCGTCGAAGCCGGCGTCGAGCCACAACCAGAAGTCGATCTTGTCGGAGATCCGCACCCCGAAGGTGCGGTCGCGGCCGCCGTGGAAGCCGTCGACGCTGATGCGCTCCCCGTCGATCTGCACCCATCCGCTCCATCGGCCGGGCTCTTTCATGTGGTACATGTCGGAGAGCAGTTCGCCGTCCTTGCCATGCACCTTCATCGGCAGCAGCTCCCACATCGGCGCGGTGGGTTCGTAATAGAGCTCCCACTCGATCCCGGAGCTGTTGGGCTCGACGTCCAATCGCCACTTCTTCAGGGGCTCGACGCAGGTCCAGCGCATCGGCCCGGCGCTCAGGTCGCCGCGGTCGTCGCCGCTGACCGGGCGCCCGGACAGCAGATCCCAGTGCCGGCCGTCGGCGAGGCTGACCTTGACGTAGCCCAGCCCGCTGGCGGTATTCGGATTATTGCCGTAGCCGCTGGCCAGCAGCATGGTGCCGTCCGGCGAGGCGGCGAAGAAGTAGCAGCGATCCGACCACGTCGGGTCCGAATTGTGCACCTGGTCGAACGTGGTCGGAAGCTGGTGGGTGAAGGATTCGTCTGCGGCGGAGTACCCCATCGATCCCCCTTTCTGGCTGGCTAAGTCTTTGTGCTGCAATAGGATTCAACGACAGGGCGGGCCGCGCCGGATTCTGCTCGCGTCAGATAACAAAGCAGCACAACGCATCCCGTAACATCGCCGCCATGGAACCGAGCCGGCGGTGGGGCGACGACCGCGCGATCCTCGACGACGAGGAGGCCCGCAGCCGAATCCTGGACGCCGCCGGCCGCTGCATCGTCCGGCGCGGCAACACCCAGTTCCGGATGGGCGAGGTGGCCGACGAGGCGGGCGTGTCACGGTCGACGGTGTACCGGTACTTCCCCGCCCGCGACGATGTCTTGCTGGGCCTGATGCTGACGCGTGTGGACAGCGCGATCTCCGAGTTGGTGCGCTCTCTGCCCACCCCCGACGACCCGGTGCGATCGCTGCCCGAGCTGGTGCTGGCCCGGGTGGAGTCGGTGGACGGCAACGCGCTGAACGAAGCGTTGTTCGCCGCCGAGAGCACCGCGGTGGCATCGGCGCTCGAGAAGGGTTCGGCACCCATCGTGGAGCTGCTGATGCGGCATTACGGTCCGCTGCTGACCCGGTGGAAAGCGGCGGGGTTGCTCTACCCCGACGTCGATTTCCGGTCGATCGTCCAGTGGTTGCACACCACGACGCTGTTCTTGCTGGCTCCGTCGTGGCGATATCGCCCCGCCGCGGACAAACGAGAATTCGTCGAGCAGTTCGTGGTGAGGGCCCTGGTGCCACAGATCAGACAATAATCGTATATTGTCTTATGTCCAGACTTTCTATTGGTTTCGCCCGGCGCCACCGGTGTTAAAGCGCAGCACCGCGGCCGGCTGGCAAATCAGGATGGATGGCCATGAAAAATCCTGTGGGACAGGCGTTCTCTATCGTCGGCCTGGCCGCCCACCTGGGCCGCGGCGCGGGCCGGGTGGCCACCGACGCGGTGGTGGGCGGCCGGTTCGGCTTACCACGAACGGTCGAAGACATCGACCCGGCGGTCCTGTCCCGGGTCATGGGCACCACCGTCCGGTCAATCCGCGTCCTGAGCAGGGACGCGGGCACGTCCTCGCGGGGCCGGCTGGTCCTGACCGGCAAGAACGTCCCCGAATCGGTGTTCGTCAAGGTCGCGGCGCAGACCGCCGCCACCCGGCTGATGGGCGAGCTCGGACGCCTCGGACAAACCGAGGTGCGGTTCTATCGTGAGCTCGCGCCGCAGGTCATCGGCGTCCCCTATTGCTACGGCGCGGCATTCGACGCCTCGACCGGCCGCTACCTGCTGGTCCTGGAGGACCTGCCGGCCGAGTCGTGCGAGTTCCCGGACACCCTGCACCCGCTGTCGGCCGACCAGGCCAGCCTGATCATCGAGCTGCTGGCCGAGCTGCACGCCACCTTCTGGGGCCGGCTGCCGCGCGACGGACGCGGCCCGATGGGCTGGCTGTACACCCCGTCCGGCGACGTCACGTCGCTGTTGACCGGTTCGCTGATGCACACCTCGATCAAGCGCCTCGCCGAACGGACGACACTCCCGGTGGACAACGGCAGGTTCATCGCCGACAACTACCGCGCCGTCGCCGCGCTGATCGACACTCCCCCGCACACCGTCATGCACGGCGACGCCCACCCGGGGAACATGTACTTTCACGGCGGCAAGGCCGGGCTGCTGGACTGGCAGGCGGTGCGCCGTGGACATCCCTCCCGCGAACTGGCCTACACGCTGATCACCAGCCTGACCCCGGAGGACCGGCGGGCCAACCAGCGCGAGCTCCTCGACGACTACCGGCGGGCCCTGGTCGCGTCCGGTGGCCCCGACCTGGACCGCGACGACCTGTGGCTGCGGTTCCGCCAGGGCGCGCTGTACGCCTACGTCGCCCCGCTGATCACCACCGGCATGGGCGGGATGCAAGTCGAAGACATCGCGATGGAAGGCCTGCGCCGCGGCGTCGTGGCGCTCGACGACCTGGAAACCGTCGCCGCCCTGAAAAGCTCTCTGTAGGCCCGGCCCAATTCGGCTGAGGCTATTGCCTTCGCCGCGCCAAGAGTTACGCTACCTACCGTAGCGAAATGCTGCGTGCCTCACGGCTCAGCCCTCCAGAGACAGCCCACGGCGGCGAAGAGGAGCCTCATGTTCGACCTCAAGATCATCGGTGGAACCGTCGTCGACGGCACGGGGGCGGAACGCTACCCGGCCGACATCGGCATCAAGGACGGCAAGATCGTCGATGTCGTGCGCCGCACCGCCGACGGCCCCGCCATGAGCGGGGAGGCGGCCGAAACCATTGATGCCACAGGGCATGTGGTGGCCCCCGGCTTCGTCGACATCCACACCCACTACGACGGCCAGGTCAGCTGGGACAGCCTGCTGGAGCCGTCCAGCGGGCACGGCGTGACCACGATCGTGACCGGCAACTGCGGCGTCGGGTTCGCACCGGTGCGGCCCGGCAGCGAGCAGTGGCTGATCGAGCTGATGGAGGGCGTCGAGGACATCCCCGGCACCGCGCTGACCGAAGGCATCACGTGGGGCTGGGAGACCTACCCCGAGTACCTCGACGCGGTCGGCAAGCAGAAGTTCTCCGTCGACGTGGGCAGCCAGGTCGCGCACGGCGCCGTCCGCGCCTACGCGATGGGCGAGCGCGGGGCCCGCAACGAACCGGCCACCCCCGAGGACATCGAAGCGATGGGCCGGCTGGTTCGGGAGGCGATCGAGGCCGGCGCGCTCGGCTTCTCCACGTCGCGCACGATGGGCCACCGCGCGATGGACGGCGAACCGGTTCCCGGCACTTTCGCGGCCGAAGAAGAGCTGTTCGGCCTCGGCCGCGCCATGGCGGCCGGCGGTCAAGCGGTGTTCGAGCTGGCGCCGCAGGGTGCGGCCGGCGAGGACATCATCGGTCCCAAAAAGGAGCTGGACTGGATGCGGCGACTCAGCGCCGAGATCGATCGGCCGGTGTCCTTCGCGCTGATCCAGGTGGACGCCGATCCGAAACTGTGGCGCGAGATGCTGGACCTGTCGGCGGATGCGCACGCGGCGGGCGCCCGCCTGCACCCGCAGATCGCGGCGCGGCCATTCGGCATGATGATCGGCTTCCAGGGGCATCACGGGTTCAGCCACCGGCCCACCTACCGCCGGCTCAAGGCCGAGTGCGGCCGCGACGAGCTCGCCCAGCGGCTGGCCGACCCCGCGGTGAAGGCCGCAATCCTGTCCGAGGACGACCTGCCCGTCGACCCCAGCTTGTTGTTCGACGGGATGTTCGCCCTGGTGCAGCACTCGCTCGGCAGGCTATTTGCGCTCGGCAACCCGCCCGACTACGAGCCGACCCCGGACCGCACCGTCGCGGCCATCGCGAAGGCCCGCGGCGAGGATCCGCTGTCCACGCTGTACGACCTCATGTTGGAGTCCAACGCGACCAACATGCTGATGCTGCCGTTGTTCAACTACGCCGACGGCAACCACGACGCGATCCGCGAGATGATGCTGCACCCGGCAGGCGTGCTCGGACTCTCCGACGGTGGCGCTCACTGCGGGATGATCTGTGATGCGTCCTACCCGACGTTCCTGCTCACCCACTGGGCGCGGGACCGGCACCGGGGCGAGAAGCTGTCGCTGGAGTACGTGATCCGCAAGCAATCCCGCGACACCGCCCACCTGTTCGGGCTCACCGACCGCGGCACCATCGAGCCCGGCAAGAAGGCCGACATCAACGTCATCGACATGGACGCCCTCACCCTGCACCCGGCGGCAATGGCGTTCGACCTGCCCGCCGGTGGGAACCGAATCCTGCAGGGCGCCAGCGGTTATGCCGCGACCATCGTCAGCGGCACAGTGACCCGCCGCAAAGACGTCGACACCGGCGCCCGCCCCGGACGCCTGGTCCGCGGAGCGCGCTAAAGAACGCCCTCGATGGCGACGGCGGCCGGAAATCCGGCGCGGGCCCGCGACGAGGATGCCATCGGCACCCCGCCGGAGAACCCGACGCTGGTGCCCGCCGAGCGCTACTACTCCCCCGCCTTCGCCGCGCTCGAAACGCAGCGGATGTGGCCGCGCGTGTGGCAACTGGCCTGCATGGTCGACCACGTCGCCGCACCCGGTGACTATTTCGAATACCGCTGCGGCCCTTACGGTGTGCTGATCGTGCGGGACGACGACGGGGCGCTCCGCGCGTTCCAGAACGTCTGTCGGCACCGCGGCAATTCGCTGTGCACCGGATCCGGCTCGGGCCTTCGCGAACTCAAGTGCGGCTATCACGGGTGGACCTGGGACCTGGCCGGGGCGCTCAAACGGGTGCCCAACCGCAAGGGCTTCGGTTCGCTGCGGATGTCCGACTTTCCACTGATACCGGCTCGCGTCGACACCTGGGCCGGGCTCGTCTTCGTCAACCTCGACCCGGGCGCGGTGTCGTTGGCCGAGTACCTGGAGGCGGTTCCCGACGACATCGCCTGGTGCCACCTGGAGGATTTCCGCTGCTACGCCACGCTCACCGTCGAGGTCGACGCCAACTGGAAGACGATCGCCGACGGCTACAGCGAGACCTACCACATCCAGACCCTGCATCCTGAGCTGCTGCGCTGCGTCGACGATATCCATGCGCCGCAACGGATTTGGGGCCATACCGGTAAGTCGGATCAACCCTATGGTGTGCAAAGCCCCCGCTTCGGCGGCGCGCTGAGCGACGAAGAGGTCTGGAACGCCTACGTCTACACCCAGGGTGCACTGATGGGCGCCGCCGAGGGCACGCCCTTCCCCGCCGAGGAACGCCGGCCCGGCCAGACGGTTGCCGACCTGATCGCCGATCGGACCCGTGCCTTCGCCGCGAGCCGCGGTGTCGATCTCGACTGGGCTGATACCGATCGGATGACCCGACTACACCAGTACAACGTTTTTCCCAACATGACGCTGTTGACCAACGCCGATCACCTGACCGTCATGTGCTCGCGGCCCGCCCCCGACCCCGCCCCCGACAAGGGGGAGCTGATCATGTTCTTGATGACGCGAATGCCGCCGGGTGCGCCGCGCACCAAGCCGACGGACGTCCGCATGGCCGCCGATGCGGCCGAGCCGGGCGTCGTGCTCACGCAAGACATCGCGGTGCTTCCCGGCTTGCAGCGCGGCATGCATCAACCCGGCTTCACACACATGGTGCTGTCCAGCGAGGAACGACGCGTGATCAACATGCATCGCAACCTGGAGCGCTACCTCGAGTTGCCCACGTCCCAGCAAATGAGCGGCGGTGCGTCGAAGTGATATCTCGCAACATAACTCGTGTTCACAGCGCAAAAGTGGCGCCGAGCGATTTACAATCCCGCTTGTGATGACCCCGTCTTACCCCTGGGGGGACGATCGAGGGCAACTTGCGCGGCGGCTCCGGCTGCCATATGAAACGCTCCGCCGACGGCGGGCGCTACGTCTGTGCCACAGTTTCGAACGGGTGGGTGTTCGAACGGCACCGGAACGGTTGCGGCAAATGCTGGAGGGCGTGCCGCTGGCCGCCCACGAACTGATGAACGTGAACTTCGCGTTGATCGCGATCCGGCTCGACCGCGAACTGCGCGCCGCGCGCTATAAGCGGCTCAAACAACGCGGCACCCGCTCGCTGATGTTCGCGGGCCTGATCATGGTGGTGCTGAACTTCCTGGTGTGCATGGCCTACCTGCTGCTGAACCTGACGGAGCAGTCGGCGCCCCTCTAGGTCGTCAGCGCGGCGCGACGATGCCGTTGTCGTACGCGTAGACGATCGCGGCTGCGCGGTCGCGTAGATCGAGCTTGCCGAAAATCCGGCCGATGTGGCTCTTGACCGTGACGCCCGAGATGCACAGTTGATTGGCGATCTCCGTATTCGACAGGCCCTGGCCGATCAGGGTCAGCACGTCGAGCTCGCGGGTGGTCAGCTCGCCGATCGCGGTGCCGCGCGGCCCGGGCGCGGCCTTGCGGTACGTGGTGAGCACGCGCGAGGTCACCGCGGGATCGAGATAGCTGTCGCCCCTGGCGACCGCCCGGACCGCGCGGATCAGCTCCTCGGCAGACGAGTCCTTGAGCACGAACCCGGCCGCGCCGGCGCGCAGCGCCCCCGACAACAGCTCGTCCTCGTTGAAGGTGGTCAGCGCGAGCACCGGCGGCCGGCCGCCCAGCCTGCGCGTCGCCTCGATGCCGTCGACGCGGCGCATCCGCAGATCCATCACCACGACGTCGGGCCGGTGCTCGGCCACCGCCGCGGGCACCTCGTCACCGTCGGCGCATTCCGCGACGACGACGAAACCGTCCTTGCGGCGCAGAATCCGGCGCAGGCCCGACCGCACCAGGTCCTGATCGTCGACGAGCAGCACGCTGATCTCGGGCGTCGCCGAATTATCTGGGATCACGCCTTGCACCACCATGGGCGCCAGGCCGTATCGCCTTCCTGCAGTGGGATTTCGGCGCACACCGACCAGCCGTCGCGGGTGGGTCCGACGTCGATGGCCCCGCCGAGCAGCTCGACGCGCTGGCGCATGCCGCGCAAGCCGCGCCCCTCGGCCGATTGTGCGGCCATCACCGCCGCGGGAAGCAGATTGGTGACGGCGAGCCGCGCCGATGCCGACGAAATATCCAACACCACACCGGCTTTCGATTCCGGCGCGTGTTTTGCGATGTTGGCCAGCGACTCCTGGGTGATGCGGTACAGCGCGAGGCCGACCGCGGGCGACACGTGGTCGGTGGGGCCTTCGACGCACAGCCCGACGGCCAGGCCGGCCCGCTGGAAACCCTCGACGAGCACCGCGATGTCGTCGATGCCGGGTTCTGGCGTGGTTTTCGCGGTCTTGGCCGGCCAGTTGTCGAGCAAGCCGACGGTACGACGGATGTCGGCCATCGCCTGTCGGCCCAGCCGCTCGGCCTGCTCCAAAGCCTCGACCGCGTCGTCGACGTCGCGGTCCTGCTGCAGCGCGCGCCGCGCACCGGTCACATGCAGCAGGGTGATGCTGAGCGAATGGGCGATGACGTCGTGCACCTCGCGCGCGATGCGCCGCCGCTCATCGGCGGCGGCGTGTTCGGCGAGCATTTCCTGCGCCGCGATCTGCTCGGCCAACAACAGCCGCTGGGTGCGCATCAGGTAGCCGAGCAGCCAGCCCACCACGATGAAACCCAGGTACAACACCACCATGTCGAGGCGGTGCAGCGCGGACGCGCCGAGCAATAGTGCCGCCGCCGACACCGCTGCGAGGAGGCCGCCCAACACCGAGGCCAACGTCGCGACGACCAACACCATCAGGACCAATAAGGCAGGCGCGAAATCGGCGTGAATCGGGGTCGACGTGCCAAACAGAGTCAGCGCGGAGGACGCCAGCCAGGTCGCCCACAACGGCCCCGGGGTCATCTTCGTGTTCAAGGCGAAAAACGCCAACGAGGGCGACAGCGCTATGGCGAACGCAGTCAGCGACACCGGGAGGTCGGAGGCGGGCCGCTGCAGCGTCCCGATCACGCCGCCGAGCACGAGGGCGACATCGACGGAGATCAACGCCGCCCAGGTGATACCGACGGGAATCAGCTCGCTTCGTCGGCGAAGCTGTTCCCGCAGATAATTCGCTGCGGCGTGCAACATCGTCCAATCCTAGAAGAGCGCGGCGCCTGGTCACATCCTCCCGCGGTCGGCACCCTTCTCCGCCCGTGGTAGGAGGCAAAGACTGCACTTCGGCACGACGCGCAGCGGGTGGCTGTTTTCCTAACGTCGAGTCATGACATGGACACTGCTGCACGACCGCATGGCCTTCATGGCCCAGGTGATCAAAGCCGCCGAGACGGACCCCGAGGCGGCACTTGCGTTGATCGACAAGTCATCCGAGGTGTCCGAGCTGTTCGGTGACGAGGAGGGCCTGATGCTTTCGCTCGGCCAGCGATGGATCACCATGCTGGTGGCCAAGCTGGATCAGGCGGCTCATGAGGGCGCGTCGGCAGAACAGGTGCGCGCCGATCTGGAAGCCGCAGAGCCCGGTCTGCATGCGTTGGTGAAGATCGGAACCCGCCGGTCGTTGCGCGTGCGCTCGCTTACGCGCGGCGAGCACGTGGCCGTGGGCCTGTTCGGCGGGCCCACCAGCGATCGGCAGACCGTTGCATGACCGGCTGGGATACCTTGCGCGCCTGACCGGCCGGTACGCGATCCTCATCGTCGGCCTCTGGGTGCTGGTGGCGGGCGTCGCGAATGTGGCTGTCCCGCAATTGGAGCGGGTCGTCGACTCCCATGCCCGGTCCTTCATGCCGCCCGGCGCGCCCAGCGCGGTGGCAGCGGCACGGGCCGCCCAGTTGTTCAACCAGACGCCCAGCAACAACTTCGTTTACGTTGTGCTGGAACGCGATCAGCGGCTGACACCGCAGGATCGCCTCTTCTACGATGCGCTGACGACGGCGCTCGGTTCCGATCAGCGTCACGTGTACGCGGTGACCGACCTGTGGTCGCAGCCGGCCACGGCCGCCGGTGCGCAGAGTTCGGACGGGAAGGCCGTCAGCGTGATGGTGCGGCTGGCCGGCATGCTCGGCACCGCGCAGGCCCGCGATTCGGTGGACGCCGTGCGCGGGACCGTCCACAAGCTGTCACTCCCGGCGGGCCTGCAGGTCCATGTCACGGGTCCTGGCGCCACCATCGTCGACGAATTCTCCGCGATCGATCGCCAGATGCTCGGAATCACCGCCGCCACCATCGGTCTCATCCTGCTGCTGTTGCTGGTGGTCTACCGATCGCCGGTCGCGGCGGCGATCCCGCTGATCTCTGTCGGGCTCGCCCTGGCTATAGCGCGCGCCGTCGTCGCCGCCCTGGGCCAGGCCAACGTGGTTGAAGTATCGCTGTTTTCGGTGGCGCTCATGGCGGCGATGACGCTCGGGGCCGGCACCGACTACGCGATCTTCCTGGTCGGGCGCTACCACGAAGGCCGGCGCCGCGGTGTCGAGCCGGCCCAGGCGCTGGCGCTGGCCTACCGCTCCATCGCGCCGGTGGTCATCGGATCGGCGCTAACCGTATCGGTGGCGCTGGCGTGCCTGGTGTTCGCGAAGGTCGGCTCGTTCCGCAGCGCCGGGCTGCCCTGCGCCATCGGCATTCTGGCGACCATGGTGGCCGCGCTGACCCTGACACCGGCGCTGATGACCCTGGCGATACGCCGCGGATACCTGGAACCGCGGCCGTCCACCACCGCGCGTCGCTGGCGCCGCGTCGGAACGACGGTGGCGCGCTGGCCCGGGCCGGTCCTGGTCGCCGCGCTGGCGTTGACCCTGCTGGTCGCGCTGCCGTTGGTCAGCATGCGGGTCGGCTTCAACGAACCCGCCGCCACGCCGTCGTCCACCGACTCCAACCGTGGCTATGCCAGCGCCGACCGGCATTTCGCGGCCAATGCCCTGCTGCCCGATATCGTCGCTGTCCAGGCGGACCACGACCTGCGTAATCCAGCCGGCCTGATCGCCATCGAGCGCATCACCCGGCACATCATGGCCGTGCCGGGTGTGCGGGCGGTGCAATCCGCCAGCCGGCCCGACGGCAAGGTGCCCGAGCAGGCGACGCTGAGCTACCAAGCCGGTGTGCTGGGCCGTCAGTTCGGTGACACCATGGATTCGCTGACCCAGCGCCTCAAGCGGGTTTCCGAGCTGGACAGCGCGCTGGCGCAGACCCAGCGTGCTGTCGACGGGTTGGGTAACGGATTGCGCGGTGGCAGTGCCGGATTGGCGGACATGTCCGGCGCGGCCGAAGACATGCGGGCCGGAATGGACGGGCTGCAGCGCAATGTCACGACGGTGTCGGGCTACCTGGACCCGTTGCGCGACTTCGTCGGGCGGACCCCCGACTGCGCCACCAATCCGATCTGCTCGACGGTCGACCGCGTGCTGCAGCCCGTCGACAGCCTGGTGCAGACGTCCACGCGCCTGGGTTCAGGCGCCGCGAAGCTCACCACCGGGTCGAGCACGGCCGCCACCGCGATGGCCACACTGCCGCAGAGCGTCACGTCGATGAAAGAGGCGTTAGGGCAGGCGCGTTCGGCCACGCATGACCTGCTGAGCCTGTCGGACACGCTCGGGCCGCAGATGCGTCAGTTGACCGACTACATGAACGAGATCGCCACCCAGTTTCAGGGCAGCGCCGCGGCGGACTTCTACATGCCGCAGCGGGCGCTGACCGACCCGCGGTACACCACCGCGCTGAGCCACCTGATCTCCGAGAATGGCCGCGCCGCTTACCTGTTGGTCTATGGCGATGGTTCGGAGTGGGGTGCCGACGGCGCCAAGCGGGCGGACCAGGTGGGCGCCGCGATCAAGGAGGCCACCAAGGAGGGCACCCTCACCCCGACCGAGGTCGACCTCGCCGGGGTGGGCCCGGTGACCGCCGATCTGCAGCGCTTTGTCGCCGGCGATACCGAGCTGTTGGTGGGTGCCGCGCTGGCCCTCATCTTCCTCATCGTCACCGCCATGTTGCGCAGCCCGGTCGCGGGACTGGTTGTCGTCGGGACCGTGGTCACCTCCTACGCGTCGGCCATCGGTGCGAGCGTGCTGATTTGGCAGCACCTGCTTCATCACGACCTGCACTGGGCGGTGGCGCCGATCGCCTTCATCGCGCTGATCGCCGTCGGCGCGGACTACAACCTGCTGCTGGCGTTGCGCATCAAACAGGAAGCGGCGGCGGGTCTGAAGACCGGCATCATCCGGGCCTTCGGCGCAACCGGCGGGGTGGTCACCGTCGCGGGCGTCATCTTCGGGCTGACCATGCTGGCGCTGCTGAGTAGCAGTGTGCTCAGCATCGCCCAGATCGGCACGACGATCGCCGTCGGGCTATTGCTCGACACGCTGGTGGTACGGGCCTTCGTCGTGCCGTCCATCGTGGCCCTGTTGGGCCGGTGGTTCTGGTGGCCGAGCCCACTCCCCCGCCGCACTGTCACGCAGACCGTGAAAACGCCCGAGCCGCAACTGGTTACTGCTGCGGCGGTATGACCGACGACGGAAGCCCGACCAGCACGCCCTCGACGTCGCCGTCGACGCTGACCAGCAGGCCACGACCCGGCGGCAGCGTCTGGGCCCGGACGTTTCGGTTGATCCGGTTCTGCGGATCGTTGTCCATGTACAGCTGAGCCACTTTCGCCGAGTTCTGGAATCGCATCCACGGATCCATTTGCAGCGTCGCCCAGTTCGCGCTGTTGCGCGTGGTGAAGACGTGCAGGCCGATCTGCCGCGCACGCTCCATCAGCTTCCACAGCGCCGCGCCCACCGGCGGCTTGGGCGGGTAGCTCTGGTCCGGACGCAGATCCTGGATGTCGTCGATGAGCACGAAGTGTCGCGGACCCTCCCACGGCTTGAGCGCGCGCAACTCCTCCTGGCTCAGGCCTTTCGGGGGCAGCCGCGGCAGCAGGACCTGCTGCGCCAGTGCGGTGATCACCTCGTCGATCTCGTCCTGGTCGTAGGCGTAGGCGCTCACGTAGCCGGGCCCGTGCAGATCACGCAGACCGTGCGGTGCGGTCTTGGGGTCGATCAGCGTCAGCTGCGCTTCTTCTGGGCTGAACCGGTTCATGATCGCCTCGCCAATGGCGACCAGCGACATGGTTTTTCCGCAGCCCTGCCGCCCCAAGATCATCAATCCGGGACTCTCGCGCAACTTGATGGGCACGGGGCCCAGTTCGTGCCGCTCGCCGATGGCGAAGCTGATCGAGAGGTCCTGGGCTTGGAGCGCGCTGGGATGCGCGGCCTCATATTCCAGGATCGCCTTCAGCGCCACCCGCTGCGGCAGTCGCTGCAGGGTGGCGTGCTTGGTCACTCCGGCGACATCCGCGATGCGGGCGCCGACGTCGATGATGCTGACCACCGCGCCGGTCGCGGGATCGGTCAGCGCCGGCACACCCACCCGCAGCTCGTGCAGGCTGTCGGTCAGACCGAAGCCCGGCCGGTTCAGCGTTCGCCGGGCCGCGTCGCGCGATTCGAGCGACGAGTGGCCCATCTGGCTTTCGCTGGGATCGGCCAGCCGCAATTGGATTCGCGCCGTGGCGTTTTGCAGCAGGCTCTGCCGCTGCCCGTGAATCCAGCCGCCGGCGCTGCACATCACGTGCACCCCGTACTCGGGGCCGCGGCTGCTCAACGAGATGATGCGATCACCGAGCACGGTGTCTTTCGAGTACAGGTCGTCGTAGTCATCGACCACCACGAAGACATCGCCGAACGGGTCGTTGGCGTCGGTGCCGCCCAGGCCGTCGCTGCCCGGGCCGAACCGGCGTTCGCGGAAGCCGTCGAGGTCGATCTTGAGGCGCCGGAACGAATCCTCGCGGGCATCGATCAAGGCGTCCATGCTGCTCAGGATTCGCTCGATGCCCTCGGCGTCCTTCGGCGACACGATGTCGGTGACATGCGGCAGCGAGGCGGCCTGGGCGAGGGTCGCCCCGCCGATGCAGAAGAAGGTCACCCGCGACGGGCTGTACATCGTTGCCGCCGAACACATCAGCGTCATCAGGGTGGTGGTCTTGCCGCGCTGCTTGGCGCCCACCACGATCACGTTGCTGCGCAACGCATCCACCGCGTGCACGATCTGCTTGGACTCTTCCGGGATGTCCATGACACCCACCGGGAACATCAGGCCCGGGTTGCGCCCATAGTCGACGTGCCAGGGCTTGCCGCGGTATCCGGCAACGAGGGCGTCGATGGACTCGGGCTCCTCCAGCGGCTCCAACCACGGCCGTCGCGGTGAGCGGTGCGGCACATCGTGCAGCGACTCCCGCAGCACGTCGACGATCTTCTTCCGCTTGAAACCGTCGTCGTAGTAGAGGAATTCGTCGGGCTCGGCGTCGACGGCCGCGGCGGCTTCCAGTGCCGTGGCATCAGAGGCGTCCAGCGGCTGGAACTGCCAGTTGTACAACCGCGGCTTGGTCAGCGTCATGTCGACGGTGGTGGCGACCTCCTTGGTCTTCGGCACCACGAACGGGGCGGAGAGGTAGAAGCAGCGGAACGGCTCGAGGTCGCGCGGTCCGACCTTGAGCAGACCGAAACCGTTTTCCTTGGACGGCAGGTGGTAGGCGGCGTCCGAGCCGATCACCTCTCGGCTGTCGTCTCCGGATTCGGCGCGCAGCGCGATGCGGAAGGCGATGTTGGACTTGACCTTTTGCAGCGAGGACAGGTCCAGCCGCTGGCCGCCCAGCATGAAGAAGACGTTGGCACCGCGGCCCTCCTGGCCGATGTGGATGATGAGGTTGATCCACTTCTCGTGGTTGGCGAACAGTTCCAGGTACTCGTCGACGATGACGAGCAGGACCGGCACCGGCGGCAGATCGCGCCCGGCGAGCCGGATCTCCTCGTAGTCGTTGGCGTCACGGGCGCCCACCGAAGTGAACAACTCGTAGCGCTGCTTGATCTCACCGTCGATGACCCTGCGCATCCGCTCGGCCAGGTGCCGTTCGTCCTTGCCGAGGTTCGACAGCGCGGCCACCACGTGTGGGATGCCCAGGATGTCCTGCGCCGCCGACTCGAACTTCATGTCGACGAAGATGACGTTGAATGTCTCTGGGGAGTGGGTCAGCGCGATGCCGTAGACCAATGACAGGAAGAACTCCGACTTACCCGAGCCACTGGTACCGATGACCACGGAGTGAAACCCGAAGCCGCCGAAGTCCTTGGCGCGGATGGTGATGTTCTGCAGCTCGCCGTTGGGTTTGGCACCGACCGGGACCTCGCACCAGCGCTCGTCGCCGCGGCCGCGGCGTTCGGCCCACAGCCGGTCGACGTCCAGGTCGCGGGGGTCATTGATGCCCAGGGCCCGCAGCAATTCGGTTGCGCCGCTGATCGAATCGGCGATCTCACTGCGGCTGGTCGGTGACCAGCGGGCCATCGCCCGCGCATAGCGGTAGGCGCGGTGTACGGAGAGCTGGTCGGCGTGGGCGAAGAACTTGTTGCGGACCCGCAGCAGTGGTGCCGGCCGGTCATCTTCGCCGTCGGCGTCGGAACCGTTGCGGTGCAAGGCTACTTGGCCGTTGACCGAGCCGTTCGGTGAGCCGTGGCGTTCGCTGAGGTCGAACACCTGGTCGTCGGCGAAGCCGACGCCGGTGCCGATCCGGGAGGCGATGCGCAGCAAGGTGATTCCCGCCTTGCCGACCTGGCCGACGACGCTCTCCCAGGCGTCGGGGCTGCCGGTGTTGTCGTCGACGATCACCAGGTGCGGGCCTAAATCGACGGTGTCCGTGCCGGTTTCCAGGGTCGAGCCCATCGCGGTGGGGCTGGCCGCCGCCAGCGGCGTCCAGGCGCCACGCTTGCCCTTCATGTGCAGCTCGGCGCCGAGGGTCTCTTCGAGCTCCTCGGGTGTGGCGAAGACCAGGCGACGAAAGCCGCAGGCGTCGAACAGTTCGTCGTGCAGGTTGTGCGGCAGCCACACGATCCACGACCACACCTCGGGGTTGCGGGTCACCACCATCAGCTTGACGTCGCGCGGGTTGTGGAAGACCGCCAGGGAGCACAGCACCGAGCGCATCAGCGACCGGAGCCGGTCCAGGTCCTCACCGACGAAGCTGAATCCGGGCGCCGAGCGCAGGTTGACCACCTTGGCGATGTCGCGAATCTTGCGTTGCTCCAAGATGAAATCGCGCAGCGCCTGCCCGGTGACCGGTTCGAGCTCCTCGTCGGAGGCGATGTCGGGCCAGGTCACCGACAGCACCGAGTCCGGTGCGTGCTGCACACCGGTGCCGAGCCGCACCTCCAGGAAGTCCGCGTCGCCACGCCCGCGTTCCCACATCCGCGGGCCGCCGATGATGGCGCCGAGGCCGCGGGGGTCGGCGTGCACAGAGTTCTGCCATTCGCGTTGCGCACACACGGCGGTCTGGATCTCGTCGCGGTTGCCGTCGAGGTCACGCAGGTAGCGGCGACGGCCCTTTTCCATTTCGCCCCAAGTGATCTTGCGGGCTCGGCCGAAGCGGCCGGAGAAGGCCAGCATGCTGAAGGCGCCGATGCCCATCAACGGGAAGAAGCCGGTGGTCAGGCTGCGCACGCCGGAGACGTAGAGCATGACGATGGTGCCGATGAGCGCGACGATCAGCGCGGGCACCCCGATCATCACCCAGATGTTGCGCGGTTCGCGTTCGGGCAACGCGATCGGCGCGCTCGGTGCTACCCGCACCGGTTTCGGCGGCTCGATCTTGACGCGGTTGATGGGGAACGCTTTCTTGGACATTCTCTAGCCTCCCGGCTTCGCCGATGTCGTCACCACAGCCACCTTGCCGAGCGCCGGCACAGTGTCCCGCGCCAAAAGCGCTGCCTCCCTTGACAGTGCCGGGCCCGCGGCGAAAGTTCGTAGCAGCGGCCAGGGCGCCTGCACCGCCGACGCGGGGTCAAGCCCGAGCGCGCGCAACGTCGTGTCGTCGTTGGTGATGCCGAACCGCACCCCGTTGTCAGAGACCCAGAACAGCGATTCCCGGGAGTCGGAGGTGACCACGCCACTGGTCGACGTCACGAAGTTCGCCGCGCCCGGCAAGACCAGCACCTGGTTGGCGACCACCGAGGCCGGGTCGCGGTCGTCACGCACCAGGTGCACGATGCGGTTGTCCATGTACGACGGCGTGGGCAGTCCGCGCCCGTTGTAGACGACGACGCGCGCCTGCGGATCCGTCGAACCCTTCTCCCACCCCACGCAGGTGGTCGGATCGGCGGCGGTGTCAATGAAATTCAGGCGCTTGGTCGGGTAGTAGTCCACGGCGAGCGAGGACACCTCGGGGATGTTGACCAACACATCGGGAGTCACCACGCGGGGCGCCGTCGACCCATAGGAGTTGGCGCTGCGCAGCAGGTCGGCGACGAAGCTGGTGACCTTTTGGACGCCATCGGGCAATAGCACGTAGAACTGCTTGCCGCCGCTGGCGGTCTGGGCCTGCAACACGGCGCCGACCTGTGAGCCCGACACCCAGGTCGACGGCGTGCCCGCCAGGGGTACGGCCGGGACGCCGAGCGGCTCGGTCGCCGGCAGCGCGTCGTAGAGGGCACGCGAAATCTCCACCGGCAGTGTGACTCCCGGGTCGAGTCCGAGGCTCAGCGTGATGGCCCTGTTCGACGGATCGATCTGCGAGCGTTTGCCGCCCCAGATTACGAAGGTGCTGCCCTCGAACGTGACCAGCACCCCGGCGTCGTCGCTCAGCGGTGTGGCCCGGTCGAAGCCGTCGAGCACGCCGGCGATCGAGGTCACCACCGGTCGTTCGGGGCTGCGCGGTCGTCCCGCCGTGTCGCACACCGCCCACGCCGACGTCGCACCCCGATGGACCGGCATCGCCGCCGGCGCACCCGGGATGCCGACCAGCGGGCCGGTCGGATACTTCGCTATTTCAGCGGGTTTCACCCACGTCGGCTGATTCGCCGTGCCGGTCGCCAGCCGCGCGGACGTCAAATTCAGCACCGGGTAGAGCCGGCCGTCGATCCGGGCGTAGAGCGCCCCGGAATCGCGGTCGCCGATGATCGCCGAATCACCCACAATGCCAGTCGGTTTCAGGACGTTCAGCAGCAGCATCCAGCCGCAGGCGATCGCCACCAGGAGTACCGACAACACCAGCGCGGCGGTCTGCTTGCGGTCGTCGTGCTTCATGCGCACCGAGAAGCGGGTGGTCGCCGCGCGCAGCCGACGGTTGTAGAACAGGTGCCCAGAGTTCTGGTCGCGGTTAGACAAACTCAGCGGCATGCTCAGTACCCCTTGGGTGCTCGGTGAGGATCGGCCTGCTGAATGCGATCAGCTAGATTCGACGCGTCGACGGCCACGCCGTAGCGGCCCATCGCATAGTTGATGAACGCGCACGCCTGCGCAACCAGATCGTGGATGTCGCGTGAGGTCCCCGGCTGGTGGTAGGCCGTGAACGTCGGCGCGATGAACTGCCACGCGCCCTTGCTCGGTGTGCCCCGTGCCGCATTGGAATCCCAGTCGTTGACCGCGTTCGCGTTGTAGTTGGATTCGCGGCGGGCCACCAGGTCCATGCCGCGTTCCCAACGAGAGCGCGCCGCCGGGTCGTGAATGCCCTTGATGTCCAGTGCTTTACGGATGGCCGCCAGCACCGCCGGGCGTCCGCTGGACTGGTTGCTGTGCATCGACCGCCCTCGTAGGTAGTGCAAGCGTCGCAGCCTGCGCGCGAGCAGCCTTGCCCTGCGGCGCGATCCCGCGACGTACCGATGTTGGGCCCGCAGCCGGGCCGCCATGCGGGCTGCCGCCTCGCGTCGGCCCAGCGGCGCATCGACCGCCGGTGTGGTGTCGGTCAGGGCGGCGTCCAGCACCGTCCGCGTCGCCGCACGGCTGCGCGTGTGCTCGTCGCGCGCCGCGCTGATGATCTGTCCCAGCGTCCGGTCCGAATGGGTTAGCCGCGTCAACTGCGTTGCGGACGCACCCGATCGTTCGGCCGCCGCGCCGGGGAGTCCGTCCGCGCGGTGCCTTATCGCCTCGGCGTGCGCCTGCGCCCGCGCCGGTTCGCCAGCGACCGCGTCGTTCATCGTCGCTCCAGAGAACAGGTTGTGGGCGCGCGACAACGCCGTGACCGCTTGCGCTTTTAGGGGATCGGTCACCGACTTCCCCGCCCTGATCCATTTATGCGCCTTCGCGGCGCCGCATCCTTGCCGGACACTTCGCGCTAGTACTCCCACACCCTCCTGGCCGCGTATTCCGCGGTCGCTGCAGACGTACCAATAGCATGCACGTATCGACAGTTCTGCTGTCAATAACGAGCAACCCAATTTGACCCGCACATTGGGATCGGTCGGCCGCGATTACGTAGCGACAATACTGGCGGGCGAACCCTCCGGCCACTCACGTTTCGGCGGGCTCGGAAGAGTGGTCGACTATTCTTTCGGCTCGTCCTCGGACGGCATGATTACGATCCGGCGGTTGGGCCTATTGGTGACGACGGTCGGCTTCGCCTCGCCGGATTTGTTGCCCGGGGCACTCGGCGGAATCGTCAAGCGGCCCTTGATCGGTTGGCCGTTGGGCACACCCGGGGCCATCACCCGCTTCTCGACCGGGTTGTCTTTCTTGCCGGCTTCGCCCCCGCCGCCCATCGCGCCCGGCGGCATCATCGGCATGCCGGTCATGCCGGATTGCCCGGGCATCGCGGGCATGCCACCGGTTGGAGGCATCATCGGTACCTTGGCGCCAGCGGGTGTGGTCGGCGGGGACGACGTGGGCACGGGCGGCGGGCCCAGCGAGCTGGCCGGGGTTGTTCCGCCACCGCCCAGGCCTGCACCTCCGCCGCCGGAGCCGGCGCCCAGTCCGGAGCCGCCGCCGCTGCCGACGCTGTCGACCAGGTGTGCGTCGCTGGCCAGCCCGGCACCGTGGGCGCCGCCCTGCACCGCGCTCATCAGCGGCTGGAGTGCACTTTGACCGGCCTGCATCGCCTGTTGCGGAAGCTGCGTCATCGGCCCCATGACGCCACCGATCGCGCCGCCGAGCGCACCCGTGACGCTTTGCAGCATCTGCTGGATCATCTGCATGTCTTGCTGGCTGTTGGCCTCGTTCGCCGGAAACTTGGCGGCAGCGTCGGCGGCGTGGGCGCGGCGGTCAGCATCCGCGGCGGCTGCGTCTGCTGCGTCTTTGGGGACGCCCGCATTGCCAGCACCGGTCAGTGCACCGCCACCGCCCCCGCCAGCGGGAGAGGGGTCGGGCGGGTGACCGGGGCCCGGTTTTGGGGCGGGCACTGGCACTCCGTCGGCTAGCCAGCCGGTACTTATCGGATCGTGGCTGATTCCTCCACCCATGACCGCGATCTCACCTCCACCCCGCTAGCAAAGCGTTGCAACGCTTGATGCGCACCCTACGGCGCGGCCGAGCGCCAGTACGACAATTTTGGCACAAAACGCCAGTAACGCTATTCACCCAACATCTGTGGACAACTACGGACCACTCTGGTGGCTGATCGCGTCAAACCAAGCCAAGTGGTAATTCGCGAGGTAACCATGCCCGTCGATCAGCGCCTCGATAGCTGCTAAAAGCATCCAATCCCCGACAGCCGCCGGGTTGTGATTGGGATAGGCGTTCAGCACCGAGTGCTGAATTTCAGCGACGCATTCGCGCAATAGTTCGGACTCACTCTCGAGGACACCCGTTTTTCGCACCGCAGGCGCCGCGACCGCCTGCGCGATCCGCGGCAGCCCGTCCCGGCGGCGCACCGCATCAACCAGGGTGGGCCCGAGCTCATCGACTTCAGGTGCCGTCGAACGCGCAGGCCGATCACCGCTGAGAACGGGCTCGTCGGGACCAGGCTCGCCGACATACGTGTTCGCGTGATGGGCAGCCGCGACCGTGATGGCGCCGAGCAAATCCACCACGTTGGCGTCATGGCGTCGTGCCGACGGCTCGAGGAGGGTGACATGGGCGGGCAACCGGACATGCGGCGGAATCCAGCCGGCGGCGAGGTCGGTGACCAGCAGTGTCGTAGTGCCGTCGTCGCGCAGCCCCGCCGCCCACGACAGCCGCGGCTCCTGACGGGCCACTGCATCGACGAGACGCTGTAGCCGCTGTTGTTCGGCCGTCCTGGCCGACACGGTGCCGGCGGTCGCGCCCGTTGCCGCGGACGCTGCCGATGCGCCGGCCATGGTCGACGATCCCGCGCCCGCCTGGCCCGCTGCGGTAGCGGACGCCGTCCGCTCCACGGGGGAGACAAGCGGGCCGCCCGCGGATGGGGATGATGCCGGCGAAGAAGCCACCGGTGCACCCGACACGGGACCGCCCGATACAGAAGGCACGGATGGGGGCGCCACCACCGGCGGACGCAGGTCGGAACCATAGGCGGGCAACGATCCTGATGGAATCGATGAACCGCCGCCGATAGGTGCCGCGGGCGACGACCATGAGCTGCCGGTCATTACGGGCGCAACCGAAGTGCCTCCCACGGTGGCCGCTGGCGCGGGGGACGCGGCGGGGGGAGCGTCGACCGGAGTGCCCGTCGGGATGAATGCTCCCGCGCTGGGCACGGTCGGCGTGACTGTCGGCGTTGCCTGAGGGGTTTGGGGTCCCCCGGCCTCCATCGCTTGTAGGGGTCCCGCTGTAAACGCTTGCCCCCCAGGGCCTGTCGCCTGCCCGGTTGCCAAACCGGAGGTGAAGGCTTGCCCTAACCCGGGCTGGCCGCCTTGGCCGAGACCGACTGGTGACACCGGCATTCCGCCGCCGTGTACTGGTGCATTTAGCAGAGGTGAACCTGGAACACTTCCACCGACCGGGGAAGGGGCAGGCGAACCTGTCGGCGAGGCGCCACCCGGTACCTCGCCTCCGTGGCCAAGACCTGTGCCAAATCCGCCCGGAGCCGCCCCCGGGCCGCCGCTCCCCGGACCCGATCCGCCGTGGCCAAGGCCCGTCCCGTATCCCGCCTGACCCCCACCCGGACCACCGCCGCCCGTTCTAGCGCCCGGACCGCCGCCGCCTGGAGTCGCCTCGCCATGACTGCCTCCGCCACCAAATCCATTGGGCGTCGTCCGTGGTGTTTCTAAGTCCTGCTGACTGATCGGTTTCGGCGGCTTGGCATCGCCAACATCGAATCCGTTCGCCTGCGCCCAGTTTCGGGCGTTCCCACCAATGCCTTCAGCATCGAGAATTTTTTGCGTCGCCGCCATCATCTTGTCAGCCGCGTCACGACTGGCATTCGCGGCGTCGGCGTTGCAGCGCGCCTGAACAGCCTGTATTTCTACTAACTTTTCAGGAGGGAGCTTTTTCGATGCGAGAATGTCATTGATCTCCTTGTTGCCCGTGTTTGCTATGTCCGACAAGCGACTTCGCAGATAGTCGATAGCATCGGCTCCTGCATTAAACGCCGACGCCTTTGTCTGGTACTTTTCGGCAAGATCCAGATGGAGCTTTTCCCCTTGCTGGAATCTGGTTATAAGATCGTCTGCCGTATGTCCCTTATTGTTTGCAGCAAAGGCTGTCCACTGAGTGCGCAAGTTCTGCGAATACAGCTGTTGCTCCGCGCACTCTTGGCTCCAGTGTTGAGCGCCGGCGCGTAAACCCGTCGACGGTGCGGGCCACCACGGCCCAACTAAGGCGGCTGTCCAGGTACCAGGTGGAAGATCAAACGCCACCGCATACCTTTTTCATCGCACCATCCTTGACGTTCACGTCGGCAGGCACCACTACCGCGATCGCCAACCATGGGTTTGGACGAGTTGCTGGTCGCGTTAAATGCAGTGGCGGCGAACTTCCAGCAGACGGCGAGAAAGACTGCTTTTCACGATGGTTGGGAGGCGAGTCTTCCACCATATGTCCTCCTCTGGTGCGCAAACCTCGTTCGCGACGCCTTGTAAGCCGCCTGCTGCCTCTCTCATCCAACAGTGGAGCAGGCCGACCGGACGGCAAGCAATTCACCGTGCACCTAACTTCGCATCGTCCGAACACATACGAATTACTCCGGCCGCGATGATGCCACGAGCCGTGGCGTCGACTGCCGAAGAGTTTGTGCCCCGGGCCCTCGTTGTGGCACAACGAACGAAGTAGTGAGCAATCATCGCAACAATTCGGACGGGAACTCAGCCCACGTCACAGATCTTTTTCATCGCAGCGTCCTTGGCGTTGACATCGTCAACCTCCGCCCGAAAGGCAGGATCGTCTCGTTGCGACCAGCTTCCCATCGCCGTGGCTTTGGTGTACGCCGCCGCTAACGCGAGGGCGGCAGCTCGATCGCCAGACGCGATCGCCGGTGCTGCGTTCACTGCCTGTCCCAGCGCTACCGCGGCATTTACACTGGCCACGCCAGCCAATGCGGGATTGTCACCGTTTGTGTCAATTTGGACCGCGCGCGCGGCAAGCTTGTACACCTCACACAACTTCTGATGCGCGGCCGCAGTTTGGTCCGCGGTGTACGAAGGCGTCGCCGAAGTGGATGAGGACGCCGTCGACTGATTGCTCGTAGGCCGGGTAAACGCGACAACAAGCGCTGCGACACCCAGCACGATGGCAATCGCGGCCAAGGCGATTGCCGGCCACGCCCGTGGACGCGGCGGTGGCTGCGGGGGAAAAGCCGGTGCCCAATGCGTCGAGCTTGACGGTGGGCCGGTGGTCGGCCCCTCCCCCGGAGCTGGAGGCAAATCCCCCACCATGCGTCCTCCTCATAGTGCAATCGCGTCCGAGAAGTCTCTCGAACAATTCGCTCCAATAGTTGAACAGCTAACTGGCCAACGATCAATCACCGCGGTTCGGCGAAGGTAGGTCAGCTTGTTCCGCAGAGCTTGTTCATAGCAGCATCCTTGGCGTTGGCGTCATCGAGCGCGGGCCGCCAAATTGAGAGGTCGTTCAGGCTAGCGACGGCCGCAATGTTCTTGTATGCGCCAGCCAGAGCGAGGGCGGCAGTCCGATCGCTAGGCGCTATTGCCGGAGCGGAATTCACTGCATCCTCCACTAGCAGCGCTCCGTTCACTTCCGCAATGCCTGCACGCTCAGGACTGCTGCCATTCGTCTCTATCTGCACAGCACGCGCCGCGAGCTTGTACGCGTCACACAACGTCTGGTGCGCTGCAGACACTTCGGCGGCGGAGTAAGTAGGCGCGGCCATGGTAGGCGCCGGACGCGAACCCGACGACCGCGTCGTAGCCAAGGCCAACGCAACGACGGCCACAACCGTCGCAACCAAAGCCAGAACCATCGCACAAACAGCAATCGCCGGCCACATGCGTGACGATCGCGGCTGCCGCGCGGTATTGCCCGGTGCCCACTGCCCTATCGGAGCACCAGCATGCGGCCCCCCACCCGGATGTGAAGGCGGGTCCTCCGTCACGGGCATTTTTAGACGTTATGCGTTGAAGGACCGGAACTCGGTCGCAGCGCCTGCATTTCGGTGGCGTTGTTCTTATCCATGTTGGTGAACCCGTGGGCTGCGGTGTGCGCCTTGGTGCCCACCCCCGTGAGCGTCTCACTGTGTCCCTGAAGGGTTTTCACGTGCTGGCCGTGTGCCGCCGAAACCGCGCTGTGAAAGGCGTCGGCCGCGGCAAAGTCACCGAACATCCCCGATGCCACGGTTGCGCCCGCCAACTGGTCCGCCCCGTCCTGGGCGTGTCCACCCGCGCGGTGTGACTGGTTGCCTCCGGAATGCAAAAGCTCCGTATCGACGAACATCGGCACTCCTTCCGAGTCTCAAGCGATCGGGCTCTATGCGCCACATAGTCCCGTTGATCAGGCTAAATGCCGATTCACAAGTGGTCAATTCACCACGGCCGACCGCGCTGGCCCGCGCCTAGAACGCATGGCCATTAGTGACCGATCGCGCCGGCCGGTCCCATTCCGGATCGACGGCGATGGGCATCTGGATCCCGACGTGTGGCAACGACACCGTCCCCAACGGGGTGCGCACTTGGAGGGGAACGGCGATCCGCGCCGCGGCTCGGTCCGACGCGAGCATGCCCTCGCCGGCCAGACGATCGCCATGCCCGGTGACGATCTCGGTCATGTTGTGCAGCGCCTCGCTACCCACGTCGTAATAGTGCGAGTGGTCGGTGAACCAAGGCATGACGCTGTGTGAGCCGGCGACTTCGGCATGAAACCGCGTCGCCCCGAACCCCGCGTGAGCCGGGTCCGTGCCGAGCCCGGCCAGTGGGCCCAGCGGTTGGTCGAGCGTCGCGTTCAGCCCGTTGGGCAGGCGGGCGCCTGACTCGCCGATCCAGCTGATCGCATCGGTCGATGCGGCACCCACGTACAGCCTGCCGCCGTCGAGATGGAAGTCCGCGGCGCTGCGCGCTAAATCGGTTCCCGGGCAACCGGTTAGCACGGCGTCGTTGGCGCGCATGCCGCTATTGGCGAACGCGTCAGCCACGGTCGTCGAACCGTAGGAGTGCCCGAGAACGGTGACGTGCCTGGGGGTCGACGCATCGTGCGTGGCGGCAAGGCCGTTGACGTCGGCGGCCAGCAGCGCCCCCGCCTGCCGGGCCCGCCATGGGGTGCCGACCTGTTCCAGGTTGGACGGGTCGGTGACGGCCTGCTGCCACTGCGTCTCGAATACGGGTGCGTCGTAACCCATCCAGGCCAACACCGCGGTGGACTGCTGCGTGTCAGCTCTCGCGGCCTGCTGGTACAGGTTGATGGCGTCATCCGTTCCGTCGGACATCCACCCTCCCCGCACGCTGCTGTTGGTGCCCGGAACGACGACGGCCGTGTTGCGGGCTTTGTCCGGGTTGCCAATGGCGATGGCCGCCCTGCCCTTGCCGTTGAACGCCAGTGGGTCATACGCCCACAGCATGATTGGCACCCCATCGTGCTCCTCGTCGCGCTCGAGGAAGTCGTTGGTTTTCACCGCGTTCTGGTATCGGGTGATGTCGGTGGCGCACAGCCCGTAATCACCGGGATGGGTAAACACATCGGCGTCCCGGTTGTTGAGCGCGCTGTCCCGCAGCGCCGAGGGAACCATCCCGTGCTGACGCGCGGCGTCCTCGACCCTGCGCAGGTCGTCTTTCATCGCCGCCTGGTTGACCGCGTCGCGCACATCGGCCGGTATGCCGTTGAGGTTGCCCAGCTGGTCAGGGTGTTGACCGATCAGCAGCTGCTTGTGATTGGCGCCCAACGCATCCCACCAATGCGCTACGTGTCCAGGACCGCTGTCCGTGAGCGGGATCGATAACTCGTCGGCGCCTTGAATCTCCGCGGGGTCCGCCCCATCGGCACGCAGACTGCCCAAGGCAGCCGCCAGCGCGGCCGAATACCGATCGCGAATCTGGCACAGTGCCAGCGCGATTGCCTTCACCTCGGTAACGGCGTCCCCACGCAGACCGTCGCCACCACAACCATCGTCGTCGGCGCGGACGTCACAGATCTCGTCGTCGATGTCCTCGAGGTCGTACTCCAACGCCGCCAGGTACCACGCGGAGATTCGTTGGGCCTCGGCCAAAGCAGCGGCGATGTTCTCCAAATCGATGGCGATCGCCGGCAGTTGCGTGGCTTGCAGACCCAGCGACCTGGTCACCCGCTGCACCTCGTCGGCGTCATTGACCGGGTGCTCGCCGTTGCGGTGATTCCAGGCCGCTTCGAACCGGCGTCGGGCCGCGTCGAACGCGACAACCGCCTCGGCGGTGCTGGCCCCGGCGTCACGAAAAGCCGTGGCCAGAGCGGAGATCTGCGCCGGGTGACCGGCCTGCAGACTGGTATCGATTGACCACGGATCAGCCCCGGCCTCGGCGACGAGGAAGGGCATGCTGAGGTAGCGGAGTCGCAACGCCCGCCGCTACAAGGTGCTCGCGCCGTCGGCGAGACCGTCGCCGTCGGTGTCGGTCAGCCGGACATTCCATTTGCCGTCGCCGTCGGTGTCGACGTAACCGGTCACGCCGGTTTCGTCAGAGCGCAGGACCCGGTCGGCGAGCCCGTTGCCATCGGTGTCGACCAACCGGTAGTCGGCGCTCCCGTGGCCGTCGAAGTCCACCATGGGGCCGCCGGTGTGCTCGACGCCGTCGAGGCCGAACCAGCGCAGTTGACCACCACGGTCCATGGCCACCGCCCACGTCCCGGATCCGTCGTCGGTGAAGTACGCCTCGGGGGTGCCGTCGTTGTCGAGGTCCAGCACGGCGTGGTCGACGAGACCGTCGCCGTCGAGATCTGTGAGTGCGTCGTCGCGCAGGCCGTCGTGGTCGAAATCGAGCCCGATCGATTCAAAGCGACCGTCGTGGTCCAGGTCCAAATCGGGTTGCCCATGCCAAAAGGCGGCAGCGCCGTTATCGCCAGCCATGCAATAGTCCATGCGTATTCGGACGCGTGGCCGTCGCTAGTCGTTCCCCCGAGACCGCCACCACGCCAACAGCTCTGCGGTCGCCTCCTCGTTGTCCAGCGGGCCGCGCTCCAACCGAAGCTCTTTCAAGAACCGCCATGCCTCGCCGACTTGCGGGCCGGCCGGAATGCCGAGCAGCTCCATGATCTGGTTGCCGTCCAAATCGGGTCGCACCCGCGCCAGGTCTTCCTGGGCGGCCAGCTCGGCGATCCGCGCCTCGAGCCGGTCATAGCTGGCCTGCAACCGCGCGGCGCGGCGCTTGTTGCGGGTCGTGCAGTCGGCTCGCACCAGCTTGTGCAGCCGTGGCAGCAGCGGGCCGGCGTCGGTGACGTAGCGGCGCACCGCGGAGTCGGTCCACTTGCCATCGCCGTAGCCGTGAAATCGCAGGTGCAGATACACCAGCTGCGAGATGTCCTCGACCATCTGCTTGGAATACTTCAACGCCCGCAACCGCTTTCGGACCATCTTGGCGCCGACGACCTCGTGGTGATGAAAGCTCACACCGCCGTTGGCTTCGTGGCGTCGCGTGGCGGGCTTACCGATGTCGTGCAGCAGCGCGGCCCACCGCAGCACGAGATCCGGGCCGTCGTCCTCCAAGGCGATCGCCTGGCGCAGCACGGTCAGCGAGTGTTGGTAGACGTCCTTGTGTTGGTGGTGTTCGTCGATGGCCATCTGCATGCCGCCGACCTCGGGCAGCACCACCTCGCCCATTCCGGTCTGCACCAGCAGATCGATGCCGGCCGTCGGGTCGTCGCCGAGCACCAGTTTGTCGAGTTCGGTGGCCACCCGTTCGGCGCTGATCCGCGACAGCTGCGGGGCCATCCGATCGATCGCCTCGCGCACACGCGGCGCGACACCGAAGCCGAGCTGCGAGACGAACCGTGCCGCGCGCAGCATCCGCAACGGGTCGTCACCAAAAGACACCTCCGGCGCGGCGGGGGTATCCAGGATTCGCGCGCGCAGCGCCGCCAAACCGCCTAGCGGGTCGAGGAATTCGCCCGGACCCTGGGGCGTGATACACACGGCCATCGCGTTGGCCGTGAAGTCGCGGCGCACCAGATCGTCTTCGAGGCGATCACCGAAGCGCACCTCGGGATTCCGCGACACCTGGTCGTAGGTGTCGGCGCGAAACGTGGTGATCTCCAGGCGATGGTCACCCTTGCCGACGCCGACGGTGCCGAATTCGATCCCGGTGTCCCACAGGTTGTCGGCCCACCGCCGCAGAATTTGTTGCACCTGCTCGGGGCGGGCGTCGGTGGTGAAATCCAGGTCGGGACTCAACCTGCCCAACAACGCATCCCGCACCGACCCGCCGACGAGGTACAGGTCGTGGCCCGCCGCGTCGAACGCGGTCCCGAGCTCGGCGAGCATGGGCGCATGCCGATTCAGGGCGACCGCGGCGGCGGTCAGCAGGTCGGCATCCTGGGCGGCGTCTGGCACGTTCGATCAGCCTAGTCGGCCGTGGGCGAAAAGCCCCTGTGAGGAGCCTCGCACGCCCTCGAAGGTGAATTGACCCGGCGCCGTGCGGTAGTAGCGTTACGCGCAACACGAAGGGTGAGCGGCGGGATGATGCGGTGCATCTCCGATACATAAGCAAGGGTGCACTGATCATGTTCGCGGGCGGGGACCCGTGGAAGATCAACGCCACATTGCAGAGCGGCCGGCCGGCCCGGATCTCGAATCTTGCAACAGCGTTTCACGACGCAGGGCGATCCACGGGAGAAGCCGAAGCCGCATTCAACCTGGCGCGGGGTCGCTTCGAGAAGGCCTGGACACACGAGAGCGGCGAGAATCCGATCAACGACTCGTCCGAAGTTCGACGGGCCACGACCTCACTCGGAGTACAAGCAGCGCAACTGCCCAGAATCGGTGCCGATCTGGAGAACGTCGCGGCCGCGCTGGCCGAGGCCCAACGATCGGGAAAGGGCGAGATTTCCTCGCTCGAAGGCGCGCTCCAGGGTCTCGACGATCAAATAGGTGACGCGGTGGAGCTGGAGAAAAACCCTCAGTTAACGGCCTCGGAGAGACAGCTGCTGGACCACTACATCGACGGACTCGAGAAGCATGCGATCGATGACACCAAGGCATCCATACAAAATCTGACGCGAATCCGTGATCAATATTCTCGGCAGCTGCACACTTCGATGGCCAACCTGCGTACGCAAGACGGATACAACCCACCGATCCAGGCATTTGACGGCGATATTCCGGAATCACCCTCTCCGGACGAACGTCGTCACAACCAGATCGAGGCCTTCAAGCAGGTCTTTGGACGCGAACCGACCTCGACCGCCGACTGGGAGACTGCAGCCGCGCTGGATCCGCAGACCTACGACCCTAAGTTCAACGGCGCCAAGTCGGAGATTCGAGTGGTGAGGATTCGTCCTGTACCCGGGCAGGGAGTGGTCCGCGTCTCGCAATGGATCCGGCAGCGGGATGTGACCAGCTTTCCGCCCTGGAAGCGAGACCTCGGGAACAATCGCGGACCCAATACCAATTTCGATCCGGAAGACACCAAGGTCACCACATACATCGACTACGAAAATGGCCTCGTCGTGTTACGGCAGAATCCTTCCGTCGAGGAGAACTCCACCGGCGGGCCAGGCCGGGTGAAAGTCGGCGTACCCAACGGCAGCGTGACGCAACTTCCCGATGGATCGGTTCGGATCAAATACGACGCGGGCAACCCTTTCGCCCCACAAATCACGGGAGATCCCTCTGGACCGTTCGCGGGCCATACAGTGACGGTCAACGGCGACCTCGTTTTCACGCCCGGAGCAGGAGGTGTGCAAGTTAACGGAACGCGCACTGACTACCCCTCGTTGGAGGTGTATCAGGACTTGCCAAACGCCGGCACCCGCACTGTATTGATTGACCCCGCTCAATCCGGCCGGTCATGGGGACCGGCTTTCAACCTGCCCGGCCACCATGACGTCGGCCCCCTCGGCGGCAAGGCGTTCGCTCCGTTCGACACAGGCGGGTGGAGCACGAAATATGATGTGCCGGCCCCTTTGCCCGCAACAGACTTTGGCTCGGTGACCGACATCCCTTCCGTTCCGCCCTTGCCCATCGGCATTGCGGTCCCAGCATGACCGCGATCAACTGAAAGCAACCCCAGATGCCGTCTTTCCTTCGAGTTCGCGACTTGGACGCAACCGCGTGGCGTACGGCGACGTTGTCCGCGCCCTTTGTCGTACAAATCGTCCTTGGGTTGTTGCTCGCCACGATGTGGGTGTTAGGCAAGGGGCCCTTCACCACCGAACGCGGACATACCGAACGCAGTTGGATGCTCGTCGCCGCCGTTATCACCACACTGGTGTCTGTTGCGCTCGCAGCGGTCTTGGTGCGGTCGTCGACGCCGCGCAATCGCGGTCTTGCGCTTAGCATTGCCGGATCTTGCGCGACAGTGCTAATCGGCGGGATTGCTTACGCCTACTTGGTATTGCGCTGAAAGGTTTGTGATGGCCGATGAACCGGTAAGCCCGGTATCGCAATCGCGCTATGGGCCGGTCGCTTTCGGGGTCGCGGTACTGCATGTTTTCATCGTCGAGTTCACCACGTGGCTCTTCATGCCGTACTCGATCGTCTTCGTACTTCCCGTCGTCCTGATCTACATGGCGATCGCAGCTCTGGTTATGCAGGCCTCGGGAACGATGGGCCAGATCGGGCGCGGAATGCTCATCGGCAGCCTGTCCGGACCGCTCTCGCTGCTCATCTTCGGTGCGGTGTGGGCTATCGCTCACGCGATCGGCCCGATCTGACGAGACGCCTTCCGCCGCGTCCTCCCGCACTCACCCGCGGCGAGTATCTCCGGGAGAATATGCCGTGCCAGCTACTATCGCTTGGGTGTCGGACGGCGAACAAGGCAAACCACGTCGGCGCCGGGGGCGTCGCCGCGGCCGTCGCACCCCGACTTCGTCCGAGAACCAAACCACGGGTCAAGTGACCGATGACTCGACGGCCACCAAGTCGCGCCGATCCCGGGCGTCTCGCCGCGGACCGGAGCAGCTGCGCACCGTCCACGAAACCTCGGCCGGGGGGCTGGTCATCGACGGTCTCGACGGACCGCGCGAGTCTCAGGTCGCCGCGCTGATCGGACGCATCGACCGGCGGGGTCGCATGCTGTGGTCCCTGCCCAAGGGGCACATCGAACTCGGCGAGACCGCCGAGCAGACCGCTATAAGAGAAGTGGCCGAAGAGACCGGAATCCGGGGCAGCGTGCTGGCCGCGCTGGGCCGGATCGACTATTGGTTCGTCACCGACGGCCGTCGCGTGCACAAGACCGTGCACCACTATCTAATGCGGTTCTCCGGCGGTGAGCTGTCCGACGAGGATCTTGAAGTGGCCGAGGTGGCCTGGGTACCGATGGGCGAACTGCCGTCCCGGCTGGCCTATGCCGACGAGCGCCGCCTGGCCCGGGTGGCCGACGAGCTGATCGACAAGCTGCAGAGCGACGGTCCGGCCTCGCTGCCGCCGCTGCCACCCAGCTCGCCGCGGCGCCGGCCGCAGACCCATTCGCGGACTCGGCATTCGGACAAACCGGCCGCGGGCCGGAAGAACGGCCACGGACCGGGGCCGTGACAACTCCGCGTCTGCGTTGGGCCGGCTTGGCGCGTGTCGCCGCCGTGCTCGCCATCGTGGCCGGACTCGCGGTGCTCACCGGGCCGGTGATGCCGCGGGCCGCCGCGGGCGAGCCGGGGGTGACGCCGTTTGTCCGGGTCCGTATCGATCAAGTCACCCCGGATGTGGTCACCACGACCAGTCCGCCAGTCGTCACCGTCAGCGGCATGGTGACCAACATCGGCGACCGTCCGGTCCGCGACGTCATGGTCCGGCTCGAGCACGCCGGTGCGGTCACCGCCTCCGCGGGGTTGCGCACCACTCTGGACGGCGACACCGACGGCTATCAGGCCGCGGCGGATTTCCTCACCGTGGCGCCCGAACTGCAGCGCGGGCAAGAGGTGGGCTTCACCCTGTCGGCCCCGCTGCGCGCACTGACCAAGCCGTCGCTGGGAGTGGAGAAACCCGGCATCTATCCCGTCCTGGTCAACGTGAACGGCACGCCCGACTACGGCGCGCCCGCGCGGCTGGACAACGCGCGCTTTTTGCTGCCGGTAATCGGGGTTCCGCCCGACCGCGCCGACGAGGTGGGCTCGGCCGTCGCGCCCGACACCTCTAAACCGGTGTTGATGACCATGCTGTGGCCGCTGGCCGACCGGCCCAGGCTGGCTCCCGGCGTGCCGGGCGGAACCATCCCGGTGCGGCTGGTTGACGACGACTTGGCCACCTCGTTGGCGAGCGGCGGCCGGCTCGACATCCTGCTGGCCTCGGCCGAAGTCGCCACCAGTCACGACGTCGACCCCGACGGCGCCGTCGGCCGCGCGCTGTGCCTGGCGATCGACCCGGACCTGCTGGTCACCGTCAACGCGATGACCGTCGGCTATGTCGTGTCCAACTCCCCCGACGGCCCGGCACAGCTGCCCGGCACCCCCACCCACCCGGGGGCTGGGCAGGCCACCGCGACCGAATGGCTGAACCGCCTGCGCGCCCTCGCGCACCGGACCTGCGTGGCCCCGCTTCCGTACGCACAGGCCGACCTGGATGCCGTGCAGCGCGTCAACGATCCCGGCCTGAGCGCGATCGCCACCACGAGCGCCAACAGCATCATCGACAAGATCCTCGACGTCTCCTCGATCCGCGGCGCCACTCTGGTGCCCGACGGCCCGCTGACCAGCCGCGCGGTCAAGCTGCTCAGCGCCAACGACAACACCGTCGCGATCGCCGCCACCGACCTGTCGGCCGCCGAGGGTTCCTCGGAGACCGCCGTCGACACCGCGCCCCGACGGTTGTCCCCGCAGGTCGTGGTTACGCCGTTCGACCCCGCCGTCGGCGCCGCGCTGGCCGGAGCGGGGACCGACCCCGAGGTGCCGACGTATTTGGACTCGTCCCTGACGGTTCGGCTCGGACACGATTCGGTGACCGCGCGCCGCCAGGACGCCCTAGGCTCGATCTTCTGGCACGCGCTGCGCCGCGACGACCCGCGCACCCAGATTTTGATGCCGCCCACGACCTGGAACCTGCAGGCCGACGACGCCCAGGTCATCCTGACCGCGCTGACCACCACCATCCGGTCCGGTCTGGCGGTGCCGCACCCGTTGCCTGCGGTGATCGCGGATGCCAACCAGGCTGTGCAAGCCCACCCCGAACCCCCGCAGCAGGTCGGCAGCTACACGTCGGCGCGCGGCCAGTTCAGCGACGACGTCACCGCCGGCATCTCCGGGCAGGTCGGACGGCTGTGGGGCTTGACGTCATCGCTGATGACCGACGATCGCACCGGGTCGCCCAGTCGCAGACCGTCAGCGGTCCGCAGGGAGACGTCGACGGCGACGCGCTGGGTGAAGTTCACTTCGATCGGAATGCGCAGCGGCAGGTAACCCGGCGGCAGTTCGATCTGGCCGACGTCGGTGACGTTCATGCCCGGCGGCGCGTCGACGTGCAGCCGCACCCGGATCGGGACGGCCAGCCCGTTGTGCAGTGCCAGCGGTAGCGGGCTGTGCTCGGTGGCCAGGGTGTAGGAGCCGCCCGGGTTGACGATCGTCACCGCGCCGAACAGGTCGTTGACCGTTTTACCGACCACCGCCAGGCGCAGCTGGGCCAACCCGTTGCGGGTGTCCGGCGGTTCGGACTGGCTCAGCGCGCGCAGCATGTCCTCGCGCAGCGGCGCGGTGTACTGGACGCCCGTCAGCCCGGTGCGATCGTCGGTCATCAGCGATGACGTCAAGCCCCACAGCCGTCCGACCTGCCCGGAGATGCCGGCGGTGA
>NZ_LZKI01000142.1 GCF_001672755.1 Mycobacterium colombiense | reverse complement strand
GGGACTGAATCGCGATCGCCTGCTCCTTGTTGGCTTCCAGGTTGGCCGCCCAAATGTTCAGGGTCCGCTCGTAGTGCTTCTGCAGCAGTTGCACCCGCTCGATCGAGAAGCCGGCCGCCTCACCGAACTTGAAGATGTCTTCCTGCGCCGGTAGCTGGCCGCCCGGGAAGATTTCCTGACCGATGAATCGCATGAATCGCAAATCGCTCATCGTGATCGTAACGCCACGCTCATGCTGCTGCTTCTGCGAATACGCCAAAATCGTGTGCAAAAGCATCCGGCCGTCATCGGGAAGAATCTCGTAGGCGCGTTCGAAAAATGCGGAATAGCGCTCCATCTTGAATGCCTCGAAGGCGCCGATGGAGACGATCCGGTCCACCGGCTCGTGAAATTTCTCCCAGCCTTCCAGCAGCACCTGCCTGGTGCGGGTGGTGTCCATCTGGTCGAAGGACTTCTGCACGTGTTCGGCCTGGTTCTCCGACAGCGTCAGGCCTACGACGTTGACGTCGTATTTCTCGATGGCGCGCTTCAGGGTGGCTCCCCAGCCGCAACCGATGTCCAGCAGCGTCATCCCGGGCTCGAGCTTCAGCTTTCCCAGCGCCAGATCGATCTTGGCGATCTGGGCTTCTTCGAGGGTCATGTCGTCGCGCTCGAAATAAGCGCACGTGTAGCCCATGGTGTCGTCTAGAAA
>NZ_LZKI01000141.1 GCF_001672755.1 Mycobacterium colombiense | reverse complement strand
CGCGCACGCCAACGGCATCCCGCTGATCGTCGACAACACCATCGCCACGCCGTACCTCATCCAGCCGTTCAAGCACGGCGCCGACATCGTCGTGCACTCGGCCACCAAGTACCTCGGCGGCCACGGCTCGGCGATCGCCGGGGTCATCGTCGACGGCGGCACGTTCGACTGGACGCAGGGCCGCTTCCCCGGCTTCACCACCCCCGACCCGAGCTACCACGGCGTGGTGTTCGCCGAGCTCGGTCCGCCGGCCTACGCGCTCAAGGCGCGCGTGCAGCTGCTGCGCGACCTCGGTTCGGCGGCTTCGCCGTTCAACGCGTTCCTTGTCGCCCAGGGCATCGAGACGCTGAGCCTGCGCATGGAGCGCCACGTCGCCAACGCGCAGCGGGTGGCCGAGTACCTGTCCGACCACGGCGGCGTGCTGTCGGTCAACTACGCGGGCCTGCCCGCCTCGCCCTGGCACGAGCGGGCAAAGAAGCTGGCCCCCAAGGGAACCGGCGCGGTGCTGGCCTTCGAGCTGGCCGGCGGCGTCGAGGCCGGCAAGGCGTTCGTGAACGCGCTGAAACTGCACAGCCACGTCGCCAACATCGGTGACGTGCGCTCCCTGGTGATCCACCCGGCGTCCACGACGCACGCGCAGCTGTCCGCGCAAGAGCAGCTGAGCACCGGGGTCAGTCCCGGGCTGGTGCGCCTGGCCGTCGGCATCGAGGGAATCGACGACATCCTCGCCGACCTGGAGCTGGGCTTCGCGGCGGCAAGCAAATTCGGTGCGGCCGCGGGGGCGTCCGGCACCGATCCGCAAGCCGTGGCGGCGTTCTAAGGAGCCCGGCGATGACGATCTCCGACGTCCCGACCCAGACGCTGCCCGACGAAGGCGAAATCGGCTTCGTCCACATCGGTTCGCTGACCACCGAGAGCGGCGCGGTCATCGACGACGTACACATCGCCATCCAGCGTTGGGGCGAGTTGTCGCCGACGCGCGACAACGTGGTGGTGGTGCTGCACGCGCTGACCGGCGACTCGCACATCACCGGCCCCGCCGGGCCCGGACACCCCACCGGCGGCTGGTGGGACGGGATGGTCGGGCCGGGCGCGCCGATCGACACCAACCGCTGGTGCGCGCTGGCCACCAACGTGCTGGGCGGTTGCCGCGGCTCCACCGGACCCAGCTCGCGGACCCGGGACGGAAAGCCTTGGGGCTCAAGGTTCCCCCGCATCACGATCCGCGACCAGGTCGAGGCCGACGTCGCCGCGCTGGCCGCGCTGGGGATCGAACAGGTCGCCGCGGTGGTCGGTGGATCCATGGGTGGCGCAAGGGCTTTGGAGTGGATCATCGGCCACCCGGACCGCGTTCGGGCCGGGCTGCTGCTGGCGGTCGGCGCCCGCGCCACCGCCGATCAGATCGGCACCCAGTCCACGCAGATCGCGGCGATCAAGGCCGACCCGAACTGGCAGGGCGGCGATTACCACGACACCGGGCTGGCGCCCGACACCGGTCTGACGATCGCCCGCCGCTTCGCCCACCTCACCTATCGTGGTGAGGCCGAGCTGGACACCCGCTTCGGCAACGACGGGCAGAACGACGAGGATCCGAACAACGGCGGCCGCTACGCGGTGCAGAGCTATCTCGAGTACCAGGGCAACAAGCTGCTGGAGCGTTTCGACGCGGGCAGCTACGTGGCCCTGACCGAGGCGCTGAACAGTCACGACGTCGGCCGGGCGCGCGGCGGGGTGCGTAAAGCGTTGCGTAACTGCCCGGTTCCGGTGGTGGTCGGCGGCATCACCTCCGACCGGCTCTACCCGCTGCGCCTGCAGCAGGAGCTGGCCGAGCAGCTGCCCGGCTGCACCGACCTGCAGGTCGTGGACTCCCTGTGCGGGCATGACGGCTTCCTGGTGGAATCCGACGCCGTCGGCGAAATGATCCGCAAGACACTGGTGTTGGCCGACTCCGACGACAGGGAAGGCGTGTCGTAGCGCATGACCCGCTCGCGGCACGACCGCTCCCTCTCGTTCGGCTCGGCGGCCGCGGCTTATGAGCGTGGGCGTCCCTCCTATCCCCCGGAGGCGATCGACTGGCTGTTGCCGATCGGGGCGCGCCAGGTGCTCGACCTGGGCGCCGGCACCGGAAAGCTGACCACCCGGCTGGTGGAACGCGGCCTGGACGTGGTGGCCGTGGACCCGATTCAGGACATGCTCGAGGTGTTGCGCACGTCGCTGCCGGAGACCCGGGCGCTGCTGGGCACCGCGGAAGAGATTCCGTTGGAGGACAACAGCGTTGACGTGGTGCTGGTGGCACAGGCCTGGCATTGGGTGGATCCGGAGCGCGCGATTCCGGAGGTGGCCCGGGTGCTGCGGCCCGGCGGCCGGCTGGGCCTGGTGTGGAACACCCGCGACGAGCGGCTCGGCTGGGTGCGCGAACTGGGCCAGATCATCGGCAGCGACGGCGACGGCCGCACCCAGGTGACGCTGCCCGAGCCGTTCACCGACCTGGCGCATCATCGGGTCGAGTGGACGAGTTACCTTACGCCGCAGGCGTTGATCGACCTGGTCGCGTCGCGCAGCTACTGCATCACCTCGCCGACCGAGGTGCGGACTCAGACGCTGGACCAGGTGCGCCAACTGCTGGCCACCCATCCGGCGCTGGCCAATTCGACGGGCCTGGCGCTGCCCTACGTCACCATGTGCACGCGGGCGACGCTGGCCGGCTAGCGGTTTGAGGGGTCAGTCGCCCACGAAGCTCGATATCGGTTCCTGCACACTGTCGGCGACCTTCGCGACGTGAGGCTCGACGCCGTTCGGAGCAACCCGCGCGATTCGCGACTCGATGTCGTAGGGCACGATGATGGCGGTCGCGTCCCGGATACGGCTCACCGCGCGGGCCATCCTGTCCGCGGTGCGATCGTGCAGAAGCCGGCCCAGTAGCGGTGAATATGTTCGACGCGGCAACAACACCGTCACCCTGGTGTCCGGATGGTCGGTGAGCACCCGTACCACCAACTCGTGGGCGGCCCGGCTCAGATGACGATCCGGGCAGTTGATCAACCACAGCGGCGTGTCGTGTTCAAAGCGATCCCAGCGCTCCCGCAGGGCCATGGCACGATCGGCGTCGATCACAAAATGCACCGCGGTGAGCTCGTCGGCATGTAGGCCGTTTCCGAGACGTACGGCCTCGACCTCGGCGAGGTCGATCGTGTCCACGAACACCAGCACCTGAAGCCGCGGGTGCCGGCTCAAGTCAACCTCGTCCGTGCGCGACATCTCGAGCACGGAGGCCTCATCCCGGTATTTCTTGTTGAGCCGTGTCAACGCGAACACCAGCACCGGAAAGATGACGACGATGAGCCAGGCACCGTCGGTGAACTTCGCCACCACGAAGATTCCCACCACGAGCGTCGACATGACCCCGGCGGCGAGGTTCACCGACATCTTGATTCGCCAGCGCGGCCCGCGTCGGGTCCGATGATGCTTGGCCATGCCGTAGCCGGCCATCGCAAATGCGGTGAACACGCCGATCGCGAAAAACGGCACCAGCGCACTCACCTTTGCTTCGGTGACGAGAAGCAGCACCACAGCGAGCGCGGTAAGCGCCAGGATGCCATTGGAAAACACCAGCCGGTGGCCGCGTTTCGTCAGCGGCCGCGGCAGAAAGCGGTCCTTGGCTACGAAGCTGGCCAGCGCGGGAAAACCGTTGAAGGCGGTGTTACAACCGGTGAACAGGATCGCCGCTGTCGAAGCCTGCACCATGAAATACAAGATTTTGCCGATTGGCCCGTCGCCGAAGACCGCCCGGGTTATCTCGGACAACATCGATGGGTATTCGTCGAGATAGGGGACGGCGTGGGTGACGTGCGCCAACCAGGCCACCCCCGCCAGCAAGAACCCGAGAACGCAAGCCATCACCGTGAGCACCCGCCGGGCGTTGACGCCTTCGGGGTTCTTGAACACGTTGGTAGAGTTGGAAATCGCCTCGATACCGGTCAATGAGGTACCCCCATTGGCGAAGGCGCGCAAGACAATCAAGATTGTTGCGCCCATCACCAGTCCGCCGCCCTGGTGGACCGGCACGGCGCCGACGATGTGTTGGGGATCGTATTTCGGTAAATCCCAGAATATTTCACGAACACAACCGGTCAGAATCGTCGCAGTGATCATGCCGACGAAGGCGTAGGTCGTGATCGCAAATATCCGACCGGACCGCCGTAGCCCGCGCAGGTTCGCCAGGCATATGAGCACCACCGCGCCCACTGTGATTTCCAGGTGGTAGGGACGAAGGGGCGGAATCGCCGAGACCACCGCCACCGTCGCGGCGGCGGGCTGCACCGCCACGGTGACCACGTAGTCGATCAGCAACGATGCGGCGGCTACCTGTGCGATCCGCGGGCCGAAATTCTCCCGCGCGACCATGTACGAGCCCCCGGTGCGCGTGTAGGCCATCACCACCTGACGGTATGACACCGACACCAGCGCCAGAATCACCAGGATGATGCCGGTGATCGGCAGCAACAGCGCAAATGCCGCCATCCCGGCCGCCGGGAGCAGTTCGATCATGATCTGCTCGGTACCGTAAGCGGTCGAGGAGATCGCATCCGGTGCAAGCGCCCCGAGCGCAACAGGATTCGACAGCTTCTCCGCATCCAGCTGATCGGTGGTCAGCGGTTCTCCGAGAAGGATCCGCTTGCATTTGTCGTTGAACGAGAGCGGTATCCCGCTCTTCGGCGTCGTCACAACGCAACCCTTCCTCGAGTGTTTTCGGAGCCCTGGCCGCAGCGATGCACCATTTCGCATGAAAACGTTCACTTTTCGGCGCGCCTTGGCTCGACACACCGCGATTGGACGGCCGGACGGTGTCTATCCGGCGCGGGTCACCTCTGCTATCCGGGACTCTATGTCGTAAGGCAAAATTTGCGCGGCAGCGCCCGGGACGCGGCTGACGGCACGAGCGATCTTGTCCGCGGTGCGGTCGTGCAGCAACCGGCCGATCAGGGGCGAGTATGTCCGGCGCGGCAACAACACTGTCACCTTGGTGTCCGGATAGTCGTCGAGGACCTGTAAGACCAACTCGTGCGCGGCTCGGCCCAAGTGGCGATCCGGGCAGTTGATCAGTCGCAGCGGGGTGTCGTGTTCGAAAACCTCCCACCGCTGCTGCAGCCTGGCGGCATGCTCGGCGTCTATGACCAGGTGTACCGCCGCGAGCTCGTCGGCGTGCAGTCCGTTTCCGTACCGCACCGCCTCGACCTCGGCCAAATCGACTGCATCGACGAAGATCATGACCCGATGTCGCGTATACCTTTCCAGGACAGGCTGTTCCGTGCGCGACATCTCGAGGACGGAGGCCTCGGCGCGGTACTGCCGGTTGAGTCGCATCAAGGCCAGCACCAGGACCGGGAACACCACGACGATGAGCCATGCGCCTTCGGTGAACTTGGCCACCGCGAAGATCCCCACGACGATCGTCGACAGGACCCCGGCGGAGAAGTTGACCATCAATTTCCGTCGCCAACCCGGCCCGCGCTTGGTCCAGTAATACTTGGCCATGCCGTAGCCGGCCATCGAGAATCCGGTGAACACGCCGATCGCATAGAACGGCACCAGCGCATCGACCGAACCCCCGGTGATGACCAGCAGCGCCACCGACAACGTGGTCAGGGCGATGATGCCGTTGGAGAACACCAGTCGGTGGCCGCGTTTCATCAACGGGCGCGGCAAGAAGCGGTCCTCGGCCACGAAGCTGGCCAACGCGGGGAAACCGTTGAAGCTGGTGTTGCCGCCGGTGTAGAGGATGGCCGCTGTCGACGCCTGCACCAGGAAATACAGCACCTTGCCGGTCGCCCCGTCGCCGAAGACGGCCCGGGCGATCTCGGACAGCATCGACGGGTATCCGTCGACATAAGGGACGGCGTGGGTGATGTGCGCCAGCCAGGCCACCCCGGCCAGCAAGAACGCGAGAATGCAGGCCATCACGGTCATTACTTTTCGGGCATTGATGCCTTCGGGCTTGCGCAGACTGTTGACCGTGTTGGAGATGGCCTCCACCCCGGTCAAGGAAGAGCCACCGTTGGCGAAGGCGCGCAACACAATCAGGACCGTCGCACCCATGATCAGTCCACCGCCGTGTTGGACCGGCACCGCGCCGGCGATGTGTTCCGCGTCGTACACCGGTAGGTTGCCGACGAATTCGCGAATCACCCCGACGACGATCGTCAACGAGACCATGGCCACGAAGGCATAGGTGGGCAGTGCGAAACGCATCCCGGCTTCCTTCAAACCGCGCAGGTTCATGAAGCACATCAACAACACCATGCCGACCGTGATCTCGAGGCTGTAGGGGCCCAGGACCGGTATGGCCGAGGCCACGGCGACCGTTCCGGCCGCGCACTGCACGGCGACGGTGACCACGTAGTCGATCAGCAATGATGCCGCAGCTATCTGCGCCACCCGGGGACCGAAGTTCTCCCGGGCGACAACGTACGATCCGCCGGACCGCGTGTAGACCATCACCACCTGGCGGTACGACGCGGCCACCAGCACCAGGATCAACAGGATGACGCCGGTGATCGGAAGCAACAGTGCGAACGCGGCCATCCCGGCCGCGGGCAATAGTTCGATCATGATCTGTTCGGAACCGTAGGCGGTCGAGGAGATCGCATCCGGCGACAGCACACCAAGCGCAACAGGATTCGACAACTTCTCATGCTCGAGTGCAGAGGTGATCATCGGCTTTCCGAGTAGCCCTCGTTTGCACACGTCGGACAAGGATGACCACGCTCGGTGATCGTCAGCTCGCCCGTCAGCCAAAGATGTTGTCACAAGCCATATTCCTTACCCCCAGATCGCAAGAAGTTCGCCGCGAGCTTAACTGCTTGAAAGTGCCCTGTCGCTTTCCGGACGGCAAAAGAACAGCAGATTCGCAGGAATATTGGCAGCACATTCCAAGGTAGTTGATGCGGACGTAACTTACCCCTGACTCCTGTAACGGAGACGTTACCATTGCACTTAGCTCTAAAGATGTTGTGATATAACACACTTCGTTATCGCTGTGAGGTGACGCCGGCACTCGGTCTTCAGGCCGCTGTCTCTGCTGTTCAGTCACACAGTCAAGCAGTGAAGCTTGCCTCTGCTAAACCCAGTGTGTAGCAATATCTCTGGCGATCTATGACCTCACTCCACGCTTAGCCGGTCACGATGCCAGAATCTGGCCGACGAACAATTCATACAACTGGCTACTATAAAAACTCGGGTCCTGTTCTAGTCCAAGATGATTGACGTGGGACTCCGGTTGGGTGAAATTCCCCGGACCGCATGAGGACACAGTTCTCGCCTTGGCGCCGTTACGTAATGTGCTGTTAGTATTCGGTCAACATATCCATTCAGTGGAGCGGCGAACGAAATCCACCCGAGTACCCGCACCATCTGTCGAGTTCGTGCCCGCCCGCCGGACTCCCGGAGTAATCAGTCCACATCACGATCCTGCGCAGGAGTCGAATCCCATGAGCCAGTGCATCATCGTCAGCGGTGATGACGCGCTGGCGACCACAATCGTCGAGGAGTTGAGACAGGCGGGAGCGCGCGTCGCCAGACTCTTCGATTCTGACCTCGCCGGCACCCGCCTCAAGACGGAACTGGCCAAGGCCGGACTCGCCCGCGCATCGGCCGTCGTCTGCGCCGGCGTTGATGATGCGGTGAACCTCGAAATCGCTCTGATCGCGCGCAAAGCCAACCCCAATATTCGCATCGTGGCACGGATTGCCAATGACGTGCTGCGGGAGGCGGTTGCCGACGATGAGGGACCCAGCACGGTCCTCGGCGTCGCCGGCCTCGCAGCGCCGTCGATCGTCGAGGCGTGTCTGGCCCGCACCACCCACCCTTTCGAGGCGGCCGGCATCGAGTTCGTTGTGTTCGGCGCCGAGGCACCGTTCGACGGGACACTGCGCGAAATCTATGGCGACCTCGCCCCGGTAGCGATGGTCAAGGGCGGGAACACCCGTAATCCCAACGAGGTAGTGGCATGTCCGGGACGGGATGTGCGGGTGAGCGCCGGGGACTGGACCACGATGATCGGCACCACCGAGGAATCGGTCACCCACGGCGTCAAGCTGCCGCGTCAGGACAGAATTCGTGCACGACAGTCCCGATTGCGCCGCATCCTCTACGCGGTGCGCGCGCTCCCGAGTGAAGTCAGTCCTGCGTTCTACCCGTTGCTCGCCGCCCTGGCCGGCTTGATCGTCGCCTCGACAATGTTGCTGCACCTCGCGTACACGCACCCGGGGATGTCGTGGACCGATGCGTTCTACTTCACCATGGAGACCATCACGACGACCGGTTACGGCGACTTCAGCTTTGCCAAACAGCCAACGTGGTTGCGGCTGTATGCGGCGATCCTGATGGTGGGCGGCGTCACCACCACCGCCCTGCTGGTCGCGTTTGTCGCCGATGTGCTGTTGTCGCGTCGATTCCTGCTTTCGTCCGCGCGACCGCGGGCTCGCCACCTACGCAACCACATCATCGTCGTCGGGTTGAGCGCGCTTGGCGTGCAAGTCGTCACTGACCTGGCCAAAGCCGGATATGACGTAGCAGTGATCGAGCGCGACCAGGGCAACCCGTTCCTGTCGACGACGGCCGAGCTCGACGTACCGGTGATCTTCGGGGACGCGACATTGCGCCAGACACTGGAAGCGGCCCGGGTGGACAAGGCCCGGGCGGTGGCCGTGCTGACCCGCGACGACATGATCAACATCGAAACCGGGATCGTGCTTCGCGAGATGTTGGGTTCTGAAGCCGTCGAACCCGTCGGCAACAACCGCTGGGGCGAGGTCCCGCTGGTGCTGCGGGTGTACGACCACGACCTCGGATCCGCCGTCGCCCACCGCTTCGGTTTCGAAAACGTCCGTTCCACCGTTGCGCTGGCCGCGCCGTGGTTCATCGGAGCCGCGCTGGGTCTGCAGGTGCTCGGCACGTTCTCAGTCGGCAACCGGTATTTCTTGGTCGGTGGAATGCATGTGCAGGCCGGCAGCGAACTCGACGGTATGCAGATGTTCGAGCTGTCGACGCAAACCCGTGTCATTGCGATCACCAGAGACGACGCCCCGGTCCGGTTGCATCCACGCCGCGACGCCCGGCTCACCGCCGGCGACACCGTCTATCTCGTCGGTCCGTACCGGGAACTTCTGGTCACCCTCCGCAAGGGGCGGCCGACCCAGGAGTCGGTTGCCGATGAGGCACCTCCCGCTGACGAACGCCGGGCGGTGAAGTCGGCTTGAAGCGTGGCAGAGAGGACCAAAAGCCGATCAGCTGCACCACAACGTAATTCGGACCCCGGGGATGCCCACGCCGTCCTGGTCGCACGGCCAGTACAGCGCTCTTGCACGGCAAGCTTACAGCATTCCGCTGCATCCCAATAGAGTTGAGGCGTAATGGAATTCGGGATACTTCCGCCGGAAGTCAATTCCGGCCGCATGTATGCCGGTCCCGGCTCGGTACCGATGCTGGCCGCCGCGGAATCCTGGGAAACGGTTGCTGCAGAGCTGCATTCGGCGGCCGGCTCGTATGAAGCGGTGATTTCTGGGCTCAGCTCGGGGTCGTGGCTGGGCCCTTCATCGGTGATGATGGCGGCCGCCGCCTCCTCTTACGTAGCGTGGATGAGCGGCACCGCGGCGCGAGCCGAGCAGACGGCCGGCCAAGCCAGGTCGGCCGCCGCCGCCTACGAGGCGGCATTCGCGGCGACGGTGCCACCGCCTGTGGTCGCGGCCAACCGCAGCCAGCTGGTGACGCTGGTCGCCACGAATCTGTTGGGGCAGAACACCGCTGCGATCGCCGCCACCGAGGCTCAGTACGGCGAGATGTGGGCCCAGGATGCGACCGCAATGTACGGGTACGCGAGTTCGGCAGCTGCGGCCACACAACTTGCGCCGTTCAGCCCCGCGCGACAGAACACCATTTCCGGCGGGCAGGCCGGTCAGGTGGGGGCGGTCAGCCAGGCCGGTGAGCTCTCCGCCGGGTCCGCGCAAAGCACGGTCGCGAACGCATCAGAGTCGGTTTCGTCGGCGTCCGACGGGCTGAGCGGTGCGACGTCTGCACTCGGCGTGTCATCGCCGCTGGATCTGCTGGACTTGGGTGCCGACGGGATCGCGTACGGACTCGATGCCCCTATGGCCCCGCTGGGGGCGATATCGCTTCCCATCGACCTGATCGGCGCCCAGACCGGTATCCACACCGATGATCTCGTGAGCGGCTGGGACGCGGAGGGAGTGCCGGTGTCAGCGGTATCGAGGTCTTCGCTGATGATATCCAGCGCGAACACGAACTCAACGATGGTGACAGCGGGTGTGGGTGAGTCGAATGCGGTTGGCGCGCTGTCGGTGCCGCCCACCTGGACCGCCGCGACCCCCGCGGTACGCCCGATCGCGCTGGCATTGCCGGCCGCGCCCGTCGGTATGGCACAACAGGCCGTGACACCCAGTTTGGGCACCTCATTCGGCGAGATGGCCATGGCCGGAACGGCCGGACGCGCCATCCGCGATGGCTTCAGCGCGCGCGGTCGCGAACCGCGCGACGCGAATAGGGTTGCGACCCGAGCGGTTAGCGCCTCGGCCCCAAGGGTTGGCGACGAAGAGGCGACCACAGAGAACGAGCCGCGCACCGTGGTGACGGGAATCGCCGCCGAGATACGCGAGTTCGCCCGACTGCGTGACGAGGGGTTGATCTCCGACGAGCAATATGCCGAGCAGCGCGATCGGCTGCTCGGGCTCTAGCGGCGAGTTACCAACCGTCATCGTCATCCTCGCGCAGCAACCTTTCCGGGTGATGAAAAGTGTTGGTGCGGGGCCGGTTGCGCTCCAGGTGTGCGGGCGGCTTCCATTCGGTGTCGCCGTTGGCGTTCTTGCGGGTGGTCCAGCCGCCCGGTTTCAGCAGGCGGTGGTGCGGTCCGCAGGCGAAGGTCACATCGTTGACGTCGGTGGTGTGGCAGGTGGCGTAGTCGGTGACGTGATGAACTTCGCAGTAGTAGCCGGGCACGGTGCATCCGGGTGCCGAGCAGCCGCGGTCCTTGGCGTACAACACGATTCGCTGTCCGGGAGAGGCGAGTCGTTTGGTGTGATAGAGCGCCAGGGCCTTGCCTTTGTCGAAGATGGCCAGGTAGTGGTGGGCGTGGCGGGCCAGGCGGATGACGTCGCTCATCGGCAGGATCGTGCCACCGCCGGTCAAGCCCCTGCCGGCGGCCGCCTCGAGCTCGGCCAGCGTGGTGGTGACGACGATGGAGGCCGGTAAGCCGTTGTGCTGGCCCAGTTCTGCGGAGGCCAGCAGCGCACGCAGGGCGGCGTTGAGTGCGTCATGGTTGCGTTGGGCCGCGGATCGCGGGTCGCGCTCGATGGCGTCCTGGCTGGGCGCGCCGTCCACGCACGGCGTCTCGTCGAACGGGTTGCACATGCCCGGGGCGGCGAGCTTGGCCAAGACGGCTTCCAGGGTGGCGCGTGCTTCGGGGGTCAGCCAGCCGCGCAGCGCCGAAATGCCGTCGGCTTGCTGGTTACCCAGCGTCAACCCTCGTTGGCGGGCGCGGTCCTCGTCGGTGAAGGTGCCATCGGGGTTCAGGCAATCGGCCATTGCCCGCGCCAGGTCGACGAGTTGTTCGGGGCGAAACTGGGTTCCGAGTTCTGCCAGTTGGGCTTCGGCCTGCTCGCGGGTGGCGAGGTCCACCCAGCCGGGCAGGCGGTGGTAGAACTTGCGGATCACCGCCACCTGGGCGGCTCCCAGGGTGCCGTCGCGTTGGGCGGCCGCGGTGGCGGCCAGGGCGGGTGGGATCGGTTCGCCGGTCAGGCCGTGGCGCGGGCCCAGGTCGCGTGCCTCGGTGATCCGCCGGGAGGCTTCGGTGCGGCTGATCAGTGTCGCCTCGGTCAGGGCGTGGACCACTGTGCCGCCGAGTTCTAGGGAGGGGGCCTGGCGGGCAAGGGAATTGATCAGCGGATGCTCGACGGCCGGGATGCGCCGGCGCAGCTTTTCGCAGCGCCGCAACACCGCCAACTGCTGCTGCGGGTGGAGCGCGTCGAAATTCAGGCCGCAGGCTCGATCCCAGGCGGCATCGAGCGCGTCGAACACCGCGTCGACATCCTGCTGATCACTCGAACTCACACCCCGAAACTAGCCGCACCCACCGACAAAAAGACCCGCGATGTGGCGGTTGAAATAGAAGTGACACACGGTATTTCGCTAAAAATCAAGCCCCGAGAACATCATCCGGTTGGGGTCGTATTTCTGCCTGACGGTGGTCAGCCGCGACAGGTTCGAGCCGTAATAGCGGGCCGGTGTGGGGTTGGGCTCCAGGTAGTTGACGTAGCCGCCGACCGAAAACTGTTGCACCGCCTGGTGTGCGCTGCCCACCCAGGTGGTCGCGGCGCCGACCTGATTGGCGGCGGGCTCGACATACCACTGCACCACCGCGGACTGATTGCGCCACGGAAATGCGGTGTCGCCCGCGGCCACGTCGGCCACCGCGCCACCCAGCGGATCGATCAGCACGGAGGCCTGCCCCGCACCGGAGGCCGGCCACTGCCCGGCCGCAGTCGCAATGGCATGGGCCGCAGCCGAAGTCATCGGCCCGATCACGTCGGATCCGGCCACGAAGCCGCGCGCCGGGCTGGTCCCGCTGCCCCCGGCCAGATAGGTGACCAGGTCCATGTGGCTGAGCGTCTTGTTGGTCACCGCGCTGGGCGCCAGCCCCACCGCCGACTTGAGGGCGTCCACCACAGCGGATCCGGTGCCGGAGGGAGCTGTCGCCAGCACATGACAATTCGCCTGCGCCGAACCGACCGACAGGTCGACCATCCCCCATGTGTTCCGGTCCGCGCCCGCCAGCCAGGACTGCCAGCCGGTGAGCACCTGCACCGCCGACGAGGGCGCAAAGTCAAGCCGCACCAGGTCGCTGTCGGCGGTGGCAAACGTCGCGAACGTCATCGAGGTCGTCACTCCGAAGTTGCCGCCGCCACCACCGCGCAAGGCCCAGAACAGATCCGGATTGTCATTGGCCGAGGCGGTGACCACGTCGCCGCCGGGCAGCACCACGGTCGCCGACTGCAACGCGTCGCAGGTGAGCCCGGCGCGGCGGGCGTCGGCCCCCACCCCTCCGCCCAGCGCCAGTCCCGCCATGCCGACGGTCGGGCAGGTGCCGGTGGGAACGGCCCGGCCCGCGGAGGCCAGGGCCTGGTGTACCGCATACAGATTCGTCGCCGGGGTCACCGTGACGTTGTTGCCGTCGAAGTTCGCGCCGCCGGGAAGGCCGCGCAGGTCGAGCACCATGGTCCCGTTGGCGCCGGACGCCCCGACATACGAATGCCCGCCGCCGCGCGGGGCGATCTTGAGGTTGTTGGCCTTCGCAAACGCGACCGCCTTCTGCACATCGGCCTGTGACGAAACCCGCACCACCGCAGCGGGATTGGAGTTGTTGTAGAACGAGTTGAAAACCTGCTTACCGGTGGAGAATTGGGCGCCGTTGGCCGGCAACAACACGCTGCCGCCGATCGACGAGGCCAATGCGCTCCACCCGGCGGCGGAGTCCGCGGCCGCCGAACCGGTGCCGAACACCGCTCCCGTCGCCAACGTGACTGCGCCGCGAAGAAACGCCTGACGAGAGATCACATGGCTGGGCGGACGGCTGCGATTAGTCGTCATGCGCGCAGATTCTGGTTCATTTCGCGCCCAGAATTCCGGTGCCGTCGCCCGTGTTACATCACAGTGTGGCGTCGATCCGTCGTCCGGCCTTGCGCAATGGGGCCACGTAATAACCGACGTCGCGAAGACTGTGACCTCACGAAACGCTTATTGTGCGAACCTTTATCCCACCGTGTCGCAAACGTGACAGTCATGGCCCAGAGTTCGTAGGCGTGATTCGAGTGTGCCTCAGACGCACTCCATGGCGGACGGGGAGGCTGGCGTGAAGGCATTCGCACGAACTCATCAATGGATCTGGGTGTTGCGTCATCAGCCACTCACCATTCGCCTGCTGGCCGCGGCCGCCGGCCTGCTGACCGTCGCCTCGGCGTTCGCGGCGCCGGCCGAAGCGGACCACGGTGACGACTTCATCGACGCGCTCAACCATGCCGGCATCGATTTCGGCGAGCCCGGCAACGCGATGTCCGTCGGCGAGTCGATCTGTCCGATGCTGTCGCAGCCGGGCGGCAATTTCGCCGCGGCCGCGTCCAGCGTCGCCGGCCGAGGCATGTCACCCACGATGGCGCGCATGTTCACCACGATCGCGATCCAGACCTACTGCCCCGAGGAGATGGCGAACATCGCCAACGGCAACCTGTCCGGCGCGATGCCCCCGGGAATGGCGGGACAGATCCCGGGCATGGGCGGACAGATCCCGGGCATGGCGGGGCAGGTCCCGGGCATGACAGGACAGATCCCGGGCATGGCGGGCCAGATCCCGGGCATCGCGGGCCAGATCCCGGGCATGACGGGAATGGCCGGGCAGGTCGCGGCCCTGCCGAGGGCCTGACGCTTCTAGCGAGTGCCCAGCGGGTCGATGGTCCACGCGATGTAGAACATCGCCGCCCCGACCGTCGCGGTGGTCATGAAGTCGATTCCCTTACGGCGCACCACCAGAAGGCCGGCCCGATCCTCGGACAACACCAGCCGCAGCAGCGCCGCCACACCGACACCGATACCGATCAACAGCGAGCCGCGACGCCAGAAGTTGGCTCCGACCAAGGCCAGCGCCGTCGCAAAGATCAGGCCCACCAACAGAATTGGCCATTGAGCCCGCAGCACGGTGCGCGCGGTCATTGCCGCTCGGCCAGCTCGACGACGTTGGTCAGCAGGAACGCGCGGGTCAGCGGTCCCACGCCGCCGGGGTTCGGCGACACGTGGCCGGCCACCTCCCACACGTCGGGGTGCACGTCGCCGGTGAGCTTGCCGTCCACCCGGCTGACGCCGACGTCGAGCACCGCGGCGCCGGGACGCACCATGTCGGCGGTCACCATGTGCGGCACCCCGACGGCCGCGACGATGATGTCGGCCTGCCTGGTCAGCGCCGGCAAGTCGCGAGTTGCGGTGTGGCACAACGTCACCGTGGCGTTCTCGGAGCGGCGGGTCAGCAGCAGGCCCAGCGGGCGGCCGACCGTGACGCCGCGGCCGATGACGACCACGTGCGCCCCGGCGATCTCAACGTCGTAGCGGCGCAACAAATGCACAATGCCGCGCGGCGTGCACGGCAGCGGGGCCGGGTTGTTGAGCACCAGCCGGCCCAGGTTGGTCGGGTGCAGCCCGTCGGCGTCCTTGTCCGGGTCCACCCGCTCCAGCGCCGCGTTCTCGTCCAGCTGCTTGGGCAGCGGCAACTGCACGATGTAACCGGTGCAGTCGGGATTCGCGTTGAGCTCGTCGATGGTCTCGTTCAGCGTGGCGGTGCTGATGTCGGCGGGCAGGTCGCGGCGGATCGAGGTGATGCCGACCTTGGCGCAGTCGGCGTGCTTACCGCGGACGTACGCCTGCGAGCCGGGGTCATCGCCCACCAGGATGGTGCCCAGGCCTGGGGTACGGCCCGCAGCGCTCAACGCGGTCACCCGCTGTTTGAGGTCGACGAAGATCTCGTCGCGGGTGGCCTTGCCGTCCAGCGTGATTGCTCCCACGCTGACAGTCTGGCAGACATCGATGATGGCGACCCGCCGCGCCCGGCTCCGCCGCCCGCGCGATCGCCACGGCGCCCAATGATGGCGACCCGCCGCGCCCGGCTCCGCCGCGCCCGCGATCGCCACGGCGCCCAATGATGGCGACCCGCCGCGCCCGGCTCCGCCGCGCCCGCGATCGCCATTAAGCTCCCGGTATGCCTACCCCTCCGGACGTGTTCAGCCCCGCGAAGCTCGGTCCGATCACGCTGCGTAACCGCACCATCAAGTCCGCCACCTTCGAGGCGCGCACGCCCGAGGCGCTGGTGACCGACGACCTCATCGAATACCACCGGCTGCCGGCCGCCGGTGGGGTCGGCATGACGACCGTCGCCTACTGCGCCGTCTCCCCCGGCGGCCGCACCGAGGGCAACGGGATCTGGATGCGACCCGAGGCCGTACCCGGGTTCCGCCGGCTCACCGACGCGATCCACGCCGAGGGCGCCGCGGTCAGCGCGCAGATCGGCCACGCCGGTCCGGTGGCCAACGCCAAGTCCAACAAGGCGAAGGCGCTGGCGCCGGTCCGGTTCTTCAACCCGATCGGGATGCGGTTCGCCAAGAAGGCGACGCGCGAGGACATCGACGAGGTGATCGCCGGGCACGCCAACGCCGCCCGGCTGGCCATCGAGGCCGGCTTCGACGCCGTCGAAATCCATTTGGGCCACAACTACTTGGCGAGTTCGTTCCTGTCCCCGCTGATCAACCGTCGCGACGACGAGTTCGGCGGATCGCTGCAGAACCGGGCCAAGGTCGCCCGCGGCATGGTGATGGCCGTCCGGCGGGCGGTGGAAAAAGAAGGCACGCCCATCGCGGTGACGGCCAAGCTGAACATGGCCGACGGGGTACGCGGCGGCATCAGCACGGAGGAATCGCTGACCACCGCCAAGTGGCTGGAGGAAGACGGCGGGCTGGACGCGATCGAACTCACCGCGGGCAGCTCGCTGGTCAACCCGATGTACCTGTTCCGTGGCAACGCGCCGCTGAAGGAGTTCGCCGGGGCGTTCAAGCCACCGCTGAGCTGGGGCATGCGTATGACGGGCAAGAAGTTCTTGCGCGAGTACCCCTACCGCGAGGCCTATCTGTTGCGTGACGCGAAGCTGTTCCGCAACGAGTTGAAGATGCCGCTGATCCTGCTCGGCGGCATCACCAACCGGGAGACGATGGACCTGGCGATGGCGGAGGGTTTCGAGTTCGTCGCGATGGCCCGGGCGCTGCTGGCCGAGCCGGATCTGATCAACCGGATCGCCGCCGATGGCGCCCGGCACCAGGTGCATTCGGCGTGCACGCACTGCAATCAGTGCATGCCGACGATCTACACCCGAACGCACTGCGTGGTGACCGGCGCGCCCGACGCCGTAGGCGCTCAGAGCTAAACCACAGGGCTGCAAGCTACAGTTGTGGCGATGTCAGCACCAGCCCCGCCAGCGCTAACCGTCCATCACGAAGGATCGGAACGCACCTTCGCAGCGGGCCACGATGTAGTAGTCGGGCGCGATCTGCGAGCGGACATGCGTATCACCCACCCGTTGATTTCGCGCGCCCACCTGCTGCTGCGTTTCGACCAGGGCAAGTGGCTGGCCATCGACAACGGTTCGCTCAACGGAACTTTCGTCAACGGCCGGCGCGTGCCGGTGGTCGAGATCCACGACGGGCAGACCCCTATCTCCAGCCCGCGCGGCCGCAGGTTCAGCGAGAGGGTCTGAATGTCGACCTTGAC
>NZ_LZKI01000140.1 GCF_001672755.1 Mycobacterium colombiense | reverse complement strand
ACACCGATCCGTACCAGCGGGCCGAGGGGCGCTATGCGCTGATGCCCGGGATCATCGGCGCCCTGGCCGAATCGGGCACGCCGCTGTCGATCCTGACTAAGGGGACGCTGCTGCGGCGCGACCTGCCGTTGATCACCCAACCCGCGGCGCATGTTCCGGTTTCGGTCGCGGTGTCGCTGGCCGTCGGCGATCCCGAGCTGCACAAGGACGTGGAGCCCGGCACGCCCACACCGCAGGCGCGGCTGGGCCTGATCAGCGCGATCAGTGCCGCCGGGCTGGACTGTCATGTGATGGTCGCGCCGGTGCTGCCTCATCTCACCGATTCCGTCGAGCATCTCGACGGGCTGCTCGGACAGATCGCGGCGGCCGGCGCCCGCAGCGTCACGGTTTTCGGCCTGCACCTGCGCAGCTCGACCCGGGGCTGGTTCATGGCGTGGCTGGCACGCTCGCATCCCGAGCTGGTCGGCCGCTACCGCGAGCTGTACCGGCGCGGCGCCTACCTGCCGCAGGGCTATCGGGACATGTTGCGGGAGCGGGCCGCCCCGCTGATCGCCAAGCATCGACTGGCCGGCGACCACCGCCCGTTCTCGCGAGCGGTGTCGGTCACGACGGCGCCGGAACCTGTTCAGACGACGCTGTTTTGAGCTAGTCGGGCTCGGTGACCCGTCGGGGCCGCCTCCGGGCGAACGCGATGAAGTGCCGGGTGCGCCGGGTGTCTTCGTTGATGTCGTGCAGGCGCGCGGCAAGCAGATCCTGCAGCAGCAGGTGACCTTGTTCGGTGCCCTCCGGTGACAGGACCCGCAGCGCGCGGCCGCCCGATTCGGCGAGGATGTTCGCGGCATGCCGGAGGGTGTCGCGGGTGCTGACGCTGCCGCCCGTGGGCATTTCCGCAGGCTCGGGATGCATGACGTCGGCCACGAAGAACGCTTCGAGTGGGTCGGTGGTGTAGTCGCGGGTCAGGTGCAGCCCCCGCCGGGCTATTTTTTCGGTCAGAACGGATCGGTCGAGCATCATCACGGACGCGGCATAGGCGGTGGTGGAGGCCACGATCAGGGGGAGCAGCGTGGGCCAGGCATGGGTGAGCTCGAGGGTGAACACGATGCCGGTCAGCGGCGATCGCATGACGCCGCCCACCACGGCCGCCAGCCCGAGGATCGCCCAGAACCCCGGGAACACGTGCGGCAGGCCTTGTCCCACAAGGGCTCCGAGCGCACCGCCGATCATGAATACCGGCGCGAGCACACCGCCGGAGGTGCCCGAACCCAAGGACAGTGACCAGATGGCGGTCTTCACGATGAGAATGCCGACTATCAAGGACAGGGTGGCGCGGCCGGTCAGCAGCGCGTCGATTACGTCGTAGCCGACGCCGAGGGCCCGTGGCTCGATCAGCCCGCCCGCCCCGATTACCAGGCCGCCGATCGCGGGCCACCACATCCAATGGATCGGCAGACGCGAGAAGGCGTCTTCGGCCAGATACACCAGACGTGTGGCGGCGATGGCGACCACCGCGCCGCACGCCCCGATGACGAGCGCGAGCAGGTCGATCTTCCAGTCGATGCGACTCAGGTGCGCAACGTCGACCGGAAAGACGGGGTCGCCGCCGAGAATGAATTGGCGCACGACGGTCGCGACCACGACGGCCGCGGACACCGGAATCAGGCTGCGGGGCCGCCATTCGAATAGCAACAACTCGACCGCCAGCAGAATGGAGGCCAGCGGCGAATTGAAGGTCGCCGCCATCCCGCCGGCGGCTCCGGAAACCAGCAGGATCTTGCGCTCGTCGGCGGTCAGATGCAGGTGTTGGGCGAGGATCGACCCCAGCGCCCCGCCGGTCATGATGATCGGCCCCTCGGCGCCGAACGGGCCGCCGGTGCCGATGCTGATCGCGGCCGAAATAGGTTTCAGGATGGCGACTTTCGGTTCGACACGGCTGCCCTGGGTGAGAATCGCCTCGATCGCTTCGGGCATGCCGTGACCGCGGATCTTCTCCGAGCCCAGCCGCGCCATGACGCCGACCACCAGGCCGCCGGCGACGGGGGCGCCAAGCAGCAGCCACCACGGATGAGGGTGGGATCCCGGCGCCACCAGGCCGACGGCCCAGCGCTGGTAGAAGACGAGGTTGGTGACCAACCCGATCAACCTGAGTAGACACCACGCCGCGCCCGCGGCAAGCGCTCCGATCGGCACCGCGAGCGCCGTGATCAATAGCATGCGTCGATCGACCACGAAATCCGCCAGCCGGCCCCCGGCGACCGAACCGCCCGGCGATTCAACCATTTCTGAAGTATTTCACAGGGATAAAATCCGCTGTGGCCATGTTGCTGGGCCGGGCTAGCCGGCCTTATCGCCGCGCGGCTTGGTGAGCGTGAATTCGTCGATCACGGCGACCTCACCGAACGAGCCTCGCAGCGCGTAGTGCGTCGCCTTGATCGAGGTGCTACCGCCGGCTCGGCCGGGGTCGACGTCGAAAGCCACGAAACCGTAAGGGTTCTCGCGGTCGCGAAACGCCGACCACGGCGCGTCCTCCACCACGTAGATCGGGGCCTTGCGGCCCAGCCCGGGATCGAATGCGCCCACGCCGGTCAGCACGCGGCAACGGAGATCGGGGAAGAACATCGCGTTGCTCGGCGCCGAAGTGCCGCCGCCACCGATGACCAGGTGCACCGTTCCGCGGGTGGCGTCGATGACATCGTTCCGGGTGTCGACGGGTATCGGCGTACGGGTGTCGGTGCCCAGCGTGCCGCGCAACGGGTGCGAGCGTTCGTAGTGGTGTTCGTGACCGCACACCACCAGATCAACCTGGTACTGGTCGAACAGCGGTAGCCATTCCTCGCGAATGCCCAGGTCGGCGCCGTTGGTCTTGTCGGCGGTGGAGATCGCCGTCTGGTGCATGCACACGACTACCCAGTCGATATCCGGGTCGCGCCCTGCTGCGGCGAGTTCGCCTGCAAGCCAGCGCTTTTGCTCGCCGCCGGAGTAGCCGTGCACGTAGAAGTTGCCGCCGTCCTGGAAGGCGACGTCGTCGTTGCTCAGGCTGATCACCCGCACCGAGCCGGCGGTGAACGAGTACCACATGCCGCGAGTCTCGGGGCTCGATCCAGAGTCGGGCACCGCGAAGTAAGCCTGATAGGCGCCGTAACCGATTGGCCCGTTACCCAATTCGTTTTCGTGGTTACCGGCCGCCGGCATCCAGGGCCGGTATCGCGCGGAGCGGGTGTTGTTCTCGAACCAGTTCGACCAGGTGCGCACCCGGTCTCGGGCCAGGTTGGCGTAGCACAGGTCGCCGTTGATCAGGTTGAACAGCGGCCCCATCCGTTCGATCGCCATGGTGGTGTCGGCCGCGGCCGGCGAGCCGATGTTGTCGGTGGCATAGCTGCCGTCGGGCATCTTTGCCAGTGCCGGTGTGGACTGGTCACCGAAGCTGGTGAACAGCAGTCGTTTTCGGCCCGTCGGCGCGGTGCGCACGGTGCCCTGCTCGGGTTCCGCGCCGTCGTGCACCGCGGCGTACACATAGTCGGTGTCCGGGGTGAGGTCGGTCAGCCGGGCGTGGTTGACGCGAACTTCGGTGCCCGACTTCGCGTCCCGGTAGGTGCGGGTTTCCGCGGCTACGGTGCGGCCGAAGCCGGACGTCGGCGTCCCGAGCAGCACCCGCGGATTGCGGACCGCGTCGGTGGTGTGCCACGACACCACCACTTCGGTGCCGGCGTTCTTCCCGAACTGCAGGTGCAACCCGCCGACCGGCGGTGCGCCGTGGCGATCGGGCTGCAGCCAGGCCATCGGGCCCCGCGGGCGTGACCACAGCTGCACGGCACCGCCCCCGAGGCCCACCCCGAGGGCGGCCGACACCGCCCCGGTCGTCAGCAACCGGCGGCGGGTCACCGGCGCTTCGGCGCTATCGGCCCGTTTCGGGGCCGGACGCGTCTCATCGCTCATGCTTGCTTCATACCGGAGCCGGGCAACCGCGGGCACAGCTGCCGGTAAACAGCGAACCGCCGCTAACGAATCCGGTAGCGTTTTCGATATGACGAACGTGCAAAGAACAGCGAGCGCGATCTCAGCGGTAACGCTGGCAATGGCCGCAGGGGCGGTGCTCACGCCGGCGACGGCGCATGCCGATGGCCACCAGGTGACCTACACCGTGACCAGCCCCAACAACCTGACCGCCAACGTCTCCTACGTGAACGCCGACCCGCCCAGCCAGGCCGCTTTCAGCGCGGACCCGTCGAAGTTCTCGACCAGCGTGCAGGCCCCGCTCAGCGGCGGAGCGCCGGTCACCTACACCGCCACCCTGGCGAACCCGAACCAGTTTGCGAGCATCACCGCGAGCGGCATGCTGCACTGGCCGGATTCGGGCAACGGCCCCGCCCAGTTCCACTGCGAGATCGCCGTGGACGGCCAGGTGGTCGCGCAGCAGGACGCCACCACCACCGTCACCTGCCGACCCAGCTAGTCAGCCGGCGAAGACGTACACCCACGCCGTCGCGCCGGATCGCAGCGGCACCTCGATGCGGCGGTAGTCCTCTACCTCGTACTCATCGGCGGCCGCCAGATCGGTTTCGCTGATGGCGAACATGCGGTCCCGGGTTCGGCATGCGCGACGACGACGACTTCGGCGCGTTCGGCGCCGACCGCCCGGATCTTATGGCTGACCGAGGCGTCGAAATAGGCGCTGTCGCCCGGGTTGAGCGTGAACGTCTGGTCGCCGTAATCGAGTTCGACGGTTCCGGCGTGCACGAACATGAATTCCTGGCCGGCGTGTTCGGGATGGGGATCGTCGGCGAGCCGCTCCGTCGGGTGAACCACGAACGGCGACATCGACTTTCCCAGCAGGGACGAGGCGAGCACCCGGTAGCGCTCGCCCTGGGCGTCGCCGGTGGCACGCTCCACGGCGATCTTCTCCTGCGCCGCCTCCTCGGAGAACAGCCGCCCCACGTCGACGTCGAGGGCCTTGGCAACCTTGAGGGCGACCGCGATCGACGGTGTGCTGCAACGTCGTTCGATCTTGGACAGGTAGCTCTTGGTCAATCCTGTCTGCCGGGCCAACTCCTCCAAAGTGAGGCCGCGTTGCTTGCGGACCGCGCGCAGCAGTGCTGTCACGGGTCACCCCTTTCATGACACAAGGTTTCCTATACTGCTACTGTAGTGTCATATCGCCGAGGGAGCCCGATTATGGCCAGCACGTTCACCGAGTCGAAGTCCGAATTGATGCGCCGGGCTGCCGAGCAGCTGACGGCGAACGTCGCCGATTCGCAGTTGACCACCCGCCAGAAACTGGCCCTGACGTGCCGGGCGCTGTTCGACGCCGGGCATGATTCGGGGCTGGCCGGGCAGATCACCGCCCGCGCCGAGGCGGACGGCACCTACTACACCCAGCGTCTGGGCCTGGGGTTCGACGAGATCACCGATGGCAACCTGCTGCTGGTCGACGAGGACCTCAACGTCCTCGACGGGGACGGAATCGCGAACCCCGCCAACCGTTTTCACAGCTGGATCTATCGCGCCCGGCCCGACGTCCAGTGCATCGTGCACACCCACGCCTTTCACGTGGCGGCGCTGTCGATGCTGGAAGTCCCACTGATCGTCTCCCATATGGACACCACGCCGCTCTACGACGACTGCGCGTTCTTGCCGAAATGGCCGGGCGTTCCGGTCGGCAACGAAGAGGGCGAGATCATCAGCGCGGCCCTCGGCGACAAGAAGGCGGTGCTGCTGGCGCATCACGGCCACGTCATCGCCGGTGCCAGCGTCGAGGAGGCGTGCTCGTTGGGAATCCTCATCGAGCGCGCCGCCAAACTGCAGCTGACCGCCATGGCCGCGGGCACCGTCAAGGAATTACCCGAAGAACTGGCCCGCGAGGCCCACGACTGGACGCTGTCACCGCAGCGCAGCCGCGCCAACTTCGCCTACTACGCCCGCCGGGCTCTGGCCCGGCACCCCGACGTGTTGACCAGCTGAACCCGTTATCCGCCAACCCAATCCGAGGAGCCCGCTGTGGCGCAATCGCCCACGCCCAAGATCCACGGCATCATCGCCTACCCGGTGACCCCGTTCTCCGAGAAGGGGATTGACACCGAACGGCTGGCCGCACTGGTCGAGCGGCTGGTGTCCGCCGATGTTCACGCGATCGCGCCGCTGGGCAGCACCGGCGAACTGGCGTACCTCGAGGAACCCGAAGTCAACACCGTCGTCGACACCACGATCGCCACCGTCGCCGGCCGCGTCCCGGTGATCGTCGGGGTGTCGGATGTGACCACCGCCAAGACGATTCGGCGCGCCACGTACGCCCAGCAGGCCGGGGCCGACGCGGTGATGATCCTGCCCGTGTCGTACTGGAAGCTCACCGAGCGCGAGATCTTCCAGCATTACCGCAGCATCAGTGACGCCATCTCCATCCCGATCATGGCCTACAACAATCCCGCCACCAGCGGCGTCGACATGCCGCCCGATCTGCTGGTGCGCATGTTCGAAGACATCGACAACGTGCGCATGGTGAAGGAATCCACCGGTGACCTGACCCGCATGCAACGCATCGCCGAACTGTCCGGCAACCGGCTGCCCTTCTACAACGGCAGCAATCCGCTGGTGCTCGACGCGCTGAAGACCGGAGCGTCCGGATGGTGCACGGCCGCACCGAATCTGCGGCCACAGCCCTGCATCGACCTGTACGAGGCGGTGCGTGCGCAAGACCTCGACACCGCGCAAAAGCTTTACGACGACCTCAAGCCGTTGCTCACGTTCATCGTCGCGGGCGGGCTGGCCACCACCGTGAAGGCCGGCCTGGAGCTGCTCGACTTTCCGGTGGGCGACCCGCGCGCACCACTGCTGCCGCTCGACGAGCAGGGCCGCGCCGAGCTGCGGGGCCTGCTCGCCTAGCGGCGGCTAGCCCAGGTCGGGCGCGGAGAAGGTGTCACACTTGTTCGGGTCACCGGTCTGGTAGCCGGTGGTGAACCACTTCTGCCGCTGTTCTGACGAACCGTGCGTCCAGGACTCGGGATTGACCCGGCCGGTGGACTCCTTCTGGATGCGGTCATCGCCCACCGACGCCGCTGCCGAGAGGGCGTCGGAAATGTCCTTGTCGCTCAACGGTTCCAGGTAGGGCACACCGGTGCTCTCCTGCTTGACCGTGGAGGCGTAGTGCGCCCAGATCCCGGCATAGCAGTCGGCCTGTAGCTCGGTGCGCACGCCGTTGCCGCCGGCGCCCTGCGCACCCTGCTGCGAGCGGCCCAGCAGGCCCTGCAGGTTCTGCACGTGGTGACCGTATTCGTGGGCGACCACATATTCCTGGGCGAACGGCCCACCGCTGGAACCGAATCGATCGACCAGCTCCTTGAAGAAGTCGGTGTCGAAATACGCCGTCTTGTCCACCGGGCAGTAGAACGGCCCGACCGCGGTGGTCGCGTGTCCGCAACCGGTCTCCACCGAACCGGTGAACAGCCGGACGTGGGGACGGGTGTAACCCTGCAGCAGCTGGTGCCACACCGCGTCCACCGAGTTGCCCGTCGCGACCACGCGGCATTGCACGTACTTGTTGGCGTCGGCACCGGTCTTGCACTGGCTCAGGTCGAAGCCCGGTGCCGAGTAGCCACCGGTGTTCGTCTGCTGGGTGTTCATGACGCGACCGGGATCGACGCCCAGTAGCAGCGCCCCGATGAGGATGAGCAGCCCGAGGCCCCCACCCCCGACGGCCATTCCCATGCCGCCCCCACCGGATGCGGACGCGGTGCTGGTGTCGATCTGCATGCCCTCGTTGAAGGTCATGGCGCTCTCCTAACGTTGCCGGGTCGCAAGGGAGTCGGTGTAGCTGCGCAGGTTGCGCAGGTAGCGGCGCAGGGCCAGGTTCAGCAGCGGCCCCACCACGACCATCGCCAGCTTCGCCGGGCCGGCCGGTTTCTGGGCCATGGTCCACGTCAGCCGGCAGCCACCCGGGATCACCTCGACCCGGTAATCCTCGGCGAAGGCCGCGACCGATCGGGTCGAGCATTCATTGAACCGGAATGCCATGTGCGTGAACGGTTCCCATGCAAGGAATTCCTCGTTGCCGACGATGCCGCCGCGCATCTCGACGACGCGGGTGGTCCCGACGCCACGCGGCTCGGGACTGGTCCAGGTCACCTTGGTGATCACCTTCGCCCACCGCGGCCAGGACTGGGCATCGGAAAGCACCTCGAACAGCTGCTCGGGGGTGATGGCCAGGTCGACGCTGTTGCTGAACCGGAAGGGTGCGGTCTCGGTGAAGCTGGTATCGACGCGCTCGCAGGCGAACATGACAACAACTTAGCCGGGGCCGTCGCTGGCCGCGGCCAGTAAGGGCACGATGACGTCGCTGATCGGCGTGGCCAGGCCGTGGGCTCGGCCCTTGCGGACGATCACGCCGTTGCGGATGTCCCATTCCATCGCCCGCCGGTGTTCCGCGTCGGTCAGGATCGACGTGCTCATGTCCTCGGCGACGTTGCGGAACATGTCGACCAACTCGTCGACCACGCCATCGGCCAGCCGGGCGCCCTCGGCCCGCGCGACCGCCAGGCACTCGGCGACATAGCGTCGCGACAGCGCGGCGACGTCGTCGCGGCGGAACATCCCCGACCGCCGCCGCGCCAGCGCCATGAACCCCGCCAGCGCATTGGTGAGCAGCTTGTGCCAGGCCGCGGTGATGATGTCGGGGTCGCAGTCCACCCGGCAGCCGGCGCCGCGCAGCAGCTCGGCGACGGTCTCTCCGGACGGTCCGCTGGGCAGGACCAGGGCCGCCTCGCTGCGCAGTCGCACCCAGCCCTCGGGCTGGGCCTGGGCCGAGTACCACACGATCCCGGGGATGACGGGGGACAGCGGGCAGTGCGGCTGCACCTGCTCGACCTGCTCGACGCCGTTTTGCAGCACCACGACGATGGTGTGAACGTCGCACAGCCGGGCCAGCCAGCCGGCCGCCGCGTCGTTCTGGGTGGCCTTGACGGCCAGCAAGACCACGTCCACCGGCTCGGTCACCTCGGTGGGATCGGTGCGCACCGGACCGGGTACGACGATCGGATCGGCCCCGTCGGGCCGCAGTTCGATGGCGTCGCGCGGGGTGCGACCGCACACCATCACCCGGTGACCGGCCCGGTACAGCAGCGCGGCGGCCGTCGTGCCGACGGCGCCGGGACCGACCAGGGCGATGTTGGTAGCAGCGTCTGTGGCGATGCCACCGAAATTACCTCCTTTAGACTGGTCACTCGTTCAAGCCCGGTGAAAAGGAGTTTTTCGTGCTGCGCAGTCACGCCGCGGGTTCGCTGAGGAGTAGCGACGCCGGGCAGCAGGTGACGCTAGCGGGCTGGGTGGCCCGCCGTCGCGACCACGGCGGCGTCATCTTCATCGACCTGCGCGACGCCTCCGGGATCGCCCAGGTGGTGTTCCGCGAGGCTGACGTGCTGGCCCAGGCGCACCGGCTGCGCGCCGAGTTCTGTGTCGCGGTCACCGGTGTGATTGAGATCCGGCCCGAGGGCAACGCCAACCCGGAGATCGCCACCGGTGACATCGAGGTCAACGCCACCACGCTGACCGTGCTGGGGGAGAGCGCACCGCTGCCGTTCCAGCTCGACGAGCCGGCCGGCGAGGAGCTGCGGCTGAAGTATCGCTACCTGGACCTGCGCCGCGACGGCCCGGCCGAGGCAATCCGGTTGCGCTCCAAGGTGAATGCCGCCGCGCGGTCGGTGCTCGCGCAACATGACTTCGTCGAGATCGAAACCCCGACGATCACCCGGTCGACCCCGGAGGGAGCACGCGACTTCCTGGTGCCGTCCCGCCTGCACCCCGGCTCGTTCTACGCCCTGCCGCAGAGCCCGCAGCTGTTCAAGCAGCTGCTGATGGTGGCCGGCATGGAGCGCTACTACCAGATCGCCCGCTGCTATCGCGACGAGGATTTCCGCGCCGACCGCCAGCCCGAGTTCACCCAGCTCGACATGGAGCTGAGCTTCGTCGACACCGAGGACGTCATCGCGATCTCCGAGGAGATCCTGTCCGCGCTGTGGGCGCTGATCGGGTATGAGATCCCGACGCCCATCCCGCGGATCAGCTACGCCGACGCGATGCGGCGGTTCGGCTCCGACAAGCCCGACATGCGCTTCGGACTCGAGCTGGTCGACTGCACAGAGTTCTTCTCCGACACCACATTTCGCGTCTTCCAGGCTCCCTACGTCGGCGCCGTGGTGATGCCCGGCGGGGCCTCGCAGCCGCGGCGCACGCTGGACGGCTGGCAGGAGTGGGCCAAGCAGCGCGGGCACCGCGGACTGGCCTACGTGCTGATCGCCGACGACGGCACGCTGGGTGGCCCGGTCGCCAAGAATCTGTCCGACGCGGAACGCGACGGGCTGGCCGCGCACGTCGGGGCGAAGCCGGGGGACTGCGTCTTCTTCTCGGCGGGCCCGGCCAAGCCGTCGCGGGCCCTGCTCGGGGCCGCCCGCGGCGAGATCGCGCACCGGCTCGACATGATCGATCCGGACGCCTGGGCGTTCGTCTGGGTGGTCGACCCGCCGTTGTTCGAGCCCGCCGACGACGCGACCGCCGCCGGCGACGTCGCCGTCGGGTCGGGGGCGTGGACCGCGGTGCACCACGCGTTCACCGCACCCAAGCCCGGCCACGAGAGCGAAATCGAGACCGACACTGGCAACGTGCTCGCCGACGCCTACGACATCGTCTGCAACGGCAACGAGATCGGCGGCGGGTCGATCCGTATCCACCGCCGCGACATCCAGGAGCGGGTGTTCGCGGTGATGGGCCTGGACCACGACGAGGCCCAGGAGAAATTCGGATTCCTGTTGGAGGCCTTCACCTTTGGCGCACCCCCGCACGGCGGGATCGCGTTCGGCTGGGACCGGATCAACGCGCTGCTG
>NZ_LZKI01000139.1 GCF_001672755.1 Mycobacterium colombiense | reverse complement strand
CCAACCCCGAGCCCGGCGCCGAGGAGAAGATGAAGGAGCGCATGCAGACGATCTCCGAGCGCTGGCGTGCGCACGGTTTCGAGCTGGACATGGCGGGCCTGGTCTACTTCGGTGACCGCAACGAGGCGGCTCCCTACCTGGCGGCCCGCGGCTGGCGGCTGAACAGCGGGTCGTCCTCGAAGTCGATCTCGCCGTCGACGATGCGGATGAACGGCTCCAGCCCAACGGCGCGCACCAGCGGGTCGGCCAGCGGATCGTCGAGCAGGGCATCGGGTCCCTGCGACGCCACGGCGCGAGAGGCGGCGACCATGGTGGCCGTCGCTCCCACGCTGTGTGCCGGTCCCCAGCTGTCGCCGTCGGTGCGTCCCGCTTCGGTGGTCATCCTCCTGGCTCCTATTTCTCGCCGAGCGTGCCGCTGGTGTACAGCATCTCGCCCATGCGCATGTCGTCGTCGGTGAGGGGGTCAAGTCCGTTGGCCGCGAACAGTTCTCCGATGCTGGCGCTGTTCAGCCGCCAGCCGCGGGCCGCCAGGTAGGGAGCCGCCTCGTTGCGGTCACCGAAGTAGACCAGGCCCGCCATGTCCAGCTCGAAACCGTGCGCACGCCAGCGCTCGGAGATCGTCTGCATGCGCTCCTTCATCTTCTCCTCGGCGCCGGGCTCGGGGTTGG
>NZ_LZKI01000138.1 GCF_001672755.1 Mycobacterium colombiense | reverse complement strand
AGGTCCCCGGTCGACGACCAGACCCTGCAGAAGATCTGCGAGATCACCGATGGTCAGTCGTTCCACGCCGACAGCCTGGACTCGCTGAAGAACGTGTACTCGACGCTGCAGCGCCAGATCGGCTACGAAACCGTGAAGGGCGACGCGAGCCTGGCCTGGATGCTGCTCGGCGCCTTCGTCATGGCCGGCGCCGTCTTGGCCGGTCTGCTGCTGAACCGCAGGCTGCCCGCCTGAGCGCTCAGCTGGGCAGGCGCCGGTTGATCAGCAGCGCCAGCGCCGTCGCGATCAGGGCGGTCAGCACGCCGAGGCGCAGCCAGCCGGCGCTGCCCGGCCCCGGCACGGTGCGATAGCCGATCTCGTTCTCGATGGCGTTGTAGCTCTTTTCGAGCTCACCCAGGCTGGTGGCGGTGTAGGACTGCCCGCCGGACAGCTTGGCGACCATCGGTGATCTCGCAGATCTTCTGCAGGGTCTGGTCGTCGACCGGGACCGGGATGGTGGCGCCCTCGTAGTCGACGGTGCCGTACGGGGTGCCGAACGAGATCGTC
>NZ_LZKI01000137.1 GCF_001672755.1 Mycobacterium colombiense | reverse complement strand
CGCCGTCGACAGCGGGCCCGGCAACGTGTCCACCATGGCGTCGGCCTCGGCTCGCCCCTCCGGGTCGTCGGACAACGGCACCGCCCAGCCCGCCTCGCCGAACTCGGCCGTCCACACCACGTCCAGCGACATCACGTCCAGCGTGCGGTCGTGGCCGGTCAGCCGCCGGGCCAGCTGCAGACGCTGCTCGCCGGGGGCCCGGGGCAGACTGATCTGCTGGATGGCGAAGCGGCCGTTGAATTGCCGCGTGCAGTCCTGGGCCACCGCGGTGAACGTTGCACCGTCAGCGGCCGTCGTGTAGAAGCTGATGACCAGGCCGTGGCTCCCGGTCGCGCACGCCGATACCGCCGCGGCCATGATTGCCGTCGCCAACGCAATTGCGCCCGTCCGGCGCATGCGCCCGCGACGACTCACCACTAATTCACACCTCTCGCGCGCCTCAGATCGCCAAGCGCGCCAACAGGTCCCGCGCCTTTTCTGCGTTTTGCGGATCACAGAGCACGTCGTAGCGCCCGGCTACCAATTGCATGGTCGAGCTGAAATCCCTTGTGCCACGCGCCATCGAATAGGGAACAGCGGACGTGATCAGTCCGAAGAAGACGCCGGCGACCAAACCTGTGGCCAGCGCGCCCCACGGATTCGGGCTGAAGAAGCCCAGCACCAGCCCGATGAACAACCCCAGCCACGCCCCGCTCAGCACGCCGCCGCCCAGCACCTTGGGCCACGTCAGCCTGCCGGTGACACGCTCCACCTGCATCAGGTCGACACCGACGATGGTCACCTGCTGCACCGGGAACTGCTGATCGGACAGATAGTCGACGGCA
>NZ_LZKI01000136.1 GCF_001672755.1 Mycobacterium colombiense | reverse complement strand
TCGCGCCGCTGGACATGCGGATGGACCCGTCGTCGCCGCTGACCGCGGCCGACATCGTCAACACCTACGACGAGGCGGAGCTGGCGAACATCTTGCACCGCTACGGCGAGGAGCGGTTCGCGCGTCGCATCGCCGCGCACATCGTGCGCCGGCGCGCGCGTCAGCCGTTCGCCTCGTCGTAGGTGTTGACGATGTCGGCCGCGGTCAGCGGCGACGACGGGTCCATCCGCATGTCCAGCGGCGCGTCCTGGGCGTAGGCGAAGCCCCGCTCCGCGCGATCGAGCTGCATGGACGATACCCCGAGGTCGAACAGCATTCCGTCCACCGATTCGGTTGCCGCATAACCTGATTCGTCGAGCGCCGCGGCTATGCCGTCGTAGCGCGTGTGCACCAGCGTGACCCGGTCGGCGAAGCGCGCCAGCCGGGCGCGGGCGATATCCAGCGCGCTCGGGTCGCGGTCGAGCCCGATCAGCCGCAGGCCCGGGAGGTCGGTGAGGAACCGTTCCGCGTGCCCGCCGGCGCCGAGCGTGGCGTCCAGCAGCGTCGCCCCCGACCCGTCGGGGTGGTGGCGGGTCAGTGCGGGCGTGAGCAGCTCGACGCAGCGTTCGAGCAGGACGGGCACGTGCCCGTAATCGTCGGAACTCGAATTGTCAGCCACCGCAACGCCTCCACGGATCTGCCGGCACCCGTCGGAAACTCGGGCCCCTAAGAGACGGGCCCTCGCGCCGCTGCGGGTCTGTGCCGCCCGGACTGGCCTTACCAGGTGCTCGGAAAGGTGGGCAGCCCCTGCATCGAGGTCTCTGACCGAAGTCGCGAACCTGGCGTTGGGGAAGTACGCCAGGGTCGGTTCGGGCAGAGGCCACGTTGCACGGGCATGCGCCTCAGATGATGTCGCCGAGTGCTTCATCGCTGGCCGCGGAGAAGTTCTCTTCATGGGTCTGTTGGTAGTCCTGCCAGGCCTGCGCGTCCCAGATCTCGAGGTTGTCGATCGCGCCGATGACCACGCAGTCCTTCGTGAGGTTCGCGTAGCGCCGGTGATCGGCCGACAACGTGATCCGGCCCTGCGCGTCGGGATGCTGCTCGTCGGTGCCGGCGGCGAGATTGCGGAGAAACGCCCGGGCCTCTGGGTTGCTCCGCGAGGCCTTGCTCGCGCGGCGGGCCAGTTGCTCGAATTCCGCCCGCGGGTAGACGGCGAGGCTGTGGTCCTGGCTCTTGGTGACCATCAACCCCCCTGCCAGCGCGTCGCGGAACTTGGCGGGCAGCGTCAGCCGCCCCTTGTCGTCGAGTTTGGGCGTGTAGGTGCCGAGAAACACCAGCTCACCTCCCCTATGGGGTCACCCAAACACTGCAGCCACCATACCCCACAATCCCCCACTACGCCCCATTCTTTGAGTGTCGTTGTGGCGTTTCCAGGGTTATCCGTCGTCAGGACGCCGCCAACGCCCCGCTTGGGGTGTGTCGAGGCCGTCCCCGGCCGTGTTCTGGGCCCGCAGGTAAAGGATTCCCACCAGGCAAAACGCTGGTTGTGGGGCGTAGTGGGGAACATTAGTGGGGCGCGGTGGGGCTTAAATGTCGCGACGCGCCTCGGTTGGGGCTCGATTGGGCTGCGAAACAGCATCGACGGTTGATTGTCAGCGGCCCGGCCGGCCGCACGGCTCCCGGAAAAACAAAACGGGGCAGCCGATGGCTACCCCGAATGTGTTGACACGCTCAGTCGTCGAAGCGGCGACGGAACCGATCCTCCATGCGGCTGGTGAACGAACCTCCGCCCTTGTTGCGGCGCTGACGCAGCGAGGTGGCCGCGGGGCCGGGATGGTCGGGCCTGCCGGACAACCGGGGGCCGGTGATCGCGAAGATCACGCCGCCAAACATGACGATGAACCCGAAGACGCTGAGGATCGGGAAGTTTCCGATCATCGTCGCCTTGAACGCCACTCCGGAGACCAGCATCGCCAGACCGATGACGAACAACGCCACGCCCTGCAGCCGCCGACGGGCGGTGGGTGCGCGGAAACCTCCGCCGCGGACACTTGACGCGAATTTGGGGTCCTCGGCGTAGAGAGCGCTCTCGATCTGATCGAGCATCCGCTGCTCATGATCGGAGAGTGGCATTCGTCCCTCCTTGCCGACTGTTTGGCACGTGACTACCGGTAGCACGCGGATGCCCGTTGCAGGGGCAACTAATTGAATGATACGAGGTCAATCTGCCCCATACCACTGGTTCGGCGCCGATTCTATCCCGGCCGCCTTCCGACCCACCGCCAGACCGGAACGACCGTGCGCTACAACCGGCTTCCCGAACCGGACGGTTCGTCGGCCCGGTGCCATGACCGCCCGTGGGCCCGTCGCACACGGGTCCGATAATGGGCGATGGCGGGCCGGTCCACAGCGACCACCTAATGTCGAGGCGCCGCGCGAGCCCGGATCAGCGATGAGGAGGAGACCGCGAGTTGGCGATATTCCTCATCGATCTGCTTCCCGACGACATGGAGCGGCGCCTGGGTGATGCCCTGGCGGTGTACGTCGACGCGATGCGCTACCCGCGGGGTACGGAGAACCAGCGCGCCGCGATGTGGCTGGAACACATCCGGCGACGGGGCTGGCAGGGCGCCGGCGTCGTCGAGACCCAGGAAGCCGAAGACGCAGGCGCACAACCGCCCTCGGCGGAGGACCTGGCCTGCGCCCCGTTGCTCGGTGTGGCCTACGGCTACCCCGGCGCGCCCGGGCAATGGTGGCAGCAGCAGGTCGTGCTGGGCATGCAGCGCGGCGGCTCGCCGCCCCAGGAGATCTCCCGGCTGATGGACAGCTATTTCGAGCTGACCGAGCTGCACATCCATCCCCGCGCCCAGGGCCGCGGCCTCGGCGAGGCGTTGGTCCGACGGCTGCTCGCCGGTCGCGCCGAGCAGAATGTGCTGCTCTCGACGCCGGAAATCAATGGTGAGCCCAACCGCGCCTGGCGGTTGTACCGGCGCTTGGGTTTCACCGACGTGATCCGCGGCTACCACTTCGCCGGCGACCCGCGGGCGTTTGCGATTTTGGGCCGCAAGCTACCTCTGTAACACCCGAACCCGGCACACAGCGGAAGACTCCACGAAGTGGCACATCGGATCTGGCACGATGACCTGGTGCGAGCCAGCTCTCCCCCGCCCCGCAGCCGAGGATCCCGAGCGTTTCGAGCTCGGCGGCGCCGCCTGACGGCCATCGCGATGCTGCTGCTGGTGGTGCCGCTGGCCACCGGATGCCTGCGGGTCAGGGCTTCGCTCACCATCTCCCCCGACGACCTGGTGTCGGGGGAGATCGTGGCCGCCGCCAAACCCAAGACCTCCAAAGACACCGGTCCCCAACTGGACAGCAACAACCTGCCGTTCAGCCAGAAGGTGGCGGTGTCGAATTACGACAGCGACGGCTACGTCGGCTCGCAGGCGGTGTTCTCCGATCTGACGTTCGCGGAGCTGCCGCAGCTGGCCAACATGAACTCCGACGCCTCCGGGGTGAACCTGACGCTGCGCCGCAACGGCAACCTGGTGATCCTGGAGGGCCGGGCGGATCTGACCTCGCTGACCGACCCCGAGGCCGACGTCGAACTGACGGTGGCCTTCCCCGGCGTCGTGACCTCCACCAACGGCGACCGGGTCGAACCCGACGTGGTGTCGTGGAAGATGAAACCGGGCGTGGTGACCACCATGACCGCCCAGGCCCGCTACACCGACCCCAACACCCGGTCGTTCACCGGGGCCGTGGTGTGGCTTTGCATCGCGTCGTTCGCGGCCGCGGGCGTGGTGGGGCTGCTGGCCTGGGTCAGCCGGGACAGGTCACCGCGGTTGACCGCGCCGCGCGACCAACCGCCGCCCGATTAGCCGGGGGTGGGTGACCAGTAGGCGAGCATCTCCGCGAACGTCTGGAAGGCAGGCCCGGAGTTCCCGTAGGTCGCCTCGAGGTGGATGCTCAGCGGGAAGCCGAGCTCGGCGACCCCGTCGATGACGCGTTTGTAGAGGTCGACCATCTGCCGGCGCTTCTGCGCCGGCTCGCCGGCGGCCAGCTTCTTGACGAACTCCTGCTCCGCGGCCACCGCCGGATTGCCGGGATCCTGAATCAGCCAGTTGATCAGTCCGACCCGGCTCTCCATCTTCGGTACGAAGCCGAACGACAGCAGGATCTCCGGCCGGTGATCGGTCTGGCGGGCGAACTCGGTCAGGAAGCCCACGATCGCGTCGGAGTACAACAGCTGGGTCATGCCGTAGGTGGCGCCCTGGTCGCACTTGAAGTTGAACCGGCCCTGTTCGCCGTCGCGGGTGGGGATCAGGATGACGCCGCGGTTGGTCAGCAGCTCGCGGTAGATCGACAGGGCGTCGGTGGGGGCGACGCCGGAGCCCTCGCCGTCGTTCATGGTGCGCGGCACGCCGACGAAGACCACGCCTTCCATGCCGGCCGAGGTCAGCTCGGTCAGCCGCGTGCGCAGCGACGGCTCGTCCATGAACGCGGTCACCTGGGTGCAGAGGCCCTTGATCCCCTGCAGTTCCGGCTTGACGATCGACCAGAACTCGAGCACATCCAACTTGGGCTTCATCTGGATGGGACGGTCGTCGTCCTCGGCGATGATCCCCGGAATCATCACGTGCCGGATCCGGCCGCCCAGACCGGCCTCGGCCGAATTCCGCACCACTTTCTGCGCCTCTTCGAGTGCCCGCTCGCGACCTTCGTCGGCGTTCGGCGGCACCAGCTCGAGCGCAATGGTGTTGAGGGTCACGCGGCTTCTCTCCATCTGACGACTATTGGCCCGGGGGCGTCTGGTGGCCGCGCAGTCTGCGCGCGAGCCCAGCGCACCCGCCAGCATAGGGGCGGGTTAGTGAGGCAGGCGAAGCAACTGGGTGCACCCGCCCCGGTCACGCGCGGAGCGGCACGGGTGGCGCGGCGAATACACTGGTCGGGCCTGGAACACCCAGCCAGCCGAGCAGAAAGGGGCGCCGCGCTGAGCCTAGGAGCTTCAGAAGCAGCGGCAACCGTCGAGTTGACCGGCGCCATCACCGACCAATTGCGGCGGTACATGCATGACCGGCGCACCGAAACCGCGTACATCGGTGACGACTACAGCGGTCTGATCGCCGCGCTGGAAGATTTCGTACTCAACGGGGGCAAGCGGTTACGGCCCGCGTTCGCCTATTGGGGCTGGCGCGCCGTCACCACCGAAGCCCCCGATGAGCAAGCGCTGCTGCTGTTTTCAGCGCTCGAGCTGTTGCACGCCTGTGCGCTGGTGCACGACGACGTGATCGACGATTCCTCGACCCGCCGGGGCCGGCCGACCACGCATGTCCGGTTCGCGGCGCTGCATCGCGACCGGCACTGGCAGGGCTCGCCGGAGCAGTTCGGCATGTCGGCCGCGATCTTGCTCGGCGATCTCGCGCTGGCCTGGGCCGACGACATCGTCTTCGGTGTCGAGTTGGCGCCGCAGGCTCAACGGCGGGTGCGGCGGGTGTGGGCCAACATTCGCACCGAGGTGCTCGGCGGCCAGTACCTCGACATCGTCGCCGAGGCCAGCGCGGCCGCCTCGATCGCCTCGGCGATGAACGTCGACACCTTCAAGACCGCCTGCTACACCGTGTCCCGGCCGTTGCAGCTCGGGGCGGCCGCCGCGGCCGACCGGCCCGACGTCCACGACGTCTTCAGCCAGTTCGGAACGGACCTGGGGGTGGCGTTTCAGTTGCGCGACGACGTGCTGGGGGTTTTCGGTGATCCCGCGGTCACCGGCAAGCCGTCCGGTGATGATCTGCGCTCCGGCAAGCGCACGGTGCTGCTGGCCGAGGCGGTGGAGTTGGCGGAGAAGTCGGACCCGGTGGCGGCCAACCTGTTACGCACCTCGATCGGGGCTCGGCTGACCGACGCGCAAGTGGATCAGCTGCGGGACGTCATCGAGTCGGTGGGCGCCCTGGCCGCGGCCGAACAACGAATCGCCGCGCTGACCCAGCGGGCGCTGGCCACGCTGGCGGCCGCACCCATCAACACCGCGGCCAAAGCGGGGCTCTCCGAATTGGCCAAGCTGGCCACGAACCGGTCCGCCTGAACCGATGACGACGCCCACGGACACCCCGGCAGCGGATTCGCCGGCCGCCAAACCCTCTCGCGGCGAATGGTTTTCCCAGCTGAGGGCATTCGTCGCGTCCGGTGACTCCGGTCCGGCGAAGCTGGGCATGCTGGGATCGGTACTGATCACACTGGGCGGGCTGGGCGCGGGCAGCACCCGCCAGCACGACCCGCTGCTCGAGTCAATGCACATGTCCTGGTTGCGGTTTGGCCACGGCCTGGTGCTGTCGTCGATCGTGTTGTGGACCGGCGTCGGCCTGATGCTGATCGCGTGGCTGGCCCTGGGCCGTCAGGTGCTGGCCGGCGAGGCGAGCGAGTTCGTCATGAAGGTCACCACCGGCTTCTGGCTGGCGCCGTTGCTGGTGTCGGTGCCCGTCTTCAGCCGGGACACCTACTCGTACCTGGCGCAGGGCGCGCTGCTGCGCGACGGCCTCGACCCGTACGCGGTGGGGCCGGTCGCCAACCCAAACAGCCTGCTGGACAACGTGAGTCCGATTTGGTCGATCACGACGGCACCCTATGGGCCGGTCTTCATCCTGGTGGCGAAGGTGATCACCATCGTCGTGGGCAACAACGTGGTGGCGGGCACCGCGTTGCTGCGGCTGTGCATGCTGCCCGGCCTGGTGCTGCTGGTCTGGGCGACGCCCCGGATGGCACGGCATCTGGGCACCGACGGTTCGACGGCGCTGTGGATCTGTGTGCTCAACCCCCTGGTGCTGATCCATCTGATGGGCGGGGTGCACAACGAGATGCTGATGGTGGGCCTGATGGCCGCCGGCATCTCGCTGACGTTCGCCGGCCGCCACGTCGCGGGCACCACGCTGATCACGGTCGCCATCGCGGTCAAGGCCACCGCCGGCATCGCGCTGCCCTTCCTGGTGTGGGTGTGGATGCGGCACCTGCGCGATCGGCGGGGATATCGGCCGGTGCCAGCGTTTTTCGCCGCCACGGCGTTGTCGCTGCTGATCTTCGTCGTGGTCTTCGCGATCCTGTCCGCGGTCGCCGGTGTGGGCCTGGGCTGGCTGACCGCCCTGGCCGGGTCGGTGAAGATCATCAACTGGCTGACCGTGCCGACCGCCGCCGCCAACCTGATCCACGCGATCGGCAGCGGCTTCTTCCCGGTGAGCTTCTACCCGATCCTGCGCGTCACCCGGCTGGTCGGCATCGCCGTCATCGCAATCTCGCTGCCGCTGCTGTGGTGGCGGTTCCGCCGCGACGACCGGGCAGCGTTGACCGGCATCGCGTGGTCGATGCTGATCGTGGTGCTGTTCGTGCCGGCCGCCCTGCCTTGGTACTACTCGTGGCCGCTGGCGGTCGTGGCCCCGCTGGCCCAGTCGCGGCGGGCGGTCGCGATCATCGGCGGCCTGTCGACCTGGGTGATGGTGATCTTCAAACCCGATGGCTCGCACGGCATGTACTCGTGGCTGCATTTCTCGCTGGCCACCGCGTGCGCGCTGATCGCCGGGTACAGCCTGTACCGGGCTCCCGCGCGGCGGGCCGAGCGAGCCGACGTCACCGCCGGTTTGAGCGATCGGGCTCAGTAGGCCATCGCCTGCGCCCGGCGCACGACTTCCCGCGCCTGGTGGGCATGCAGGGCGTCGACGGGACGGGCGTTGTTGAGGGCGTCCCGGCTGCCGTCGCGGGTGACCGTCAACGAGGGGTCCCGGGTGAACAACCAGCGCACGATCTCGGTGTCGTGGTAGCCGCCGTCGTGCAGGATCGTCAACAATCCCGGCAGGCTCTTGACCACCTCACCGGACTTGGTGAAGAACATCTGCGGTACCACCAGTCCCTCGTCGCGGCGAACCGCAACCAGGTGCCCCTCCCGGAGTTGCTGGTGCACCTTGGTGACCGGCACCCCCATCAATTCGGCGACCCGCTTCAGGTCATAGATCGGCTCGTCGGGTTCTAGCACATCGTCGCCGGCAGGAATACTGCTCATCCGGGAAAGTGTAGGCCTAGATGGCCGCGTTGAGCCCGTGTTCTACCGGCCAATCACGGCCGCGCACCTACGATGGCCCCGTGGCCCAAGCTGAACCGCCCGGCCCTTCCCCGCGAGCGGGCGGCACCCCCGCCTCGGGCCGGCCCGGCCCGCATGGTCGCCGCCCCGGCGCGGGGTCGGTCGATCCCCTGGACAACGCTTTGCTGGACGGCCGCTACCTGGTTCAGTCCAGGATCGCCAGCGGCGGCACTTCGACGGTGTATCGCGGCCTGGACACCCGGCTCGACCGTCCGGTCGCGGTGAAGGTGATGGATTCCCGCTACGCCGGCGACGAGCAATTCCTGACCCGCTTCCGGCGCGAGGCCCAAACCGTGGCCCGGCTCAAGGATCCCGGGCTGGTGGCGGTGTACGACCAGGGCCTGGACGCCCGGCACCCGTTCCTGGTGATGGAGCTCATCGAGGGTGGCACGCTGCGCGAACTGCTGGGCGAGCGCGGACCCATGCCGCCGTACGCCGTGGCGGCGGTGCTCCGCCCGGTGCTCGGCGGGCTGGCCGCCGCCCATCGGGCCGGCCTGGTGCATCGCGACGTCAAGCCCGAGAACGTACTGATCTCCGACGACGGCGAGGTGAAAATCGCCGACTTCGGATTGGTCCGGGCCGTCGCGGCCGCCGGAATCACCTCCACCAGCGTGATTTTGGGCACCGCGGCCTACCTGTCGCCCGAGCAGGTCCGCGACGGCGACGCCAGTGCGCGCAGCGACGTCTACTCCACGGGCATCATGACCTATGAGCTGCTGACCGGGTGCACCCCGTTCACCGGCGACTCGGCGTTGTCGCTCGCCTACCAACGGCTGGACAACGACGTGCCGCCGCCCAGCGCGATCATCGACGGTGTGCCCGCGCAGTTCGACGAATTCGTCGAGCGCGCGACGTCCCGCGACCCGGCGCAGCGGTATACCGACGCCATCGAGATGCGCGCCGACCTCGACGCGATCGCCGAAGAGCTTGCGCTGCCGGCCTTTCGGGTGCCGGCGCCCCGCAACTCCGCACAACACCGCTCGGCGGCGCTGCAGCGCAGCCGGACCCCCCAGCGGCCACCGACCGCGCAGCAGCACGAGTCACCCGGCCCGGCGCCGGTGCGTCAGCCCACCCGCCAGATGACGCGGGGCCCCCAGGACTGGTCGGCGCCGGCACGACCGGCACAGACCGACGACGAGGACGAGGACGATTACGAATATGAGTCGGTCGCAGGCGAATTCGCGGGAATCCCGATCAGCGAATTCGTCTGGGCGCGCCAGCGCAACCGGCGCATGGTGCTGGTCTGGGTGGCGCTGGTGCTGGCGATCACCGGGCTGGTCGCCACCGCGGCGTGGACGATCGGCAGCAACCTGAATGGACTGCTGTAGCGGCCGGATGCCGGTGTTCGCCCGGCAAGAATGCGCCGCCCGGCGATCAGTACTCCGGCGAGCACGCGTCTGGCGACACGAATCTTAAAGTAATCACAAAAACTTCTTATTTTTCTTAATTTTGGTGTACCGTGCTTCTGCATGGGTTCGACAATTCCTGGCGTCGACTCGCCGAACCGGCTCGGCGAGCACGCAGTCGTACTGGGTGCCGGAATGGCGGGTTTGCTTGCCGCGCGCGTACTTTCGGAGTTCTACGATTCGGTCAGTGTGGTCGAGCGGGACAGGCTGCCCGATCACCCGTGCCACCGTAGGGGCATCCCCCAGGGCCGCCACGCGCACAACTTCCACAGCCGCGGTCTGCAGGTGCTGGACGAATTGTTTCCCGGCCTGCTCGAGGACCTGGCCAGGGCGGGGGCCGTTGCCGTCGACGACGGAGATCTGTCGCGGTTCTACGTCCGTGTCGGGCGCTACGAGCTGAAACACTCGGGCACGTTCACCGATCCGGACGCGTTGGCGCTCCATATGACGACCCGGCCGTTCATGGAGTTCCACCTGCGCCGGCGGGTCAAGGCCCTGCCGAATGTGACGTTCCTCGACGGGCACGACGTGTCCGGGCTTCTCACCACCGCGGACATCGTCAACGGTGTCCGAATCACCCGGCGCTACAACGGTTTTCTTACGGCACTGGACGCCGATCTGGTGGTGGACGCCACGGGGCGCGGGGCGCGTACCCCGGCGTTCTTGGAGAGCCTGGGATACGAACGGCCAACCGAGGACCGGGCGGTGGCCAGATACGGCTATGCGAGCCAACAGCTGAGCATGCCCGAGGGGCCGATCGCCCAGCGCTTGGTGATGTTCAACCCCGGCGGTGGCAGGCCGGGCGGTTTGTTGCTTGCCAACGAGCACGACACGTTCATGCTCGCGATCGGCGTGCCGGCCGACGGTGGCGAGCCACCAACCGATTTCGACGCGATGCTCGCGATGGCCGAGCCGTCCCTACCCCCGGCGATCATCGAGGGTCTGCGCCGTGCGTATCCCATCGGCGAAGCCGTGACCTATCACCACACCGCCGCGATCTGGCGACGCTACGACCGGCTGGCCGAATTCCCTTCGGGCTTGCTGGTGATCGGCGACGCGGTATGCAGTCTCGATCCGACCTACGGCCAAGGCATGACGATCGCCGCGCTGGAGGCGCTGACCCTCCGCGATTGCCTGCGCGCGGGAGATGCGCGCCTGGCGCAGCGCTTTTTCCAAGCGACGGCCCAGTACATCGGCGAGACGTGGGCCGCCAATCAGGCCAGAGACCGGACCACCTCCGGCGTCTACCGGCCGCGCGGGATCCGGCAGCGACTCTCACGCTGGATGGCCAGGGCGACCCTGAACGCGGCCACCCGGGACGGGGTCCTGACCGAGCGCTTCTTTCGCGTCTCCAACTTCATCGACCCGCCGTCACGGCTCCGAGATCCCGCCCTGCTGCCGCGCATCGTGTGGGGGAACCTACGAGCCCGGTTCACACAGCAGCGGCGTCGCGCCGCTGCGGCTCCGGCCGCGCCGCCGAGCCCACAGCAAGAGCAGCTTTCGGTGCGCTTCTAGTCGCGCAGCATCTCCGCGACGAGGAAGGCCAACTCCAGCGACTGCTGGGTGTTCAGCCGTGGGTCGCAGGCGGTTTCGTACCGGCCGACCAGGTCGGTGTCCGAAATGTCTTGCGCCCCACCCAGACATTCGGTGACGTTGTCGCCGGTGATCTCGACGTGGATGCCGCCCGGGTGGGTGCCCAGCGCGCGGTGCACCTCGAAGAAGCCCTGTACCTCGTCGACGATGCGGTCGAAGTGGCGGGTCTTGTACCCGTTCGACGACTCGTGGGTGTTGCCGTGCATCGGGTCGCACTGCCAGATCACCTGGTGACCGGTGGCCTGGACCTTCTCCACGATCGGGGGCAGCAGATCGCGCACCTTGTTGTTGCCCATCCTGCTCACCAGCGTCAGCCGGCCGGGCTTGTTGTGCGGGTCGAGCCGCTCGACGTACTCGACGGCCAGCTCCGGGGTGATCGTCGGGCCGATCTTGACGCCGATCGGGTTGGCGATCACCTCGGCGAACGCGATGTGGGCGCCGTCGAGCTGGCGGGTCCGCTCACCGATCCACACGGTGTGCGCCGACAGGTCGTACAGCTGCGGTTCGCCGGTGTCACTTTCGGACAGGCGCAGCATGGACCGCTCGTAGTCGAGCACCAAAGCCTCGTGGCTCGCGTAGATCTCGGCGGTCTGCAGGTTGCGGTCGGCCACGCCGCAGGCGCTCATGAAGCGCAGGCCGCGGTCGATCTCGGTGGCAAGGGCCTCGTATCGGGCACCGGCCGGGGAGGTCCGGACGAATTCGCGGTTCCAGTCGTGCACCAGGTGCAGCGAGGCCAATCCCGACGATGTCAGCGCCCGAACCAGATTCATCGCCGCGCTGGCGTTGGCGTAGGCGCGCACCAACCGCGACGGGTCGTGCTCGCGCACGGCGGCGTCCGGGGCGAAGCCGTTGATCATGTCGCCGCGATAGGACTTCAACCCCAGCGCGTCGATGTCGGCCGATCGTGGCTTGGCGTACTGCCCGGCGATGCGGGCCACCTTGACCACCGGCAGGCTCGAGCCGTAGGTCAGCACCACCGCCATCTGCAGCAGGGTGCGCACATTGCCGCGAATGTGGGGTTCGGTGTTCTCGGTGAACGTCTCCGCGCAGTCGCCGCCCTGCAGCAGGAACGCCTCACCCCGCGCCACCTGGGCCAGCTGCTCTTGCAACACGACAATCTCCGACGGCACCGTCACCGGCGGCACGCTCTCCAGGACCGTGCGCATCGCCGTCGCCCGGTCGTCGGGCCAGCTGGGCTGCTGGGCGGCCGGTTTTGCCAGTGCGGCGTCCAACCGCGCCCGCAGATCGGTCGGCAGCGGCGGCAGCGGCGGCAGCTGATCGATCGGTATGTCGACGGTCCAGTTCATCGGTTCATCTTAGCCGGGGCATGGACGCCCCAGGTCAGAGTTGATCTGCGCGAACTCGACTCGGCGGACCCGTCCCGCCCGCCGGCTCAGTCCCCGGACGTGATGAGCCGGTATCTGCGGAGCTGATCGCGCGCGTCGACCAGCGCGTTGTGCGCATCGGACGGCCGGGGCGGCATCCGCGGGCTGCCCCGGTCTTCCCACAGTTGCCGCAGCTCGCGGGTGAAACGGGGGATTGACCGCGGCAACTCCGGCATGGTCCCCCACAGCTGGCACAGCGCCACGTGGTCGTAGGCCGCCACCCATGCCCACAGTTCGATCGGCTCAGAAGCCGCCTGCCCAGAATTCACGCCGAAGAAGCCCTCCAGGTCTTCGCGGATCTGGCGGCGCGAGCGCCACAACTGCGACGCCGGCGGCGGCAACTTGGGCAGCACGTTGGCGCGCACCCAGGGCCCGGCGCGCTCGGGATCGAATTCCGTGGACACCGCGTAGTACTCGCGGCCGTCTTCTGCGGCCACCCCGATCGAGATCAGCTCGATGGTGCGGCCGTCCTCGATGAATTCGGTGTCGTAGAAATACCGCACCGGAGACAGCCTAGACGGGCAACGACGAGTGCCCGCACGCCACGAACCGGAGGCGGCTATCGACTGATCAGGATGGGGCCGGTGGGCGCCGGCGCGGGGTGGACCTCCTGGTCGAGCGTGGCGTCGACCGTGCGTTGGTCGGGCAACCGAGGTGTGCCGGCGATGGCGCACTGCAGGTACAGCTTGGCCCGGACCACCGGGCGGCGCAGCGTCCGCTCCCGTTGCAGCGCGCGGCGCATCTTGTCCGGCTGCGTGGAGTATCGCCAGCGGGCCCAGGGCGCGTGCGGGCGCGACAACCGGATCGCGCCGATGACCAGCAGAACGACCAGGAACATGCCCAGCAGGCCCGTCCACACCTTGCCCTTGAGCACCACCACGACGGCCAGGGGCAGCGTCAACGCCATCGCGCCGGCCACCACCGCCCGCAGCGCCGTCGATTCGGCGTTGTGCCAGATCGGCAGGAAGAACATCAGCGGGTGCAGCCCCATGATCAACAGCCCGGCCACCGCCACCGCGGCGAACACCGCGTCCACCGAGGTGCGGCCGTCCTCGGACCAGTAGACGTCGGACAGGTGCAGGATCAGCGCGTACTCGTCCAGGACCAGGGCGGCGCCGATCCCGAAAAAGGTTGCCGCAATGGTGAATTCGGGTTCGTGGCCGTCGATGGACAGCGTGACCAGCGTCAGGCCGGACAGCAGGGTCAGCACCACCCCGAAGGTCACGTGGTGAATGTGCACTCCGCTGACGTGCACGTTGCGCGGGTGCCACCATCGGGTGGGCTTGCCGTTGTCGGCGCGGTGTCGGATCAGCCGCACGAACGTTCGCGTGACGAAGAACGTCAGGATGAAGGCGACCAGGCAGCACAGCAACGGCAGGTGACCGCGGTCGTAGACGTCGTGCGCGAACCATCGGGTCACCTCGGCCGCGAACGAATGGAGCACTCTTGAAACGTACGCCTGTCTGCGCCGGGGCCGTGGGACCCGCGCTGCACCAGGCGGGTCGGGGCCCGGGCACCCATTACGCTGTTGTGCGACATGAGTACACGGCAGGCGCCCGGCGTGGGCAATCGACCCGGGTGGGCGCTGTGGTGGGGGCTGGCTTGGCTGGTGGCCGCCGCGGGGCTGAGTTATGCGGCGTGGCAGCTGTTCGGGCACACGCCCTACCGCATCGACATCGACGTCTATCAGATGGGCGCCCGGGCCTGGATGGACGGCCACCCGCTGTACCGCGGGGACGTGCTGTTCCACACCCCGATCGTGGATCTGCCGTTCACCTATCCCCCGCTGGCGGCCATCGTGTTCTGCCCGTTCGCCTGGATGCACATGCCGACCGCCAGCGTCGCGATCACCGCGTTGACGTTGGTGCTGCTGGTGGTGTCGACCGTGATGGTGCTGACCCGCCTCGACGTCTGGAGCACGTCGGCGAAGCTGTCCGGTCCGGCCTGGGTGCGGCGGTGGTGGCTCGCGATCGTCGCCGCGGCCGCGGCGACGATCTGGCTGGAACCGATCAGCTCGAACTTCGCCTTCGGCCAGATCAACGTCGTGCTGATGACGCTGGTGATCGCCGACTGTGTGCCGCGGCGCACGCCGTGGCCGCGCGGGCTGCTGCTGGGCCTGGGCATGGCGCTGAAGCTGACCCCGGCCGTGTTCCTGCTCTATTTCCTGCTGCGGCGCGACAACCGCGCGGCGCTGACCGCGCTGGCGTCCTTCGTGGGGGCGACGCTGCTGGGCTTCGCGCTGGCCTGGAACGACTCGTGGGAGTACTGGACGCACACCGTGCTCCACACCGACCGCATCGGCTCGGCGTCGTTGAACACCGACCAGAACATCGCCGGCGCGCTGGCCCGGCTGGGGCTGGGACAGCAGGAACGGTCCTTGCTCTGGGTGGCCGCGTCGCTGCTGGTGCTGGCGGTGACGGTCTGGGCGATGCGGCGGGTGCTGCACGCCGGCGAGCCCACGCTTGCGCTGGTGTGCGTCGCGCTGTTCGGGCTGGTGGTGTCGCCGGTGTCGTGGTCGCACCACTGGGTCTGGGTGCTGCCGGCGGTGCTGGTGACGGGGATCTTGGGCTGGCGGCGCCGCAACGCGGCGCTGATGGTGGTCAGCGTCATCGGGGTGGCGCTGATGCGCTGGTCGCCGATCGACCTGCTGCCCAAGCACCACGAGGCCAGCGCGGTCTGGTGGCGTCAGCTGGCCGGGATGTCCTACGTCTGGTGGGCGCTGGCGGTCATCGTCACGGTGGGAGTCACCGTCACGGCCCGCGGAGTTGCGCGGGATGCCGCCCCGCAGCAGCTGGCGCCGGTTACCGTCGTCGGCTAGTGCTAGCCGGCGGCCGTCTCGGGAATCCGCTCGGCCTCGCCGTCGGCCCCGTCGTTACCGCCCTTTTTTAGGCTCGCCGCGTAGATGTCGACGTATTCCTGGCCGGACAGCCCCATCAGCTCGTAGATCACCTCGTCGGTGACGGCCCGCTCGATGAAGCGGTTGCCGGCCAGCCCGTCGAACCGGGAGAAGTCCATCGGCTTGCCGAAGCGGACGGTGACGCGGCCGAAGCGCAGCATGTTCGTCCCGGGCGGGTTGACGACATTGGTGCCGATCATCGCGACGGGGATCACCGGAACATTGGTCTCCAGGGCCAGCCGCGCCAGCCCCGTCTTGCCCTTGTAGAGCCGCCCGTCCGGCGACCGCGTGCCCTCGGGATACATGCCCAGCAACTTGCCCTGACTCAGCACCTGCTGCGCGGTGTTCAGCGCGGCCTGGGCGCTGTCGGCGTCGGTTCGGTCGATCGGCACCTGGCCTACGGCCGTGAAGAACCACCGCTGGAACCAGCCCTTCAATCCGGTGCCGGTGAAATATTCGGACTTGGCCAGGAACGTGATTCGGCGCCGCACCACCAGCGGAAGATAGAAGCTGTCCATCACCGCCAGGTGATTGCTGGCCAGAATCACCGGCCCGGAACTCGGAACGTGCTCTAGGCCTTCAACTTTCGGCCGGCCCAGCAATGACAGCAGCGGGCCGAGGAGCACGTACTTGAACAGCCAGTACCACATGGCCCTCCCTCTCGGCTTTACCGCTGATGTTCAGCGCCAACTGTACCCATCCCCACCCGAACCGACCACCTGCGACGCAGCCCGCTCACTCCTCGAGCGTGACCGGGATGGGCTGATAGCGGGTCCGCGACGCGGTGTCCTGGGTATCGCCCGGCGGCGCGCCGGGCCCGCCGCCGGGCGGGCCGTCCGGCGGTTCCGGCGTCGGCTTGGCGGAGCGGTCCATGTCGTTGACGATGTCGCGGATCACCTCGAGCAGGGCGATGCTGTGGTCGGCGATCGCGGTGAGCAACGGGTGCTGGTCACCGGTCGCCAGCGCGGCCAGCGCGCACACCGGGCACCACACCTGCTGGCACTTGCCGGTGCCCACACCCGCGCCGGCCGTCAGCGCCGCCGCCGCGCGCACCGCGGGGTCGACGCCGTCCAGGATCGTCTGGGCCAGCCTGCGCAGTTCCGGACCGATGTCGGAATGAGCCCCACTCACTTCGGCCACACCTCCGGATCTGGTCGAAAACGCACCGTCAGCTCGCTACCCCGCAGATGTGCGTCCAGCACGGTGCACCGCCGAAGTACTGATGCCAACCTAACCCGGCGCCGCAAACCCCCGGCGCTGATGATCAGATCGTCATCGACGCGGCCCAACGTCAGGGCCGACGGATCGAGTTGCGGCAACGCTAGCCGCATTCGGTAGATGGACCCTAGTCCCGTCCCCGATTCGAGGTCGACGATGGGCCGCAGCGGCCCCGGCGGCGCCGTGCCACCGCGCCGCCGGGCGGCGTCGAGCAGCCCGCTCAGCGCCTTGGGACCGATCGGCTCGCCGGACAGGTGCGGGGTCATCACCAGCGCCAGCTCACCGATGGTGGCGTCGAGTTCGTCGAGCACCCCCTGCTGCTCGACGATGCGCTCGGTGTACCAGTAGAAGGCGGGGTGATCGGGCAGGTTGCGGTACTCGTACGAGTCGTCTTGCAGCAGAACCTGATTCACGATCAGCTCCTCGACGCGCACCCCCATCAGGGCCAGCGAGCCCAGCGTTCGGGCCGCCTCGGCCGCGACCACCCGCTCGGGGGTCAGCACCAGGTGCGCGCTGACCAGATCGCCGTCGGTGAGCAACGTGCTGAGCGACTCCACGCTCGAGCTGATCCGCTCGAGCAGTGCGACCACTGCCGCGGACCGGGCGTCGTCGGCGGTGACGGACAGCCGCCGATGCCGCGGCCACGCCCGCTCGACATACAGCCCGAAGGTGGCGGGCAACGTCAACATCCGCAGGGCATCGGCGGTCGACGCGCAGTCGACCACCACGCGGTCCCATCCCCCCGACCGCGCCAGCTCGCCGACGGCGTACAGACCGAGCACTTCCTGAACGCCCGGTAAGGCCGAAAGTTCTTCGGGCGCAATGGTACCCAGTTCCGAGTCGGGAAAGCGCCGGTCCAGCGTGGCGACGACGTCGTGCCACCGGGCCTCGAGTAGCGCCAGCGTGTCCAATGCCAACGCGTCGAGAAACCCGCCACCGGCCTCCGCCTGCCCGGTTTCGAGGTCGGCGAACACCCGCACCGGTTCGCCCTGACTGGGCGAGACGGTGATGCCCAGGACATCACCCAGCGAGTGCGCCTGGTCGGTGGAGACCACCAGCACTCGCTGCCCGGCGCTCGCGGCGCCGACGGCGGTGGCGCAAGCCAGGGTGGATTTCCCTACCCCGCCTTTGCCGACGAAAAGGCTGATCCGGGCCGGGGCAGGCGCAGCGGACTCACTCAGCCTCGACTCGTTTCTTGAGATCTTTCAGCGCGGTGTCGGTCAACCGGCGCTCGGCCTTGCGCTTGAGCAGGCCGATCATCGGCATGGCCAGATCGACGGAGAGTTCGTAGGTGACCTCGGTGCCGGATCCCTTGGCCGCCAACCGATACGAGCCTTCAAGCGAGCGCAGCAGCGAACTCGACACCAGCGTCCAACTCACCGACTGACGATCCTTGGGCCACTGGTAGGACATCACCATCGTGTCTTTGATCACCGTGGCGTCCATGACGATCCGGGCAACTTTGGGGTAGCCGTCGGCGTCCTTCTCCTGAACCTCGGCTTCCTTGTACTCCGAGATCCACCGCGGGTAGGAATCGATATCCGCGATCACCTGCATCACGGTGGCCGGGTCGGCTTCGATGTAGATGGTTTGCGTCGTCTTCTCCGCCACCTGGTTGCTGCCCTCTCTCCCGCGAACGGATCGACCCCTCCGATGTGGGGGACCCCGCGGGTCTCGGTCCGACACGGTACTCTCTGCGCGGACCTGACCCGGCTAAACTACCGGAGAAACTCCCACCGGACGTGACCGTTCCAGTGTCGTCTTCACCTCGAACGCCATTTTCTTGCCCGCCACCCGACGGCGGTGCGTCATCTTCGCCAGATTCAGCTTGGCCAGCTGCCAGGCCGTCACCCCGGTCGGCTCGGCGTGCAGGAAGTAGTGCAGCACGACGCCGTCCAGCGACGGTTCCAGCCAGATCTCCATGGTCCCGGTCAGCGCGCCGGTGACCGACCAGCGGATGCCCTTCTCCCCGCGATCCTCGACGACCTGCAGCCGCAGGTCCGGCCACCAGCGGCGCCAGCTCGACTGATCGGAGACCGCGGCGCCCACCCGTGCACCGGCGGCGGCGACAAACGTCTCATCCGCGATCTGGATGCTGTTCATGACCACAGCTTCACACACCGGCCCGTCGCGCCCCGCCGAGGGCGGGCCCGACTCGCGGCGGGCAATTACGGTGCCCGCCCGACCGACTTGGCCGTGCTGCGTCAACGCGCGGATTAGGCTGGTGACCAGCAACCCGGCTCCCGGGAATCTTCACGAGGTCAATCGAGGTCATAAGAGTGCGTGAGTACAGCGTCCCCGCCCGCTTTTCCGTCGGCGAACAGGACAACATCGCCGCGATGGTCTTCGAACACGAGCGCGAGGACCCCAACTTCGTCATCTACCAGCGTCAAGTCGACGACGAGTGGACCGACGTCACCTGCGCCGAGGCGGCCACGCAGATCCGCTCCGCCGCATTGGGTTTGATCTCGCTGGGCGTGCAGGCCGGCGACCGGGTGTCCATCTTCTCGGCCACCCGCTACGAATGGGCGATCCTCGACCTGGCGATCCTGTCGGTGGGCGCGGTCACCGTGCCGATCTATGAGACGTCGTCGGCCGAGCAGGTGCGCTGGGTGCTGCAGGACTCCGAGGCGGTGCTGACGTTCGCCGAAACCGACGAGCACGCAGCGATGGTCACCGAGCTGACCGCCGAGCTGCCCGCGCTGCGCCGGGTGCTGCACATCGACGGTTCTGGCCCCAAGGCCCTCGACCAGCTGGTGGAGGCCGGCGCGTCGGTGGAGCCGGCCGAGCTGACCGCCCGCATCGAGGGGCTGCGGGCCGAGGACCCGGCGACGCTCATCTACACCTCGGGCACCACCGGGCGGCCCAAGGGCTGCCAGCTGACGCACTCCAATCTGCTCTATGAGACCAGGGGCGCCAAGGAGAGCCTGCCGACGCTGCTCGACGAGGGGCAGCGGCTGCTGGTCTTCCTGCCGCTGGCGCACGTGCTGGCGCGCTCACTGACGTTGTCCGCGTTCGCCAACAAGGTCACCGTCGGATTCACCAGCGACATCAAGAACCTGGTGCCGCTGTTCGCGGTGTTCAAGCCGACGGTGGTGGTGTCGGTTCCGCGGGTGTTCGAAAAGGTTTACAACACCGCCGAACAGAACGCCTCCAACGACGGCAAGGGTCGGATCTTCGCGGCGGCCGTGCAGACCGCCGTCGACTGGAGCGAGGCGCAGGACCGTGGCCGCCGCGGGCTGGCGCTGCGCGCCAAGCACGCCGTGTTCGACCGGCTGGTGTACACCAAATTGCGCGCCGCGCTGGGCGGCGACTGTCACGCGGCCGTCTCCGGCGGCGCGCCACTGGGCTCGCGGCTGGGCCACTTCTACCGCGGCGTGGGCCTGACCATCCACGAGGGCTACGGCCTGACCGAGACCAGCTCGGCGATCACCGTCAACCAGGTCGGCAACGTCAAGATCGGCACCGTCGGAACGCTGGTGCCCGGCAACAGCATGCGCATCGCCGAGGACGGCGAGCTGCTGGTCCGCGGCGGCGTGGTGTTCAGCGGTTACTGGCGCAACGAGCAGGCCACCGAGGACGCGTTCACCGATGGCTGGTTCAAGACCGGCGACCTGGGCGTGCTCGACGAAGACGGCTTCCTGAAGATCACCGGGCGCAAGAAGGAAATCATCGTGACCGCGGGCGGCAAGAACGTCGCGCCGGCGGTCCTGGAGGACCGGCTGCGCGCCCATCCGTTGATCAGCCAGGCGATGGTCGTCGGGGACAACAAGCCGTTCATCGGCGCGTTGATCACCATCGACCCCGAAGCGTTCGACGGCTGGAAGCAGCGCAACCAGAAGGGCGCCGGGGCGTCGGTGAGCGAGCTGACCACCGATCCCGACCTGGTCGCCGAGGTGGACGCGGCCATCAAGGACGCCAATCAGGCCGTGTCGCACGCGGAGTCGATCCGCAAGTTCCGCATCCTGGCGGTCGATTTCACCGAGGACACCGGCGAACTGACGCCGACGATGAAGGTCAAGCGCAACGTGGTGGCCGAGAAGTTCGCCTCCGACATCGAGGCCATCTACGAGAAGGACTAGCGGGCCCGCTTGCCGGCGCGGTGCGCCGTTCAGTCGAGCAGCGTGCCCAACCGTGCCGCCAGGGTGTCCCAGCGCCACTGGGCCGTCACCCAGTCGCGCCCGGCGGCGCCCATCGCGGCGGCCCGGTCGCGATCGGTCAGCAACTCGGCGACGGCGTCGGCGATCTCGTCCACCTCGCGCCCGTCGACGACCAGCCCGGTCTTGTTGTGCTGCACCGTTTCTGGGGCGCCCCCGGATCTCCCGGCGATCACCGGCACGCCGGTCGCGGACGCCTCGAGGAACACGATGCCCAGCCCCTCGACATCCAGCCCCGCGCCGCGGGTGCGGCACGGCATCGCGAACACGTCGGCCAGCGCGTGGTGCGTGGGCAGCTCCGCGGCCGGTACACCGCCGGTGAAGGTGACATCGTCGGCCACCCCGCATTGGCGGGCCAGAGTGCGCAGCGAGTCCCCGTAGGGGCCGCCGCCGACGATGACCAGGGCGGCGCCGTCGACGCGGCGCCGGATCGACGGCAGGGCCTTGATGAGCATGTCCTGGCCTTTGCGCGGCACCAACCGGGACACGCACACCACGGTGGGCCGCTCCCCCAGCCCGTAGCGGTCACGCAGCTGCGCCCGGCCCGCCGGATCGGGCCGGAACCGGTCGATGTCCACCCCGGACGGCAGGTATTCCAGCGAAGCCTTGGAACCGAAGGCCGGCGCGAACCGCGAACGGGTGTAGCGGCTGACGAAGGTGACCACGTCGGTGTCGTCGCCGATGCGGCGCAGCACCGAGCGCGCGACCGGGAGCATCGACCACCCGACCTCATGGCCGTGTGTGCTCGCCAGCACCCGGCTCGCCCCGGCCCCGCGGGCGCGCTGGGCCAGTAGCGCCAGCGGTGCGGCCGCCCCGAACCAGACGGTGTCGATGCCCTCGTCGGCGATCAGCCGCCGCATCCGGGTGTCGACCGCCGGGCCGGGCAGCATCAGGGTGCCCGGGTGGCGCACCACCCGATAACGGGCGGCCTCGTCATACGCCTCGGCGCCTTTCCATTGCGGCGCGTAGACCGTCAGCGAATGCGGCCCGGCGTCGACCAGCCGTCCGACGAACTCACCGAGGTACGACTGGATGCCGCCCGGGCGGGGCGGAAAGTCGTTGGTTACCAGCAGGACCCGACTCACCTGCGTCAGGCTAGCTTGGCGACGATGCGAACCTTGCACACGGCCTGAGCCGGGCGAGCCGGCCCTAGTGGGTCAGCCACTGCTGCCAGCGCGTGAGCAGGCCCGCCTGGCTGGCGCCCAGCACGTCCTGGCCGGCGGCTGCCATGTCGGCGTGCCTGATGCCGCAGGTGGCCAGGTAGAGATCGCGCAACTTGGGCGGTCCGAAGGTGTCGGCGACGAAGCGGGCGAACCACCAGGCGCGGTCGTAGGCCAGCGAGCGCTGCGCCCCGGGCACGTCGAGGTCGCTGTCGGTGGGCAACGCCATGGGTATCAACGTGTCGGTGGGGACCGGGGCGGGTGGGCGGCCCACGAAGTCGGCCACCCCCTCGGTGAGCCAGCGGGGCGCGTCCGCGACGGTGTCGGCGCGCGCGGCATAGTGAAAAAGCTCGTGGGCCAACACGATTCGCAGCGATGCGGCGCTCATGTTGGCGGCGCCCGGCGCGAACACGATCCGCTGGCCGACGGCGACGCGGCGAACGGGGTCGACACGGTCGACGACCGTCACGGCCGCGATGTCGGCCCACTGGGACGCCGGTCCCCCGCCGGCGGCCGCGCGAAACTCCTCGTCGGTCCCGGCCGCGACCACCGAAATCTCGTGCGGCCAGTCGACGCCCCAGAACGACTCCACCGCGGCGATCGCCGCGCCCATGGTCGAGGCCACCCGGGACAGCAACCGGTCGCTGGCGGCCCCGCCAAGCCCCAGCAGCCGGACGGTGCGGTCACCGACGGTGATCGACTTCGTCGACGCACTGACCTGGCTGCGGGCGGGCGTGACCAGCTGGGCGGGCCGGATCCGGCTTTCGCGCACGGCATCGAACGGTACGGCAGCGGCCACCAACAGCTCGACGACGAATACCCAGGCCAGCAGTATCGGGAGCCGCCGGCGCCGCGGTCGAGGGTCTTTAGTAACGGCGGGCGTCGTAGATCGGGCCGCCGGCGCTCATCGGCGCGACCCGGACCGGCACGCCGTAGGTAGAGGAGTGGATCATCATGCCGTCGCCGATATAGATGCCGGTGTGCGACGCATCGGAGTAGAAGGTCAGCACGTCACCGGGCTGCAGGTCCCCCAGCGAGACGGGCTGGCCGCCGTGGGCCAACGCCTGGCTGGAGTGCGGCAACGAGATGCCGGCCTGCTGGAACGCCCACATCACCAGGCCGGAGCAGTCGAATCCGCCCGGCGCGGAGCCACCCCACACGTAGGGCGAACCGACCTGGGTCAGCGCGGCCTGCACGACGGTGGCGCGATCGCCGCCGCCGACACCGCCGGGCGCCATGCCGGGCAGGCCGGGCATTCCGCCTGCGGGCGGAGCCTCACCCGGCGCCTGTCCGGGAGGCATGCCCGGGGGCGCCGCTTCCGGTGCCGGAGCACCGGGAGGCGGGGCAGGATTGGCCAGCGCGGTGCGCTGGTCGGCAGTTAAAGAAAGGTATTGCGACTTGACCACCGCGATCTGCACCTGCAGCTGGCTCTGCTTGGACTGCAAGCTCGCCCGGACCGCCGCGGCCTGCTCGGCCGCGCTCTTGGCGTCGGCGGCCGACTTGGCGGACTCGCGCTCGGCCTTGGCGGCCTGCTCCCCGGCGATCCGGTAGCTCTTCATCTGGCTGGCCATCTGCGTGGCCATCACCCGCTGCACCGCCAGCTTGTCGATCAGGCCCTGCGGCGAGCCGGCGGTCAGGATGGCCTCCATGCCGTCGACGTGACCACCCATGTAGGTCGCGGCGGCCAGCTTGTTGACCGAGTCCTGATACGACGACAGGTGCGCCTTGGCCGCGTCGACCGCTGCCTGGTCGTCGTTGTGCTTCTTGTCCGCGGCGCGCTGGGCGGCCAGCTTGTCGTTGAGATCGAGCTGGGCGCTGTGCATCGCCTCGGTGGTCTGCTCGGCCTGCCGGGACAGTTGGTTGAGTTTTGCCGTGGCGTCTTCGGCCGGGTCGGCCCACGCGGGGGCGGTCATGACACCGGAGAAGATCGCGAAGCCAGCTAGTGCCCCTATGGCCGAACGTGTGAGGACACGCGCAACCGGGTACCTAGAGTCAAGCCTCAAGATTTGCTTCCTTAAACGGCCATCGACGGACTGATAGGTCGTCGAGCTGGTTTAGGTCTCAAACAGGTTACGAAACGATATCGGCGTTTGTCCAAAGCAAGCGGTTAAGAAATTAGAAAGAATCCTGTCATTTCTATGTGAATCGTTTCGCGTGGCCCGAGGACCTTTGTGGGACAAGGCAATTAGGCTACACCAGAGCCTCGATCCCGACGAATCGGCACGAGACGAAGTCGCGGCGCCAAGCCAACTTCGGCAAGAACTTCCAAAGCCGCCCGTTCATCTTGCAATAAAGTATCCGGAACCCCGAGTATCACGCTGACGACACAGTCGCGGCAGCCGGGGCCGCGCACCGCGCACTCGTCGCAGTCGATCACCACCGGTGTCCCCGGCTCCGGCGGCGTCATGCCGACGTCGGTTGGTCCAGTTCTTGGTGCCATCGGGATCGGTCCTCTCGCTCTGGCTCCGGCAAATCGGGTGGGCGAACATCACGCCGGACTGCCCGAACGGTAACCGCGGGCACCGACAGGTTTCCGTTCTCGCATTACGGCTCCGCGCCCGGCGTGGGAGCCGCGCGGGTGTCGGTCGTCGGCTCTAACGTCACCGCCGTGGCTTCCAGGGGTGCGACTCAGCTGAGCTTCGCCGACGTGGGGACGCCGTTCACGCCCGACGAGCTCTCGCTGCGCGAGACCACCTTCGTCGTGGTCGACCTGGAGACCACCGGCGGCCGCACCAAGGGCACGGCGGGCGCCGTGCCCGACGCCATCACCGAAATCGGGGCGGTCAAGGTGCGCGGCGGCGTGGTGCTCGGCGAGTTCGCCACCCTGGTGGATCCCCAGCGCAGCATCCCGCCGCAGATCGTGCAGCTGACCGGCATCACCACCGCGATGATCTCCGACGCGCCGACCATCGACTCCGTCCTGCCGATGTTCCTGGAGTTCGCCGGCTTGGACTGCGGGGCGGTGCTGGTCGCGCACAACGCCGGGTTCGACATCGGCTTCCTGCGTGCCGCCGCGCAGCGGTGCGACATCGCCTGGCCGCGGCCGCAGGTGCTGTGCACGGTCCGGCTGGCCCGCCGGGTGCTCAGCCGCGAGGAAGCCCCCAGCGTGCGGCTGGCCTCGCTGGCGCGGCTGTTCGCCGTCGCCACCCAGCCCACCCACCGCGCCCTGGACGATGCGCGCGCCACCGTCGACGTCTTGCACGCCCTCATCGAGCGGGTGGGCAACCAGGGCGTGCACAGCTATGCCGACCTGCGCTCCTACCTGCCCGACGTGACGCCCACCCAGCGCCGCAAGCGGGTGCTCGCCGACGGCCTGCCGCGCCGGCCGGGCGTGTACCTGTTCCGCGGGCCGTCGGGCGAGGTGCTCTACATCGGCACCGCCGTCGACCTGCGCCGGCGGGTCAGCCAGTACTTCACCGGCGCCGATCCCCGGGGCCGCATGAAGGAGATGGTCGCGCTGGCGGGCGCGGTCGACCATGTCGAGTGCGCCCACGCGCTGGAGGCCGGCGTGCGCGAGCTGCGGCTGCTGGCCGCGCACGCCCCGCCGTACAACCGGCGGTCCCGGTTCCCGCAGCGCTGGTGGTGGGTGGCGCTCACCGAGGAGGCCTTCCCCCGCCTGGCCGTGGTGCGGGCACCGCGGCACGACCGGGCCGTCGGCCCGTTCCGGGCCCGCACCGACGCCGCCGACACCGCCGCGCTGCTGGCGCGGTTCACCGGGTTACGGACCTGCACCAACCGGCTCGGCCGCTCGGCGCTGCACGGACCGCTGTGCGCCGAGGCGGAGGTGTCGCCGTGCCCGGCCGCGCGCGGCGTCACCGCCACCCAGTACGCCGCCGCCGTCGCGCGGGTCGCGGCGCTGGTCGACGGCGCGGACAACGGCGCGCTGGGGTCGGCCGTGGATCAGGTGGGCGCGCTCGCCGAGCGGCATCACTTCGAGAGCGCCGCGCGCCTGCGCGACCGCACCGTCACCGCGGTCGAGACGCTGTGGCGCGGTCAGCGGCTGCGCGCCCTGGCCGCGCTGCCCGAGCTGATCGCCGCCAAGCCGGCAGGCCCCGATGGGCAAAGTGGCTATCACCTCGCCGTCATCCGCCACGGCCAGCTCGCCGCGGCGGGCAGCGCCCGGCGCGGGGTCCCGCCGATGCCGGTTGTCGAGGCGATTGTTGCTGGGGCACAAGCGATTCTGCCCACACCCGCCCCACTCGGCGGCGCGCTGGTCGAGGAGACCGCGCTCATCGCGCGCTGGTTGACGACGCCCGGGGTGCGCATCGTCCGGGTCGCCGAGGACGGCTGGGCTTCCCCGCTGCGGTCGGCCGGCGCCTGGTCGGCGTGGGCCGCGGCGGCGCGCTCGGCGCGACTGGCCGGCGAGCAGGCGCTGCGGGAATCAGACCTGCTGGCCGAACCGCACCCATCGCGCGAGCAGTTGTTCGGCCGCACCGGAATCGATGGCCTTACAGGCGCGGGCCAACCCGTCCTCCCACGCCGGCAACCATTCAGCGCGGCTGGATAACCCGGCGTGCGCGACGATCGCGCCGGCGGCGTTGAGGACGACGGCGTCGCGCACCGGGCCCTTGCCGCCGGCCAGCACCGCGCGGACCTCTGCCGCGTTGGCCTGGGCGTCACCGCCCAACAAATCGTCGAGATCGGCTCGGGGGAAACCGAATCCGGCCGGATCGAAGGTCAGCTTGTCCACGGTACCCGCCTGCACCCGCCAGATCGTGCTGGTGGTGGTGGTCGTCAGCTCGTCGAGCCCGTCGTCACCGTGCACCACCAGCACGCTGGACCGGCGCGCGGCGAATACCCCGGCCATCACCTCGGAGAGCTCAGCGAACGCGCAGCCGATCAATCCTGCCCGCGGCCGCGCCGGATTGGTAAGCGGCCCAAGGAGATTGAACACCGTCGGCACGCCGATCTCGCGGCGTACCGCGGAGGTGTGCCGGTAGGACGGGTGGAACAGCGGCGCGAAGCAGAACCCGATGCCGACCTCGGCGAGGCTGCGTGCGACCTGTTCGGGGCCGAGGTCGATGCGGATGCCGAGCGCCTCGAGCGTGTCGGCGCCGCCGGACAACGACGAGGCCGCGCGGTTGCCGTGTTTGACCACCGGCACGCCCGCGGCCGCGGCCACGAGCGACGCCATCGTGGACAGGTTCACGGTGTTGGCACCGTCGCCACCGGTGCCGACGATGTCGACGGTGTCGCCGCGGATGGCACCGGGGGGCATCGGCAGCGCGTGCTTGAGCATGACGTCGGCCAGCTCGATGACTTCGGCCGAGGTGGGAACCTTCACCTGCATCGCCACCGCGAACGCCGCGATCTGGGCGGGGCTCGCGTCGCCGGCCATGATCCGGTCCATGGCCCAGGCGGCCTGCCCGCGCGCCAGGTTCTGCCCCCCGGTCAAACGGGACAGGATCCGCGGCCACGAGGTTGCGGGTGCGCCGGACGGCCCGCCCACAGACGGAGCCTTAGATGACAAAGCCACGCGCCGATGGTCCCACGACGACCACACCTGCCCCAACCGTCTCCGCGAGCGGCCCGCTGCGCACCCGCGCGCGACGCGCCAGACACCAAATGCCGCCCCGGGTGGAGTTCAACAACTACAAAGCGTCATACTTGCGGATGTGACCAGCGCTGCCGGGACTTCGGGTACTGCAATTACGTCGCGAATAGGCCAGCAAAGAACATCAGCTCGCTGGACAGCCAAACGATGGTGCCGACGCTGACCATGTTGGGTCGG
>NZ_LZKI01000135.1 GCF_001672755.1 Mycobacterium colombiense | reverse complement strand
GATCAGCGACGGCACCGGAACCACCCTCGACTCCGCGTCGCTGTCGACCGACCACGTCGTCGTCAACCAGAACGTGCCGCTGGTCTCCCAGCAGCAGATCAGCGTCGAATCGCCCGCCAACGCCGACGTGGTCACGCTCCAGGTCGGAAGTTCGTTGCGGCGCACCGACAAGCAGAAGGACAGCGGGCTGCTGCTGGCGATCGTCGACACCGTCACGCTCAACCGCAAGACCGCGCTGGCCGTCTCCGACGACACCCACGCCGGCGGCTCGGTGCAGAAGCCGCGCGCGGTCAACGACGAGAACCCGCCCACCGCGATGCCGCTGCGGCACGACGGGTTGTCCTACCGGTTCCCGTTCCACACCGAGAAGAAGACCTACCCCTATTTCGATCCGATCGCGCAGAAGGCGTTCGACGTCAACTACGACACCCAGGAAGACGTCAACGGCCTGACCACGTACAAGTTCACCCAGAACGTCGGCTTCAACGCCGACGGCAAGCTGGTGGCGCCGGTGGCCTACCCGTCGCTGCTGGCCGGCAACGAGGACGCCAAGCAGACCACGTCGGCGTCGATGTGGGGCATCCAGGGCGGCGACCCGAACGAGCAGATCACCATGACCCGCTACTACGCGGCGCAGCGCACGTTCTGGGTGGATCCGGTGTCGGGCACCATCGTCAAGCAGACCGAGCACGCCGACCACTACTTCGCCCGTGACCCGCTCAAGCCGGAGCTCACGCTGGCCGACTACAAGGTCACCTCGAACGAAGACACCGTCGAGTCACAGATCAACGCGGCCCGCGACGAGCGCGACCGGCTGGCGCTGTGGTCGCGGGTGCTGCCGATCACGTTCACCGCGGTCGGCCTGATCGCGCTGATCGGCGGTGGGCTGCTCGCCTCGTTCAGCCTGCGCAGCGAGAGCGCACTGACCGACCCCGGCCTGGACCGGGGCGACCAGGACTTCTTCGGCCGCAGTGGTCTCGAGGAACCGGTGCCCGGCGCCGAAGCCGAGACCGAGAAGCTGCCGACCCAGCGTCCCGAGGGCCGTCAGGAGGCCGGTCCACCCGGCTCCGACCCGCCCGGCCCGGACGAGCCCACCGAGGCGGGGCCCGCCGAACCCAATCCGCCCGGCCAGCACGACCGGGAATAGCCCGGCCCGGATGCGTTAACCGTGCGCTGGACCCGACCCGGGTACGCACTGGTCTTGGCGCTGCTGGTGGTCGGGCCGCTCCTGGCGCCCGGGTACCTGCTGTTGCGTGACGCGGTGTCGACGCCGCGGTCCTACCTGTCCGACACCGCGCTGGGGCTGACCTCGGCGCCGCGCGCCACCCCCCAGGATTTCGCGGTGGCGCTGGCCTCCCATCTGGTCGACGGCGGCGTGGTGGTGAAGACCCTGCTGGTCCTCGGGTTGTGGCTGGCGGGATGGGGCGCGGCCCGGCTGACCGCCGTCGCGCTGCCGTGCGCGGGCGCGCCCGGCCAGTTCGTCGCGACCACCGTGGCGATCTGGAATCCCTATGTCGCGGAACGGCTTTTGCAGGGTCATTGGAGCCTGCTGGTCGGCTACGGCTGCCTGCCCTGGGTGGCCGCGGCCATGCTGACGCTGCGGACGACGGCGGCGAGCCGGTTCGCGTTTTTCGGGCTGGCCTTCTGGATCGCGCTGGCCGGGCTGACCCCGACCGGGCTGCTGCTGGCCGCGACGGTGGCGCTGGTCTGCGTGGCGGTGCCGGGCACCGGCATCGCGCGCGGGTGGTGCGCCGCGGCCGCGTTGGGCACCGCGCTGGTGGCGGCGCTGCCGTGGCTGACGGCGTCGGCGATGGGGTCGTCGCTGACCGCCCACACGGCGGCCAACCGGCTGGGGGTCGCGGCGTTCGCGCCCCGCGCCGAGCCTGGGTTGGGAACCCTGGCCAGCCTGGCCAGCCTCGGCGGCATCTGGAACGGCGACGCCGTACCCGGTTCGCGCACCACGCTTTTCGCGGTGTGCTCGGCCGTGGTGCTGCTGGATGTGGTCGCGGTGGGCCTACCGACGGTGGCCCGGCGTCCGGGGGCGGTGCCGCTGCTGGTGCTGGCGGCGGTGTCGGTGCTGGTCCCGGCGGCGCTGGCGACCGGCCCGGGCCTGCAGCTGCTGAGCACGGTCGTCGACACCGTGCCGGGCTTCGGGGTGTTGCGCGACGGGCAGAAGTGGGTGGCGCTGGCAATGCCGGGCTACGCACTGGCGGGGGCCGGCGCGGCAGTGACGCTGCGCCGGTGGCTACGACTGTCGGGCACCGCGGTCCCGGCGCTGGTCTGCTGCCTGGCGCTGCTGCTGGCGCTGCCCGACCTGGCGTGGGGCGTGTTCGGCAAGGTGGCGCCGGTGCGCTACCCGCGCGGCTGGACCGCCGTCGCCGCGGCCATCAACACCCAACCGGCGGCGGTTGCGGTGTTGCCCGCCGGCACCATGCGGCTGTTCTCCTGGTCGGGCCCCACACCGGTGCTGGATCCGCTGCCCCGCTGGGTGCGCGCCGACGTGCTGAGCACCGGTGACCTGGTGATCTCGGGGACCACCATCGCCGGGGAGGGCGCGCGCGCCCGGGCGGTGCAGGAGCTCCTGCTGTCCGGGCCCGATCCGGCGGCCCTGGCCGCGGCCGGGGTGGGCTGGCTGGTGGTCGAATCCGACAGCGCCGGCGACATGGGGGCGGCCGCGCGCACCCTGGGCGCGCTGGCCCCCGTCTATCAAGATCGCGAGATCGCGCTGTATCGGATCGGCGGGCAGACTTCCGCGGTGGCCGCCGGGCGGCGGACGGCGACGACGGTCGCGCATCTGGCGTGGCTGGCGATGCTGATCGGCGGCGGCGCCGGCGCGGCGATCGGCGCGTGGCGGCGCCGGGCGCGCTCAGCCCCGCCCGGTGACTAGCCCGCTGACCGTGCGGCCGGCCTGCACCGCTTCCAGCACGCCGCACATCGCGTCGGCGCTCTGCGTCCAGGAGAATTCCCCGCTGCGGGTGTGCGCCTTCGCGCCGAGTTGCTCGCGCAGCACCGGATCGTCGAGCAGTTCTTCGAGCCGATCCACCAGCTCGGCGTGGCTGTCCACCAGGATCCCGGTCACCTCGTCGACGATCGAGTCCGACAGGCCACCCGAGGACCGGTAGCCGATGGTCGGCACCCGGTGCTGGGCGGCCTCGACGACGGCCAGGCCCCAGCCCTCCTTGCGCGACGGCAACAGGTGCACCCAGGCCCCTTGCAGGACATGGTGTTTGGTCACGTCGTCGACGTGACCGTGAAACGTCACCGCCGAACTGATGCCGAGCCGTTGCACGTGCTCGACGAGCCGCTCGCGCCACCAGCCGTCGCCGACGATGTCCAGGTGCAGATCCGGTGTCCGCGGCAGCAGCCGCGCGACCGCCTCCAGGGCGTCCTCGATCTGCTTGTGCGGTACCAGCCGGGACAGCACCACCACCCGCGGCGCGGCCGAGCGCGGGCCCGACAACGACTGCGCCGGCGCCCGGTCCAGGCCGTTGCGCACCACCGCGATCTGGGCGCCGTCCACACCCAGGGTGACCAGGTCGCGCGCGGACGGCAGCGACACCGTCACGTACTGGTTGTGCCGGTTCACCCGCGGCGACAGCGTCGACTCGACGAACCAGCCGAGCCTGCCGAGCACCGGCCCGGCCACCGGCCACTGCTCGCGGTGGCAGTGGTGCACCAGCAACACCACCCGGCGGCCGTAGATCAGCCGGGCCAGGAACGGCAGACCGTTCTGGGTGTCGATGACCACGTCCGGTCGCACTTTCCGCAGCGGCCCGACCCCGAGCCGGGCCGCGGCCATCGCCAACAGCGCGAAGATGTACACCGTGTAGCGGCCCCCGGCCCGGGTGATCCGCACGCCGTCGACCACCTCGCGGCGTGGTGCGCCGGGATAGCCGGCGGTGCGCAACGTGACGGCGATTCCCGAGGCGGCCAGCTGCGCGCCGATGCGCTGCAGATAGGCTTCGCTGCCGCCGCCCTGCGGGTGCCCGGTATCGCGCCAGCACAGCAGCAGCACGGAGCGCAAGGAAGACATTGGTCGTCAGCCTAACCGGCGATGATCTGCGCCGGGCAGCGCTACACATCCGTAGGGTGTGGCCGGTGGCGGCCACCGAGATCTTCGCGCGCCGGGCGACCCTGACCCGCTCGGTGCGGCTGCTGTCGGAATTTCGCTACGAGCAGCCGGATCCGGCCCGCTTCTACGGCGCCCTGGCGGCCGACACGGCGGCCATGGTGAGCGATCTGTGGCGGGCCGCCCGCGGCGAGCCCCCTTCCGGCCGCACGCTTCTCGACGTCGGCGGCGGTCCGGGCTACTTCGCGGCGGCCTTCACCGATGCCGGCTTCCGCTACGTCGGGGTCGAACCCGACCCGAGCGAGATGCACGCCGCCGGGCCCACCGTTGCCGGCGGAACCGGGACCTTCGTGCGCGCGTCGGGAATGGCGCTGCCGTTCGCCGACGACTCCGTGGATATCTGCCTGTCGTCCAACGTCGCCGAGCACGTGCCCCGACCCTGGCAGCTCGGCGCCGAGATGCTGCGGGTGACCAAGCCGGGCGGGCTGGCCGTGCTGTCCTACACCGTTTGGCTGGGGCCGTTCGGCGGCCACGAGATGGGCCTGACCCACTACCTCGGTGGAGCCCGCGCCGCCGCCCGCTACGCCCGCAAGCACGGCCATCCGGCCAAAAACCACTACGGGTCGTCGTTGTTCGCGGTGTCGGCGACCGCGGGCCTGAACTGGGCCGAGAACACCGGGGTGCTGGTGGCCGCATTTCCCCGCTACCACCCGCGATGGGCCTGGTGGCTGACCGCCGTACCGATGCTGCGCGAGTTCCTGGTGAGCAATCTGGTGCTGGTCCTGCAACCCCAATAGTGAAACGTGTTCTCGTTTTGCGTCGGCTTATGTAGGGTGGCGCCATGGGCGACATCAAGACCGAATACGACAAGCTTTTCATCGGCGGCAAGTGGACGGAGCCGTCGACCTCTGAGGTGATCGAGGTGCGCTGTCCGGCCACCGGCGAGTACTTCGGCAAGGCACCGCTGGCCGCGGCCGCGGACGTCGACGCGGCGGTCGCCGCGGCGCGCGCCGCCTTCGACAACGGTCCGTGGCCGACGACGCCGCCGAAGGAGCGCGCGGCCGTCATCGCCAACGCGGTCAAGCTGATGGAGGAGCGCAAGGAACTGCTGAGCGCGCTGCTCGCCGGGGAGACCGGCCAGCCGCCGACCACCATCGAGACGATGCACTGGATGGGCTCGATGGGCGCGATGAACTTCTTCGCCGGCCCGGCCGTCGACCAGGTCAAGTGGCGCGAGATCCGCAACGGCTCCTACGGCCAGACCATCGTGCACCGCGAACCGATCGGCGTGGTCGGCGCGATCGTCGCCTGGAACGTGCCGCTGTTCCTGGCGGTCAACAAGCTGGGCCCGGCGCTGCTGGCCGGCTGCACCGTCGTGCTCAAGCCGGCCGCCGAAACCCCCTTGACCACAAACGCTTTGGCGGACATCTTCGCTGAGGCCGGCCTGCCCGAGGGCGTGCTGTCGGTGGTCCCCGGCGGCATCGAGACCGGCCAGGCGTTGACCTCCAACCCGGACGTGGACCTGTTCACGTTCACCGGCAGCTCCGGCGTCGGCAAGGAGATCGGCCGTCGCGCCGCGGAAATGCTCAAGCCGTGCACACTGGAGCTCGGCGGTAAGTCGGCGGCCATCCTCCTCGAGGACGTCGACCTGGCCTCGGCGATCCCGATGCTGGTGTTCTCCGGGATCATGAACACCGGGCAGGCCTGCGTGGGCCAGACCCGCATCCTGGCGCCCCGCTCCCGCTACGACGAAATCGTGAACGCCGTAAGCGAATTCGTGCAGGCCCTGCCGGTCGGACCGCCGTCGGACCCGGCCGCCCAGATCGGCTCGCTGATCTCGGAGAAGCAGCGCGCCCGCGTCGAGGGCTACATCGCCAAGGGCATCGAGGAAGGCGCCCGGCTGGTGTGCGGCGGCGGCCGTCCCGAGGGCCTGGACAACGGGTTCTTCGTCCAGCCCACGGTTTTCGCCGACGTCGACAACAAGATGACGATCGCCCAGGAGGAGATCTTCGGGCCGGTGCTGAGCATCATCCCGTTCGACACCGAGGAGGACGCGATCAAGATCGCCAACGACTCGGCCTACGGGTTGGCCGGCAGCGTGTGGACCACCGACATCCCCAAGGGCATCGCGATCTCGGAGAAGATCCGCACCGGCACCTACGCCATCAACTGGTACGCGTTCGACCCGTGCTGCCCGTTCGGCGGCTACAAGAACTCCGGCATCGGCCGCGAGAACGGGCCGGAGGGCGTCGAGCACTTCACGCAGCAGAAGAGCGTGCTGATGCCGATGGGCTACACCGTCGAGAGCTAACTTTCGCAGGCAAAGTTCAACCGTTCGGATGAGTCGGTGCGGGTGGCACAGCTGATTTATTGAGCAGGTGGACACACCGGATCAGCTGAAGCTCGCCGTCGATGCTTAAGGTCGGGCTGGCCGAACTGCCGCTGCACACCCGCCTCTCGCCAACGGCGTTGATGCGGGCGAGTTATCTCACCGCCGTCGCCGCCCGGCTGGATTCGTTTTGGATACCCGATCATCTGAACAGTCTGTTTCCCCGCTCGGTGATGACACCGAAGTATGTGGGGGCCGCACGGCTGGCGCCCAAGACCGACGCGCTGCTGGAGCCGTGGACCGTGCTCGGGCATTTCGCCGCGCGAAACCGGCTCGGCCGCTTGCGACTCGGCACCGGCGTCACCGACACCGGCCGGCGCAATCCGGCCGTGACCGCGCAGGCCGCGGCGACGCTGCACCTGCTCACCCGCGGCCGCGCCATCCTGGGGATCGGCACCGGCGAGCGGGAAGGCAACGAGCCCTACGGCGTGGATTGGTCGCAACCGGTGGCCCGGTTCGAGGAGGCCATGGCGACCGTCCGGGCGCTGTGGGACTCCGGCGGTGAACTCGTCACCCGGGACTCCCCGTTCTTCCCGCTGCACAACGCCGTGTTCGACCTGCCGCCGTACCGCGGCAAGTGGCCCGAGATCTGGGTGGCCTCACACGGGCCGCGGATGCTGCGCGCCACCGGCCGCTACGCCGACGCCTGGTTCCCCGGCTTCATCATGCGGCCCAAGGAATACGCGGCCGCCCTCGAACAGGTAAGGACGGCCGCCTCCGACGCCGGCCGCGATCCCGCGTCGATCACCGCCGCCGGCTGGAAGTTCGTCGTCACCGGAAGCAGCCGCGACCAGGTGGACGAGGCGCTGAGCTCGGACGTCATGAAGGTGTTCGCGCTCAATGTCTCCGCCGACAACTGGGCTCGCCACGGTGCGAGTCACCCGCTGGGAAGCGACTTCACCGGCGCGCAGGACCTCGTTCCGCAGACGCTGGACGAGCACACCGCGATCTCCTCCACCGCCCACGTGCCCCTTTCCTTGATGAAGGAGTGCATTCTGAGCGGAACTCCAGACGATGTCATTGATCAGGCGGCCGAATGGCGTGACCACGGCCTGCAATACCCGGTGATCTGTCACGTCAGCGTGCTGCAGCCGAGCCTGCGCCGCGGTCTTGCGGCGACCGCACCGTTCATGCGGGTGCTGCACAAGCTTCGCAGGTTGTGAAAGCCGAAGGGGGGCAAGGTCATGACCGCTCAACCCATGCCGGAACGTTCGGCGCCCCTGATCGCGGGCGCGCTCGAGGTGATCGACAAGGGCACGTGCACCGCGGCGCATCCGGTCCCGCTGCTCTTCGTGCACGGCGCCTGGCACGGCGCGTGGTGCTGGGACGAGCACTTCCTGGATTTCTTCGCGGACAGGGGCTTTCGCGCCGTGGCCGTCAGCCTGCGGGGTCACGGAAACAGCCCGGTCCCCAAGGCCTTTCGGCGGTGCTCGGGCGCAGACTACGTCGACGATGTCCGCTCCGTCGCCGACGCCTTGCCGACCCCTCCGGTGCTGATCGGCCATTCGATGGGCGGTTACGTGGTGCAGAAGTATCTGGAGACGGCCACGGTGCCGGCCGGCATACTGCTGGCGGCGTTATCGGTTCGCGGCCTGAACAACCTCATGCTGCGCCTGATGAAACAGCACCCGTGGCTCATGACCAAAGGCATGATCACCGGCAGATCGTTGGAGATCGTCGGCCGCCCGGCGCGAACCCGGGAACGCTTCTTCTCCGCGCAGACGCCCGAGGACGACGTCGCGAGGTGTGTGGCGCGGCTGCGGGAGGAAAGCCAGCGCATCCTTTTCGACGCGGTGTTGCTCAACCCGCCCAGGCCCCAACGGGTGAGGACGCCGATGCTCGTCCTGGCCGCCGAATACGACGGCTGCCTGACTGTGGATGCGATGCGCGACTTGGCCCGCAGCTATGGCACCGAAGCCGAAATCTTCCCCGGCATGGGCCACGACATGATGCTCGAGCCCGGCTGGGCGGCCGTCGCCGACCGGATTGAGGCGTGGCTCGCCGGCCGGGGTTTGTGAGGCTCGGCGCTTTTCGGCTAGCGCCCGACGAAGCGGGCCGGCCGGCGTTCGACGAACGACTGCACACCCTCCGCGGCGTCCTGACTGGCGAAGAGTTCGATGACGGCGGGGCGCAGCCGCTCGATGGCGGCCGCGTCGCCGCGCTCGACCGCCAGGTGGGCCGAGTCCAGCGTCGCCCGCACACCCAGCGGCGCGGCGCGATCGGCGATGGTGTGCGCGATGTCGCGGGCCCGGGCCAGACCCGCCGCGGCGTCGTCGGCCACCTCCTGGACCAGCCCGATGCGGTGCGCTTCGGCCGCGTCGAACTCGTCGCCGGTGAGCAGCCAGCGCATGGCGTTGCCCCAGCCGGCGGCCCGGGGCAGGCGGATCGTCGCACCGCCGAACGGATAGATCCCGCGCTGCACCTCCAGCTGGGTGAACCGGGTGCCGGGCGCGGCGATGCGGATGTCGGCGGCCAGCAGCAACTCGATGCCCAGCGTCATGCACCAGCCATGCGCGACGGCGACCAACGGGGTGGTCCAGGCGCCGTCGAGCCGCCAGGGATCTTTGCCGTCGTCGGGGAAGGACAGCTCCCCGCCGGCGATGCCGGGACCGACGTCGACGAGGTCCAGACCGGCGGTGAAGTGGTCGCCGTGGGCGAACAACACGCCGGCCCGCACCGAGGGATCGGACTCCAGCACGCCGTAGGCGCGGGACAGGTCGGCCAGCATCGCCCGGTCGAACGCGTTGCGCTTGTGCGGCCGGTTAAGGCCGATGAGCAGGACATGGCCGTCACGCTGCAGCGACACGGTGTCCAGATCCGGTAGGGCGGGCGGCGGCGACTCGGGGCTGGTGACCATCCGCTTAGTGAAGCGGAGTTGTAGAGATTATGCAATAGAGCATAATTTTGCTCTATTTTCGCGTCCGTAAGTGCGGATCCCGACCAGCTACGCCGCGGATTTATGCGGCGTGCGTCACACTTCGGCTGAGAAATTGCTTAATTTACGGGTGTCTTATATGGTTCATAGCATAATCAAGGGCCGCACACAGGCCGGGAGAACATCATGTGGATCATCGAGCTCAACGTCGCCGGCTATCAATTCACCCGCGAGATGCCAGACTTGCGGCGTCGTACTTTCCGCTTCAGCCCACGTCACATGCACTGGCCGGCGCTGCGGCACTCGCACGCTGCATGACCCCGACCATGGGAGGTACTCACGTGCCGACTATCGGTGAGGCAGCACTGGAGCAAGCCCCGGCGAAGCGCGGGGGCACCCGGACGAAGATGCTGGCCAGCGCGGCCGAGGTGATGCGCGAACGCGGGGCGGCGGGCGTCACCATCGACGCGGTGCTCGCCCGCAGCGGCGCCCCGCGCGGCTCGGTGTACTACCACTTTCCCGACGGACGCAACCAGATCCTGACCGAAGCGCTGCGCTACTCCGGCGACTCCATCACCGCAATGATCGACGACGCCGCCGGACGGGGCGCCCGGGTGTTGTTGCAGGAGTTCGTCGGGTTCTGGGAACGGCTGCTCACCGAAGGCGGATTCACCGCAGGCTGTCCGGTCGTGGCGGCGGCGATCGGCTGTTCGGACGAGGACGGCCCCAAGCTGTCCGCCGAGGCCGGCGCCATCCTGGGCCGCTGGTGCACCGCGCTCAGCCGCGCGTTCGTCAACGACGGCTTCGACCACGCCGACGCCGCGTCGCTGGCCGTCACGTCGATCGCCGCGCTGGAGGGCGCCATCGTGCTCTCCCGCTCCACCCGCAACGCGGGCCCGCTACACCAGGTGGGCGAACAGCTCGAATTCCTGATCAAGGCAAAGGAATTCGTTGCCCGGAACAAGATCCCGGGCAGGCAGGAAGCGGCGCAGTGATCCGCTCAGTCGCTGGCCGGTAGCGGCTTGACCTCTTTGAGCTGCAGGGCGGTCTGCCCGATGCTCAGGCTGCCTGCGCCCGGCTTGGTTACCAGTACCTCGGCACCGGCGTCGTCGACGTAGCGCTTACCCATGACCGTGCCGTCGGCGAATGCCGGGTCCAGTTCGCCCGACAGCTCGCCGCCGACCGGCACCATCGGCGCACCGCCACACCGCAGGTCGTCCAGACTGTCGGCACTTCTGACGACGATCACCTGCGTGTCACAGACCTGGCTGGCGAGACGAGTTCCGTTCTTGATCATTGATTTCCGTCCTTGATCGCTTACTGCTGGGCCGTCCGACGCGCAATCGGGGTGAGGGTCTGGATGATCTCCCGCCGCAAGACCTTGCCGGTAGCGGTGGTGGGCAGCTCGTCGCGAAACACTACCTCGTCGGGGGTGCGTGAACCGCGCAAACTCTTGCGGACGAATTCCCGCAATTCTTCGGGGTCGGGGTCCGCGCCCGCCGCCGGCACCACGACCGCGACGATCGCCTGGCCCCACTGCGGGTCCTCGACACCGACCACGGCGACATCACGCACGTGGGGATGCTCGACCAGGACCTCTTCCAGCTCGGCGGGCGCGATGTTCTCGCCGCCCCGAATGATGGTGTCGTCGCTGCGCCCGCCGATGAACAGGTAGCCCTCGTCGTCGAGCATCGCGATGTCCTTGGTGGGAAACCAGCCGTTCTCGTCGAGCACCGAACCGATCCCGGTGTAGCGGCCCGACACCTGCTCGCCCCGCACGAACAGCTCGCCGGTCTCACCCGGCGGCAGCACATTGCCGGCCTCGTCGCGGATCTGCAGCTCGATGCCCGCCACCGCCTGGCCGACCGAGCCCAGCCGGCGGGCGACGTCGGTGGTCGTCCCGGCCTGCGCCGCACGATGGTCGTCCGGCGTCAGCACCGCGATCGTCGAGCTGGTCTCGGTCAGGCCGTAGGCGTTGACGAAGCCCACGTTGGGCAGCAGCTCGAGCGCGCGACGGACCAGCGGCAGCCCCACCTTCGAGCCGCCGTAGGCCAGGTTGCGCAGCGACGGCAGCTCGATGGCCACCCCGTCGCCGTTCTCCAGCACCGTGATGATGCGGTCCAGCATGGTCGGCACCACCGTCGCGGTGGTGACGTTCTCGGTGTTGATCAGCCGAACCCATTCCTGCGCATCGAAATTCGGCAGGTACACCATTTTGCGGCCGGCGTACAGATTCGACAGCGCGGCGCTGACCCCGGCGATGTGATACGGCGGCACGCAGATCAGGGCGGCGTCGGTGTCGGCGGCCGCCCCGAATTCGACGGTCCCGGTGACGTAACTGGTCAGGTTGTTGTGCGAGAGTTCGACGGCCTTGGGCTGCGACGTGGTGCCCGAGGTGAACAGCACGATCGCGACGGAGTCCGGGTCCGGGAATTCCGCGGCCGGCTCGGCGGTGCGCGCGGCCGCCAAAAAGTCGTCGGAGACCATCACCCGGTCCGACACCTCGCCGACCGCGTCGCGATAGCGGCTGTCGACGATCACCAACGGTTCGGGCAGCCGCTCGATCAGCGCCTGGATTCCCTCGGCGGAGAGCCGGTAATTGATCGGCGTGAAGGCCACCCCGGCGCGCGCGGAGGCGAAGATCAGCACCGGCAGCATCGCGCCGCCGGTGCCCACATACGCGACGTGCTTGGCGTTCGACGCGGCGATCACGCCCGCGCCGCCGTCGGCAAGATCGCTGAGCTGTTGCGTTGTCAGCCGCAGGTCTCCAGACACCACCGCGGTGCGCTCGGCGTCACCCGACGCGGCCATCTCGAGCAGCAGCGAAATGCTCATCCTCGATCTTTCTCCGGTATCAACGGTATCGACGCGTTACAAAGCTGACCAAAAGTGTCATGCCCGACTGTAGTTTAGATCACGCAACTATCTTGCGGCCCAGCACCGTCGGCCCATCGCATCGCCCGAGCGTGCGGGCGAGGTTTATCCGCAGCTGACGGTGGGTTAACCCACCCCGAAGCCC
>NZ_LZKI01000134.1 GCF_001672755.1 Mycobacterium colombiense | reverse complement strand
TCGGTGTGGGAGATCTTCACTCCGCTGCTCAGGGGTGGGCGCCTGGTCGTGGTCCCCGAAACCGTGACCGGATCGCCACACGACCTCCACCACCTGCTGATCGCCGAACACGTCAGCATGCTGACCCAAACCCCCTCGGCGCTGGCGATGCTCTCACCGCAGGGGCTGGAATCGGCGCTTGCGACCGTCGGAGAACCCTGCCCCCTCGAGGTGGTCCAACGGTGGGCGCCCGGGCGGATGATGGTCAACGCCTACGGCCCCACCGAAACCACGATGTGTGTGGCCATCAGCGCCCCGCTGGACGCCGGCGCCCCGGCGGTGCCCATCGGCACCCCCGTCCCGCAGGCCGCATTGTTCGTGCTCGACACCTGGCTGCGCCCAGTACCCATCGGCGTGACCGGCGAGTTGTACATCGCCGGCACCGGCGTCGCAATCGGGTATCTCGGCCGGGCCGGGCTGACCGCATCACGCTTCATCGCCTGCCCCTTCGGAGCCCCCGCCACCCGGATGTATCGCAGCGGCGACCTGGTCCGCTGGGACCCCGACGGCCAACTGCACTACCTCGGCCGCGCCGACGAACAAGTCAAAATCCGCGGCTACCGCATCGAACCCGGCGAAATCCAGACCGCCCTGGCCGCACTCGACGGCGTCGAGCACGCCGCAGTGATCACCCGCGAAGACCGCCCCGGCGACACCCGCCTGATCGCCTACATCACCGGCACCGCCGACCCCACCCACCTACGCACCCAACTCACCCAACAACTCCCGCCCTACATGATCCCGGCCGCAATCATCACCCTCGACCACCTCCCACTCACCCCCAACGGCAAACTCGACACCCACGCACTCCCGGCACCGGGGTCCCAGGACGTTGATGGTTACCGAGCCCCGGGCAGTGCGGTCGAAGAGATCGTGGCCGGCATCTATGCCGACGTTCTGGGCCTCGACCGGGTCGGCGTCGACGACTCCTTCTTCGACCTGGGCGGGGATTCGCTGCTGGCGATGCGCTTGTCCGCAGCTATCAACACCGCACTGGATGCCGACCTCGCGGTACCCGCGGTGTTCGATGCGCCGACGGTCGCCCAGTTGGTGCTCCGCATCGGTGTGGGTTCGCGCCGGCTTCAGCCGTTGGTGCCGATCAAGCGGCCCGCGGTGGTGCCGTTGTCGTTCGCCCAGCAACGGTTGTGGTTCATCGACCAGCTGCAGGGGCCCTCCCCGGTGTACAACATGGCGGCTGCGTTGCGGTTGAACGGACTCCTCGAGACCGCGGACTTGCGCACGGCGCTAGCCGACGTGGTGGCACGGCATGAGAGCCTGCGCACGCTGTTCGTGGCGCCGCAGGGAATTCCCCAGCAGCTGGTCGTTGCCGCCGAGCAGGCCGACTTCGGTTGGGACGTGGTCGATGCCGGCGGCTGGCCAGCCACGCGGCTGGATGAAGCCATCGGGGCCGTGGCGCGCCGCGGTTTCGACCTGGCCGTTGAGATCCCTTTTCGGGCAACACTTTTCCGCCTCGCCGCCGACGAACATGTGTTGGTGGCCGTGCTGCACCATATCGCCGCCGACGGTTGGTCGATCGCCGCGCTGATCCGCGATCTGGGGGTGGCCTATGCCCGCCGGTATGCCCGGCTCGCGCCCGACTGGCCGGCCTTGGAAGTGCAGTATGTCGATTACACGCTGTGGCAGCGGGCCCAGCTGGGTGATCTCGAGGACAGCGGCAGCCCCATCGCCGCGCAACTCGACTACTGGCAGCGGGCGCTGGCCGGCCTGCCCGAGCGCCTGCAACTGCCCACCGATCGGCCGTATCCGCCGGTGGCCGATCAGCGCGGAGCCAGCGTGGTCCTGGACTGGCCGCCCGAGGTGCAGCAGCAGCTAGCGCGGGCAGCTCGGGAGCACAAGGCGACCAGCTTCATGATGATGCAGGCAGCCGTGGCGGTGCTGTTGTCGAAGATCAGCGCCAGTTCCGATGTGGCGGTGGGGTTCCCGATCGCCGGGCGGCGGGACCCCGCACTGAACGAATTGGTGGGCTTTTTCGTCAACACTTTGGTGCTGCGAGTCGATGTGTCCGGGGATCCCACCGTCGCCGAGTTTATGGACCAGGTGCGACAGCGCAGCCTGGCCGCCTACGAACACCAGGACGTGCCCTTCGAAGTACTCGTCGAGCGTCTCAACCCGTCCCGGTCGTTGGCTCAACATCCGCTGATCCAGGTGATGGTGGGTTGGCAGTTCGCCGGCAACAGCGATCCCGCGGCGCAACTGATGTTGGAGGACCTACGGGTCACGTCGCTGCCGGTGGACACCCGCACCGCCCGCATGGATTTGGCGTTCTCTTTGGCTGAACGATTCACGGAGGACGGTGAGCCCGCCGGGATCGGCGGAACGGTGGAGTTTCGCACCGATGTGTTCGACCCCGACAGCATCCAGGCGTTGATCGGGCGGTTGGAGCGGGTGTTGGTGGCCATGACGGCCGACCCCGACCGCCGGCTGTCCTCGATCGATGTTCTCGATGAAACGGAGCATGCGCGTCTGGATGCGATCGGCAACCGCGTGGCCCTGACTCAACCCGCCACGCCTATGTCGATTCCGGCGGTGTTCGCCGAGCAGGTGACCAGGGCCCCGGAGGCGGTGGCGGTGACCTTCGATGGCCGGTCGATGACATACCTCGAGTTGGAGCAGGCCGGGAACCGGCTGGCGCATCTGCTGGCCGGCCAGGGTGTGGGGCCGGGACAGTCTGTCGCACTGCTGTTTTCGCGTTCAGCCGACGCGATCGTGGCGATCCTGGCGGTGCTGAAGTCCGGGGCGGCGTATCTCCCGATTGACGCGGCGCTGCCCGATGCACGGATCGAGTTCATGATCACGGATGCCGCGCCGATCGCTGCGATCACCACGGCCGGTCTGCGCTCGCGCCTGGCCGGATACGAGCTGGCGGTCATCGACGTCAATGACCCAGGCATCGACGCCCAACCCGATACCGCGATGTCCGTTCCGGCTCCCGATGATTTGGCGCACATCATCTACACCTCAGGCACCACCGGGGTGCCGAAGGGGGTGACCGTCACCCACCACAACGTCACCCAGATGTTCGACGCGCTGGACATCGGCATCGAGTTGGCGCCCCACCAGGTGTGGACGCAATTTCATTCCTACGCATTCGATTTCTCGGTGTGGGAGATCTGGGGTGCGCTGTTGTTCGGGGGGCGGCTGGTGGTGGTGCCCGATTCGGTGGCCCGCACACCGGAGGACTTTCACGCGTTGTTGGTCGACGAACGGGTCACCGTCCTGACCCAGACGCCGTCGGCGGTGGCGATGCTGTCACCGCAGAGTTTGGAGTCGGCGGCGTTGGTGATCGGTGCCGAGCCCTGCCCGGTCGAGCTGGTGGAGCGGTGGGCGCCCCGGCGGGTGATGGTGAACGTCTACGGCCCGACCGAGACGACGATGTGGGCGTCCAAGAGCGCGCCGATTGCGGCCGGGTCGGGGGCCCCGCCGATCGGCTCGCCGATCGCGTGGGCGGCGTTCTTCGTGCTGGACGTGTGGTTGCGCCCGGTCCCGGCCGGGGTGGTCGGCGAGTTGTACATCGCCGGTCGCGGGGTGGGCGTGGGCTACGTGCGTCGGGCGGGGTTGACCGCGTCGCGGTTCATGGCGTGCCCGTTTGGCGCCCCGGGGGCGCGGATGTATCGCACCGGGGACTTGGTGCTGTGGCGTGCTGATGGCCAACTGCAGTACCTCGGCCGCGCCGACGAGCAGGTCAAGATCCGCGGGTATCGCATCGAACTCGGCGAAATCCAGACCGCCCTGGCCGCGCTGGACGGGGTCGAGCAGGCGGCGGTGATCACCCGCGAGGACCGCCCCGGCGACACCCGCCTGGTCGGCTACATCACCGGCACCGCCGACCCCACCGGTCTGCGCACCCAGCTCGGCGAGCGGCTCCCGCCCTACATGGTGCCGGCCGCGATCGTGACCCTCGAGGCGCTGCCGCTCACCCCCAACGGCAAACTCGACACCCGCGCACTCCCGGCACCGGAATACACCGGCGGCCAATACCGCGCCCCGGGCAGCGCGGTCGAGGAGATCCTGGCCGGCATCTATGCGCAGGTCCTCGGGCTTGAGCGGGTCGGCGTCGACGACTCCTTCTTCGACCTTGGCGGCGACAGCATCTCGTCGATGCAGGTCGTCGCCCGTGCCCGCGCCGCGGGGCTGATCTGTCGGCCCCGCGACATCTTCGTCGAGCAGACCGTGGCCCGGCTGGC
>NZ_LZKI01000133.1 GCF_001672755.1 Mycobacterium colombiense | reverse complement strand
CCACCACCCTGGCCGTGCTGATATTGCTGCCGCTGTCCGCCTTCGAGGCGATGACGCCGTTACCGGCCGCCGCGGTCCAATTGACCCGGTCGCGGATCGCCGCGCGCCGCCTGCTCGAACTGACCCCGCCCGGACCCGAGACCGCGACGGCGAGCGCACCCACACCGGCCGGCACCGGACGGTTGTCGGCCGACGTGCGTTCCGGTCATGACGGCGCGGCACGCTCGACCCGGATCGCGGTGGATCTGCCGCCGGGCGCGCGGCTGGCCGTCACCGGCGCCAGCGGTTCCGGCAAGACGACGCTGTTGATGACGCTCGCCGGCCTGCTGCCGCCCCTGGACGGACGGGTGACGCTGGACGGTACCGCCGTGAACGAGTTCGGCGAGACCGACTTGCGCAGCACGATCGCGTTTTTCGCCGAGGACGCGCATATCTTCGCCACCACCATCCGCGACAACCTGTTGGTCGCCCGCGGAGACTGCCCCGACGACGAATTGACGGCAGCACTGGACGCGGTCGGCCTGGGCGCCTGGCTCGCGGGTCTGCCCGACGGCTTGTCCACGGTGCTCACCGGTGGGGCGCAAGCCCTTTCGGCTGGTCAGCGCAGAAGGCTGCTGCTGGCCCGCGCGGTGATCTCGCCCACGCGGATCGTGCTGCTCGACGAGCCCACCGAACACCTCGATGTCACTGACGCCGAACAGGTCCTCCGCGACCTGTTGGCCCCGAATTCGCGGTTGATGCCCGCACAGCGGACTGTGGTGGTGGCTACTCACCACCTGCCCGAGGGGCTGGGCTGTCGGCAACTACGCGTCGATGACGAGGTGACGCGGGCGGACTCAAAGGTGTCGCCGGCGCGGCATGAACTCCAGCGACAGCAGCACGAACAGTAGTGGGACGATCTGCGTCATGGAGATCAGCGCGTAGCGCCGTGCGTCCAGCGCGTGCCACTTGCGCACATACCGATATAGCGACTCGAGGGCGATCAACGGGTCGAGCACGTGGATCAACCGGTAGAAGACGCGCTGCGTCCAGCCGCGGTTCTTGTCGTCGAAAATCTCCGGGAACGCGGCGAACGCCAGCGATACCCGCTGCGCCCCGGTCTCTTTGCCGGCCATGATCATGTCGACGCTGAGCCGCTCGTCGAGGCCGTTGGGGGCGCTGCGCCGGCGCCAGGGCACGTCGAGGGTGATGTCGCTGCCCTCGCCGGCCGTGGCGTACCGGTGGAATGCCTGCACCGTGCCCGCTTTGTCCCGGGCGATGATGAGCTGGATTCCCGGGAAGCGGCCCTCCAGCACGCCGTCGAGGTTCATGTGGAATCCGCGATCGGCGTGGGCCCCCTTGGATGACTCGCGCACCACCTCGGTCAGCTCGGCCAGCAGCTTGTCGTCGAGTCCCTGCTCCGACACGATTTCTGTTGTGACACCGCAATTGTGGGTGCGCTTCACCGCCTGACGCAGGTTGCGGAACTTGCGACCCACCATGTCGAAGCCGGACACGTCGACCACCACATCGCGGCCAATCGGTATGGGCCGCAACGATTGTCCCAACACCGTCGAATCGGTCCACAGGCCCAGCCGGCGCTCGCCGCATCCCACCACGGCGATCCGCCATCCGTGGGCGTGGCAGGTGGCGACGAAATCGGCGACCAGCTCCGGGAAGTGAGCCTCGTCGCCGATCGGGTCACCGCTGACAACGGCGATTCCCATCCGCGTCCGGTAGGCCAGCGCCGCGGTGCCGTCGGCGGTGAACTGATAGCTCTTGCCGGTCTGCATGGTGAACGGCGCGAGCGCGTCGCCGCCGGTCGCGTTGATCAGTTTCCAGACACGCGGCAGGTCACCGGGCCGCGGATACGAGGTCGTCGGCCACATCAACACCATGCCCGAGCTGGCGATTACCAAATCACCGAGCAAATCGAACGACAGCACATGCAGGCCCAGTCCCGCCAGCACGAAAAAGGCGGCCGCGGTGGCGTGCAAGGTCGTCACGGGCCGGCCGAGAAAGATGCCGCGAGCCATCCAGGCCACCGCGACCAGCACGGTCAGCGACCAGGCCAATCGGTCGGTGTAGTCCCAGCTCGGATGGCGATGGTGCCGGGCGAGGATCTCGATGAGCCAGCACGCCGCGCCGAACAGCGCCAACGCGCCGATCAGACGGGCCGCGAGCGAATCGACCGACACGACAACGCGTTCGCGCGCGCGAGGTCTTGCTACCGTGACGTCCACCACTGGCCCGTTCACAATCACCTCCCGATGCGCTGACACCAGCTGGGCGGGTTGATTACCGCCTCTGCACCGAATACCCGACTACGTCAAAGCTACGCCGGACGAGGGCCGTTCAGGGCCCGAATTCGCGCGGAGATTCCGTAGCTATTAGGTCACGTTTTATCGACCGGAAGATGGGAAGTATTTCAGCACGCCTTCTTGCACCACCGTGGCGAGCGGTTGCCCGGATCGGTCGAAGAAGTGCCCGGTGCCCAGTCCCCGCGAATCGGCCGCCACCGGCGACGATGTGGAGTACAGCACCCAGTCGTTGAAGTTGACCTGCCGGTGAAACCAAATGGAATGATTGGCCGAGGCGGCGAATATGCGGTCGAATCCCCAGGAAAGGCCGTGTGTAGTGATAACCGAGTCCAATACCGTGGTGTCCGACGAATACACCATTGTCGCCGTGTGCAATACGGGGTCGTCGGGAACTTCTCCCAAAGCCTTGACCCAGACGCGATTGTGCGGGAGCCGATCGCCCTTCGTGCGCATCACCCAGGCGGGGTCGTTGGTGTAACGCCACTCGATGGGCTGCAGGGCGTTGACGAAGTGCGGAACGGTTTCTTCGTAGCCACGCAGGAGTTCGCCGATGGTGGGCTGCGTGTGCGGGTCGGCCACCTCCGGCGGCTCGACGCCGTGCTCCAGGCCGCGGCCGCCAGCCATGTAGGAGACCAGGGCCGTGGACAGCAGCGTGCCGTCTTGCATCGCATCGACGCGCCGATTGGCGAAGCGGCGCTCGTCGCGCAGCCGCGTCACGCGGAATTCGATGTCCTTGGCGGTGTCTCCCCCGTTGATGAAGTGCACCGACAGCGCGCCCGGCGGCAGGTCGTCGCGAACCAGGCTGCGGCTGCTCGCGACAAACGACTGCGACATGAGCTGACCGCCGAAGGTCCGCATGGGGTTCTTGCTGGGATGCGAACCGATGAACAGGTCGTCGTCGACGCGGTGGAGATCGAGTGTCGCCAGCAGCTCCGCGAAGTCCGGATGGGTCTGTGCCGCGGCTTCGTCGACCGCATTCGGCTCTTGAGACTCACAGCCGGCCGGCACACGCTCTCCTCTAGTTAGACGTCGTCCTCCCCGATCCGATGCACATGGATGAGGTTGGTTGACCCTACTGTGCCAGGTGGCGCGCCGGCGACGATGACCACCAGGTCGCCCCGCTTGTAACGACCGAGTTCCAGCAGCGATTTGTCGACCTGGCGAATCATGCCGTCCGTGGAGGTCATCATCGGGACGATGAACGTTTCGGTGCCCCAGGTCATGGCCAGCTGACTGCGCACCTCGGGCCACGCCGTGAAGGCCAGCAGCGGCAGCGGGGTGTGCAGGCGCGCGAGGCGCTTGACCGTGTCGCCGGACTGGGTGAACGCGACCAGCGCCTTGGCGTCGAGCCGCTCACCGATGTCGCGGGCCGCGTACGAGATCACGCCGCGCTTGGTGCGCGGCACGTGCGTCAGCGGCGGCGCGGCCGTGGAGTTGTCCTCGACCGCGCAGATGATGCGCGCCATGGTCCGAACGGCCGCCAGCGGATACTTCCCCACCGAGGTTTCCCCGGACAACATCACCGCGTCGGCCCCGTCCAGGACGGCGTTGGCGACGTCGGAGGCCTCGGCCCGGGTCGGCCGTGAGCTCTCGATCATCGAATCGAGCATCTGGGTCGCCACGATCACGGGTTTCGCGTTCTCCCGGGCCATCTGGATGGCCCGCTTCTGTACCAGTGGGACCTCTTCCAGGGGCAGCTCGACGCCCAGGTCGCCACGGGCCACCATGATCGCGTCGAAGGCCAGCACGATGGCCTCCAGATTGTCGACGGCCTCCGGCTTCTCCAGCTTCGCGATCACCGGCACCCGCCGGCCGACGCGGTCCATCACCTCGTGCACCAACTCGACGTCCGAGGGCGAACGCACGAACGAGAGCGCGACCAGGTCGACACCGAGCTCGAGCGCGAAGGTGAGATCCTCGATGTCCTTCTCCGACAAGGCCGGTGCGGACACGTTCATGCCGGGCAGCGAGATGCCCTTGTTGTTGCTGACCGGGCCGCCCTCGACGACACCGCAGATGACGTCGTCACCCTCGATGCCGTCGATCACCAGGCCGACCTTGCCGTCATCGACCAGGATCCGGTCGCCGACGGCGGCGTCCTCGGCCAGCTTCTTGTAGGTGGTCGACACCCGGTCGTGGTCGCCCTCGCAGTCGGCGACGGTGATCCGCACCGTTTCGCCGTCGGCCCAGTACGTGGGCCCGGTCGCGAAACGCCCCAGCCGGATCTTGGGGCCCTGCAGGTCGGCGAGCACGCCGACGGCGCGCCCCGTGGCGTCGGAAGCGGACCTGATGCGCTCGTAGGCGGCTTTGTGATCGGAGTAGTCGCCGTGGCTGAAGTTCAGCCTCGCGACGTCCATTCCGGCCTCAACCAGGGCCAGGATCGACTCATCCGAATTGGTCGCAGGGCCAAGGGTGCAGACGATCTTCCCGCGTCTACTCACGCCGACCCAGCATAGTCGTGTGTAACCCCTACGGCCCGCAGATAGCGGCCGCCGCGCAGTGTGCTTTTACCCACCAAGAACGGTGGGAAACAAGGGGAAGACCGGCAGGTTACGCAGCACGGTCCACGCGATCGTCGCGACGACGACGGTCAGCAACGCGGCCCGGGGCGGCAATCCCTTGCCGCGGGCGCGGCGCACCAGCAGCCATGCGGCCAACAGCGGGATTCCTACCAGCAAAAAGACGTTGTCGTGGATGCCGGCCATCAGGTCGCCGTGCAACACGTCGTGCGTCATCCGCAGCCCGCCGCAAAACGGGCAATTCCAGCCGGTGAGCCATTTGAACGGACACGTCGGGTAGATCGCACTCGGACTGTGCGGGTCCGCCAGCGCGACGTAGCCGAGCGCGCCACCCAGCGCCACGCCGGTCCCGGTCGCGATGGAGAGGCGATGGCGCCGCAGGCCGTGCGGATGGGGTTGCGCGGGCGAATGAGATTGCCTCATCTTGCCGCTGACCTCGCGTTGGTCACGTTTTTCAGCATGCCAGATCCGTTGCGCCCCGAGCTGTGAAATCGGGGCTCGGCGGTGGTCAGCGGCCCGACAGCCGGTTCCTCAGTCGCGAGCCCCATCGCCGACGGGTTTCCGGCTGGGCTGGGCTCGTTGCGGGTTCGGGTGTCTCGGGTTCGGGCGTCTCGGCAGCCGGCTCGTCCTGCGTTGCGGCCTTCGGCTCTTCGTCTTCGGGCTCGGCCTCTTTCGCTTCCGGTTCCTCGGCTTCGGGCTCTTCCAATTCTTCGGCTTCGGGCTCTTCCGATTCCGCTTGGGGCTCTTCCGATTCCGCTTCGGGCTCTTCCGATTCCGCGGCTTCGGGCTCTTCCGATTCCGCTTCGGACTCTTCCGATTCCTCGGCTTGCGGCTCTTCCGATTCCGCTTCGGGCTCTTCCGGCTCCGCGGCTTCGGCTTGGGGCTGTTCGGTTTCCGACCCCCCCGCTTCGGCCTCAGGCTCGACGGCTTCGGGCTCTTCCGATTCCGCTTCGGACTCTTCCGCCTCAGGCTCGGACTCTTCCGCCTCAGGCTCGTCAGCTTTCGGCTCCGCCGCTTCGACTTCCGGCTCCGCAGCTTCGGCTTCCGGCTCTATTGCTCCGGCTTCAGGCTCCTCCGCTTCGGAATCCTCGGTCTCGACCTCCTCAGGCTCGGCCTCGGCTTCCGTCTCGTCGGATTCCGCTTCTGCCTCGACCGCTTCGGACTCCCCGACCTCGGACTCCCCGACCTCGGACTCCCCGGCCTCGGGCTTCTCGGCCTCCGGCTCTTCGACCTCGGCTGCGCCGGCTTCCGGCTCGACGGCCTCCGTCGAGTCCGCCACCGGTTCTTCGGCTTCCGCATCGGCGGCGGTGGTTTCGTCGGCCTCCGGCGTCTGCAGCGACGATGTCGGCGCATCGGCTGCCGCCACGCCCACAGCGCCCGCCGCGGTTGTCGCTGCGGCCACCGTCGCGGGCTCTTCCTCCGGCTCGGCTTCCGCCTCCTCCTCGTCGAGGTACTGATTGCCGCGCAGGCTCTCGGGATCTTCGCGGCCCTTCGGCGCCGCCATCAGATACACCACGGCCCCGATGAACACGAAAGTCGATGTGAACGAGTTGATCCGGATGCCGGCGATGTGGGTGGCGGTGTCGTCGCGCAGCAGCTCGACACAGAACCGCCCGACGCAATAGCCCGCCACGTACAGAGCGAACAGGCGGCCGTGGCCCAACGTGAAGCGCCGGTCCGCATAGATCAGCGCGACGAAAATCAGGACGTTCCAGATCAATTCGTAGAGGAAGGTCGGCTGCACCACGAACGCGATCTGGCCCGTCGAGACGCCATCCAGCGAATGCGGGTCGATGTAGCCCGAGGGGTCTCGGCGGTAGAAGACCTCCAGGCCCCACGGCAGCGTGGTTTCGCGGCCGTAGAGCTCCTGGTTGAAGTAATTACCGAGCCGGCCGATGGCCTGCGCCAGAATGATTCCGGGAGCCAGCGCGTCGGCGAAGGCCGGAAGCGGAATCCCATGCCGGCGGCAGCCGATCCAGGCGCCCACCGCGCCGAGCGCCACGGCGCCCCAGATACCCAAGCCGCCGTCCCAGATCCGCACGGCCGCCCCGAGTCCGGCGCCACCGGGGCCCCAATACGTGCGCCAATCGGTGGCCAGGTGATAGAGCCGGCCACCAATCAAGCCGAACGGCACCGTCCACAGCGCGATGTCGTAGATCACGCCGCGCTCGCCGCCGCGGGCCTCCCAGCGCCGGTCACCGATCAGCAGTGCGGTCACGATGCCGGCGATGATGAACAACGCATAGGCCCGGATGGGTAGCGGGCCGAGGTGCCATACGCCCTGCGGCGGGCTCGGGAAATAGGCCAGCAGCTTTGTCATGAGGCGGCCGCCCTCTGACGAACACCGGCGGCGAGTTCCTCAGTCAGTGCACGCAATGCAGTCAACCCCCCGTCCCCCAGTGCCGACACCAGCGCGGACCCGACAATGACACCGTCGGCGTAGCTGCCGATCTGGGCGGCCTGCTCTCGCGACCGCACCCCCAGACCGACACCGACGGGTATGTCGGATACCTCCTTGACCCTGCTCACCAACTCGGGCGCGGCGTTGGACACGACGTCGCGCGCCCCGGTCACGCCCATCGTCGAGGCCGCGTAGACGAATCCACGCGACGCGTCGACCGTCATCGCCAACCGCTGCGGCGTCGAGGACGGCGCCACCAGAAAGATCCGGTCCAACCGGTGCTCCTCGGAGGCCGCCAACCACTGCCCGGCCTCGTCGGGGATGAGATCCGGCGTGATCAGGCCGAAGCCGCCGGCGGATGCCAGATCCCGGGCGAACGCGTCAACCCCGTAGCGCAGTACCGGGTTCCAGTAGGTCATCACCACGGCGCGGCCGCCGGCCGCGCTGATCGCCTCGACCGCGGCAAGGGTGTCGCGAACGCGCACTCCCCCGTGCAGTGCGATCTCAGTGGCCTTGGCGATGGTCGGGCCGTCCATGCCCGGATCCGAATAGGGAACCCCGACTTCGATGATGTCGCAACCCGATTCGACCAGTGCCGTCATCCCCTTCATCGACGTCGGCACGTCGGGGTAACCGGTGGGAAGATAGCCGATCAGCGCCGCGCGATTGTCTTTGCGGCAGTCATCGAAGATCGACTCGAGCTTGCCCGCTTCGCTGTGTTTGACCGTCATCGATCGCTGGATCCCAACAGCCCGAACCACTTCGCGGCGGTCTCGACGTCCTTGTCGCCGCGCCCGGACAGGTTCACCACGACGATCGCGCCGCGCTCCAACTCGGGTCCCAGTTTCAGCGCACCCGCCACGGCGTGCGCGGATTCGATGGCCGGGATGATTCCCTCCGTGCGGCACAGGATTCGGAATGCATCCATCGCCTCGGAGTCGGTGATCGGACGGTATTCGGCGCGGCCCGTCTCGCGCAGATACGCATGTTCTGGGCCAACTCCCGGATAGTCGAGACCGGCTGAGATGGAGTGGGATTCGATGGTCTGCCCGTCCTCGTCCTGTAACAGATACGAGAAAGATCCCTGAAACGCACCGGGCGAGCCGCCGCTGAATGTCGCGGCGTGCCTGCCGGTTTCGACGCCGTCGCCGGCCGCCTCGAATCCGACCAGCCGCACATTCGGATCGTCGATGAACGGGTGGAAGATCCCGATGGCGTTGGAACCGCCGCCGATGCAGGCCACCACGGCGTCGGGCAACCGGCCCGCCTGAGCCTGGATCTGGGCGCGCGCCTCGAGGCCGATGATCCGCTGAAAGTCGCGCACCATGGCGGGGAAGGGATGCGGGCCGGCCGCGGTGCCGAAGCAATAGAAGGTGTTGTCGGCGTTGGTAACCCAATCGCGGAACGCCTCGTTGATGGCGTCCTTGAGCGTCCTGGAACCGCTTTCCACCGAGACGACCGTCGCCCCCAGCAGGCGCATCCGCGCCACGTTGAGCGCCTGACGCTCGGTGTCCACCGCGCCCATGTAGATCACACACTCCAGGCCGAGCAGGGCGCACGCGGTGGCGGTCGCGACGCCGTGCTGACCGGCGCCGGTCTCGGCGATCACCCGCTTCTTGCCCATCCGCTGGGCCAGCAACGCCTGACCGAGCACGTTGTTGATCTTGTGAGAACCGGTGTGGTTCAGGTCTTCTCGCTTGAGGAAGATGCGCGCGCCGGCTTGCTCGGACAGTCGGGGGGCCTCGTACAGGGGCGACGGCCGGCCGGCGTAGTTCGCCTGCAGGTAATCCAGCGTGTCCAGGAAATCCTGGTTGACACGTTCCTTCTCGTAGGCCGCGGTGACTTCTTCGATCACGGCCATCAACGCCTCGGCGACGTAGCGGCCGCCGTACACACCGAAATGGCCACCCGCATCGGGTTCGTGGCGGGTGGGTTCGGCGATGGCTGCGCTCGCGAGCGGAAGGTCCGGGCGGGACAGGTCCACCATCACCAAGTCTCTATGCGGGGATGGCTCATGGGTTCAACGTTTCAGCGCTGGGGCTTTTGGAGTGACGTAGCGACTAGCGAGCCGGTTTCGGACAGGACGGATGGGTGCCAGCGGTGACCAGGTCGGCAACCGCGGCGCGCGGATCACCACTTTTGACCAGGCCTTCGCCGACCAGGACGGCGTCGGCGCCCGCACCGGCGTACGCCAGCAGGTCTCCCGTACCGCGCACACCGGATTCGGCGATCCTGATCACGTTGCTGGGCAGCCCGGGAGCGATGCGCGCGAAGCAATCCCGGTCCACCTCCAACGTCGCCAGATCGCGGGCATTGACGCCGATTACGTTGGCCCCGGCCTTGAGCGCCCGGTCGGCTTCCTCCTCGGTGTGCACCTCGACGAGCGCCGTCATGCCCAGTGATTCGGTGCGGTCCAGCATCGACACCAACGCCGACTGCTCCAGCGCCGCGACGATGAGCAGCAACATATCCGCGCCGTGCGCTCGCGCCTCGTGGATCTGATACGGCTGCACGACAAAGTCTTTGCGCAGAATCGGTATCGAGACGGCCGCGCGAACCGCGTCGAGGTCGTCGAGCGAGCCGTGGAAGCGCCGCTCCTCGGTCAACACGCTGATGATGCGGGCGCCACCGTCTTCGTAGGCCCGGGCCAGTTTCGCCGGATCGGCAATGGTCGCCAGCGAACCCGCCGACGGGCTGGCGCGCTTGACCTCCGCGATGACACCGATTCCGGGCTCGCGCAGGGCGGCCATCACGTCGCGCGGTGGCGGCGCGGCCGCTGCGGCGGCCTTGATCTCGGACAGGCTGATGAGCGCCTCGCGCGCGGCAACGTCGGCCCGGACTCCCTCGAGGATGGAGTCAAGCACGGTTGCCGGACTCATGCCTGTCGTTTCCCTTCGCCCTGTCGCCCGCTGTCATCTCACGGCCACTGTGTTGTCCCCGGCCGATTGCGACGACGTGAATGAAGGGTAGCGGCCCGCGGCTTGCGGCCCGTCACCGACCCTCGGTGTCAGACTCGTTCGGCCGATCGGTTGGGTCGCGTCCCTCGTCAAGCGCGTCCCAGATCATCCGCTCCGACATTCCCGGCGTCTCCGGCTCCTCCAGCATCGCCCCGTCGGCCTCTTCGCGTCGCATAATCGACCGGCGCGTCGCCGGTGCGGCGTACTTTATTGCGCTCGAGCGGGCCGACCCCGAGTCGGACGCGGAACGCATGAGCAGGACGGCGGCGATCAACGTGCAGGCCGCGGCGGCCACCGTGACGCCCGCGCCCCAGTACCGCCGCTCGCTTCCCACCAGCGACATCACCGAGACATGCGCCAGCTCGGCGCCGCGTACCGCCACGTCGGGCAGCACCCACAGGCTGATCCCCAGGTAGCCCACCGCCATGCTGACCACCGCCAGCAGGCCCGCCAGCGCGCGCAGCAGCCAACCCCGCACGGCGATGGCGGCGACGGCCGCGGCCAGCAGGAGCAACGCCAACGGCAGCAGCGCCGTCGACCACGCACCACCGGCCAAGGTCACCTGTTTGGGCGGCCCCAGCCCGTCGAAGGACCGGATGACGACCCACGGCAGGCGTGACGCCACCCACAACGTCGCGGCGGCAATCACCAGCACTGCCTGGGCAATCCGGATCAGCCACCGGCTGTTCGCCCGACCGGTGTCCGCGTCTTCCTCACTCATCGCCGCTGGGGCCGGGTTCGGTGAGCGTCTCGGCGGCCGCGATCGCGCACAGCACCGCGCGGGCCTTGTTGGTCGCCTCGGTGTACTCGTAGGGGCCGTTGGAGTCCGCCACGACCCCACCCCCGGATTGCACGTACGCGGTGCCGTCGCGCATCAGGGCGGTGCGGATGGCGATCGCGAAGTCGGCATTGCCGGCGAAGTCCAGGTAACCGACCACGCCGCCGTACAGGCCGCGGCGCGTCTTCTCCACCTCTTCGATGAGCTCCATAGCCCGGACCTTCGGTGCGCCAGACAACGTGCCGGCCGGGAAGCAGGCCGTCACCGCGTCCAGCGCGGTGCGACCCTCGGCGAGCGTGCCGGTCACCGTCGACACCAGGTGCATGACGTGGCTATAGCGTTCGATGTGGCTGTAGTCCTCCACGCGCACGGTGCCCGGCGCGCAGACCCGGCCCAGATCGTTGCGGCCCAGGTCGACGAGCATCAGGTGCTCGGCGCGCTCCTTCTCGTCGGCCAGCAGCTCCTTTTCCAGCAGCTGGTCCTCTTCTTCGGTGCCCCCGCGCCACCGGGTGCCGGCGATCGGATGGGTGGTCGCGGCGCCGTCGGCAACGGTGACCAGCGCCTCCGGACTGGAGCCGACGATCGAAAAATCAGTTCCGCCAGCGCCATTCGGTACCTGCAGCAGATACATGTAGGGGCTCGGGTTGGTGACCCGCAACATCCGGTACACGTCGATCGGATCGACGTGGGTGTCCATTTCGAACCGTTGCGAGGGCACCACTTGGAAGGCCTCACCCGCGGCGATCTGGTCGACCAGGTAGTCGACGATCTTTCCGTAATCCTCGACGCTGCGCTGCGCGCGGTAGCGCGGCTCGGGCCGCTCGAACGTGCCGACCGTGGACGGCAACGGCTGGCCCAGCGCCGCCGTCATCACGTCCAGGCGGGCGATCGCGTCGTCGTAGGCCTCGTCCACCCGCTCGTCGGTCCCGTTCCAGTTCACGGCGTTGGCGATCAGCGTGATGGTGCCCTCGTGGTGATCGACCGCGGCCACATCGGTGGCCAGCAGCAGCAACATGTCGGGCAGCTTCAGGTCGTCGACGGCCAGCTCGGGCAGCCGTTCCAGGCGCCGCACCATGTCGTAGGCGAAGAACCCGACCATCCCGCCCGACAGCGGCGGCAGCCCGTCGAGCGGGGCGGTGGCCAACAGCTCGCACGTGGCCCGCAGGGCCTGCAGCGGGTCGCCCCCGGTCGGTGCGTCCTGTGGCACCACGCCCAGCCAGACGGCCTCACCGTCGCGCACGGTCAGCGCCGACGGCGCCCCGGCGCCGATGAACGACCACCGCGACCAGGAACGGCCGTGCTCGGCCGATTCCAGCAGAAAGGTGGCGGGGCGGTTGGCGGCGAGTTTGCGGTAGGCCGACAGCGGCGTCTCGCTGTCGGCCAGCACCTTGCGGGTCACCGGAACCACGCGGTGCTCAGCTGCCAGCTGACGGAAATCCTCTCGTGAGGTCGTCGCGGCGAGGTGGGCGTGCACGGAACCATCCTCCCAGACGGGTTGCCGCCCGATGACGATGCGGCCCGCGCAGCGGGGCGGGGAGGAATCGGGCAATCGGGCTGTGCTTCGGGCCAGCCCGACGTCGGCGGCGGCGTAGCGTGTCCGCCATGAAACCTGGTGACACCGTCGCGGACTTCGAGTTACCCGATCAGACCGGGACGCCGCGCAAGCTCAGCGAACTGCTCTCCGGTGGGCCCGTCGTGCTGTTCTTCTACCCGGCCGCGATGACGCCCGGCTGCACCAAGGAAGCGTGCCACTTCCGCGACCTGGCCTCCGAATTCGCCGCGGTGGGGGCCAGCCGGGTGGGCATCAGCGCCGACGACGTCCAGAAGCAGGCCAAGTTCGCCGACCTGCAGAAGTTCGACTACCCGCTGCTGTCGGACAGCGGCGGCGCCGTCGCCACGCAGTTCGGCGTCAAGCGCGGCCTGCTCGGCAAGCTGATGCCGGTCAAGCGCACGACGTTCGTGATCGACACCGACCGCACGGTGCTCGAGGTGATCTCCAGCGAGTTCAACATGGACAGCCACGCCGACAAGGCGCTGGCGACGCTGCGCGCCCGGACGTAGCCGTCAGGGGCTGATCGCCAGGAACACGTAGGCGGCCAGCAGCACCAGATGCACCTCGCCCTGCAGGCGGGTCGCCCGCCCGGGCACCACCGTCAGCACGCTGATCACCACCGTCAGGGCGAGCAACACCAGCTGGATGGCACCGAGGCCGAGCACCAGCGGCCCCTTGAGCCAGATCGACGCCAGCGCGATCGCCGGGATGGTGAGCCCGATGCTGGCCATCGCCGATCCGTACGCCAGGTTCAGGCTGATCTGGATGCGCCCCTGCCGCGCCGCCCGCACGGCCGCGAGCGTCTCGGGCAGCAGCACCAGCGCGGCGATGATCACGCCCACGAACGACTGCGGGAAGCCGACCGCAGTCACCGCCTTCTCGACCGCCGGCGACTCCTCCTCGGCCAGACCCACCACCGCCACCAGCGCGCCGAGCATCAACCCGAGGCTGGTCAGCGCCGCGCGGGTGGTCGGTGGGTCGGCATGGCTTTCGTCCGCGAACAGGCTCTTCTGGCCCTTCTGCGCGATCGGCAGGAAGAAGTCGCGGTGCCGGACGGTCTGCGTGAACACGAACACCAGGTAGAGCAGCAGCGAGGCGACCGCGGCGAAGGTGAGCTGCCCGGGCGAGAACTCCTTGCCGACGGCGGTGGTGGTGAACGCGGGCAGCACCAGGCTCAGTGTCGCCAGCGTGGTCACGGTGGCCAGCGCGGCGCCGCTGCCTTCGGCGTTGAACAGCGTCACGCCGTAGCGCCGGGAACCGAGCAGCAGCGACAACCCGGCGATCCCGTTGGTGGTGATCATCAGCGCGGCGAAGGCCGTGTCCCGGGCCAGGGTCGCCGTCTCGTTGCCGCCGGACGCCATCAGCTCGACGATCAAAGCCACCTCGATGACGGTCACCGCGGCCGCGAGCACCAACGACCCGAACGGCTCGCCGACCCGGTGGGCGACCACCTCCGCGTGATGCACCGCGGCGACCACCGCACCGATGAGAAACAGCGCCGTCAACCCGACCAGCACCGGCCCGAGCGTCTTGCCCCAGATCAATGCCAGCACGACGACGGAAAGCACCGGCACAACGACGTTCCAGGACAACCATTTCGACATTGACCGCCATTCTTGTCGAAGTCGTGCGCCCGCGCCCGCGGAAAGTGACCGCAGACACGATTGCTGGGCCACGCAACGCCGGCGCCGGACCCGACTCGGTCGCCGATAATCGGTTCCGGCAGCGACGGCGTCAGTAGCATGCTCACATGCCCGACAGCGGTGGCGACGGCGAAGGCCTGACTCCAGGACAGGTGTTTGCCGGCTACACCATCGTTCGACGGCTGGGCGCCGGCGGCATGGGCCAGGTCTATCTGGCCCGGCACCCGCGGCTGCCCCGCCGCGACGCGCTCAAGGTGCTGTCCGGCGAGCTGACCGCGAACGACGAGTTCCGCCAACGCTTCAACCGCGAGGCCGATCTGGCCGCCAGCCTGTACCACGAGCACATCGTCGGCATCCACGACCGCGGCGAGTTCGAGGGAAAGCTGTGGCTGTCGATGGACTACGTGGAGGGCATCGACGTCTCGGAGCTGCTGCGCAGCCGTTATCCCTCCGGCATGCCCAAAGTTGAGGTGATCGAGGTCATTTCGGCGGTCGCCGATGCGCTCGATTACGCCCACTCGCGGGGCCTGCTGCACCGTGACGTCAAACCGGCCAACATCTTGCTGGGCTCGAGTTCTCCTGCCAATCCGCGGCGGCGGATCGTGCTGGCCGACTTCGGCATTGCCCGCGAGCTGGGTGAGATCAGCGGCCTGACCGCGACGAACATGTTGGTGGGGACCACCGCCTACTGCGCGCCCGAGCAACTGCAGGGCGCGGACCTCGATGCGCAGGCCGACCAATACGCGCTGGGGTGCACGGCCTACAACCTGTTGACCGGATCGGCGCCGTTCCATTCCACCAACCCGGCGGTGGTCATCGGCCAGCACCTGTCCGCACCGCCACCGCTGATCAGCCAGCGGCGGCCCGACTTGGCCGAACTCGATCCCGTCATCGCCAGGGCGCTCGCCAAGCACCCGTCCGAGCGCTACGCGTCGTGCGCGGATTTCGCCGCGGCGCTGGCCGGCCGGGCGGACACCGCACCGCCCGAAGCGGTGGGCGCCACCGACATCATCTCCGCGCCAACGGAAGTCATCGCAACACCGCCAACCCCGGAAGTCGCTGCGCCACCGACTCGCGGCGGCCGGGTCGGGGCGGTGGCACTGGTGGTCGTCCTGGTCGCCGCCGCGCTGGTCGCGGTAGCCGCCGTCATCGGGATCCGCCTGCTCAACGGCCACGACGACCGGCCGGAGCCCGGCGCCTCGGCGCCGACGACACGAACCACCGCGAATACCGTTGCGCCGCCGCCGAAGCCGGCCCTGAGGCTGTCCAGCCAGATCACCGATCAATCGGGGGTGCTCGGCCCGCTCGAGCACAACACGGTCGAACGGGCGCTGAACAACCTGCACACGCGCCGCGGCGTTCGACTATGGGTGGTTTACGTCAAAGATTTCGCCGGCCTCAAGCCGTTCCGCTGGGCCGAGGACACCATGCGCGTTAACGGTTTTACCGACACCGACGCGCTATTGGCCGTCGCCACCGAGGAGCGCGCCTTTTCCTTTCGGGTGCCCCGCGCGGCGATCAGCGGAACGGCGATCGATGTCGAAGCCATTCGCCGCGACCGGATCGAACCGGCCGTCGCGCGCCGGGAATGGACCCGCGCCGCGGTGGCCGCGGCCAACGGACTCGATGTAATGCCGGGCTAGGCGGTCATCGCTCCGGCGCCAGCAGCACGTCGGCATCGAAGCAGCTGTGGTCGCCGGTGTGGCAGGCGCCGCCGACCTGGTCGACCGTCAGCAGCACGCTGTCGCCGTCGCAGTCCAGGCGCACCGAGTGGACGTATTGGGTGTGGCCGGACGTCGCCCCCTTGATCCACTGCTCACCGCGGGATCGTGAATAATACGTCGCCTCACGGGTTTCCAGGGTCCGGGCCAGCGCCGCGTCGTCCATCCAGGCGACCATCAGCACGTCACCGCTGCCGCGCTCCTGCACGACGGCGGTGAACAGGCCGTCGGCGTTGCGCTTCAGCCGCGCGGCGATCTGCGGGTCGAGCTTCATCGCACGGTGATCCCTTCTGCGGCCATGGCGGCCTTCACCTGACCGATGGTCAGCTCCCGGAAGTGAAACACGCTGGCCGCCAACACCGCATCGGCGCCGGCCGCGATCGCGGGCGCGAAGTGTTCGGCCGCCCCGGCGCCGCCGCTGGCGATGACGGGCACCGTGACCGCCGACCGCACCGCCTGCAGCATCTCCAAGTCGAACCCGGCCTTGGTGCCGTCGGCGTCCATCGAGTTCAGCAGGATCTCCCCCACCCCCAGATCGGCTCCGCGCGAGGCCCACTCGACGGCGTCCAGCCCGGTGCCCTGCCGCCCGCCATGCGTAGTGACCTCCCAGCCAGACGGCGTCGGCACCGCGCCCGGCGGCACCGTGCGGGCATCGACGGACAGCACGATGCACTGGGATCCGAACTGCCGTGCCATCTCGGCCAGCAGCTCGGGGCGGGCGATCGCGGCGGTGTTGATGGACACCTTGTCGGCGCCCGCACGGAGCAAGACGTCGACGTCGGCCACGGTGCGCACCCCGCCGCCGACGGTCAGCGGAATGAAGACCTGCTCGGCGGTGCGGCGCACCACATCCAGCATGGTGGCCCGCCCGGACGACGACGCGGTCACATCGAGAAAGGTCAGCTCGTCGGCGCCTTCGGCGTCATAGGCGGCCGCGAGTTCCACGGGATCGCCCGCGTCCCGGAGGTTTTCGAAGTTGACGCCCTTGACCACCCGGCCGCCGTCGACGTCCAGACATGGGATCACTCGCACCGCGAGGCCGTGCGGATTCGGGGCCATCTCAGTAGTTCTCCGGTCCGCCGGTGGCGCGCAGTATTTCCAGGATCTCGGCGTGCGCGGCGGGACCGGCCGCCAGCGCGGAATCCGAATCAGGATTCCACGGCTCGCCGGCCAGGTCGGTGACGACGCCGCCGGCGGCCCGGACCAGTGCCACCCCGGCGGCGTGGTCCCACACGTGACCGCCGAAACTTATTGCCGCCCCGAGTATTCCGTCGGCGACAAACGCCAGGTCAAGGCCGGTGGAGCCGTGCATGCGCAGTCGCGAGGAGACCCGGCTGAGGTTCTCCAGCACCGCGATTCGGTAACGCCCCGGGAATCGGCCGCGCGCGTCCGCGCTGAACGACCCGGCGCCGACCAGGGCGTCGGCCAGGTCGACGGCGGCCAGCGGCGGCTGCGGCACCCCGTTCTTGCGCAACGGGCCGCCCGCCACCGCGGTGTAGCGCTGGTCGATGAACGGCAACCAGGTCAGTCCGGCCACCGGGTCACCGTGATTGAGCAGGCCGAGCAGGATTCCGGCCATCGGCGATCCGGCCGCGTAGTTGAAGGTGCCGTCGACGGGATCCAACACCCACACCCATGGCGAGTCGACGGCCGAACCGCCGAATTCCTCGCCGTGCACCCCGATCCCGGTGGCCTCGACGAGTGCGGCGACCACCTCTCGCTCGATCGCGAGATCCACGTCGGTGGCGAAGTCGTTGCCCTTCTTGCGGACCGAGGAATCGGCGCGGTGGCCGGCAAGGAACGGTTCGACCGCATCGTCGAGAATCGCCGACGCCTGCGCCACCAACGTGTGCACGTCCATGCGGCGCTACTCCGCCACCGCGGCCAGCGCCTGAGGCAGGGTGAATCGGCCCGCGTAGAGGGCCTTGCCCACGATGGCGCCCTCGATCCCGCGACCGGTGAGGGTGGCGATCGCGCGCAGGTCATCGAGGCTGGACACGCCGCCGGAGGCGATCACCGGGGCGTCGGTGCGGTCGGCGACGGATGCCAGCAGGTCCAGATTCGGGCCGCCCAGCGTCCCGTCCTTGGTCACGTCCGTGACCACGAACCGCGAACACCCTTGCCCGTCAAGGCGTTCCAGCACCTCCCACAGGTCGCCGCCGTCGGTTTCCCAGCCCCGCCCACGCAGCCGGTGCGCGCCGTCGACGATCTGGACGTCCAGGCCGACGGCGACCTTGTCGCCGTGCTCGCTGATCGCCCGCGCGCACCACTGCGGGTCCTCCAGGGCAGCCGTGCCCAGGTTCACCCGGGCGCAGCCCGTGGCCAGGGCGGCGGCCAGCGAATCGTCGTCGCGGATCCCGCCGGACAGCTCCACCTGCACGTCGAGCTTGCCGACCACCTCGGCCAGCAGTTCGCGGTTGGAGCCGCGGCCGAACGCCGCGTCCAGGTCGACCAGATGGATCCATTCGGCGCCGTCGCGCTGCCAGGTCAGCGCGGCGTCCAGCGCCGAGCCGTATTCGGTTTCACTGCCCGCTTTGCCCTGCACCAGACGCACGGCGCGGCCGTCGACCACGTCGACCGCGGGCAACAAGATCAACACATTCCCTCCTGTGTGCCGAGATCGCAACGCGTTACGCGCGTCCCCGGCTGTTGCTTGGTAGAAAGCGCTTTCGCGAGGTCCTTCACAGTTCCTGGACCCAATTGCTCAACACGGCCGCGCCCGCATCCCCGCTCTTCTCGGGGTGGAATTGGGTGGCCGACAGCGGCCCGTCCTCGACCGCGGCCAGAAATGGACCCTCGTGGGTGGCCCACGTCAGCACCGCCTCGGGCGAACCCTCCCACTGCTGCGCGGCGTAGGAGTGCACGAAGTAGAACCGGGTGTCGGCATCGAGTCCCTTGAACAGGACGGTGCCGGGCCCGGATTCGACGACGTTCCAGCCCATGTGCGGGATGACCGGCGCCTGCAGTCGCGTGACGTAGCCCGGCCACTGACCGCATCCGTCGGTCTCGACACTGAATTCGACGCCGCGGGCGAACAGAATCTGCATGCCGACGCAGACGCCCAGCACCGGGCGCCCGGCGGCGATCCGCTCGGCGATGATGCGCTCGCCGCCGATGTTGCGCAGCCCCGTCATGCAGGCCTCGTAGGCACCGACGCCGGGCACCACCAGGCCGTCGGCGGCGGCCGCGGCATCGGCGTCGGCGGTCACCTCTACCGACGCGCCGACCCGCTCGAGCGCACGCTGAGCCGACCGGAGGTTGCCCGAGCCGTAGTCAAGGACAACAACTTTCTTGAGTGCCGTCACAGAACCCCTTTGGTGGACGGCACGTCCGACACCCGGGGGTCGGACTCGACCGCCTGACGCAGCGCACGGGCAACCGCCTTGTACTGCGCCTCGGTGATGTGGTGCGGGTCGCGCCCGTACAGGACGCGCACGTGCAACGCGATGCGCGCGTTCATCGCCAGCGATTCGAACACGTGCCGGTTGATCACCGTGTGATACGGCACCGAGTTACCGGCAATGGTGGTGTGCTGCAGGTGATCCGGCTCTCCGCTGTGCACGCAATAGGGGCGGCCGGACACGTCGACGGCCGCGTGGGCCAGCGTCTCGTCCATCGGGATGAACGCGTCGCCGAACCGCCGGATGCCCCGTTTGTCGCCCAAGGCCTGGCCGAGCGCCTGCCCCAGCGCGATGGCGGTGTCCTCGATGGTGTGGTGTCCCTCGATTTCGACGTCGCCCTTGGTGCGCACGGTCAGGTCGAAACTGGCGTGACTGCCCAGGGCCGTGAGCATGTGGTCGTAGAACGGCACGCCGGTGTCGATGTCGACCTGGCCGGTGCCGTCCAGGTCGAGTTCGATGACGATGTCGGATTCCTTCGTGCGGCGCTCGATGCGCGCACGACGGGTAGTGGTCGCTGTCACGGTGCTCCTACGGGGCTGGGGGTAACTGGTGCCAGTTCGGTGGCGGCGATCTGGGCGCTGGCGCGCAGGAAGGCGTCGTTCTCCTCGGCCAGTCCGGTGGTGGCGCGCAGATAGCCGGGAATGCCGACGTCGCGGATCAGGACGCCGGCGTCCAGATAACGTTGCCAGGTGGCCGGCGCATCGGCGAATTCGCCGAACAGCACGAAGTTCGCGTCGCTGGGAATCACCCGAAACCCCATGCCGGCCAAGGCGGTTGAGACACGCTCGCGTTCGGCGATCAGCGTCGCCACACTGCCCAGGGTGTCATCGGCGTGCCGCAGCGCGGCGCGGGCGGCGGCCTGGGTGAGCACCGACAGGTGATACGGCAGCCGCACCAGCAGCATCGCGTCGATCACCGCCGGGGTGGCGATCAGGTAGCCCAGCCGGCCGCCGGCGAACGCGAACGCCTTGCTCATGGTGCGCGAGACGATCAGCTTGGTCGGGTACTCCCCCACCAGCTCGACGGCACTGGGCTGCGAAGAGAATTCGCCGTAGGCCTCGTCGACGATCAAAATGCCGGGCACCACGTCGAGCAGCCGCCGCAGGTCCGGCAGCGGAACGCTCTGCCCGGACGGGTTATTCGGGCTGGCGACGAACACCACATCGGGCCGGCGTTCGGCGATGGCGGCCACGGCGGCGTCGACGTCCAGGCCGAAGTCGTCGGCGCGGGCGGCCTGCAGCCATTCGGTGCGGGTGCCGTCGGAGATGATCGGGTGCATCGAATAGGACGGGACGAAACCTATGGCGGTGCGGCCCGGGCCCCCGAAGGCCTGCAGCAGCTGCTGCAGAATCTCATTGGAACCGTTTGCCGCCCAGAGGTTTTCGACTCCGAGCGCAACGCCGGTCTGCGCGCTCAGGTAGGCGGCCAGGTCGGTCCGCAGGGCCACCGCGTCGCGGTCGGGGTAGCGGTGCAGATCGGCGGCGGCCTGGCCCACCGACCGCACCACGTCGTCCACCAGCGCCGTGCTCGGCGGGTGCGGGTTCTCGTTGGTGTTCAGCCGCACCGGTACGTCCAATTGCGGTGCGCCGTAAGGCGATTTACCGCGCAGGTCGTCGCGCAGCGGCAGGTCATCCAGTGTTGGTTGGCGCGTGGGCCTCTCGCCGTTCATCGCTCGAACCTCCGCCGTACCGCTTCGCCGTGCGACGGCAGGTCTTCGGCCTCGGCGAGCGCGATCACATGTCCGGACACGTCCTTGAGGGCCGCCTCGGTGTAGTCGACGACGTGGATGCCGCGCAGGAAGGTCTGCACCGACAGGCCGCTGGAGTGCCGGGCGCTGCCCGCGGTGGGCAGCACGTGATTGGATCCGGCGCAGTAGTCACCGAGGCTCACCGGCGCATACGGGCCGACGAAAATGGCTCCGGCCGAACGGATTCGGCCCGCCACGGCGGGCGCGTCGACGGTCTGGATCTCCAGGTGTTCGGCGGCGTAGGCGTTGACCACTTCGACGCCGGCGTCCAGGTCGTCGACCAGGATGATGGCCGATTGGCGACCGCCCAGTGCGGCAATCACCCGTTCGCGGTGCACGGTCGTCTGCAGCTGGTTGGTCAGCTCCGCGTCGGTGGCGGCGGCCAGGTCCGCGCTGGGGGTGACCAGGACGCTGCCCGCCATCTCGTCGTGCTCGGCCTGACTGATCAGGTCGGCGGCGACGTGCGCCGGATCGGCGGTGTGGTCGGCCAGGATCGCGATCTCGGTCGGGCCGGCTTCGGCGTCGATCCCGACGTGCGACCGGCACAGCCGCTTGGCGGCGGTGACGTAGATGTTGCCCGGCCCGGTGATCATGTCGACGGGCGCCAGCTCGGCGCCGTCGAGGTCGGTGCCGCCGTAGGCCAGCAGCGCCACCGCCTGCGCGCCGCCCACGGCCCACACCTCGTCGACGCCCAGCAGCCGGGCCGCGGCCAGGATCGTCGGGTGCGGCAGGCCATCGAACTGGGCCTGCGGTGGGCTGGCCACCACCAGCGAGGCGACACCGGCGGCCTGGGCCGGCACCACGTTCATCACCACGCTGGAGGGGTAGACGGCGTTGCCGCCGGGCACGTAGAGCCCCACCCGGTCAACCGGGACCCACCGCTCGGTGACGGTCGCGCCCGGGCCGAGGGTGGTCGTGACGTCGGTGCGGCGCTGGTCGGCATGCACAGCGCGGGTGCGATCGATCATCACCCGCAGCGCGTCGGCCACCCTCTCGTCCAGTTCGGCCAGGGCCTTCTCCAGCGCGGCGTCGGGCACCCGGACGGCCGGGGGCCGGACCCCGTCGAACGTGGCGCCGAACTCGCACGCGGCTTCGGCACCGCGCTCGGCGACGGCCTGGACGATCGGCCGGACCTTGGGCAGCACCGCCTCCACGTCGGCGCCGCCGCGGGGCAGCGCCGCCCGCAATCGGGCAGCCGTCAGCTCCGCGCCCCGCAGGTCGATACGGGCCATCGGCGACGGTTGGGTGGTGCTCACGGTGTCCATTGTCCCAGAGGAACTCAAGTCAATATCCGACCGGTACAGTGCCGGTATCGAGGCCATACCCGCGTTGCCGACCCAGGGAGCCGCCATGTCCGCGAAGGATTACCCCAACAATGCCCCGGGCATCCCGATGGTCTTCCCGCCCTGGTTTGAGCGCTTCCAGATCAAATACTTCAACCCGGCACTCAAGCCGATCGTGCGATACCTGCCCGGAACCGCGACGATCAAGCACCGAGGCCGCACCTCCGGCAAGCCCTACGAGACCATCGTGACCACGTATCGCAAGGGCAACACCCTGGCGATCGCGCTGGGCCATGGCAAGACGAATTGGGTGAAGAACGTGCTGGCCGCCGGTGAGGCGGACGTGGAGTTCAGCCGCAACCGGTCGGTGCACCTGATCAACCCGCGAATCCTGCCCGCCGGCTCGGACGGGGGCGGCCTGCCGGGGCTGGCGCGCCTGCAACTGCGCCGGATCGGCGTTTTCGTCGGCGACATCGCCTGAGGCGAGCCCGCGCCTGAGGCGAGCCCGCGCCTGGAGCGCACGCCTAATGCCGCTCGCAGCGTCGAGTGTGCTCTGGCGGCGTGGAGTGTGCGCCCAGGGCGGCGACGCGCCGAGAAGTGGCGCCCACGATGCACACCCGACGGGGCGCGCACCAACGCGGGCCCTTCTACATATCGAGGCCGATGTCGAGCACCCGAACCGAATGGGTCAGCGCGCCGACGGCCAGGTAGTCCACCCCGGTCGCGGCGTATGCGGCGGCGTTCTCCAGGCTGAGCCCGCCCGAGGACTCCAGCAGCACGGCGGGTGCCCGCGCGTCACGGCGCTGCACGGCCATCTGCGTCTGCCACACCGGGAAGTTGTCCAGCAGGATCAGCTCGGGCTTCTCGGGCAGCACCTCGTCCAGCTGCTCGAGTGAATCCACTTCCACCTCGCACGGCAGGTCCGGTGCCGCGTCGCGCACGGCCCGCAGCGCCTCGACCACCGATCCCGCAGCCACCACGTGGTTGTCCTTGATCAGGGCGGCGTCGCCGAGCCCCAGCCGGTGGTTCACGCCGCCACCGACCCGGACGGCGTATTTCTGCAGGACGCGAAGACCGGGCAGCGTTTTGCGGGTATCGCGCACCTGGGCCTTGGTGCCGTGCACGGCGTCCACCCAGTGCGCCGTCGTGGTAGCGATCCCGGACAGGTGGCAGATGAGATTCAGCATGGTCCGCTCGGCGGTCAGCAGGCCGCGGGTCTCGGCGCGCAGCGTCAGCACCGGCTGGCCCCCCTCCAGGCGGGCCCCGTCCTCGACGCGGTCGACCACCTCGTAGGCGCGCGCGCCGAGCACTTCGTCGAGCACCAGCAGCGCGATGTCGATGCCGGCGATCACGCCGGGCTCGCGGGGCACCATCGACGCGGTCGCGACCGCCTCGGCGGGCACCGTGGCCAGGGTGGTGATATCTGGCCCGTAGCGCAGGTCCTCGACCAGGCCCCGCTTGATGGTTTCGCGCGCGGCGGTCAGTTCACAGTCGGACATCGTGGTCATACGACCGCCGCCAACGCCTCCACCAGCACCGCGTTCTGGTCGTCGCCCAGGCGCAGCACGTTGCTGCGTCCCAGTTCGGATGCGGTCTGCGGGTATTCCTCGCGATGGTGGCAGCCCCGGCTCTCGGTGCGGGCCAGCGCCGCGGCCGTGACCGCGCGGGCGGCGACGGCCAGCGCCACGTCCTCGAAGTCGCGGCGGCCGGACACGGGACGCCGCTGCGCCTGCGACAGCACCGTGGACAGTCGGGTCAGTCCGGCGGCATCGCGCACCACCGACGCGTCGCGGCTCATCGCGCGCTGCAGCTCGGCGCGCTCGGGCGCGGTGTGGACGAGCGGTTCGGGCGCGACCGTGTGCACCCGCCCGATCGAGGCGGCATGCGCCGCCGCCACTTTGCCGGCCCGCCCGCCGACCACCAGACCTTCCAGCAGGCTGTTGGACGCCAGCCGGTTGGCACCGTGCAGTCCGGTGCGCGCCACCTCGCCCGCGGCGAACAGCCCGGGCAGTTCGGTCTGGCCGAAGACATCGGTGACGATGCCGCCGCAGCTGTAATGCGCCCCGGGCACAACCGGAATGGGCTGCCGGACGGGATCGATGCCGGCGGCCCGGCAGGCGGCCGTCACCGTCGGGAACCGGTTGGCGAAGTCGCCGATGTGGCGCGCGTCGAGGAAGACGCAGACATCGCCGGTGGCCTTCAGCCGGGCGTCGATGGCCGCGGCGACGACGTCGCGGGGCGCCAGGTCGCCCATCGGGTGAACACCTGCCGTCACCGAATTGCCTTGCCGGTCAATCAGTTTCGCGCCCTCACCGCGGATGGCCTCGGTGACCAACGGACGCCGCCCACTGGCCGCATCGGAGGCGAAGAGCATCGTGGGGTGGAACTGGATGAACTCGAGATCGCTGACCGGGACACCGGCCCACAAGCCCAGCGCGATGCCGTCGCCGGTGGAGCCCTCGGGATTGGTGGTCGCGCCGTACAGGTGCCCGAGGCCGCCCGAGGCCAGGATCACCGACGGCGCGCTGATGATTCCGCACCCCCCGGGGGTGCCGACCAGGACGCCGGTCACGGCCGCACCGTCGTGCAGAACCCGCAGCGCCACATGGCCGGTGCGGATATCCAGGGTGCGCGCGGCGTGGTCGAGGGCCCGCTGCACCTCCGCGCCGGTGGCGTCGCCGCCGGCGTGCACGATGCGTCGCCGGGAGTGTCCACCCTCGCGGGTCAGCGCCCACTTGCCCGGCGCGGCTTCGTCGAAACGTGCTCCGTCGCCGACCAATTCGGCCACGGCCGCGTAGCCGTCGGCGACGATCGAGTAGACCGCCTGGGGGTCGCACAGACCGGCGCCCGCGACCACCGTGTCGGCGACGTGGGCCTCCACCGAATCGTCATTGTCGGGCAGCACCACCGCGATGCCGCCCTGCGCGTAATGCGTCGCGGTCGCCCCGCGGGCCTGGTCGGCCTTGCTCAGCACGACGACACTGCGCCCGGCGCGGTGGGCGGCCAGCGCGGCGGCCAATCCCGCGACGCCGGTACCGACTACGACGACGTCGGCGCTGTGCGTCCACTGGGGACGGGCGGTCACTCGCCACCGCCCGGGTGGCCGATTTCGATCATTCGCTGCACGCTGCGCCGGCCGGCGGCGGCGACATCGGGATCGACATCGACCTCGTCGGCTCCCTCGACGAGGCAGCGCAGCAGCGCGGCCGGGGTGATCATCTTCATGAACTTGCAGGAAGCGCGGTCGTTGACCGCGCGGAAGTCGACTTGCGGTGCGGCGCGGCGCAATTGATACAGCATGCCGACCTCGGTGGCGACCAGCACCTTGCGTGCGTTGGTATGGTTGGCGGCCTCCAGCATGCCGCCGGTGGACAGGATCTTCACCCGGTCCGGCGGGAAGGCGCCCTCACCCGCGAGATACAGGGCCGAAGTGGCACAACCACATTCGGGGTGCACGAAGAGCTCGGCATCGGGGTTGGCGCGGGCCTGGTCGTTGAGTTCGTCGCCGTTGATTCCGGCGTGCACGTGGCATTCGCCCGCCCACACGTGCAGGTTCTCGCGACCGGTCATCCGGCGGACGTGCGCGCCGAGAAACTGATCCGGGCAGAACAGCACCTCGCGGTCGGGGTCGATGGACTCGACGACCTCGACCGCGTTGGACGAGGTGCAGCAGATGTCGGTGAGCGCCTTGACCGCCGCCGTCGTGTTGACGTAGGAGACGACGACCGCACCGGGGTGTTCGTCCTTCCAGGCCCGCAGCTCGTCGGCGGTGATGGAATCGGCCAGCGAGCAGCCGGCGCGCTGGTCCGGGATGAGCACCGTCTTGTCCGGGCTCAGGATCTTGGCCGTCTCGGCCATGAAGTGCACGCCGCAGAACACGATGGTGTCCTCGGGCGCCTCGGCGGCGATCCGCGACAGCGCCAGCGAGTCGCCCACGTGGTCGGCGACGTCCTGGATCTCGGGCAGTTGATAGTTGTGCGCCAGTACGGTGGCGCCGCGCAGCTTGGCCAGGCGGCGAACCTCGGCGGCCCATTGCTCATCACCGGCCACACCGGCGTACCCGGCGGGTGAATTCGTGATGTCGGCGATCATGCTTTCGGCGAGCGTGTCCATGCGATTGATAACCGTCATGGCGGCTCCTTTCAGCCCAGGAGGTTTTCGACTTATAATCGAAAACATGGCCCATGGTAGCACCGCTCACGAAGTGCTCGCGGTCGTGTTCCAGGTTCGCGAAGTGACCGAACAGGTTACGAAGGGACGCCGGGCGGCGAAACCGCAGTTGAACGTGCTGTTATGGCAGCGCGCCCGGGAGCCGCAACAGGGCAAGTGGTCGCTGCCGGGCGGGCAGCTGCGCAACGACGAGGACATGATCACCTCGGTCCGGCGCCAGCTGGCCGAGAAGGTCGACCTCAAAGAGCTGGCCCACCTGGAACAGCTCGCGGTGTTCTCCGACCCGCAGCGGGTGCCGGACACCCGCGTGATCGCGTCCACGTTCCTGGGCCTGGTGCCCTCCCCCGCCAGCCCCGAGCTGCCGCCGGACACCCGCTGGCATCCGGTGAACTCCTTGCCGCCGATGGCCTTCGATCACGGTCAGATGGTGGACAACGCCCGCACCAGGCTGATCGCCAAGCTGTCCTACACCAACATCGGCTTCGCTTTGGCGCCAAGGGAATTCGCGCTTTCCACGCTGCGCGACATCTACGGCGCCGCGCTGGGCTATCAGGTGGACGCGACGAACCTGCAGCGAGTGCTGGCCCGGCGCGGCGTCATCCGGGCGACCGGCACCATCGCACAATCCGGGCGCAGCGGCGGACGTCCGGCGGCGCTGTACCGGTTCACCGACGCGGCGTTGCGGGTCACCGACGAGTTCGCCGCGCTCAGGCCGCCGGGGCTGCCAGGCTAGGCTGACAGAAAAGCGTCATCGGGCGACGCGGGGGCGGTTCGAAATTCAGTAGCGGTCTGATCTGGCCGGAGTGACGAGAAGTCGCTCACACTGCGGCGATTACGTTTTGGTTACCTGCCGTTCGTGCGCGAGAATGCCGGGTGGCCACGAAGGGAGCCTCAATGGCTGAGCTCGGCAACCTCGCAGGCACGCAGGGCGCGGAATGGATCGCCCGGCCGCCGCACGAGGAACTGCAGCACAAGGTGCGTCCGCTGCTGCCCTCGGACGACCCGTTCTACCAGCCGCCGCTGGGCTTCCAGCACGCCGAGCCCGGGACCGTGCTGCGCTCGCGCAACGTCGAGCTGGCGTTCCTCGGCCTGATCCCGCAGCCCATCAAGGCCGTCCAGCTGCTGTACCGGACCATGGACATGAACGGCGAGCCGGAGGCCACCGCCACGACGGTGATCGTCCCCGCCGACCTCGCTCCGGGCCAGTCCTGCCCGCTGCTGTCCTACCAGTGCGCGATCGACGCCGTCTCGTCGCGCTGTTTCCCCTCCTACGCGCTGCGGCGCCGGGCCAAGGCGCTGGGCGCCATCGGCCAGTTCGAGCTTTTCCTGATCGTCGCCGCCGTGGCCGAGGGGTGGGCGGTCTCCGTGCCCGACCACGAAGGCCTGCGCGGCCTGTGGGGCGCGCCCTATGAACCCGGCTACCGCGTCCTGGACGGCATCCGGGCCGCGCGCAACTCGGAGCGCCTCAACCTGTCCGCCACCGCCCCCGTCGGGCTGTGGGGGTACTCCGGTGGCGGACTGGCCAGCGCCTGGGCCGCCGAGATGTGCGCCGAATACGCGCCCGAGCTGAACATCGTCGGCGCGGTGTTGGGCTCACCCGTCGGCGACCTGGGCAACACCTTCCGCCGACTCAACGGCAGCTTCCTGTCCGGGCTTCCCGCGCTGGTGGTGGCCGCGCTCGCGCACATCTACCCCGATCTGGACCGGGTGATCCGGGAGCACACCAACGAGGAGGGGCGCGCCCTGCTGGACTCGCTGGAGAAGATGACGACGGTGGAAGCCGTGGTTCGGATGGCCGGCAAGAACATGGGCGACTACCTCGACCAGCCGCTCGAGCAGATCCTGTCCAGCCCCGAAGTCACCTACGTCTTCGATCACATCAAGCTGGGTGCCGCCGTCCCGACGCCCCCGGTGCTGATCGTGCAGGCCGTGCACGACTACCTGATCGACGTCCACGACATCGACGTGCTCGCCGACGCGTATTCGGCCGGCGGCGCGCACGTCACCTACCACCGCGACGCCTTCAACGAGCACATGATGCTGCATCCGCTGTCGGCGCCGATGACGCTGCGCTGGCTGACAGATCGCTTCGAAGGCCGCCCGCTGACCGAGAACCTGGTCCGCACCACGTGGCCGACGATGTTCAACCCGATGACCTACGTCGGCATGGGCCGGCTGCTGAAGATCGCGGCCAAGGTCGTCACGGGCCGCAAGATCGGCCGCCGCCCGCTATGACACCGGCGCTTCCGCGGCGCCTCCGCCTCCCACCGGCAGCTCGTCGGATGGCCTAGGCTCCGGTGGCAGCGCACCCAGGTCGTCGCGGGCGTCCGCGGCCGCCCGCACGGCGTAGACCAGGGCCGCGATGCCGGCCGGCCACAACAGGGTCACCGCGATCTGCAGCGGACCAGTCGAGAAGAACACCGGCGGCGCCTGCGTGACGTACGCGACCGACGGGCTCTTCGTCAGCGGAACCGCATCGAAGTTCAGGGCGCCGTAGCTCAGCCGAACCAGTCCGGCCCCCACCGCCGAGGCCGCTGCGGCCGCCGCCACCATGCCGCCCGACAGGGCGATGACCATGGCGGGCCCGCGGTGCTCGCGCCACTGCCATACCCCGACCGAGGCGACCACCGCCAGCACCGTCAGCAGCCCCAGCATCAGGGCCGGCGCGACGAAGAAGTGCTCGGACTCGTTGCCCAGATAGTCATGGACGCGCTCGCCCGAACGGGTGAGGGCCACCACGGCGCGAATCGGCGGGGCGATCCACGCCCACACTCCGCCGATCACCAGGCCGGTGGCCGCCGACCCGAGGGCCACGACCAGGAGCGCGCGCAGCCGCGCCCGCCGGGAAACGGTGACGAGAGGCGCATCGGTGTTGGCCGGCTGGGTCACCGCTGCGTCTCCAGATCGCCGGAATCGACCTCACCGTGCCTCGAGCAGCGCGCGCGCCAGCCGTCGGGGCGAACCTGCACCACCATCCGGCGACCGCACGCCGCGCAGAACCGCGGAGGCTCGAGACCCAACTGAGCCGCTGTCGGCACTGAGGTGCCCCCTAATTCCCCGGTGTAGACGTTGTAGACGCCGGCGCTGACCGCTGCGCCCAAATCGCCAACCACAAGTCTCCAACCCTAGCCGCGAAGCCGGCCTACAAGCTGGCGTTGAGGCCCTTGAGGGGCATCTGCAGGTCGTCCAGCAATTCCAGGTCGGATTCGGCGGGCCGGCCCAGCGTGGTCAGGTAGTTGCCGACGATGACGGCGTTGATGCCGCCGAGGATGCCCTTCTTGGCGCCCAGGTCGCCCAGAGTGATCTCCCGGCCGCCGGCGAATCGCAGCATGGTGCGGGGCAGCGCCAGCCGGAACGCGGCCACCGACTTCAGCGCCTCGCTCGCCGGCATGACCTCCAGGTCGCCGAAGGGGGTGCCGGGCCGCGGGTTGAGGAAGTTCAGCGGCACCTCATCGGGACCCAGTTCGGCCAGTTCGGCGGCGAATTCCGCGCGCTGTTCCAGCGTCTCGCCCATGCCGAGGATGCCGCCGCAGCAGACCTCCATGCCGGCGTCACGGACCATCGACAGCGTCTCCCAGCGCTCTTCCCAGCTGTGCGTGGTCACCACGTTGGTGAAGAACGAACGGGCGGTCTCCAGGTTGTGGTTGTAGCGGTGCACGCCCATCTCGGAGAGCTGCTCGACCTGCTCGGCCGTCAGCATCCCCAACGAGCAGGCGATGTTGATCTCGACCTCGTTGCGGATCGCCTCGATACCGGCCGCGACCTGGGCCAGCAGCCGCTCGTCCGGCCCGCGCACGGCGGCCACGATGCAGAATTCGGTGGCGCCGGACTTGGCGGTCTGCTTGGCCGCCTCGACCAGGCTGGGGATGTCGAGCCGCGCGCTGCGCACCGGCGACGCGAACAGACCCGACTGCGAGCAGAAGTGACAGTCCTCCGGGCAGCCGCCGGTCTTCAGGCTGATGATGCCCTCGACCTCGACCTCGGGACCGCACCAGCGCATCCGCACGTCGTGGGCCAGCGCCAACAGTTCGTCGAGGCGGTCGTCGGGCAGCTGCAACACCCGCAGCACCTGGTCCCGGCTCAATCCCTGGCCGTCCTCCAGCACCTGCTGCCGGGCCACCGCCAGGATGTCCTCGTCGTTGCCGGTTTCGGCCGCCGGTCGAGTTGCCGCTTGAGTCACCAGGTACTCCCCTTGCCTCTTTTTCGTGTCCGCGCGTGGGGACACATCTGCCACGTGTGATGGCAGCGGTGAATGAAAGGTGTTCAAAGTAGGGTAACGGCCCAAGTACACGACCTACCTATGGGTATACGACCTTGGTGACTCCGCACGTCGAATTCCTGGCGCACCACTACCTGCTGTTGGCGGCGCCGGCGTTTCTGCCTGCGGTGATCGTCGTCGGGGTGATTTTGTACATCGCGCTGCGCGACCGCAGGGAGGGCCGGCGCACCACGGGCGCCGGCAAGGACGCTTCGCATCCCGACACGCCCGACAAAGAGCGTGATTGACGCGACCTGGATCGGGGCATTAAACAAACAATCACGGACCCTACTTGGCAGTAATAAGCGGTTGACATCAATCGGATCCTCCGGGGCAGCCCGGCGCGGTTGGGAGGCACGACGATGCGGTCGAACGAACTGGTGATTGTTGCTGAGGCACCCGCGCGCGGCGCGGGGCTGAACCAGGTGATCGGGCTGTCGATCGCCGCGGTGGTGATCACGCTGCTGATGCTGTGGGTGGGCCATGCCCATCGCACCCATCGCATTCAGTGGCTGACCCGCGCTGCCGACAAGGTGGGCGAGAAATTCCACCGGCCCAACTGGGTGGCGCTGCCGATCCTGATCTTCACCACGTCGATCATCTGCGCGCTGTTCGGCTTCATCTGGGACGTCAGCTGGCACATCGGCAACGGCCGTGACCCGGGCCCGCTGGCCAACCCGGCGCACTACTTCATCATCATCGGATTGTTCGGGGTGTTCCTGGCCGGCATGGTGTCGGTCGTCCTGCCATTCGACAAGCCCGGCCCCGCGCCGGTGCGCATCACGCGCAACTGGCATGCACCGGTGGGCGGCGTGCTGATGGCCGGCTGCGGACTGTACGCGATGATCGGGTTCCCGCTCGACGACGTCTGGCACCGCATCTTCGGGCAAGATGTAACCCTTTGGGGCCCAACGCATTTGATGATGATCGGCGGCGCCTGCTTCTCACTGTTCGCGGTGCTGATGCTGGAGCGCGAAGGCGAGGCCGACGAAGGCGAGGACGTCTACCACGGCGTTTTCATCACCTTCCTGCGCTACCTGTCCTTCGGCGGAATGTTCATCGGCCTGTCGGTCTACCAGATCGAATATGACTTCGGCGTCGAGCAATTCCGGCTGGTCCTGCAGCCCATGCTGATCGCCGCCGCGGCGGCGCTGGCGGCGGTCGCCGCGCGCATCACCATGGGGCGGGGCGCGGCCCTGATCGCGGCGATCTTCGCCATCGCCCTGCGCGGCGGCGTCGCCCTGCTGGTCGGGCCGATACTGGGCGCCCCGATCAACTGGTTCCCGCTGTATCTCGGCCCGGCGCTGGCCGTCGAGCTGGTCGCGCTGACCCCATTGTTCAAGCGCCCCGTCGTTTTCGGTGCCGTCGCCGGCCTGGGCGTGGGCACCGTCGGGCTGTTGCTGGAATCGCTGTGGATCTCGGCGGTGTACCACTATCCGTGGCCGATCAGCATGTGGGGCGAGGCCCTGGCGATGGCCGTGCCGGTCGCGGTCCTGATGGGGATGTGCGGCGCCCTGTTCGGACTGGTGCTCACCGGGCAGCGGCTGCCGGGCCGGGCCGTCGGCATCTCGGTGGTCGTGGCCACGGTGCTGGTGATCGGTGGCGCCGTCGCCAACGGCCTGCATATCGTCGTGCCGCGGCAGAACAACGCGACCATCCTGCTGACCGACCTGCCGAGTGCACCCGGAAAACGCATGGTGTCGGCCGACATTCAACTCCAGCCCGCCGACATGGTCAGCGAACATCCGGACTGGGTGACGATCCTGTCCTGGCAGGGCCGGATGGAGAACGACCGCGGTCTGCAGATCGACCGTCTCGAGAAGGTCGGGCCCGGCCACTACAAGTCCACCCGGCCGCTGCCGGTCTGGGGTTCGTGGAAGACCCTGTTCCGGGTTCAAGACGGCTACACGATGACCGCGGTGCCGATCTACGAGCCGGCCGACGACGCCATCCCGGCGCCCGAGGTACCGGCGCTGTCGGCGATGAACCGGCCGTTCGTGCAGGAGATCACCATCCTGCAGCGCGAGCGCGACCAGAACGCCCCGGTGTGGTTGTTCACCGCCGGCTCGTTCGTGGTGCTGTTCCTGACGCTGATGGTGATCGCGGGCCTGACCTGGGGTGCGGGCCGGCTCGGCTATGCCGTCACCGAGCCCGAACCGGTCGAGGACAAGCGGCAGATCCCGCGGGCGGCGTGAATCCATGACACTGCGAGCCACACTCATCGCAGCGTGGGCGGCCGCGCTGGTCTGCGGCCTGGTCGGCTGCGCCGGTTCGACCAGTAAATCCCCGGCCGCACCGCTGGTGATCGACGTGACCATCGCGAACGGGCAGGTCACCCCGACCAATGCCACGCTGCAGGCCAAGGTGCATCAGCAGATCACCCTGCACGTGACCAGCGATGCCACCGACGAGCTGCACGTGCATTCGACGCCGGACCACAAGTTCCAGGTCGCTGCCGCTCCCAACCAGACGTTCGGATTCGCCGTTGATGTTCCAGGCAACGTCGCGGTGGAGCTGCACCACCTGGACCGCACCATCGCAACGATCCAAGTGCAGTCGTGAGCTCCGCCGCCGCGGCGGTGGTGCTCGCGCACGGTCTCGGCGGGTCGGGTGACCTTCCGGTGCCCTACGCCTACGCGATGGTCGGGGCGGCATGGGCGCTGACCTTCACGTTCGCCTTAGTGGCGTTCGCGTGGCGGCAACCGCGGTTCGATCCGCTCAAACCGGGCCGGCCCCTGCCGGCGGCGCTGACGACGTTCGTCGACTCCCGGGTGACCCGGTGGACGGCGGCCACGGTGGCGCTGGTGTTCGCGGCGTGGGCGTTGGCCGCCGGGGTGTGGGGCCCCGAATCGGAGTCCAACGCGCTGCTCGGTGCGTTCTATGTGCTGCTGTGGGTTGGGCTGGTGGCGCTGTCGCTGGCCATCGGGCCGGTGTGGCGGGTGATCTCGCCGATGCGCACGGTGTATCTGCTGCTGCGTCGCGTCGTCCCGGAGCGCCTCGGTCGGCCTCGGCTGTCCTACCCCGAGGGCTGGGGCTACCGGCCCGCCGCGTTCGGCCTGTTCGCCTTCGTCTGGATGGAGCTGGCCAGCCCGAACTCGGCTTCACTGCCGTGGGTCATGACGTGGATAGCCGCCTACGCCGCGCTGATGCTGGTCGGCGCCTGGCTGTGCGGCCAGCGCTGGCTGGCCCGCGCCGACCCGTTCGGCGTGTACAGCATGGCCGTCTCCCGGCTTTCGCCGTTTCGGCGCAACCCGGAGACCGGAAAGATCGTCTTCGGAAACCCGCTCGACCATCTGCCGTCGCTGCCGGTGCGGCCGGGCGTCGTGGTGCTGCTGGCGGTGCTGCTGGGGTCGACGGCGTTCGACAGCTTCTCGTCGTCGCCGACGTGGCGCGGCTTCTCCGATCAGCTCACCCGTGAATTCGGCGCTCCCCCGACACCGGCATCGTCGATACTGCGCACCGTCGGACTGATCGTCTTCATTTGCGTTGTGGCAGTGACATTTTCACTTGCGGCACGCGCCACCGGGGGGGTCACCGCGGAGCGACGGCGCGAATTGCCCGGCGAGATGGCTCATTCACTGATCCCGATCGTCGTCGGCTACATCTTCGCGCACTACCTGTCCTATCTGGTGGAGCGCGGACAGCAGGCGGTGTTCGCGCTGGCCGACCCGTTCGGCCACGGGTGGAATCTGCTCGGCCTGGCGCATCTGCACGTGGCCTACGTCTTATCCATGCACCCGCCGGTGCTGGCCGCGATCAAGGTGACCTGCGTGGTCACCGGGCACATCGTCGCGGTGATCGCGGCCCACGACAAAGCCCTGCGGCTGCTGCCCGCCGGGCATCAGCTCACCGGCCAGCTGACGATGATGCTGGTGATGGTCGGCTACACCTTCACCGGTTTGTATTTGCTCTTCGGGGGGTAGGCGTCGGGGCGTGCGCTTCCTAACGCCATCGCGAGAAGCGGCGCCATGGCGTCGAGGGTCGACCCGACACACGGTCGGTTGATGCGCCCGACCGAGTCGGTTCCCCCGGACGAGCAGGACCCGGCCCGGAAGATTAGGCGTCGCCCACGAGCGCTGTCCTGGATCAGCATTCAGTCCAAGGTGATGCTGATGCTGCTGGTGTCGAGCCTGGCGTCGCTGGGAGTGATCGGGACCGTCGAGTACGTCGCGGCGCGCAACGCGCTGTTGCCGGCGGCGTCGGAGCGGATGACGCAGCTGCGTGAGGCGCAGAAGCGCGCGATCGAGACACTGTTCTCGGACCTGTCTGATTCTCTGGTGGTCTACAGCCGCGGGTCCACAGCGCTGGACGCGGTGCAGGCGTTCACGGCCGGATTCGATCAGCTGGCCAACGCGTCCGTCGACCCCGGGCAGCAGCAGGCGCTGGTGGACTTCTACAACGAGCGGCTGATCAAACCGTTGGAGCGCGACACCGGGAACAAGCTGGCGCTGGATGCCGTGCTGCCCAGCAACAACTCGCAGCGGTATCTGCAGGCGCACTACACCGTTGCGGCGCATGGGTCTTCGAACGGGTCCGCGCCCGACGACGCCGGCGACGGCAGCGCCTGGTCGGCCGCCAACGCCCGATTCAACGACTACTTCCGCGAGATCGCCACCCGCTTCGAATACCGCGACGCGCTGTTGCTCGACACCCGCGGCAACGTGGTCTACACCGTGCGGAAAAGCGCCTCGCTCGGCACCAACGTCCTCACCGGCCCGTATCGCCAGTCGATTCTGCGCGGCGCGTACGAGAAGGCCATGGCCGCGAACTCGGTGAACTTCGTGTGGATCACCGACTTTCAGCCGTATCAGCCCCAGCTGGGTCAGCCCATCGCGTGGCTGGTCGCGCCGATCGGCCCGCCGGGCAAACCGGCCGGAGTGCTGGCGCTGCCGCTGCCGATCGCGAAGGTGAATCGGATCATGACCGCCGACAAGCAGTGGCGGGCGGCGGGGATGGGCCAGACCGCCGAGACCTATCTGGCGGGCCCGGACAACCTGATGCGCTCCGACTCGCGGCTGTTCCTGGAAGACCCGCAGCGATATCGGCGTGAGGCGCTGGCCGCCGGCGCTCGCCGCGAGACCGTCGACACCGCGATCAGATGGGGCGGCACCACGCTGGTCCAGCCCGTCGCCACCTCGGCCGTGCGCGCCGCGCAACGCGGCGAGACCGGAACGGTGACCGACACCGGTTATCTGGGCCGACGAGAGCTCGCGTCCTACGCCCCGTTGTCGCTGCCGAATTCCGACCTGCACTGGTCGATCGTGGCGACCAGGGAAACCTCCGAGGCCAACGCCCGGGTGGCGTCGCTGACCCAGACGCTGATATTGACCACCACAGCAATGGTTTTCGTCATCTGCGTGGCCGCGCTGCTGGTCGCCCAAATATTCGTGCGGCCCATTCGCAGGTTGCAGGCCGGGGCCCGCGAGATCAGCGCCGGCAACTACGACGTCGCGATCCCGGTCACCTCACGCGATGAGATCGGCGAGCTGATGGCCGCTTTCAACGACATGAGCCGCAACCTGCAGATCAAAGAGGAACTGCTGACCGAACAGCGCAAGGAGAACGACCGGCTGCTCGCGTCGCTGATGCCCGAACCGGTTGCCCAGCGTTACCGCGAGGGCGAACAAACCATCGCCGAGGAACACCAGGACGTCACGGTCATCTTCGCCGACATCGTCGGCCTCGACGACATCTCCGGCAAACTCTCCGGCCGCGAGCTGGTGGGCATCGTCGACGAACTGATCCGCGAACTCGACTCGGCAGCGGAATCCCTTGGCATCGAGCCGATTCGCACGCTGCACAACGGCTACCTGGCCAGCTGCGGCCTGAACTTTCCCCGGCTGGACAGCGTCCACCGCACCGTCGAATTCGCCGTGGAGATGCAAGACATCATCGCGCGCTTCAACAGCAAGACCGGCTACCACCTGGCCCTGCGGGCCGGCATCCACACCGGCAACGTGATCAGCGGACTGGTCGGGCGATCCAGCATCGTCTACGACATGTGGGGTGCGGCCGTCAACCTGGCGCATCAGACACGCAGCAGCACAACACAATCGGGAATCTATGTCACCGCGAAGGTCTACGAGGTGATGCACGACATCCGGCGATTCACCCCGGCCGGCACCATCACCGTCGGCGGCGTCGAGCAGCAGATCTGGAAGCTCTCGGAAGGGCAGGGGCAATGAAAACCTTTGACTCACCATCGCTGTACTGGGCCGCCGGGGTGATATTCGGCCTGCCGCTGCTGCTGATCGCCCTCACCGAATGGCACCAGAGCCTCGTGCGCAAGGAGAGTCCGCTGGCGCGGCCCGTCCTGCTGATGCGCAGCTACCTTGTTCCGCTGGGCGCACTGCTGGTGTTGCTGGTGAATGTGGCCAGGATGCCGGCCCAGTTCACGTCGGTTCGGGTGCTGGCGACGGTGTTCGGTTTCGTGGTGCTGGTGCTCCTGTTATCCGGGCTCAACGCAACGGTTTTCGAGGGCGCACCGCAGGGCTCCTGGCGCCAGCGGATCCCGGGCATCTTCCTCGACGTGACCCGGTTCGTGCTGATCGGAGTCGGACTGGCGGTCATCTTCTCCTACGTGTGGGGCGTGCGCGTCGGCGGGCTCTTCACCGCGCTGGGAGTCACCTCGGTGGTCATCGGCCTGATGCTGCAGAACTCCGTCGGCCAGATCGTGTCCGGGCTGTTCATGTTGTTCGAGCAGCCGTTCCGGATCGGTGACTGGCTGGACACCCCGTCGGCGCGGGGCCGGATCGTGGAGGCGAACTGGCGGTCCGTGCACATCGAATCCGGCCGCGGGCTGCAGATCACCCCGAACTCGGTGCTGGCCACCACCTCGTTCACCAATCTCAGCCGCCCGCCCGGCGGGCACCAATTGGCAATCACCACAACCTTTTCCGAGATCGACCCGCCCGATCGGGTGTGCGCGCTGTTGGAGCGGGTCGCCAACGCGTTGCCGCAGCGCAGGCCTGACGCGGTGGCGACCTCGGCGCCGACCGGGGACGCCGAATATCGGGTCACCGTCGGGCTGAAGTCGCCCGCGGACGACTCGGCCGCGCAAGCGGCGTTTCTGCGCTGGCTGTGGTACGCGGCGCGGCGCGACGGTCTACACCTGAACGGCGCCGAGGACGACATCTCCACGACCGAGCGCATCGAGAAGGCGGTACGGACGGTGGTGGCGCCTGCGTTGCGGCTCAGCCAACCGGATCAGCAGGCATTGGTGTCGCACGCGAAAATCGTTCGCTACGGGGCCAATGAGATCGTCGAGCACGCCGGTCGCGTTCCGGCGGGGATGACGTTCCTGATCGAGGGCGGCGTGCGGTTGACCGCGACCGCCACGGACGGATCGGTCGTCGCGGTCGGCGGGCTGGACGAGGGCTCGTTCCTGGGTGTCACCGCCCTGACCCGCCAGCCCAACCTCGCCGACGCGCAGGCCATCGACGAGGTGACCGCGCTGGAGATCGATCGCGATCACCTGGTCGAGCTCGTGATGGACAAGCCGCTGCTGCTGCAAGACCTGGGCCGCACCATCGACGAGCGGCGCGCCAGGGTGCGGGCGGCCACCGCGCCGGAGCTCGCGACGACGGGCCACTGACCCGACGGTGGTGACCCGCCGCGCCCGGCTACGCGGCACTTGCGATCGCCACTGACCCGACGGTGGCGACCCGCCGCGCCCGGCTACGCCGCGCTTGCGATCGCCACTAGGAAATCGGATGCTCGGCCTTCTTGTTGCCGTCCCAGCGGCGCAAACCCGCGAAGCTGCCGTCGATCTGGGCGGGCCGGCCCGCGATGCGCAGCGCCCTTCCGAGGTGAGCGCCGCCGACGCGCCGGGCCATCGTGACGTGCGCGGTCCACTGACCGGGCAGGCTGTTGGGCATCGGGCCGGGCGACAAATACGGCCCGCACACCCGGTGCACCTGGGCGTGCAGGGCCAGCAGCTCGCCCGTCGGCACCACCAGCCGCGCGAAAACCGCGCTGGCGCGGCCGAATAGCACCGGCGCACCGATGAGGCAGCGCAGTGGCAGCCGCTCGGTCAGCGGGCTCAGCAGCTCGTCGACGTCGGGGGCGATGCCTTCGGCCACCGCCAGCGTCACGTGCGGACGGCTGGCCGGTGCCTGACTGGGAATTCCTGCCCCGGCCAACGCTTCCCAGATGTTCCGGACCGCCGACTCGGTGTGGCGGTCGAAGACCAGCTCGATGGAGTGGACCATCAGCCCACCAGCGAGGTGACCCAGTCACGGTCGAACGCCTGGGCGCACAGGGCCGCGAACTCAATGGAGTCCAGCGACGCCGAACCTTCGGGCAGCACGGCGCGCACCGCGGCCAGCCTGGCCAGCGCGGGCCGGTTCGTCGTCTCCACCACCCCGGGCTGCCGGGGCCAGCTGCCGATGACCAGACCTGCGCACGAAAGATTCTGCGCGGCAATAGATTCTAGGGTCAGCGCGGTGTGGTTGAGGGTGCCCAGCGACGAGCCGACCACCACCAGCACTCCCGCGCCCAGCGCGGCGGCGAGATCGCGGGCGGTGACCCCGTTTTCGCCGAGTTCGACCAGCAGGCCCCCGGCGCCCTCGACCAGCGTCAGCCGCCCCGGGCGGTCCAGCTCCCCGATGAGCCCCAGCAGCTGCTCGCGGGTGGGCAGCGGCATCCCGGCCGCCTCGGCGGCGGCCACCGGTGCCAGCGGCAGCGGATAACGGCCGAACCCGGCCAGCTCGGTCACCCCGGACAGCCGGGCCACCTCGGCGAGGTCGTCGTCGCCCGCGTCGATGCCGGTCTGGACCGGTTTGCAGACCGCCACGTCGAGGCCGGCCTGACGGGCGTGGCACGCCAGCGCGGCCGTGGCGACCGTCTTGCCGACCCCGGTGTCGGTGCCGGTGACGACCAGAACCGTCACCGGCGCGCCTCAACCCAGCTTGGCGAGCACATCGGTGAGCACCCCGCGCGCGACCTCCAGCTCGGCGTCGTCCAGCGACGCGCGCGCGGTGAGCCGCAGCCGCGACGTACCGGCGGGCACGGTCGGGGGCCGGAAGCATCCCACCCGCACGCCGGCGTCCAGGCAGGCCGTCGCGGCGGCCACCGCCACGTCCGGGTCACCCAGGATCACCGACACCACCGCCGACTGCGGCGTCTCGGGCACGCCGCAGACCTCGGCAAGAAAGGCGGCGTGGCGTAACACCGCGTCCGCGCGCCATGGCTCGGACCGCAGCACGGTCAGCGCGGCCCGCGCGGCGCCCACGGCCGCCGGGGCCAGGCCGGTGTCGAAGATGAACGTGCGTGCCGCGTCGATCAGGTGGGCGCGCACCGACGCCGGCCCGAGCACCGCGCCGCCCTGGCTGCCCAGCGCCTTGGACAGCGTGGTGGTCATGACCACGTCGGGCGCACCGGCCAGCCCGGCCTCGTGCAGCAGCCCGCGGCCGCCGCCGCGCACACCCAGGCCGTGCGCCTCGTCGACGATCAGCAGGGCGCGATGCCGGCGGCACACCTCGTGCAGGTCCCGCAGCGGCGCCAGCGCGCCGTCGGTGGAAAACACCGACTCGGTGATGACGACCGCGCGCTCCTCGTCGCGGGCCGCCAACGCCGCCTCCACGGCACCGACGTCGCGGTGCGGCGTCACCGCCACCCGCGCCCGCGACAGCCGGCAGGCGTCCACCAGCGACGCGTGCGAGTACTCGTCGGACACCAGCAGCGAACCCCGGCCCGACAGGCCGACGACCGCGCCCAGGTTGGCGGCGTAGCCAGAGGAGAACAGCAGGCCGGAGGGGGCGCCGACGTAGTCGGCAAGCTCGCACTCGAATTGCTGGTGCAGCTCGGTGTCGCCGGTGACCAGGCGCGACCCGGTCGCCCCGGCACCCCACATGCGCAGCGCAGCGACCCCGCCGTCGATCACGTCGGGGTGTTGGGATAGCCCCAGGTAGTCGTTGGAGGCCAGGTCCAGCTCGGTGGCCACGGCGGGACGCGGCCGCAGTGAGCGGCGCAGTCCGGCCTCGCGCCGCTGTCGTTCCACCGCTTCCAGCCAGGCCAGCGGGGAAACCTCGATCGGTGCCTTCATCGCCCTAGAGCCTACGAGAGCCGGTTCGCTTGGCGACCTGCACCATCGCCGAGGTGATCTGGTCGATCTCGCCGGGCGTGCAGATGTAGGGCGGCATCGCGTAGACGAGGTTGCGAAACGGGCGCAGCCAGACGCCGTTGTCCAGCGCCGCCGGGGTGGCGACGGCCAGGTCGACCGGGCGCTCGCACTCGATGACGCCGATGGCGCCGCACACCCGCACATCGCTGACCCCGGGCAGCGCCCGGGCTGGCTCGAGTCCGGCGGCCAGGCCGGCGCCGATCTCGCCGACCCGCGCCCGCCAGTCCTGCCCGAGTAGCACTTCGACGCTGGCCACTGACACCGCGCAGGCCAGCGCGTTGGCCATGAACGTCGGGCCGTGCATCAGCGCTCCGGCCTCACCCGTGCTGATGGTGTGGGCGATGTCGGTGGTGCACAGTGTCGCGGCCAGGGTCAGATATCCGCCGGTCAGCGCCTTGCCGACGCACATGATGTCCGGGCTCACGCCGGCGTGGTCGGCGGCGAAGAGCTCGCCGGTGCGGCCGAAGCCGGTCGCGATCTCGTCGAAGATCAGCAACACCTCGTGCCGCCGGCAGATGTCCCGCAGATCGCGCAGGTATTGCGGGTCGTGAAAGCGCATGCCGCCGGCGCCCTGCACGACGGGCTCGACGACGACGGCGGCCAGCTCGGCCGTGTGCCGGGCCAGCTGTTCCTCGAACGCCGCGCTGTAGGCGGGGTGGTAGTCGCGGGGCACCTGCGGGGCGAACACCTGGCGGGCCAGGATGTCGGTCCACAGCGAGTGCATGCCGCCGTCGGGGTCGCAGACGCTCATCGGCGTGAAGGTGTCGCCGTGGTAGCCGCCGCGCCAGGTCATCAGCCGGTGCTTGCCGGGCCGGCCGCGGCTGCGCCAGTACTGCAGCGCCATCTTCACCGCCACCTCCACCGACACCGACCCGGAGTCGCTGAAGAACACTGTGTCCAGCCCGGCCGGGGTGATGTCCACCAGCAGCTGGGCCAGCCGCGCCGCCGGTTCGTGGGTCAGGCCGCCGAACATGACGTGGTTCATCGCGCCGAGCTGGGCCGTCAGCGCCGCATCCAGGACCGGGTGGCCGTGGCCGTGGATCGCGGTCCACCAGGAGCTCATCGCGTCGAGCGCCTCGAGCGGCGTGCCGTCGCGGATCAGGGTGAGCCAGGCGCCGCGGGCTCCGACGGCCACCACGGGGGCGACGGATTCGGCGCCGATGGTGCTGTAGGGATGCCACAGATGCGCGGTGTCGATCGCGCTGATCTGCTCGGGCGTCAGCCCGGCCTTGGCCGCGGGCATAGTGATCGAGGGTAAAGCAGCCGATTCGCGCAAAACTCCGACGTCGGGAAGCATGGGACTTCATGGCCACGCCGCAGCAGTCCGACAGCGCAGCGCCGGGACCCGAGGCGGGGCCGGCGCCGGGGCCCGGCTGGTCGAGGGATACCCACTACCCGCTGGTGGACTACGACGACGAGGCCCCCCGAGTGATCCGGGTGCGGCTGGCGCCATGGGACGTCGTCTGCACCGTCGTGCTGCTGATCCTGCTTGCGCTGCTGGCCACGGCGACGACCTGGCCGACGCGGCTGTTCGGCTTCCTGGCAAACGTCTGCGAGGACGAAACCTGCGGGCCGGTGCCCTACGGGCTGGACCTGTACATCCACCCGATCGTGTGGGGCGGTATCGGTGCGGCCATCGCCGCGGCCATCATCGGACCGGTCGTGTCGATCCTGAAGGGCTGGTACATGTCCTTCTGGCCGGTTCTGGCACTGGCGCTGGTCATGGTCAGCTCGGTGGCCGGGTCGCTGCTGACCATGTTCAGCGAACGCTACTGGCTCTGATCGCCCCGCCGCCGGCGCCCGGCGGACGTGCGGCTCCGTAGCCGACTGAGACCGAAATCACAACTGCGCACACGAGATTCGGCGCGCCAGTCACCGTCCGGTCACGGTACGACAAAAAATCCCGCGTGGACCTGGCGGCTAAGAAAATCTGTTGTCAAAGTGGCTTGTGTGACTGATGTGAATACAGCGGGCTGACCGCTGATTCACTTCGCAAGTGCCATGGACGGCGTCCGGCCCCAGCGTGGGGGCCCTCGCCTGGTCCATGAACCGGGGGCGGACGCGCGAGGTCACCGCGTCGAGGCCCATTGAGCGCCTGAGAGGCCAGGAACAATGAAACGCATCTACGCCTTCGCGATCGGTTTGGCCCTGCTCGGGGCGCCGATGGTGGTTCCCACCATCGCGACCGCCGACCCGGGCGCCAGGTCGATGGACTATCAGCAGGCCACCGACGTGGTGATCGCCCGCGGTCTGTCGCAGCGCGGTGTGCCGTTCTCCTGGGCCGGTGGCGGCATCAACGGCCCCACCCGGGGCACCGGCACCGGCATCAACACCGTCGGTTTCGACGCCTCCGGGCTGATGCAGTACGCGTACGCCGGCGCCGGCATCAAGCTGCCGCGGTCGTCGGGCGCGATCTACCGCGTCGGCCAGAAGATCGTCCCGCAGCAGGCCCGCAAGGGTGACCTGATCTTCTACGGCCCCGAGGGCACGCAGAGCGTCGCGATGTACCTGGGCAACAACCAGATGCTCGAGGTCGGCGACGTCGTGCAGGTCTCGCCGGTGCGCACCAACGGCATGACGCCCTACATGGTCCGGATTCTCGGGGCCCCTTTGCAGCAAGTGCCGGCGCAGCAGGCGCCGTTGCAGCAGGCGCCGCAACAGCTGCCCACCCAGCAGACACCGCAGCAGCTGCCCACCCAGCAGGCCCCGCTGCAGCAGACACCCCAGCAGCTGCCCGCTCAGCAGGCCCCGCTGCAGCAGACACCCCAGCAGCTGCCCGCTCAGCAGGCGCCGCTGCAGCAGTCGCCGTTGCAGCAGGTTCCGACGCAGCAGGCACCGCTGCAGCAGTCACCGTTCCAGCAAGCGCCCGTCCAGCAACTGCCGACCCAGCAGTCGCCGTTGCAGCCGACCGGCGCCGGCATCGGCAGGTAGTTTCCCCGGTCGATCGTCGGCCGTCCGACGCCCGCCACTCGCTCCCCCGCCGCCCGGCGCGGATGCTCTCCCGACCCGGCTGAGCAGCCTCCCCGCCGCGAGCTGCCGGGAGTGGGTGGCGGGTTTTCGGTAAATTAGCTGTCGATCATGCAGACCCCGCCCCCCTCTCCCGCACCGGACGCCACCGCCGATCCGGGGGCCACGGGGGTGCGCAATCCGGGGTCGCAGGGGTTCTATCGCTACGACCTCGACGGCCTGCGCGGCATCGCGATTGCGCTGGTCGCCGTCTTCCACATCTGGTTCGGCCGCGTCTCCGGCGGCGTGGACGTCTTCCTGGCGCTGTCCGGATTCTTCTTCGGCGGCAAGGTGATTCGTGCCGCGCTGAACCCGGCCGTGACGCTGTCGCCGGCCTCCGAGGTGGTCCGGCTCATCCGTCGCCTGGTTCCCGCGCTCGTCGTGGTGCTGGCCGGTTGCGCGGTGCTGACCATCCTGGTTCAACCGGAGACCCGCTGGGAGACGTTCGCCGACCAGAGCCTCGCCAGCCTCGGCTACTACCAGAACTGGGAGCTGGCCAACACCGCCTCGGACTACCTGCGGGCGGGCGAAGCCGTCAGCCCGTTGCAGCACATCTGGTCGATGTCGGTGCAGGGCCAGTTCTACGTCAGCTTCCTGGTGTTGATCGCCGGGTTGACCTACCTGTTCCGGCGCCCCCTGCGCGCCCGGCTGCGGACCGTGTTCCTGATCGTGCTGACCGCGCTGACGGTGGCCTCGTTCGTCTACGCGATCGTCGCGCACCAGCAGGACCAGGCGGCCGCCTACTACAACACCTTCGCGCGGGGCTGGGAGTTGTTGCTGGGCGCGCTGGTCGGCGCGGTGGTGACCCGGGTCCGCTGGCCCATGTGGCTGCGGACGACGGTGGCCACCGTCGCGCTCGGCGCGGTGCTGTCCTGCGGGGCGCTGATCGACGGCGTGCAGGAGTTCCCCGGCCCGTGGGCGCTGGTACCGGTGGGCGCCGCCATGCTGCTGATCCTCGTCGGGGCCAACCTGCAGCGCGGCCGGTTGCCGCTGCCCAACCGGATTCTGGCGACGCGCCCGCTGGTTGAGCTGGGCGCCATGGCGTATGCGCTGTACCTCTGGCACTGGCCGCTGCTGATCTTCTGGCTGTCCTACAGCGGCCACAAGCACGCCAGCGTCATCGAAGGCGCGGTGCTGCTGCTGGTGTCCGGTGTGCTGGCGTATCTGACCAACCGGCTCGTCGAGGACCCGTTGCGCTACCGCGCATCCTCGAAGCCTGCGGTGGCGCCGCCCCCGACCAGGCGGTGGCCGACCCGCCTGGCCCGGCCGACGATGGCGCTGGGATCGGCCATCGTGCTGCTGGGCGTGACGCTGACCGCGACCTCATTCACGTGGCGGCAGCACGTCACCGTCCTGCGGTCGGCCGGCAAGGAGCTCAGCGTCCTCAACCCGCAGGACTATCCCGGCGCGCGTGCGCTGACCGAACGCCTGCGGGTGCCCGCGCTGCCGATGCGGCCCTCCGTATTGGAGGTCAAACAGGACCTGCCCGCCACCACCCGGGACGGCTGCATCAGCGACTTCGTCAACCCCGCGGTCGTCACCTGCACCTACGGTGACGTGGCCGCCGACCGGACGATCGCGTTGGCCGGCGGGTCACACGCCGAGCACTGGCTGCCCGCGCTGGACATCCTGGGCAAGACGCGCCACTTCAAGGTCGTGACGTATCTGAAGATGGGCTGCCCGCTGTCGACCGAGCAGGTCCCGCTGATCATGGGCAACAACGCCCCCTACCCGCAGTGCCGCGAGTGGGTGCAGCGCACGATGACCAAACTGGTCACCGACCGGCCCGACTACGTCTTCACCACCACCACCCGGCCGTGGAACATCAAGAGCGGCGACGTCATGCCCGCCACCTATATCGGCATCTGGCAGACGTTGTCCGACAACAACATTCCGATTCTCGGCATGCGAGACACCCCGTGGCTGGTGAAGAACGGACAACCCTTCGACCCGGCGGACTGCCTGGCCAAACGGGGCGGCACCGCGCAGTCATGCGCGATCAAGCGTTCCGACCTGCTCTCGGACCGCAATCAGACGCTCGACTTCGTCGGACAGTTTCCGCAGCTCAAGGTGCTCGACATGTCGGACGCGATCTGCCGCGCCGACGTGTGCCGCCCGGTCGAGGGAAACATCCTGATCTACCACGGCGCCCACCACCTGACCCCCACCTATGTGCGGACCATGACACCCGAATTGGGCCGCCAGATCGCCGAGGCCACCGGCTGGTGGTGACCCGCCTTACTCCTGGCCGCTTACCCGGGTGAGCGCAACCGCACGCGGATAAGGTCGATAGGTGTCAACCAACAGTCCCGCTTCAGCAGCAGGCGGCAACCACGAACCCAAGCTCGCCACGGTCTGGCCGGGAAACCCGTATCCGCTCGGCGCCTCCTACGACGGCGCGGGGACCAACTTCTCGTTGTTCTCCGAAATCGCCGAGAAGGTCGAGTTGTGCCTGATCGACCATCACGGCAGCGAGTCGCGGATTCCCTTGGAAGAGGTGGACGGGTTCGTCTGGCACGCCTACCTGCCCAACATCACCCCCGGCCAGCGCTACGGCTTCCGGGTCTACGGCCCGTTCGACCCGGCGGCCGGTCACCGCTGTGACCCCAGCAAGCTGTTGCTCGACCCGTACGGCAAGGCTTTTCACGGCGACTTCACGTTCGGCCAGGCGCTGTTCTCCTACGACATGAAGGCGGTCGATCCGGACGGACCCAACGCCGACGGCGCCGACCCGGGGACTCCGCCCATGGTCGATTCGCTGGGCCACACCATGAACAGCGTGGTGAGCAACCCGTTCTTCGACTGGGGATCGGACCGAGCACCGCTGACCCCGTATCACGAGACCGTCATCTACGAAGCCCATGTCAAAGGGATGACGCAGACCCATCCCAGCGTCCCCGAGGAGCTTCGGGGCACCTACGCCGGGCTGGCACACCCGGCGATCATCGACCACCTCAAGTCGCTGCGGGTCACGGCCATCGAGCTGATGCCGGTGCACCAGTTCATGCACGACTCGCGGCTGCTGGACCTCGGCCTGCGAAACTACTGGGGCTACAACACTTTCGGGTATTTCGCCCCGCACAACCAGTACGCGGCCAACCGCACGTCCAGCGTCGCCGAGTTCAAATCCATGGTGCGCAGCTTCCACGAGGCCGGCATCGAGGTGATCCTCGACGTGGTCTACAACCACACCGCCGAGGGCAACCACCTCGGGCCGACCATCAATTTCCGCGGCATCGACAACGCCGCGTACTACCGGCTCGTCGACACCGACCTGCGGTTGTACAAGGACTACACCGGCACCGGCAACAGCCTGAACCCGCGCCACCCGCACGTGCTGCAGCTCATCATGGACTCGCTGCGCTACTGGGTGACCGAGATGCACGTCGACGGGTTCCGGTTCGACCTGGCCGCCACGCTGGCCCGCGAACTACACGACGTCGACCGATTGAGCGCGTTTTTCGATCTGGTGCAGCAGGATCCGATCGTCAGCCAGGTCAAACTGATCGCCGAGCCGTGGGACGTCGGCGAGGGTGGCTACCAAGTCGGAAATTTCCCGGGTTTGTGGACCGAGTGGAACGGGAAGTATCGCGATACTGTGCGCGATTACTGGCGGGGCGAGCCCGCAACCCTCGGCGAGTTCGCTTCCCGGCTGACCGGGTCGTCGGACCTGTACGAGGCGACCGGTCGCCGTCCCAGCGCCAGCATCAACTTCGTCACGGCGCACGACGGATTCACGCTCAACGACCTGGTGTCCTACAACGAAAAACACAACATGGCCAATGGGGAGGACAATCGGGACGGGGAAAGCCACAACCGATCGTGGAACTGTGGCGTCGAGGGCCCCACCGACGATCCCGACATCACCGAGCTGCGCCGCCGCCAGATCCGCAACTTCTGGGCGACGCTGATGCTCAGCCAGGGCACGCCGATGATCGCCCACGGTGACGAGTTCGGGCGTACACAGAACGGCAACAACAACGTGTACTGCCAGGACTCCGAATTGTCTTGGATGGACTGGTCTTTGGTCGACAAGAACGCCGACCTGCTGGCGTTCGCCCGCAGGGTGAGCACGCTGCGCAAGCGGCACCCGGTGTTCCGGCGGCGCCGGTTCTTCGAGGGTGAGCCGATCCGGACCGGCGACGAGGTGCGCGACATTGCGTGGCTGAATCCGAGTAGCCGCGAGATGACGCACGAGGACTGGGGCGAAAGCATTCACAAGTGTGTGGCGGTGTTCCTCAACGGTGAGGCCATCAGCGCACCCAACGCACGCGGTGAACGGGTCGTCGACGACTCATTCCTGTTGTGTTTCAACGCCGGTGAAGATCCGGTGGACTTCGTGACGCCGAACACCGACTATGCGAAAGAGTGGACCGTGGAACTGGACACCAACGAACCGACGGGCCGAAAAGAGGGAGCCGACCAGGTGGTGACCGCCGAGGAGAAGGTGTCGCTGCCCTCGCGTTCACTGCTGGTATTGCGTAAGACACAGTGACGCATGGCTCTACCCGTCATCTCCACCTACCGGCTGCAGTTGCGTGGTGAATCCAGCGGGTTCGCGTTCACCTTCGCCGACGCGGAAAACCTGCTCGACTACCTGAACGACCTCGGGGTGTCGCACCTGTATCTGTCTCCGATCATGACCGCGACCGCGGGGTCGAGCCACGGCTACGACGTCACCGACCCCACCACGGTGTCACCGGAGATCGGCGGCCGAGAAGGCCTGGCGCGACTGTCCGCGGCGGCGCGGGAGCGCGGCCTGGGCCTGATCGTGGACATCGTGCCCAACCATGTGGGCATCGACCAGCCGCGGCAGAATCCCTGGTGGTGGGACGTCCTGCGGAACGGCCGTTCTTCGCGCTACGCAACGTATTTCGACATCGACTGGGACCTGGACGAGGACGGCCGCATCGTGTTGCCGGTGCTGGGCTCCGACGACGACGTTGCCGGCCTCACCGTCGACGGGGACCTGTTGCGCCTGGGCGATCTGGCGTTCCCGATCGCGCCCGGCACCGCCGAGGGCAGTGGCCCCGAGGTGCACGACCGCCAGCATTACCGGCTGGTGGGCTGGCGCAACGGCGTCTGCGGCTACCGCCGGTTCTTCTCGATCACCTCGCTCGCGGGGCTGCGCCAGGAGGACCGCGCCGTCTTCGACGCCACACACGCCGAAGTCGGGCGATGGTTCGCCGAAGGCTTGGTCGACGGCATCCGCATCGACCATCCCGACGGGCTGTCCGACCCGTGCGGATACCTGGCGTGGCTGCGCGAGCTGACCGGCCCGGAGGCCTGGATCGTGATCGAGAAGATCCTGGCCGTCGACGAGGCGCTCGAGCCCACCCTGCCGATCGGCGGCACCACCGGTTACGACGTGTTGCGCGAAACCGGTGGCGTGCTGGTGGATCCGAAAGGCGCCCCGGCGCTGACCGCGCTGGTGGAGTCGGCCGGTGTGGACTATCACGCGATGCCGGACATGCTGGTCGAACTCAAGATCCGCGCGGCCACCGACACGTTGGCCAGCGAGCTGCGCCGACTGCGCCGCAGCATCGTGGCCACCGCCGGCGCCGACCACCCGCAGCTGCCCGAGGCGGTGGCCGCGCTGCTCACCCATATCGGGGTGTACCGCTGCGACTACCCCGGCCTGGTCGCGCTGCTGCCCACCGCGCTGGCCGAAACCCAGGCGGCCGCACCGGAGTTGGGTTCCGCACTGCAGGTGCTGGCCGCGGCGCTGGCCCGCGGCGGTGAGCCGGCCACCCGGCTGCAGCAGCTGTGCGGCGCCGTCACCGCCAAGGCTGTCGAGGACTGTTTGTTCTACCGTGACGCCCGGCTGGTTTCGCTGAACGAGGTGGGCGGCGAGCCGCACCGATTCGGTGTCGGCGCGGCCGAATTCCATCACAGCGCCGCCACCCGGGCCCGGTTGTGGCCGCAGACCATGACGACGCTGACCACCCATGACACCAAGCGCGGCGAGGACGTGCGTGCCCGCATCTCGGTGCTGTCCCAGGTGCCGTCGCTGTGGACCGAGTTCCTCGCGCGCTGGGAGATAGCCGCGCCCTCCCCCGATCCCGCGACGGGACAGTTCCTGTGGCAGAACATCTTCGGCGTGTGGCCGGTCAACGGCGAGGTCACCGACGCGCTGCGCGACCGGCTGCACGCCTACACCGAGAAGGCCATCCGGGAAGCGTCCTGGCACACCTCATGGAACGACCCGGACGCTGACTTCGAGGACGCGGTGCATCGGTGGCTGGACACCGTGCTCGACGGCCCCGTGGCCGGCCAGCTGACCGAGCTTGTCGCCCAACTCAATCCGCACGCCGCCAGTGACGCGCTGGCCCAGAAGCTGCTGGCGCTGACCGTGCCCGGAATCCCGGACGTGTACCAGGGCACCGAGCTGTGGGACGACAGCCTGGTCGACCCGGACAACCGCCGGGCCGTCGACTACGCCGCCCGGCGCGCCGCCCTGCGGGCCTTGGAGCATCCGAAAATCCGGGTCGTCACCACCGCACTTCGCGTGCGCCGCAACCATCCGGACACCTTCCTGCACGGCGACTACGTCCCGGTGCTGGCCAACGGCGACGCCGCCGATCACGTGCTGGCCTTCCGCCGCGGCGAGGACATCGTGGTGGCGGTTACCCGGTGGACCGTGCGGCTGACCGAAACGGGCTGGGGCAACACGGTTTTGCCGCTACCAGACGGTACCTGGAAGGACGCACTCACCGGCGTGATCGCCGACGGCCCGACGTCGGCGGCCCAATTGTTCGCCGATCTGCCCGTGGTTCTGCTGGAGCGCCACCATGACTGAATTCCGGGTCTGGGCGCCCAAACCCGCGCGGGTTCGGCTCGACGTCGACGGGCAGGCGCACGCCATGACGCGCTCGGATGACGGTTGGTGGCATGCGAGCGTGGACACCGCGCCAGACGCCCGCTACGGCTACCTGCTCGACGACGACCCCACCGTCCTGCCCGACCCGCGGTCGGCCCGCCAGCCCGACGGGGTGCATGCCCGCTCGCAGCTGTGGGATCCGGCCGCCGCCAAGTGGACCGACGCCGGGTGGGCCGGCCGCGCGGTCGAGGGTGCGGTGATCTACGAGCTGCACCTGGGCACATTCACCGAGGCCGGCACGTTCGACGCCGCCATCGAGAAGCTGGACTATCTGGTCGATCTCGGCGTGGACTTCGTCGAGCTGATGCCGGTGAATTCCTTTGCCGGAACCCATGGTTGGGGATACGACGGCGTGCTGTGGTACAGCGTGCACGAACCCTACGGCGGCCCCGACGGGCTGGTCCGCTTCGTCGACGCCTGCCACGCCAAGGGTTTGGGGGTGCTGATCGACGCGGTCTTCAACCACCTCGGCCCGTCGGGCAACTACCTTCCGCGATACGGCCCCTACCTGTCGTCGGCGAGCAACCCGTGGGGCGAGGGCATCAACATCGCCGACGCCGATTCCGACGAGGTACGCCGTTACATCATCGGGTGCGCGCTGCGCTGGATGCGCGATTTTCACGCCGACGGTCTGCGGTTGGACGCGGTGCACGCGCTGGTGGACACCACCGCGATCCACATCCTCGAGGAGCTCGCCACCGAAACAGACTGGCTGGCAAAGCAATTGGGGCGCCCGCTGTCGCTGATCGCCGAGAGCGACCTGAACGACCCGCGGCTGATCACCCCCCGCGATCGGGGCGGCTACGGGCTGACCGGGCAGTGGGCCGACGACATTCATCACGCCATCCACACCGCGGTGTCCGGCGAGCGCCAGGGCTACTACGGCGACTTCGGCAGCCTGGCTACCCTGGCACAGACGCTGCGGCACGGCTTTTTCCATGCCGCCACCTATTCGTCGTTCCGGCATCGCCGCCACGGGCGGCCGCTGGACACCAGCGAGAAGTCCGGCATTCCGGCCGCCCGGCTGGTCGCCTACACCTGCACGCACGATCAGGTCGGCAACCGCGCCCTGGGAGATCGCCCGTCGCAGAACCTGACCGGCGGCCAGCTGGCCATCAAGGCGGCCCTCGCGCTCGGATCTCCGTACACCACCATGCTTTTCATGGGCGAGGAATACGGGGCCTCGACCCCCTTCCAATTCTTCAGCTCGCACCCCGAGCCGGAGCTGGCGCGGGCGACGGCCGAAGGGCGCAAGGCCGAGTTCGCCGAACACGGCTGGAACGCCGACGAGATCCCCGACCCGCAGGATCCCCAGACGTTCGCGCGCTCCAAACTGGCCTGGGCCGAGGTCGACACCGGCGAGCATGCCCGGCTGCTCCGCCTGTATCGCGACCTGATCGCGTTGCGGCGCAACCACCCCGACATGGCCGATCCCTGGCTGGAACGCCTCGCGGTCGACTACGACGAGGACGAACGCTGGATCAGCGTGTCTCGTGGCCGGTTGCGCATCGTGTGCAACCTGGGCGCCGAGCAGGTGACGGTCCCGGTCAGCGGCGAAGTGGTGCTGTCCTGGGGCGAGCCGGCAGCCGGCGCCGACGGCACTGTGCTACAAGGCCATTCGTTCGCCATCCTGTCGGTCTGAGTGGGCTGTGGATAACTGAATAGCGGCACCGCGGGCTCACCCCTGATGATGCCGCCATGAGTCAATTCGGTCATCCATTCCGGCGGATCTGTCGGCGCAAGCCGAGCCGCCGCGCCACCAATCCGGCGTCGGACCGGCGCACCGTGCGTCACGACATGCCGCCGTATCCCAGCGTCGAGCTGTTGTGGAGCGGCCCCGGGCCCGGCACCAGCGACGACGACGAGGGCGCTTGAGCTGCGGCTACACGATGGCCCGCCCGGCCGGATGCACCGCCCGGGCGACCGCATCGGCGAGCGGATCGATCTCGTCGGGAGTCACGTCGGAGATCGTGATGCGGATGCCCGCCGGCGTGTTCATCCGGAACCGGCCTCCCGGTGCCGCCGCCCAGCCCGCGCCGAGCAGACGGGATATCGCGACCGCCTCGTCGGGAACCGGCACCCACACGTTGAGCCCCGAGCGACCGTGAGCCGGTAGACCGCGCTCGGACAGGGAGTCGCAGAGCCGTTGGCGGATGTCGGCGTACTGCCGCTCGGCCGTCGCGACCAGCTGCCCGGCCGCCCGGTCGGACCACAGGTCGACGGCGAGCCGCTGCAGCAAGTGGCTCACCCAGCCCGGCCCGAGCCGCAACCGGCCATGGACCCGATCGACGGTGCGGTGGTCGCCGGCGAGGACGGCCACCCGCAGGTCCGGGCCGTACGCTTTGGACGCCGAGCGGACGAACGCCCAGTGCGCGGTGCAGCCGGCCAGGGTGTGCAGTGGCGCCCCGGCGATGCCCGCGCAGTGGTCGTCTTCGACCAGCAACAGATCCTCGGCCCGCCGCGCCAGCAGCGGACGCAACGACTCGGCGCGCTGCGCCGAAAGCGCAGCGCCCGTGGGGTTTTGGGCGCGGTTGGTGAGCACCAGCGCACGCACCCCACCCTCCAGCGCCCGGGCCAGGTCGTCGGCCAGCGGCCCGTCGTCGTCGACCCGCACGGGCTCGGCGGAAAGCCCCAGTGCGGCAAGGAGATCGAGGAGGTTGGCCCAGCCCGGGTCCTCGACGGCGACGCGATCGCCCGGGCGCAGATGCGCGGTGAGCGCGCGCTCGATGCCGTCCAGCGCGCCGCTGGTCACGGCCAGGTGATCGGCGGGGATCCCGTCCGCGGCCAGCGCGCGGCGAGCGAGTTCCTCCAGCGCCGGCGACAGGGCCGGCTCGCCGTAGAGCACGGGATGACCGGCACCCGTGCCGACCGGCGAGGCGCCGGCGATGGGCAGCAGGTCCGGGTGCGGATTGCCGGTCGACAGGTCCCGCACGCCCGCGGGCACGTCGAGGCCGAGCAGCGAGCGCGGGGTGGTCGCCGGGCGATTGCGCACCCGGGTGCCGCGACGGCCGCCGGTCTCGACAGCCCCGCGATGGCGCAGCAGGCGGTAGGCCGCGGCGGCGGTGTTCGCGTTCACGCCGAGCCGGGCGGCCAGCTCACGCACCGGCGGGAGCGCGTCTCCGGGCGCCAAAGAGCCCGCCGAGATCGCCGCTTCGATGCTGGCGGCTATGGATTCCGCCCCGGATCCGGTTATGCTGTTTTGTACTGGCACGCAATATATTATGTACTAGAACAAACTAGAGGGCAATCTCGTGGACACCGCATACCAGCCGACGGCACGCACCACCCCGACCCGCTACCGGGAGCGCGCCCGCTATGACCGCAGCACCGTTCACGGCATCCTCGACGAGGCGCTGATCTGCCATCTGGGCTACTCGAGCGCAGGTCGGCCGGTGGTCCTGCCCACGACGCATGCCCGGCTCGATGAAACGCTCTACCTGCACGGTTCGACGGGCGGCGGCCCGTTGCTGGCGGCCAGGGCGGCCCACGCGTCGGGGGCGGGCCTGCCGGTCTGCGTCACCGTCACCCTGGTCGACGGGCTGGTGCTGGCCCGGTCGGCGATGCACCACTCGGTGAACTTCCGCTCGGTGGTCGTGGTCGGTGACGCCCGCGTCGTCGACGATCCGGCGGAAAAGTCGCGCGCGCTGAGCTGCCTGCTCGACCACATCGCGGTGGGGCGCGCCGCCGACTGCAGGGCGCCCGATGCCCGTGAGCTCGCCGCGACCGGGGTGCTCGCGCTCGACCTCGTCGAGGTGTCGGCGAAGGTGCGCAGCGGTCCCCCGGCCGACGATCCGCAGGACCTTCCGCTGCCGCACTGGGCGGGCGTGGTGCCGCTGAGCCTGACGGCCGGAACGCCGGTGCCGGCCGACGACCTCGACCCCGGGGTCGCGCTGCCGCGCTACCTGGCGGGCTAGAGCAGCAGGTACCGGTAGGCCGGCGAGCCCGGTTTCAGGCTCTCGACGTGCAGCTCCGTCGCCCGCATCCGGTCCAGTAGGCCGTCCAGGTCGGCCGAGGACCCCAGCTGGATGCCGACCAGCGCCTCGCCGGTCTCCCGGTTGTTGCGCTTGACGTACTCGAACAGGGTGATGTCGTCGTCCGGCCCGAGCACCGTGTCGAGGAAGCCGCGCAGCGCGCCGGGCTCCTGCGGAAAGTCCACCAGGAAGTAATGCTTGAGGCCGAGGTGGACCAGCGAGCGCTCGAGCACTTCGCCGTAGCGCGACACGTCGTTGTTGCCACCCGAAATCAGGCACACCACAGTGGATCCCGGCACGATGTCGGCGTCCAGCAGTCCGGTGACGGACAGCGCGCCCGCGGGCTCGGCGATGATGCCCTCGTTCTGATAGAGGCCGAGCATCGCGGTGCACACCGCTCCCTCGTCGACCGCGGTGATCGACACCATGTCGCCGGCCGCCGCCAGCGCGGCGTAGGTCAGGTCGCCCGCCCGCCGCACCGCGGCGCCGTCGACGAACTGGTCGACGTGGTCCAGCGTCACCGGCTCGCCGGCGGACAGCGCGGCCATCATCGCCGCGGCGCCGGCCGGCTCGACGCCCAGCACCGAGGTGTTGTCGGTGCGCTCGGCGAGATAGGTGGTGATGCCGGCGATGCAGCCGCCGCCGCCCACCGGGACGACCACCAGGTCCGGCTCGTTGTCCAGCTGGTCGAGCAGTTCGACGCCGATGGTGCCCTGGCCCGCCATGGTGCGCAGATCGTCATAGGGCGGCACCAGGGTGGCGCCGGTGCTTTGCACGTCGGCCAGCGCCGCCTCGGCGGCCAGGTCGTAGGTGGTACCGCCCACGATCAGGTCGATGAAGTCGCCCCCGTGGTAGCGGATCCGGTCGCGCTTCTGCATGGGCGTCTTGGCCGGCACATAGACGCGGCCGTGTACTTGCAACATCCGGCACGCGTAGGCGAAGCCCTGCGCGTGGTTGCCCGCCGAGGAGCACACCACGCCCGCGGCCAGCTCCGCCTCGGACAGCTGGACGAGCAGGTTGTAGGCGCCCCGCAGCTTGTAGGAGCGCACGATCTGCAGGTCCTCGCGCTTGAGGTAGACCTGGGCGCCGGTGAGCGCCGACAACCGGTCGCTGAACTGCAGCGGGGTCGGCGTGACCACCGCGGCGATCCGCTTGGCCGCGCTGTCGATGTCAGCCGCGGATAACGGCGAGACGCGCGGGCTCTGGCTCAATTCGGCGGACACTGACTAATGGTGCCATGACAGCCGACCAACTCCGGAATTCAGCCGACCGGGGTCAGCACGAACACCGGGATCTGGCGGTCGGTCTTGGTCTGATACTCGGCGTACTCCGGCCACGCCTCGACGGCACGCTCCCACCAGGTGGCCTTCTCATCGTCGAAGACCTCCCGGGCGTCGTAATCGCGGGTCGTCGAGCCGTCCTGCAGCTCGACGCGGGGGTTCTTCTTGATGTTGTGGTACCAGACCGGGTTCTTCGGCGCCCCGCCCAGCGAGGCGACGACCGCGTACTGGCCGTCGTGTTCGACCCGCATCAGCGGTGTCTTGCGCAGTTTGCCGGTCTTCGCGCCGACCGTGGTCAGCAGAATGATCGGCTTGCCCTTCATGTCGGCGGCCTCGGCTCCCCCCGACTCGGCGTATTTGTCAGCCTGCTCGCGAGACCAATCCCATGGGCTCGGCAGGTACTCCCCTTCTAACGGCATGGCCTCAACTCTAGGCGGCGGTTTCGCGGTCCCACTCTTCGCCGCGGGCGGCCATCACGGCGCCGCCCCGGTGAGGTAGTGGGCGAGCACCGGGCGCAGCCATTCGGTCAGCGTCGCGTCGTCCATCGCGGCCAGCGCGGGCACCCCGACGACGTTGCGCGCCACCGCGATTCCCAACACCTGGGATCCCACCATCGCGGTCCGCTCGGCGGCGCGGTCGGGCGTGACGGTGGCCAGGGCTGGCGCCACCTTTTCGACGAACACCTCCAGAAGCGCGTCGGCGGCGGTCCGGTTGGTGGCGGCCGCGCGCAGTAGCGGCAGGAACGACCCGGCCGGATCCCACACCCGGATCAGGAACGGCACCAGGACGTCGGCGATGCGGTCCGGGGCGATGCCGGTGAGGTCGGGGAAGGTGATGTCGAGCCGCGAGACCGCGGCGAACAGGTCGGCCTTGTTGCCGAAGTAGTGCATGACGAGCGCGGGGTCGACGCCGGCCTCGGCCGCGATCGAACGGATGGTGGTCCGCTCGAAGCCATGAGTGGAGAACAGGGTCCGCGCCGCGCTGAGGATCGTCGCGCGGGTGACTTTGCCGTCGCGGGTGGGCATGCCGAAATTCTAGTTCAACAACTGTTGACATGGCTAGAAACTGGGCTTACGTTGATTTCAACAGTTGTTGAATCAGCTGGTCGAGGAGGCTCAGACATGACCGTCACCGTCATCCAGATCGGGCTCGATCCCGACGTGATCGACTACTCGTCACCGGAGTTCGCCCAGTTCGCTGGCCTGTCGAGGGAGGTGCTGCGGGCCGCCAACGACGACAACGTCGCGGGTCTGCGTGCCGCCGGATACCAGGTCGACAACTGCCTGATCAACTTCGGCACCGCCGGCGCCGAAAAGGCCGGCGAGTGGCTGCGCGCCAAGCGCTACGACGCCGTCCTGATCGGCGCCGGGATTCGCCTGGTCGCCGGCAACACGCTGCTGTTCGAGTCGATCGTCAACATCGCGCACACCACCCAGCCCGGCTGCCGCTTCGTCTTCAACCAGGCAGCGCAATCCACCCCCGGCGACATCCGTCGCTGGTACCCGCAACCGGAAGGAGCGGTCCGATGAGTACAACCACTGTTCGCGATGTCGACGTCCTGGTGGTGGGGGCCGGCCCCACCGGCCTGACCGCCGCGGGTGACCTGGCCCGCGCCGGACGGTCGGTGACGGTGCTGGAGCGCTGGCCCGCCGAAAACCCGACCAGCCGGGCGTTCGCCGTCATGCCCCGGACGCTGGAGGTCCTCGACGCGCGCGACGCGGCCGACGAGTTACTCGCGGTCGGGCAGCGCGGACCGGACGTGACCCTGTTCGCCAGGGCCCGCCTGGACCTGACCCGCCTCGACTCGGCCTATCCGTTCGTCCTGATCACCCCGCAGACCAACGTCGACGCGGCGCTGCGCCGCTACGCGGTGGCCGAGGGTGCCGACATCCGGCGCGGCGTCGAGGTGGTCGCGCTCGAGCAGGACGCCGCGGGCGTCACCGTCACCGCCCGCCCCAAGGGCGATGGCGATCCCGCCCACCGGCAGACGTGGCGGGTGCGGTACGTGATCGGAGCCGACGGGGCGCACAGCTCGGTCCGCACGCTGCTGGACGTCGACTTCCCGGGAGAGATGGTGCTGACCTCGCTCATGTTGGCCGACGTCAAGCTGGCGCACGGCCCGTCGCGCGGCGGGCTGGTGGTGGGCACCACCGGCGACGTGTTGGGGTTCTTGGCCCCGTACAACCGCCACGACGAGGACGGCTCGTGGTACCGGGCCCTGGCCTGGGACCGCGACCACCAGTTGCCCGACAGCGCGCCCGTCGGCGACGCCGAGATCATCGACGTCCTGGCCCGCGCCATGCGCGAGGACTTCGGCGTGATCGAGATCGGCTGGAAATCGCGATTCCATTGCGACGAAAGGCAAGTCGCGCAGTATCGGCACGGCCGGGTGTTCCTGGCCGGCGACGCCGCGCACGTGCACTCACCGATGGGCGGCCAGGGCATGAACACCGGCATCCAGGATGCCGCGAACCTGGCCTGGAAGCTCGCCGCGGTGCTCGGCGGCGCCGACGACGCCCTGCTGGACACCTACCAGGACGAACGCCACCCGATCGGCAAGCGGGTGCTGCTGCAGTCCGGGATGATCGCCCGGGGCGCGACCCTGCACCGGCGGCCGGCGATCTGGCTGCGTAACCTGTTGGCTCCCAACCTGCTTCGGATACCGGCGGTGCAAAATTTCGTGGCCGGCAGTTTCGCGGGCACCACATTGCGGTACGGCCGGCGCGGACCGGTCGGCACCCGTGCCGCCACCATCCCCCTCGTCGACGAAAGGTTGACGCACCTGCAGCGCGGCGGCGGCTTCGTCTTCATCCGCGAATACGGCGCCGCCCCGGTCGAGACGCCCGGGATGCTGCAGGCCGAGCGCGCCGACCGCGGACCGGCCGTGCTGGTGCGCCCCGACGGCTACATCGCGTGGGCCGGCGCGTCGGCGCGGGCACCGGAGCGGATCACAAACGTGGCCGCGGCAACCACCGTGCACGCGCGGTGATTTCGTTCTAGTCCGCGTTCTCGGGCTGGACGAACGACCGGAGATGACGGCGGGTCTGGTGGTCTTCCGCGCCGGGCTCGCCGTCGCTGTGCCGGCCCCGCGTGTAATCGCCTTGCCACGGCACCTTCTCGTTCCCGGCGCCGCCCGCAGCCTCCTGCTCGCGGCCCAGTGCGCCGCGTGAACCGAGGAAGTGCTCATGCTTGCGGTGCAGTTGCTCGTCGGATTCGATGGGCCGAAGTTCGGGGGCGAACTCCTCGAGCTCGGCCCGACGTTGCGGCACGATCATGCAGATCGGCTCGCCGACCTCGAACCGCACCGGCATGAACTCGCGGGTGAACTTCCAGTTCATGCTGAAACTTGAGGTGGACCAATCGGTTTCGACGATGCCTTCCAGCGGGGAGATGGCGTCCTTCGGATAGTTGGCCGGCCCGCGGGCCAGCAGGTTGTAGCCCGGCGGGGTGCGGAACAGGATCGGCAGATGCCAGGTCAAGATGCCGTAGCCGAAGTGGCTGGAGGGCAGAAACTGGCCGCTTTCGCGGGTGTCGGGGGCGATCATCAGGTTGGTGCGATCGTTGCCGCCCATCCACGTCGCGGTGAACGCGCTGCGGTTGCGCACCTCCCAGCCGCTCTGGTTGGCGATCAGCATCGGCAGACACCGGTGCGGCCAGCCCTGGCGTATCTCCGACATCCACTCCCGGCCGATCGGCGCGGGGCTGATCGGGGGCGCGATCTCGTGGGTGACGTACCCGATCAGCGGGCGGGACTGCCCGCTGGACTTCTCACTCATCAAATCCTCGCTTCACCGGCCCTATCGAACACCGTCGACCATCACCGACGTCGCCAACGCACTATCGCGACCAAACGTTAACGGTCCGTGAACCACGCCGCCCGGGGACGAACGCGCGCTCAACGCGTTCTGGCCAGCTCCGCAATGGTATTCACCCGCGCGATGGCGGTGGCGATCTCGTCGGCGAACTCACGCCGTCGGTGGGCGATCTGCGGGTCCCCGAAGCCCTCGACCAGTTCGCGATGCCGCGCCAGTCGCAGCGCGGTCTTGAACAGCTCCATCGACCGCGATTCGGCGCTGGCGATCCTGCGCTGCAGTTCCCATTGCTTGCCGACCTGCAGGCACTCGGCCAGAAAGGCGTCCTCGTCGAACGATTCGTCCTCGTAGGCGGCCAGCCGGTCCGCGACGATGTGATAGGCGTCCAGGAACGGGCGCAACACCAGATGCGCGAGCAGCAGATCGGCGCGTTCCAGCAGCCCGCGCACGAAGGCAGCGCTAGCGGCCTTGCTGGTGTCCTCGACCGGCCCGATCAGCCGGACCTCGTCGGCGAGGTCCTTCTCGAATTGCGCGCGCGCGGAGAATAAGAACTCGAATTTGAGCAATTCACGCAGCTTGAGCGCCTCGTCGCGCACGGTCGCCGGCAGCACCGATCCGTCCACGGACTGTTCGGCGTCTTCGGCCGCGGCCAGCAACGCCGTCTCGGCGATGGCCCGGTCGACCAGGATGTGGATGGCGGTGTTGCGGTAGAACGCCGCGACCAGATGCTGGTCGGTACCGATGCCCCACACGGCCTCGGTCCCGGCGTCGTAGACGCTCACCACGCCGGAGGCGACGAGCTGGTGCAGGGTCCAGCGGATGGTGGAGCGATTGGTCAGGTCGGCGGCCCCGGCCACCGCCCAGTGCCGCGCCGCGATGTAGCTCGCCAGCGGTTGCACGGTGGCCAGCACCTCGCTGATGGACAGCGAGCGGTCCGCACCCAGCAGCGCCAGGCTGACCACCGCCGTCGGGGTGACGGGTGTCGCGCGATTGATGCGGTGCTCGACGTCCAGCGCGATGCGCTCGATCTCGGTCCCGACACCCGACTCATCGGACCGCAACTCCTCGAGCCGCTTGCGCAGCGGCAGCGGCTCGCCGAAGTCCAGGTACGCCCGGCCCAGCCGGGTGCCCTGCTGCCGGGCGAGCCGGATCAGGAAGCGAAAGTCTTCGGGCCGCTTCGTTGCACCGTAGGCCTCGGTGGTCATGGCCTCCACCTCGTGCAGCTGGTCGTACACGATGGAGGTGGGCACCAGATACACTTCCGGGCCGTCGATTTCGTCGACCGCGTCGGCGATGTAGCGCAGGATTCCGAACACCGGGGGCCGCAGCTTGCCGGTCCTGGTCCGGCCGCCCTCGATGGACCAGGTCAAGTTGGCGTGGTTTTGCACCAGCTGCGCGGCGTAGGCGCGCAGCACGAAGCGGTAGACCGGGATGTCCTTGGTCTGCCGGCGGATGAAGATGGTGCCGGTGCGCTTGGCCCAGGCGCCCATCGGGAAGAAGTTCAGGTTGGCGCCGCCGAAGGTGAGCGCGGGCGAGAGCCGGCTGGCCTGGATCACCTCGGGCAGCAGCAGGCCGTCCAGATAGGAGCGATGCGAAAAGGCAAACGCCAGCGTGGCTTTGCGATCCAGCTTGCGCAACTGGGCGATCTGGTCCTCGTCGGTCAGCACGTCATAGGCCCGCATCAGCCAGCGGCTGAAGCCGCGCCAAGCCGCCATCGCCGATTCGTCGAGCGAGGGTGCCATCTCGCGCAGGTAGCAGGCGGCCTCGGCGCGCACGCTGTCCAGATCGCGCCCCAGGTCATGGGCCAGCTTGCTCAGCCGCTCGTCATACCATGGCGCACCCAGCAATTCGACGACCTCGGCCGGGTCCGTCGACAGCGGCGATGTCGATTCCGTGACGACACCGGTGCGCTGCAACAACTTTCGCACTCCCACCCGGCCGATCTCCCGGGCGGTCCCCGCCGGTCCCCCGCTCATGCCGGCTGCACCGTGGCGGCTTCGGCGGGCTCGTGGACCTCCGGATGCGGTTCGGCTGTATAGAGCTGCTCGATCTCGTCGGCGTACTTCGCCATGATCGGCTTGCGTTTGAGCTTCATCGTCAGCGTGATCTCGTCACCGCCGGGCTCCCACAAGGTGGGCAGGATGCGGAACCGTTTGATCTGTTCCACCCGGGAGAGTTTGTCGTTGCCCGCGCTCACCCCGGCCGCGATCTGCGCGACGACCTCCGGGTCGGCCGCCAGCGCGGCCGCAGACGCGTCGGGCAGGCCACGCTGGGCCGCATACGGGCCGACCGAGTCGGCGTCGAAGACCATCAGTGCGGTGTTGTACGGCCGTCCGTCGCCGATGGTGATCATCACCCCGACCATGGGACACGCGGCCAGGATGGCGTTCTCAATGTTGGCCGGGGACATGTTCTTTCCGGCCGCATTGATGATCAGCTCCTTCTTGCGGTCCACCACGCGCAGGTAGCCTTCGGCGTCGGCCTCCAGGATGTCGCCGGTGTGCAGCCAGCCGTCTGCGTCGATCGCCTCGGCGGTCTTCGCCGGCTCCTTGCGGTAGCCTCGCATCACCAGCGGGCCGCGCACCAAGAACTCGCCGTCGTCGGCGATCCTGCCCTCCAGCCCGGGCAGCAGCTTGCCGACCGAACCCAGTCGAGCGTCACGCGGATGACTCACGGCCGCAACGCAACTAAGCTCCGACATGCCCCACACCTCGGCGATCGGAATCCCGATGCCGGCGAAGAAGGCCAGCGTCTCCTTGGGGATCGGCGCAGCGCCCGAGACCGCCCAGCGCAGTTCGCCGAACCCGAGCCGCTCGCGCAGCTTGGACAACACCAGCTCGTCGGCCCGGGCCCATTCGGCGGCCAGCTCGTCCGGCATCCGGCCACCGGCCACCAGGGCCTCGGCCCGCTTGGCGGCCACCGCCATCGCCCACTGCAACGCCTGGCGCTTGACCTCGTCGGCCTCGTTGGCGAGGGTGAATTCGATTCCCGCCTTGAGCTTTTCCCAGATCCGCGGCACCGCGGCCCACACTGTGGGCCGCACGTCGGGCAGCGCGGCGGCGATGGCCCGCGGATCGTCCACGACCGTGACCTGGGCGCCGAACACCTCCAGGGCGTAGAGCCCCATCACGCGGTCGGCCATGTGCGCCGTCGGCAGATACGAGGTGACCCGGTCACCGAACTTCGAGGGAAGCACGCTGTTGAGGGCCTGGGACTCGAACAGCAGGTTGGCGTGGGTCATCTCCACGCCCTTGGGGTTTCCGGTGGTTCCCGAGGTGTAGACGAGCGTGACGATGTCGTCGGGTTGTACGGCGCGCCAGGTTGATTCGAAGTCGAAGTCATCTTCGGCCGCCGCGTACAGCTGCTCGACCGACAGCGTGCCCGGCGGTGCGCCGTCGATGCAGACGATGTGCTCGATCGGCACCCCGCTGGCGCGGATCCGGCCCACGTACTGCTCCTCGCAGATCGCGACCTTGGTGCCCGCGTTGCCGAACAGATATGTCAGCTGCTCGGCCGGTAGCGTGTTGTAGACCGAAAACGACGTCGCCCCAAGGTGTTGCGCACCGATTTCGAGCGGATAGAACTCGATCCGGTTGGCCATCATCAACGACACGGCGTCGCCGCGCCGGATCCCCAACCCCGAAAGGCCGGCGGCGACCTTGCGCACCTGTTCGGCGCACTCGCGCCACGTCATCGTCTGGGTAGCACCGGGTGTGCGCAGCACGACGGCGTCGGGGTCGATCGCGGCGTTGCGCTGAAACGCCTCGCACAGGGTGGCCGGATTCTGGGCCGTCGTCATTTCCGTCCTCCTCGGCGCCGCATCAGCACTGCCTTCGTGAGCCTACGTCCGAGCACAGGGGCAGGGAACATATCACGTGACTTCACCGGTTCACGCCTCCGGGCGCCAGAGCTGCACCGTGCTTGTCGCGCCGCCGGGCAGTTCCACCAGCTCGATCGGCGTGCCGTCGGGGTCGTGGATGAAGAACATCCGCACGCCCCCGATGTCGACGGGCGGGTCGGCCCGGACGCCGGGGTGGTGGCGCGTCACGGCGTCGTAGGCGGCGTCGAGATCGTCGACGCGAAACGACATGTTGGTGTAGCCCAGGTGCGGGCCGCTCGGGCACTCGGGCACCGCGCCCAACGACAACAGCTCCACCATCGCCGCCCCGATCAACCCGCCGATCATGCGGCCCTGCTGGGCGGCGCCGCCGGTGACCGAATCCAGGCCGGCGCCGGCGAGTTCGACGTCGAACACCACGTCCATGCCCAACACCGTGGTGTAGAAGGCGAGCGACGCCTCGATGTCGGAGACGCCGACGCAGATGTGCGAGAAGTTCTGCACGGCGATGGGGTGCTGCTGGGTCATGTGGGCTCCTTGCCGGCGTGGGGTGGATGAATGCCACAGGTACAGGCGTCAATTGAGGGGCACGTGCAGCGCATCCCCCACTCGATGACGGCGCGGGCGCGGGCCAGCGAGTCCATCTGGGCGTCGATCTCGGCGAGTTTGGCCTCGGCCAGCGCGCGGCTGGCCGGCCGCCCGGGGGCGTCGTCGGCGAACAGCAGCTGGATCTCTTCCAGCGAGAACCCGGCGGCCTTGCACAGTGCGATCACCTCGAGGCGGGCCAGGATCGAGTCGTCGTAGCGGCGCTGACCGCCCAGCCGTGCCGGCTGCGGCACCAGGCCGATCTGCTCGTAGTAGCGCAACGCCGTCGCGGCCACCCCGGCCTGGCGCGCCACCTCCCCGATCGTCAGGCTCGACGCCATCGCACCCTCCCGGGAATTCGATGCTTGACTTCGAGCCAACTCTAAGTCCTTGACTGGGGTGATGACCATCCCCCAACACGCGGAACTCAGCCGTTCTCGCTACGCCCTGCTGCGATCGTTTCGCCGCGACGGCACGCCCGTCGACACTCCGATCTGGTTCGCGTTCGACGACGCCAGCCTGCTGTTCCGGACCAAGGTCGGCCCGAAGACCAAGCGGCTGGCCGCCCGCCGTGACGTCGAGCTCGCGGCCTGCGACCACCGGGGCCGGGTGCGCCCCGGCGCGACGACGGTGACCGGCAGCGCCACGGTGCTGTCGGGCGCCGAGGCGGCCCGCGCCAACCGTCTGCTGCACCGGCGCTACGGCTGGCAGTGGAACATCGTCCCGCTGATCAAGGTGCCCGGCGTGACCAACGTGCACCAAGACCTGTGCGCGCGCGAAAAGTTGCGGCGCGCCCGCGACCGCGGGGTGTGGCCGGACAGCGTCATCGTGCGGGTGGACCTGCCATGACGCATGCAACGGTGTCTGACCCCGTCCGCTCCCCCGGTTTCCGCCAATGCTGCGGCGCCGCAGCGGGATTGGTGCTCGGCATGGTGCGCCCGAGGCGCCCCGACGAGCGGTTTCTGCGCAGCGTCGTCGACGCGGGCCTGCCGTCTTCCGGCCGCACCGTGACGGTGACAGCGCTGCCCCAACTGGCGCGCCCGGTGCCGACCGCCGCGATCGTCGAGGGCGCGTTCAGCCCGGCGCGCGTCGAGAACTCGCTGACCTCGTTCCTCGTCACCCACCCGGAGGCGACGTTCATCGTCGACCCCGCGGTCTGCGTCGACGTCGAGCGACGCGCGATCGCCCAACTGCCCGCGGTGTTGCGGGTCGCGGTTCGCCCGCCGACCGGCACCATCCCCACCCGCACCGCGTTGAACCGGTTGCCCGACGCGCCGCGGCTGGATTTCGCGCTCCCCACCCACGCACACTGGGACCACGTGTCGGGTCTGCTGGACCTGCCGGACCTCCCCGTGCACCTGCACCGCCGCGAACACGACTGGATCGGCGCCGGGCCCGTCGCGCCCGTCGGCGGCGTGCGGGATTCGTTGCGCGACCGGGCCGTTGTCCAGTACGAGCTGGACGGGCCGCCGGTGCTCACCTTCACCCGAAGCCACGACCTCTTCGGGGACCAGTCCGTGCTGCTGGTGGACCTGGCCGGCCACACCCCGGGCAGCGTCGGGGTGCTCGCCCATACCGCGCGGGGCTGGATCCTCATCGCCGGCGACGCCGCGTGGCATTATTTGCAGATCGAGATGGTCCGGCAGAAGGCAAGCTATCCAGGCAATTTGGTGGACGAGGACCGCGAGGAGACGTTCAAGACCCTGCACCGCCTGCACCTGGCGCGGCACACGGTGACGATCATCCCGACCCACGACCACGGGGCGGCGGTGCGATTGGCCGGGTAGCCGTTCGCGCTCAGCCGCCCAGGCAGCCCGGGCCGAGCAGCGCCTTGAGATCCCCCATCAGCGCCGGCGACGGCGTAACCCGCAGGGACGCATCCAGTTCCAGCGTGGTGATCCGGTCACCACTGATCAGCCGCAGGTGCACCTGCGCCGTGCCGGGGTGGCGGGCCAGCACCTGTTTGAGCGCGGTGACCTTGTCGATGGTGCACTGCCGCGTCGGCAGGCTGACCGCCAGCGGCCGGTTCGGCTGTGCGTTGGAAAAGTCTGGCACCACAAGCTCGTTGGCGATCAGCGCGACCCGGTCGTCGCGCAGCGACACCTTGGCCTTGATCAACACCACGACGTCGTCGGCGATGTCGGCCCCGTACACGGAGTACGCCTGTGGGAAGAACATCACCTCGATGCCACCGGTGAGGTCCTCCAATTGGGCCGATGCCCAAGGCATTCCGTTCTTGTTGACCCGGCGGTTGACCGAGGCGAGGATGCCGCCCACCCGCACCTGGGCGTCGTTGGGCACATCGCCGTCGAGGATGGCCGGGATCTGCGTGTCGACCTGCGCGGTCAGCAGGTGCGCCACCTGGTTGAGCGGGTGCCCGGACACGTACAGGCCCAGCATTTCTCGCTCCAGGGCGAGTTTGTGCTTGTCCTCCCACTCGTCGTCGGGCACCTTGATGTTGAACACAGAATCGGTGACGCTGCCGTCACTGCCGCCGCCGAACAGGTCGAACTGCCCCATCGCCTCGGCCTTCTTGGTGCCCAGCACCGAGTCGACCGCGTCGGTGTGCACCAGGAACAGGCCCTTGCGGGCGTGACCCAGCGAGTCGAAGGCGCCGGCCTTGATCAACGATTCGGTGACCTTCTTGTTGCAGGCCGCGACGTCGATCTTGTTGAGGTAGTCGGAGAAGTCGGTGAACTTGCCCTTGCCGTTGCGGGTGCCGATCAGCGAGCCGACCACGTTGGCGCCGACGTTGCGCACCGCGCCCAGCCCGAAGCGGATGTCTTGGCCCACCGAGGCGAAGTTCACCAGCGACTCGTTGACGTCCGGCGGCAGCACCGTGATGCCGAGCTTGCGGCAGTCGGCCAGGTAGACGGCGGCCTTGTCCTTGTCGTCACCGACCGACGTCAGCAGGCCGGCCATGTACTCGGCCGGGTAGTTGGCCTTCAGGTAGGCCGTCCAATAGGAAACCAGGCCATAGCCCGCCGCGTGCGACTTGTTGAACGCGTACCCGGCGAACGGAAGAATGGTGTCCCACAACGCTTTCACCGCTTTTTCGGAGAAGCCGTTGGCGGTCATGCCTTCGTAGAAGCCCTTGTACTCGGCCTCGAGCACCTCGAGCTTCTTCTTACCCATCGCCTTACGCAGCGCGTCGGCTTTGCCCATCGTGTAGGAGGCTACCTTCTGGGCGATGAACATGATCTGCTCTTGGTAGACGATCAGGCCGTGCGTCTCGGCCAGGATCTCGCGCAGCGGCTCCTCGAGCTCCGGGTGGATCGGCTTGACCGCCTGACGACCGTTCTTGCGGTCGGCGTAGTCGTTGTGGGCGTTCATCCCCATCGGGCCGGGGCGGTACAGGGCCAGCACCGCGACGATGTCGTTGAACTCGGTGGGCTGCATGCGGCGCAACAGGTCTCGCATCGGACCGCCGTCGAGCTGGAACACGCCCAGGGTGTCGCCGCGGCCGAGCAGCTCGTAGGTGGGCTTGTCGTCCAGGGGCACCGATTCCAGGTCGAGGTCGATTCCCCTGTTGCTCTTGATGTTCTCCAGGGCGTCGCCGATGATCGTCAGGTTCCGCAGGCCCAGGAAGTCCATCTTCAGCAGGCCGATGGCCTCACACGACGGGTAGTCCCAGCCGGTGATGATGGCGCCGTCCTGGGGCCGCTTCCACAGCGGGATGGCCTCGGTCAGCGGCTCGCTGCTCATGATCACCGCGCACGCATGCACGCCGGCGTTGCGGATCAGGCCCTCCAGGCCGCGCGCGGTCTGGTAGATGGTGCGCACGTCCGGGTCGGTTTCGATCAGGCCGCGGACCTCGGTGGCCTCCTTGTACCGCTCATGGCCCGGGTCGGTGATGCCTGACAGCGGAATGTCTTTGGCCATGATCGGCGGCGGCAGCGCCTTGGTGATCCGGTCGGCGATCGCGAACCCGGGCTGGCCGTAGTGGATGCGCGCCGAATCCTTCAGCGCCGCTTTGGTTTTAATGGTGCCGAAGGTGATCACCTGGGCGACGCGGTCGGAGCCCCACTTCTCCGCGGCGTAGCGCACCATCTCGCCGCGACGACGGTCGTCGAAGTCGATATCGATGTCGGGCGCCGACGGACGTTCCGGGTTGAGGAACCGCTCGAACAGCAGACCGTGCGGGATCGGGTCGATGTTGGTGATGCCCAGCGCGTAGGCCACCAGCGAGCCCGCCGCCGAGCCACGCCCCGGCCCCACCCGGATGTCGACCGACCGCGCGTAGTTGATCAGGTCGGCGACGATCAGGAAGTAGGACGGAAAACCCTTGTCGCAGATGACCTTGATCTCGTACTCGGCCCGTTGGATGTAGTCCTGCCCGACGCCGGACGGGAAGCGGCGCTGGAGCCCGGCCAACACCTCGTGGTGCAGCCAGGTCGCCTGGTCGTGTCCCTCGGGCACCGGGAAGATCGGCATCCGGTCGCGCGGCGCCCACACCTCGTCGTAGGACTGCACCCGCTCCGCGATCAGCAGCGTGGAGTCGCAGGCACCGGGCACCTCGGCGTCCCAGATCTGGCGCATGTCGGCGGCCGACTTCAGGTAGTAGCCGTCGCCGTCGAACTTGAACCGGTTGGGGTCCGAGAGGGTCTTGCCGGTCTGCACGCACAGCAGTGCCTCGTGGTTGTGGGCGGCGTCGCGGGTGACGTAGTGGCAGTCGTTGGTGGCCAGCGGCGGGATGCCCAGCTTGCGACCGATCTCCAGCAGACCTTCGCGGACCCGCGTCTCGATGGACAGCCCGTGGTCCATCAGCTCCAGGAAGTAGTTGTCGGCGCCGAAGATCTCGCGCCACTTGGCGGCCGACTCCAGCGCCTCGCGCTCATGCCCGAGCCGCAGCCGGGTCTGCACCTCCCCCGACGGGCAGCCGGTGGTGGCGATGATGCCCTCGGCGTGTTCGGCGATGATCTCGGCGTCCATCCGCGACCACTTGCCGAGCTGGCCCTCGAACGACGCCAGCGAGGACAGCTTGAACAGGTTGCGCAACCCGGCGGCGTTCTCGGCCACCATCGTCATGTGCGTGTAGGAGCCGCTGCCCGAGACGTCGTCGGACTTCTGACCCGGGTCACCCCACAGGATCCGCCGGGTGTCGAAGCGCGAGGCCGGCGCGATGTAGGCCTCGACGCCGATGATCGGCTTGATCCCGGCCTTGGTCGCCGCGTTGTAGAACTCGCTGGCGCCGAACATGTTTCCGTGGTCGGTCATGCCGACCGCGGGCATTTGCAGCCGGTCCACCTCGGCCAGCATCGGCGCGATCTTCGCGGCACCGTCCAACATCGAATACTCGGTGTGGTTATGCAGGTGCACGAAGGACGAGTGGTTCATAGGGACGCCAGTCTATGACCGCGGACCGACACGAGTTCGGCGTGTCGTGGCGTGTGTCTTGACCGGTTTATCCGTACAACTCGACGAAGTTCTCCAGCGACTTCTGGACGTCGCCTTTGACGGCGCGGGCCGCCGCCGAGCCCACCGGACCGAACAGCGCCCGTCCGCCCAGTTCGAGGCGCAGACCCAGCGTCGATCCCTCGCCGGTGGGCCGCACGGTGAGGGTGACGGCGTACTTGGCGCCGCCCTTGCCCGAACCGGACATCGCCATCTCGTGCGGCGGGTCCCAGGTGGTGACCGTCCAGGTGACCCGGTTGCGCAGGCCCTTGGCCCGTGCCACGCCGACGATCTGGGTGCCCTCGGCGATCTCGTCGGGCAGCTCGCTGCGCCATCCCTCGTGCAGGATCAGCCAGTCGCCCAGGTCCGACAGATCGGAGACGTGGTCCCACATGTCCTGCGGGGTCATCGGGACGTCGGCGGTCAGGTCCACAGCAGCCACCGCCCGAGCCTAGCGCTTCGTCACATCCGCCACTGCGGTCTCACCGCCGAGGCACATGGTCAGTTGCCCGCCTCTGAGCGACAACGGGCGACGGGTGCGGGGACCGCGCGACCGCGGAAGACGGCGCGCCGACCCAGTTGTCGCTCAGAGGCGGGCATTTCACCACCCGTCCCCCGGAGAGACGGCTGTGACGGGTGTGATCCGGCGACGGCGCGTCTCCCGGATCTCGAATCACGCAACCGCGCGAATCACTGTTCGGGACTGAGGGCGCGAGGCCGAACTTCGCCTTCCTCCTCGTTGATGCCGATGCGCTCGTGCAGCCTGACCAACGGTCTGGGCGCCCACCAATTGGCGCGGCCCATCAAACGCATGAACGCCGGAAGCAGCAGCATACGAACGAGCGTCGCATCGACCACCACCGCCAGAGTGAGTCCCAGACCGAACATCCTCATGAACGACACCCGCGCGGCTATCAACGCGGCGAACGAGATCGACATCAACAGCGCCGCCGCAGTCACAACCCGACCGGAGCGAGCCAAGCCTTGCGCGACGGCCTCGTCGTTATCCTCTGGCGTTCGGTCGGAGGCCAACCAGTGCTCGCGGATCCGCGACACCAAGAAGACCTCGTAATCCATGGAGAGACCGAACGCGATGCAGAATAGCAGCACCGGCATGTGGACCATCAGGGTGCCGTTGGCCGTGGTCCCCAGGCCACCCAGGTGGCCTTCCTGGAAGATCCATACCAGCGCGCCGAATGCGGCGGTCAGCGAAAAGACGTTGAGCACCAAGGCTTTCAGCGGCATCACAACACTGCCGGTCAACAAGAACAACAGCGCGAAGGTGATCACGGCGATGATCGACAAGACAAGCGGCAGCCGCGACGTCACCGCTCCCGCGCTGTCGCGGTTTATCCCCGCCCTGCCGGTGAATTGCACGTCGCGGCCGCCAGGCCCGGCGATGGCCGCAAGACGATCCAGCTGTCTTTCCGATGCGATGGAGAACAACGCGGCCGCACTGCGCACCGTGAGGAAGACACTGCCGTCCTGCGCGCCGGTGGGTGCGGAAGGCGGCCCGACCGGCGCGCCGTTCTGGAAGGTCCCGCCAGGCGTCGACACTGACACGACGCCGGCTACCTGCGAGAGTCGGGCGGCATAGCGCTCGATGTCGCCGGGCGCCGACCCGGACGCGTCAGGGATCACGACCGTCACGTCCCTATCCGTGCTGACCCCGAAATCCGAGCGCATGTCGTCGCCGACCTGCCGCGCCGATGCCGATGTCGGCAACACTCGGTCGTCGGAGAAGCCCCAATTCGCCCTGAGAAAAGGCGCCCCCAGCACCAGCAGGAACGCGATGACCGCTACGCCGATCAGAATCGGCCGTCGCATCACGGCTTTCGTCGAGCGGTACAAGAAGGTCTCCTGGATCGGGCCTGACACCGGTTCGGGGCGCCCGCGGACCCGGCGAATCAGCCGCCGCACGTTGAGCGAGTCCAGCCGGTCGCCGAGCAGCACGATCAGGGCAGGAGTGATCACCACCGCGGCAACGGCCGCCAAGGCGACCACCGCGACGCCCGCGTAGGCGAACGACTTCAGGAAGTACATCGGAAACAGCACCATCGTGGCCATGGACAGTGCGACGGTCGTCGCCGAGAACAGCACGGTTCGCCCGGCCGTGCGCATGGTGCGAACCAGTGCATCCTCGCGCTGCATGCCGTCGGCGAGTTCGTCGCGGTATCGGCTGATGATCAACAGGGTGTAATCGATGGCCAACGCCAGTCCCATGGCCACCGTCAGGTTGAGCGCGAATATCGAGACGTCGGCGAAGAGTGTGATCGCTCGCAGCGTCGCCAAGGTGGAAACGATGGCAAAGCCGCCTACCGCCATCGGAATCGCCGCGGCGAGCATGCCGCCGAACACCCACACCAATACGACGAAGCTCAATGGAAACGCGATGGATTCCATGACCAACAGGTCCTTTTCGCTCTGCCTGTTGATCTGCGCATACGTCAGGGCCTCGCCGCCCGCCTTCACAGTGACGCCGTCACGATCGCGCACGAGCTTCTTCGCCAGCGCCGCGGCGTTCTTCTGGGCGCCGGTCTCGCCGCCGCGAATGCCGGCGATGATCAATCCGGTCTTGCCGTCCTTGCTGATCAGGCCCGCCGCGGCCGGCGGCGGAACGGTCCACGCCGAGCTGACTTGAGCAACGTCCGGCGACTCTTTCAGCTGCGCGACGATGTCTTCGGCCACCTTTCGGGCGGACTCGCTTTGGGCGCCCGCGTCGGTGGTCAGCTCGAAAACCATCTGTTGGTCGCCATAGTCAAACTTCTCCGCGAGCACCCGCTGAGCCCGCGAAGACTGCGATGACGGATCCTGATAGCCACCCGCCGACAACACGTCGAGGGCGGAGAAGCCGAAAATTCCGGCCGCGACCATGACCAGGAAAGCCGCGGCGACGATCCTGCGCGGCGCGATTATGGCGAGTCGAGCGGCTCCCCGTAGCACCTGGTGCTCTCCCTATGCGCCCCGCCTCAGTTCTTGGGCCCGCCGCGGAATCGGTTGCCGATCCGGATGCCGGGCAACAGCAGGCTGCGCGGCACGAACCGCCCGCCGGTGCTGACCACCTTGGGCACCACGCCGGGCACCACCGTGCGCCGGCCGGCCAGCATGCCGCCGATGGCCGCCTCGGCGACGTCGCGCGGCGACACCTGCGCGATGGGAATGCTGAACCGCTCGGCGTTGGCGATCTCGGCCCACTCCGTCGGCACCGGCCCCGGGCACAGGCAGGTGACCGACACCCCCGTCCCGTGCAGCTCCTCGTGCACCGCTTCGGAGAACGTCTGCACGAAGGCCTTGGTGGCCGAATAGACCGCCATGAAGGGAACCGGCTGGAATCCCGCGATCGACGCGATGTTCATCACCGCGCCGGCGCCGCGCTCGACCATGCCGGGCAACGTCGCGTGGGTGAGTTCCATCAACGCCAACGCGTTGAGGGTGACCTCTTCGCTCTCGCGCTCCACCGGCAGCTCGTGGAACACCCCGCTGGTGCCGAAACCGGCGCTGTTGCACAGGCCGGCGATCGGTTCGCTGCGCAGCCGGCCCGCCAGCTTGGCGCGGGATTTGCCGTCGCTGAGATCCAGCGGCAACACCTCGACGCCGACCGAGTACTCCTGGCCCACCTCGTTGGCCAACTCGTCGAGGCGCTCGCGGCGCCGCGCGACCAGCAGCAGCGGGAAGCCGCGGCGGGCCAGCCCGCGGGCCAATTCGGCGCCGATGCCGGACGACGCGCCGGTGATGACGACGGTGGTCTGAATGTCAGGTTTTGGAAGGCTCATGGTGTCACCAATGTATCCCTCGGGTCGCCCGCACGAAGTTCTCGCTGCGTTTATCGAATTTCGTTGCCTCGGTTGATGATTCATCACCCTTAGCCGCGTCGGAATCACCGAACATGGCGAACGCCCGGTTGCGCACCCGGTCCATCACCGCCGGGTTGACGGCGTCGGCGACGGCGGCGAACTGCCCGAACGGTGAGCTGGCCCGCCGCGGCCGGTGCACGATCGCGTCGGCGATCACCCCGGCCGCCTGCTCGGGCGTCAGCGCCGGGAACTTGTCGTAGAGCGTGGTGGGGCTGATCATCGGCGTGCGCACCAGCGCCATGTGCACCGTGGTGAACCGCACGTCATCGTTCACCGTCTCGGCCTGCAGCGCGTCGCACAAGCTGTCCAGCGCGGCCTTGCTGGCGATGTAGGCCCCGAAGCGCGGCGCGCGGGTCTGCACGCCGACCGAGGAGACGTTGAGCACGTGCCCGTATCCCCGCTCGCGCATCCCGGGGATGAACTTGAGGATCAGCTGGACCGCGCCGAGATAGTTCAGCTGCATCGTGCGCTGGTAGTCGTGGATCCGGTCGTAGGACAACTCGAGCGAGCGCCGGATCGAGCGCCCCGCGTTGTTGATCAGGATGTCGACGCCGCCGAGATCGTCGAGCACCTGATCGGCCATCGCGGCGATGGCGTCCATGTCGGTCAGGTCGCACGGGTAGACGTGGGCGGTCCCGCCGTCGCCGCGGATCTCCTCGGCGACCTTCTCCAGGTTCTCCCGGGTGCGGGCCACCAGCGCCACCGCACCGCCGGCTTCGGCGATCTTCTTCGCGGCGGCCTCACCGATACCCGAGGATCCCCCGGTGATCAGGGCGGTCCTGCCCTCGACGGCCTCCTCGAGGGTACGGCCCTGCACCGCGTCCAGCAGATTCCTCAGATAGAACGGCCGATACCGCCCGGCCGAGTTCGGGGTATTGACGATGTGGGACACCGCGGCGAATGGTTTTTCCACCAGGTTCCCGATCGAGTTCTCCACCAAGTTCGTTATGTCACCAAGATTCATCGGCTTCGCTCCTGATGATGTGAGCCCCCCGACCGCAACTGGCCTGCCCGTTGACCACGACCGCCTTGCGGGGCTGCGCGAGTGATGTGACGTGCATCATTAAGCCAACCTAGGACATCAGCCGCTCAGCTCGATGCAGATTGCCGTCATGTAACGCGGCGCCGGATCTCACGGTTCGCCGGGAAGGGCCGCCAGCTGTGGGCAATCCGCTTGTTACACAGGGCAATCCCGGCGTGATCGCGCACTAACTGACGAGCAACGCCGCAATGTTCCAATCGAACTTATGAAAATTCTGGCGCGCTTCCGCAAGTCCGCACCGGCAGCCATCTACGACCGGATCGGTGGACACGAGGCGATCGAAGTCGTGGTCGAGGACTTCTACGTTCGCGTGCTTGCCGACGATGAACTGTCCGGCTTCTTCACCGGCACGAACATGAACCGCCTCAAGGGCAAACAGGTGGAGTTCTTCGCCGCCGCCCTGGGCGGCCCGGAGCCCTACACCGGCGCCCCGATGAAGCAGGTGCACCAGGGCCGCGGGATCACCATGCACCACTTCAGTTTGGTGGCCGGGCATTTGGCCGACGCGCTGGCCGCCGCCGGGGTGCCGTCGGAGACGGTCACCGAGATACTCGGCGCGATAGCACCGCTGGCCCCCGAGATCGCCACGGGCGACGCCGGCAAGGTCCGGGTCTGACGGCCGGCGGCGCCAGGGCTCGGAGTACTGGGAGCATCAGGGCGAGCTCACGCTCGACGGCACCACATTTGTCTGCCGCACGCCGTGAACAGTGCCTAGCATGCCTGACATGCGGCGCACATTTGACGACCTGATCGCCGAGGCGGACGCCGCCCCCGTCGAGGGCTGGGACTTTTCCTGGCTGGACGGACGGGCCACCGAGGAACGCCCGTCGTGGGGCTACCAGCGGCTGTTGCGGGGCCGGTTGGCGACGGTGTCGGCCGCACTGGACATTCACACCGGCGGCGGGGAGGTGCTGTCCGGCGCGGCGCCGTTCCCGCCGACCATGGCCGCCATCGAGACATGGCCGCCGAACGCGGCACTGGCCACCAAGCGCCTGCACGCGCTCGGCGTGGTGGTGGTCGCGACCCGCGACGAGCCACCGCTGCCGTTCGCCGCCGACGCGTTCGACCTGGTGACCACGCGTCACCCGATCTCCGTCTGGTGGGGCGAGATCGTCCGGGTACTCCGGCCGGGCGGCACCTACTTCGCGCAGCACATCGGCCCGGCCACCATGGGCGAACTGGTCGAGTACTTCATCGGGCCACAGCCAGAGAAGTGGGCCGAGTTTCACCCGGACGCGGTGCGCGCGCAGGCCGAGGCCGCCGGGCTGGAGATCGTCGATGTGCGGATGGAGCGGATGCGCGCCGAGTTCTTCGACATCGGCGCCGTCGTGTACTTCCTGCGCAAGGTGATCTGGACGGTGCCCGACTTCAGCGTGCAGCGCTACAGGGAGCGGCTGGCCGAACTGCACGAGCGCATCGAATCCGGCGGCCCGTTCGTCACGCACTCCGTGCGGCTGCTCGTCGAGGCCCGCAAGCCCGCCTGAGTCAGCCCTCGTCGCGCAACACGTCCAGCGCGTGCTGCAAGTCGGGCGGGTAGGGGCTGACGATCTCGATCCGCCTGCCATCGGCCGGATGGGCGAAGGACAGTGAGCGGGCATGCAACCATTGGCGTTCCAGCCCAAGCTTTTTCGCGAGCTTGGGATCGGCGCCGTAGACGAGGTCACCGCAGCACGGGTGATGCAGCGCGGAGAAATGCACCCGGATCTGGTGGGTGCGGCCGGTTTCCAGGTGCACGTCGAGCAGACTGGCGGCGACGAAGGCCTCCACGGTGTCGTAGTGGGTCAGGCTGTGCCGACCGTCCTTGGTGACCGCGAACTTCCACTCGCCGCCGCGGTGACGCCCGATCGGCGCGTCGATGGTCCCGCTGGACGGGTCCGGATGTCCTTGCACCAGCGCGTGATAGCGCTTGTCGACGGTGCGCTGTTTGAACGCCCGCTTCAGCAGGGTGTAGGCGCGCTCGGACAGCGCGACCACCATCACCCCGGACGTGCCGACGTCGAGCCGGTGCACGATGCCCTGCCGCTCGGGCACCCCCGAGGTGGTGATCCGGTAGCCGGCGGCGGCCAGTCCGCCGAGCACCGTGGGCCCGGTCCAGCCGACCGACGCGTGCGCGGCCACCGCCGCCGGTTTGTCGACGGCGACGATGTCGTCGTCGGAGTACAGGATCGTCATGCCCTCGATGTCGACCGGCGTGTTCTGCAGCGGCGCCGGCGCCTCGGGCAGCCGCACCTGCAGCCAGGCCCCGCCGGTCAGCCGGTCGGACTTGCCGGCCTGAACGCCGTCGAGTTCGACGCCGCCGTCTTCGGCCAGCGCGGCCGCCGCGCTGCGCGACAACCCCAGCAGGCGGGCCAACCCGGCGTCGACACGCATGCCCGCCAGTCCCTCCGGGACGGGCATCGAGCGGTCACTCACCCGCGCTGTCCTGGCTGTCGCCCTCGTCCTTGCGCCGGTCGTCGGCGTGGCGCCGGTCGCCGGTGGTGCGCCGCCCCGGAGAGTCGCCGTCGGCGTGGCGCCGACCAACTGAGTCGAAGTCGAACCCGAAGATCGACAGCACCACCAGCAGGATGGCGCCGCCGACCACCGAGGGGTCGGCGACGTTGAACACCGGCCACCAGCCGACCGACAGGAAGTCCACGACATGCCCGCGCAGCGGCCCGGGGGCGCGGAAGAAGCGATCGACCAGGTTGCCCATCGCGCCGCCGAGGATCATGCCCAGGCCCACCGCCCACCAGGGCGACACCAGCCGGCGTCCCATCCAGAAGATGCCGACCACCACACCGGTCGCGATCAGCGTCAGCACCCAGGTGTAGCCGGTCGCCATCGAGAAGGCCGCTCCCGAATTGCGCACCAGGGTCCAGGTCACCGTGTCGCCGATGATCGGCACCGGCTGGCCGGGCGGCAGCAGTTTGACGGCGAGGACCTTGGTGACGACGTCGAGGGCCAGGACTATCGCCGCGATCGACAGCAGCAGCCGCAGCCGCCGTGGAGCGGGTTCGGGCGAAGCGGCGGTCTCGGGCGCCGCGACGGTTTCGGGCTCCGCGTCTCGCTTGACCGGGGCGGCCTCACCAGCCTCTTCGGCTGAGGTCACCGGCTCAGTCGAGTTCGTTGGTTCTTCAGGCACTTCCCCATCATCCCCTACTGCCTCACCCGGGCTAGCCATGTTCGCGCAGCGGCGATGCGCAATGATGCCACCATGGCCCGCCTCACCGTGATCGCCACCGGGGGCACGATATCGACCGGCACCGGCGCCGACGGGGTGCACCGGCCCTCGTACAGCGGGTCGGACCTGACGGCGCCCTTCCGCGGAGAACACGACGTCGATGTGGTTGACCTGCTGGCGGTCGACAGCTCGGAGCTGACGCTGGCCGATTGGGACCGGATCCGCGACGCGATGACGGCCGCGGTCGACGGCGGGGCCGACGGGGTGGTGGTGCTGCACGGCACCGACACCATGGAGGAAAGCGCGCTGTGGCTCGATCTCACCTATGCGGGCCCGGCCCCGGTCGTGCTGACCGGCGCCATGCGCAGCGCCGACGCCCCCGACGCGGACGGCCCGGCGAATGTGCGGGACGCCCTGGCGGTGGCGGCCAGCCCGGCCGCCCGCGACCTGGGCGTGGTGCTGTGTTTTGCCGGCCGGGTGCTGCAACCGCTGGGCATGAGCAAGGTGGCCACCGAGGACCTCAGCGGCTTCACCGGCCGGCTGCTCGGCGGCGTGGGCGGCGACGTGACCCTCACCGGCCCGAAGACCCGCCCGTACGTCGGCGATCTGCGGGCCGCTTCCGCGCCGCGCGTCGACATCGTCGCGGCGTACCTGGGCAGCGACGCGGTGGCCCTGGATGCGTGCGTGGCCGCCGGGGCGCGGGGCGTGGTGCTCGAGGCGCTGGGTTCGGGAAACGCCGGGCCCGCGGTCGTCGATGCGGTGCGCCGGCACTGCGGCGACGGGGTCGCCGTCGCGGTGTCCACCCGCGTCCCGGGCGGGCGGGTCGGCGCCAGCTATGGCCCCGGCCACGACATGGCGGCGGCCGGGGCGGTGATGGTGCCGGGGCTGCGACCGTCTCAGGCGCGCGTCCTGCTGATCGCCGCGCTGGCCGCCGGGCTACCGGTCGCCGACGTCTTCGCCCGGTGGGGCTGACAGCGCATCGGCCTGCAGCCCCCCGGCGTAATCGGGCCAATCCAGTGAATCGATCGGGTTGGCGCGCACCAGGTCGCCGCCGTCGGCGGGAAACGTCCGGGCGGGTCCGGGGCCGGTGCTGCGCGTTTCGAACCGCGCGGTGACCACGCCGTGGCCCGCGCCTTGCACCCAGCCGTGCCCGAGCTCGCGGTGGGCGACGTCGTCGCCGACCCGCCACCCCGCATCATCGGGCCCCGGAGCGAACATCGCCTCGGTCGCGGTCTCGACCGATGGTGAATCCGGTTGCGGCGCCGCCAATTCCAAGTCCGGGAACAGCGATTCCTGGCGCACGTCGCTCAGCCCCGAAAAGCCCACGCCGAGAAGGCGAATGGGCCCGATCTCGCGCGGATCGAGCAGCAGCCGGCGGGCCATGCCCACCAGCGCGGCGACCTCGGTGGTGGCGTAGGGCAGCGTCGCGGACCGGGTCAGCGTGCTCATGTCGAATTTCTTCATCTTGACGGTGACGGTGCGCGCGCCGCGACCGTCGCGCAGCAGGCGGTGATGCGCGTGCTCGGCGATCGGCTCGATGGCCTCACGCAACTGCTCCAGGCTGGTCAGGTCGGCGGCAAAGGTCGATTCGGAGCTGATCTGCTTGGCCTCGGCGCGTTCGGCGACCGGGCGGTCGTCGATGCCGCGGGCCAGCCGGTGCAGCGCCGGCCCGATCGTGGCGCCCAGGATGTTGGCCGCCTCGGCCTCGGTGAGCGCGGCCAGCTCGCCGATGGTCTCGATGCCCAGGCGATGCAGCCTCTCCTCGGCAACCGGGCCGATCCCCCACAGCCGGCGCACCGGCAGGCCGGCGAGCAACGGCCGTTCTTCGGCGCGACGCACCACCCGGACGCCATCGGGTTTGGCCAGGCCGGAGGCGATCTTGGCGATCTGCTTGCCCGAGCCGGCGCCCACCGAGGCGATCAGGCCGGTGTCCTCGCGGACCCGTCGCCGCAGGTCCTCGCAGAACGCCTCGACGTCCTCGGCGGACGCCCCGGCGAGCTGCGCGGGTTCGCCGAATCCCTCGTCGAAGGACAACTGCTCGACCACGGGCACCACGGCGCGGATGGTGTCGAAGACGCGCCTGCTGGCCAGCCCGTACACCACGCCGCGCGGCGGCAGCACCACCGCGCTCACACCGACCAGCCGGCGCGCCTGATGCATGGGCATGGCCGAGCGCGCCCCGAAGACGCGCGCCTCGTAGCTGGCCCCGGCCACCACGCCGCGCCCGCCCACACCGCCGACCAGCACCGGGCGCCCGCGCAGCGTCGGGCGGGTGAGTTGCTCAACGGAGGCGAAGAACGCGTCCATGTCCAGGTGCAGCACCCACCGCGACTCCACACGCTCGATGCTAGGGCCCACGCGAAGGGCCGGTTGGGACTAACGTTTTGTCATGGCCATGAGCGGTCAACTGAAGGACACCGGGCAGGGCGATGCGGCCGTTCCGCACGGGGACGCGCCGCCCTCGACGCGATGGGCGCGGCTGCGCCATCAATGGAACGAACGCCTGCAACCCGGAGAGCAGACCACGGTGCTGGCGTGGACATCGTTCACCCTCACCTTCGCGGGCCTGCGTGGCCTCACCCACTGGATCCGCGCCGGCCACGGCCCGTCCGGTGGCGGTATGTCGTTGGGCGGCAAGCACTTCCACCACTACAACATCGGGATCGGGATGCTGGCGACGGTGGCCGGTGTGGGGCTGCGGGGCAGCGAGAAGCAACGGCGCCATCCCGCGGCGGCGGTGGCCTACGGTGCCGCCAACGCCATGATCGTCGACGAACTGGCGCTGCTGTTGGACCTCAAGGATGTCTACTGGGCCTCGGATGGCCGCAAGAGCGTCGACGTCGCGGTCGGCGTGATCGCCACCGGGGCGACCGTGGTGGCGGGGATGCCGTTCTGGCCGCATGCCCACCGGGCGCTGCGATCTCGCGCCTGACCGCTCACGCCCTGGCGATGCTCACCCGCACGCCGTCGCCGATCTCGGCGCCGTCGGCGGGATCGCCGAATTCGAAACTGGTGGCCAGGATCTCGCCCGCGATGAGGTCGCGGTGGGTGCGCGCCCAGTCGGCCCGCTCGCCGGGCACCGCCATCACCACCGATATCCGGTCGGACACATCCAGACCCGTGGTCTTGCGCAGCTCCTGCAGCTCGCGGATCCGGTCCTTGGCCCAGCCTTCGGCCTCGAGTTCCGGGGTCACCGTCCCGTCCAGCACCACCAGGCCCGCCCCGTCGGGCAGGGCAGCGGTGAATTCCGGGTCGGCGGCGACCAGCCGTGAGCTGTATTCCTCGGGTTGTAGCACCGCGGGTCCGGCGCTCAGGGTGCCGTCCGGATTGACGACGCCCTCCCCCGCCTTGACCGCCTTGATGGCCGCCTGCACGTCCTTGCCCAGCCGCGGCCCCGCCACCCTCGCGTTCACGGTGAGCTCGAAGCGGCCGTAGGTGTCGATCGCATCGGTCAGCTCGACGCTCTTGACGTTCAGCTCGTCGGCGATCAGGTCGGTGAAGGGCTCCAGTCGCTGCGGATTGTCCACCGCCACAGTGAGTTTGGGCAGCGGTAGCCGAACCCGCAGCTTCTTGGCCTTGCGTAACGAGGACGCGGCCGAGCAGACCTCGCGGACCTGATCCATCGCGGCGACCAGGTCGGGGTCGGCGGGCACGTCCCCGGCCTGCGGCCAATCGGTGAGATGCACGGACCGCTGCGACGTCAGGCCGCGCCACACGATCTCGGTCACCGACGGAAGCAGCGGCGCGGCCAGCCGGGCCGTCACCTCCAGCACGGTGTGCAAGGTGTCGATGGCGTCGACGTCCTCTTCCCAGAACCGTGAACGTGACCGGCGCACATACCAGTTCGTCAGCGCCTCGGTGAACTGGCGCAGCTGCTCGCAGGCCCGCGAGATGTCGCAGGTGTCCATCTCGTTTGTCAGGTCGTCGCGCAGCTCGGCGAGCTTGGCCAGGATGTAGCGGTCCAGCACCTGCGTCGAATCGGTGCGCCAGGTACCGACTTTGGGCGCGTAGAGGGCCAGGAAGCTGTAGGCGTTCCAGAACGGCAGCAGCACCTGGCGCACACCCTCGCGAATGCCCTGCTCGGTGACGATGAGATTGCCCCCGCGCAGGATCGGCGAGGCCATCAGGAACCAGCGCATGGCGTCGGAGCCGTCGCGGTCGAACACCTCGCTGACATCGGGATAGTTGCGCAGCGACTTGCTCATCTTCTGGCCGTCGGATCCCAGCACGATCCCATGCGCCACACAGGTTTTGAAGGCGGGACGGTCGAACAGCGCGGTGGCCAGCACGTGCAGGGTGTAGAACCAGCCGCGGGTCTGCCCGATGTATTCGACGATGAAGTCGCCGGGATAATGGCCGTCGAACCAGTCGGCGTTCTCGAACGGGAAGTGCACCTGGGCGTAGGGCATCGATCCCGAGTCGAACCACACGTCGAGCACGTCGGGGATCCGGCGCATCGTGCTGGCGCCGGTCGGGTCGTCGGGGTTGGGCCGGGTCAGCTCGTCGATGAACGGCCGGTGCAGGTTGGTGGGCCGCACCCCGAAGTCGCGTTCGAGTTCGTCGAGGCTGCCGTAGGCATCGACCCGCGGGTAGGCGGGGTCGTCGGACTTCCACACCGGAATCGGGGTGCCCCAGTAGCGGTTTCGCGAGATCGACCAGTCGCGGGCGCCCTGCAGCCACTTGCCGAACTGGCCGTCCTTGACATGCTCGGGGTACCAGGTGATCTGCTGGTTGAGTTCGACCATCCGGTCCCGGAATTCGGTGACCGCGACGAACCATGAGGACACCGCCCGATAGATCAGCGGGTTGCGGCAGCGCCAGCAGTGCGGGTAGGGGTGCTCGTAGGTTTCGTGGCGCAGTAACACCGCGCCGTTGGCCGCGGCGGGACCGCTGCCGTTCTTCAGGTCGCGGATGATCTGCGAGTTGGCGTCAAAGACGTGCTGGCCCTGGTAATCCGGGACCGTGGCGTCGAAGCGCCCCTTGGAGTCGACGGGCGTGACCGGGGTGATGCCGACCTTGTCGGTGGTCGCCATGTCGTCCTCGCCGTAAGCCGGCGCCATGTGCACGATGCCGGTACCGTCCTCGGTGGTGACGAACTCACCGGGCAGCACCTGAAACGCGTTATCCGTATCCATGAAGTACGGGAACGGCGGCAGGTAGCGGGTGCCGAGCAGGTCGGCGCCGCGGTGGGTGGCCAAAATCTCTGGCGCATCTCCTTTTTCGAAGCCCAACTCGCGCGCGTAGGCGGCCAGCCGCGGCTCCGCGAGGACGAAACGTTTGCCCTCGGCCTCGACCTCGACGTAGGTCACGTCGGGGTGGACGGCGACCGCCAGATTGGACGGCAGGGTCCACGGCGTCGTCGTCCACACCAACAAATAGGCGCCGTCCAAGTCGCCGCCGGTGACTTTGAATCCCACCGTCAGCGCGGGGTCCTGGCGGCTCTGGTAGACGTCGTCGTCCATCCGCAACTCGTGGTTGGACAGCGGGGTTTCGTCGCGCCAGCAATAGGGCAGCACCCGGTAGCCCTCGTACGCCAGGCCCTTGTCCCAGAGCTGTTTGAACGCCCAGATCACCGACTCCATGTAGGGCAGGTCCAGCGTCTTGTAGTCGTTGTCGAAGTCGACCCAGCGGGCCTGGCGGGTGACGTAGGCCTGCCACTCGTCGGTGTAGCGCAGCACCGAGGCACGGCAGGCGTCGTTGAACGCGGCGATGCCCATGTCATCGATCTGCGATTTGTCGGTGATGCCCAGTTGGCGCTCGACTTCGAGTTCGGCCGGCAGCCCGTGGGTGTCCCAGCCGAACCGGCGCTCGACCTTGTAGCCACGCATGGTGCGGTAGCGCGGCACGATGTCTTTCACGTAGCCGGTGAGCAGGTGCCCGTAGTGCGGCAGCCCGTTGGCGAACGGCGGCCCGTCGTAGAACACGTATTCCGGTGCGCCGTCGCGGCGGGCGATGCTGGCCCGGAAGGTGTCGTCGCGGGCCCAGTAGTCCAGCACCTCGAGCTCGAGCGCCGGGAAGTCGGGCGCTCCGCCGGCCGGCTTGGGGTAGGCCTGGACGGAGTCCACCGGCTGAGCCTCGAGGTCAGCTTCGGGGCCGGGTGTGTCGGTCACGATGCGCGTTGTCTCCTGTGCCACGGTGCAAACCGGGGACGACGACGCGCTGGCTGCGCGAGCGCCGCGGTACCACCCCGCTTGCCGCGCTTTCGCGTGGCCGCTCGATGACGGCTGTGACGGGCCTACCCGTTCGGTTCTACTGAGCCGGGACGGCTGTTCTTCCGAAGGCTCCCCGGTGATGGCCGGATCGACGCCAGTAGATCGATTCTACGAAGACCCGCAAATCCGGGTGCACTCCAAGGGGCCGCCAAGGCGCAGAACTACGTCTGCGGCCAGGCGACCCCTTGGAGCCGGAGTTGTTCGACGTCCATCGAAGTTCGGCTTTCAGGCCCGGACTTCGAGGACGCCAACCCGCCACAGCGCGGCGTACACGTGCCGCAGCGGCACGCTCAGCAGGCGGGCGGCGCCGTCGACCAGCGGGTCGCTCCCGGCGCCGAACGGTGCGCTGTCGGACCGGCGGCGGGCCTTGGCCACGGGAGCCTGGGCGGGGGCCGGGATCGTGTCGGTGTCGCGCACCACGGTCAGCGTGGGGGCGGGCGCTACGGTGAGCACTTCGTCGTAGAAAGCTGCGGTCATCATCGCCTCCTAGAGGGGAGATCCAACGGGGACTGACTGGACTGATGTGTCCCATCCCGTGTGATCTCAGAACGCTTGGGCGATAACCAATTAGCGTTGCGACGTCTCAGCCGAGAAAGTCGCGCCCGAGACCGGATCGGGACGAAACACAGTTCGGACTTCGGTCCGGACTATCGCTAGAACTCATGTGTCCCTCACCTCCTCGCGGTCACGACGCATGCGCGGGTCGCATGCAATCTCTGCGCAGCAAAGGAGCAGAACCCGACGACCGTCGGAGTTCCGCACCCCTCTCGTCAGAGCTTCGGCACCACACGACGTGTCCGGTTAGTCCGGAAGCCACCTGGGCTCAACCCTTAAGCCGGGAGGAGCTGTCCTGACCCGGGGCGTCTTTCGACGTTCGGGGTCAGTGGCCTGTATTCGTGTAGACGCCTCACCTAACGAGGTGCTTACCCGACCGATGATGCACGACGGCTATGACGCGGTCAAATCCCCCGCTGGCGTGTCGGGGATTCTGTACGCATTCATGAGGGGCGCGCACAGCATTCGGCCAGGTTCACGGGGCTGAGCTGGGCATACGCCCGGCGGCCGTCAGGAATCCGTCAATTCCGCGCGGTTGGCCCGGATCACTTCTCCACCAGGCCCTCGAGCCGGCCGATGGTGTCGATGAACTCCTCGACCATGTCCAGCACCACCGAACGCGTCGGGCGGACCCGGTCGAGCGAGCCCACCACCTGCCCGACGAAGTAAGTGGCCAGCTCACGCGCCTTGGCGCCCTGATGGGCGGCGGCCTGGTTGATGCGCACCTGCGGCTCGGTGATCAGCGCGGTCTGCAACGGCATGCCCAGCGGATCCGGGTTTTCCGGCCGTTCCCACTCGTCGGTCCACGCCGTGCGCAGCATCCGCGCCGGCTTGCCCGTCATCGAGCGCGACCGCACCGTGTCCGACGAGCTGGCGGCCAGGAATTTCTCCTTGACCACGGGCGCCGTCTCGGCCTCCTCGGTGGTCAGCCACACCGAGCCGCACCACACACCCTCGGCGCCCAGGGCCAGCGCCGCGGCGATCTGACGACCGCGGGCGATTCCGCCGGCGGCGAGCACGGGCACCGGCGCCACGGCATCGACGACCTCGGGCACCAGGACCATGGTCGCCACCTCGCCGGTGTGCCCGCCCGCCTCGGTGCCTTGCGCGACGATCAGGTCGACGCCGGCGGCGGCGTGCCGTTGCGCGTGCCGGGTGGTGCCGGCCAGCGCGGCCACCAGCACGTCCCTGTCGTGCGCGCGTTCGACGAGGTCCGCCGGGGGCGGCCCCAGCGCGCTGGCGATCAGCCGGATGTTGTGGGAGAAGGCGACGTCCAGCAGCGGCTCGTAGGTCTTGGGCGAGATGTTCAGACCACCCAGCGATGCGCGCGGCTGCTCGGCGGTCGCGGAGACACCGTAGCGGGCCAGCAGGTCGTCGACGAACGCGCGGTGTTCCTCGGGCAGCAGGCTGCGGACCCGCGTGGTGTCGATGCCGCCTTCCTCGGCACCGACGTATTTGGGCGGCAGCAGCAGGTCGACTCCGTAGGGCTTGCCCCCGGTCTGTTCCTCGATCCAGGTCAGCTCGCTCTGCAGGCGCTTGGGGCTGTGCGCGGTGGCGCCCAAGATCCCGAAGCCGCCGGCGTTGGTCACCGCCGCCACCACGTCGCGACAATGGCTGAAGGCGCAGATCGGGAATTCGACTCCGAGCATGTCGGCGACCCTGGTTCTCATTGCCCGACGCTAAGAGTTATCGACTGCTAAGTCAATCGGCCACGGCGCGTGGGCAACTCATGCGCGCGCGCCCGCGCTAAGGCCGATGGGGGCGACCCGCTTCGCCCGGCTGCGCCGCGCTCGCGATCGCCCCTAGGACCGGGGCGACCGGCCGTCCGGCGGCCAGCTGGACACGCCCTCCTCCAGCGGCACCTCCAGGCTTTGCAGGATCGACGCGACCATCCGCCACGCACCGATGACCGTCACCAGCTCGACGAGAATCGTTGTGTCACCTTGGAATTCGCGCTCGCATGCCGCCCAGCTCGCGGCACTCACCGCGCCGTCGCGCACCACGTCGTCGGTGGCCGCGAGCACGGCCCGCTCGATGGATCCGAACCCCGCGTGGTTCGGCCAATCCCGCACGCCCAGCAGATCGTCGGCCGGAACGCCGAGCCGCGACGCGACCCGCCAGTGCTGTGTCCATTCGTAGTCGCAAGAGGTGAGCCAGCCGATCCGCATGATCACCAGCTCGCGCAGCCGCGAGTCGAGCGTTCCGTGCCACAGCATGGTGGCGAGCAGGTCGTTGATGCCACGCGCCAGTGGCGGGTGGTTGAGCAGCACCTGGAAGATGCTGAGCTCGGCCATGTAGTTGGGGACGGCCGCTTCGTCGGCGGCGGCTTTGGCTTCGTCGAGTGGCAGTCGAGGCAGGCGCGCTGTTGTCATCGGATGAGCACTCCTCCGTGCTGGCGGAACCGTCGCGTTCTACCGTCATGGTAATCAGGCGTCCGGGTCCCGGTGGTCAGCTCGGCATTGGCTCACCTATGTAGTCGCCGAATGACCACAAGTTGCCTTCAGGATCGCGGACGGCGAATTCGGTTGCACCATAATCGGTTCTGGCGAGCGGGCGAACGATTTCCGCCTCGTGCGAGAGCACCCGTTCGTAGCGGGCAGCGGGATCGCCGGTGACGATGTAGCCGCCGGCGGTTCCCGGTTCGCGCGACCAGTCCGCGCAGGCTTTGTGGCTGCCCAGCATGATCCCGCCGCTGCCTTCCGGCCAGTTCAGTTGGGCGTGATCGACCCTGTCGCCGTCACCGTATCGGGCCGCGACGACGAAGCCGAACACCTCGACGTAGTAGTCGATCAGCTTGGGAGCGTTATGTGCCTGAAGCGTCAACCAGACGGTCGGATTCGAGGTAGTCATGGCCCCATCGTGAACCCGACGAGTGTCCGCCGTCTTGTATGTTTCGGAACTCTTCGGCCAGCCAGGCCCGCGGCGGCACCCCGGCGAACCGGCCGAACTCCCGGGTCAGGTGTGCCTGATCCCAATACCCGCAATCGGCTGCGACCGCGGCGAGGTCGACCCGGCCATTCCGGCGCGCCGACGCCGCGATCCTCGCCGTCGCATGCTGGAATCGCATCAGCATCGACACCGTCTTCGGAGATCTGCCCACCTCCCGCTGGAACAGCGTGGTCAGCCATCTGGCACTCACCCCGACGCGATCCGCCAACGCGCTCAACGGAATTCGGCCCTGAGTGCGCTCCATCAGGTGCCAGGCATGGGCGAGCTCGGGACGCACGGTCACGTCGTCGTGACGGCGCCGGGCATCGACGAGGTAATCAGCCACGGTCGCGAAGACCTTGGCCCATTGACGCGCTTCGGCGACTCGCTCGGAGAGTTCTGTGGCGCGACGGCCGAGGACATCGACACCGTCGTAGGCGGTGACGGGCAGCTCGGCGCTGGGCACACCGAACAGTGCGCGCGACGCCAAAGGATGCACCGCGAGCTGCACACCGGCCTGGGCGCGGCGCTGCCGCACATGGCTGGCCTGCACATGTAATCCGCCCAGAACCAACGGGTGGGGCCGAGAACTCGGCAGCGCATCGGCGGTGGATGCGGCCTCCACCCCGTCGTCGAGGCTGACAATGAACGTCAGCATCGACGACGGCAGACCGCGGTGCACGGTCTCGGGCACCTCCAGCGCGCGATAACCCACCATCGACGTGACGCCGGGCGCAATCCGCGTCGGCGCCACCACGAACTCCCAGCTGCGCTGCGCTTCGCCGCCCATCTCAGCCACGCTAGCGCGGCGCGTGTGCGACGTCAGGTCGGTGGCTCCAGCAGCCCGAGCACTTGCAGGTCGGTCACGTATTTGACGATCACCGACGGGCTGATCTGCGGGATGTCGTTATCGGGGCCGATTTTGGCTTCTTGCACCGCGGCGCGGAAACGGTCCGTCGGCGCCAGGCACCCGCGAGCCGGGTCCGCCGGCGGCACGTGCTGGGCGTTGCGCAACTGCAGCAGCTGCAGCACCGACTGCTGGCGTAGCCGTTCCGGCGCGGCGTGCAGGGCGGCCTCCATTCGTTGCAGCCACTCGGTGAAGTCGTCGATGCGCCGCACCGGGTAACCGGCCTCGATGATCCAGTCGACGTACTCGTCGAGCCCGACGCCGTCGTCGTGTGGGTTCATCACGTGATAGGTCTCGAACCCGTCCAGCACCTGGGCGCCCAGCGTGGTGATCGCCTCGGCGACGAACTCGACCGGCAGGGCGTCGAAATGCGCGCGCTGCCGGTTGCCGTGGGCGTCGAGCTCGTAGAACGAGCGCGGCGCGAGGCCGCTGACCACCACGCTGTGCACCATCCGGGTGAACATGTCCGACAGGTTCAACTGGCCGGCGTAGGTGGTGTCGGCCAGGATCATGTCGCAGCGGAACACCGAAACCGGCAGCCCGCACAGGTCGTTGGCCTCGCGCAGCAGCACCTCGCCCGCCCACTTGCTGTTGCCGTAGCCGTTGCCGTAGCCGCCGTCGATGGTCCGGATCGGGCCGGCGATCCGGACGTCGGCGTCCTCGGTGAACCCCGACGGGTCGATCTGGTCGCCGACGTTGGCCGTCGAGATGTAGGTGTACGGCTTGAGTTTGGTGGTCAGCGCCAACCGGATCAGCTCGGCGGTGCCCGCCACGTTGGGCGCGAACAGCTCGCTGTAGGGCAGCACGCCGTTGACCACGGCCGCGCAGTCCACGATCAGATCGACGGTGTCGGCCAGCCGCTGCCAGGTTTGTTCGCCGACACCGAGATCGGACCGTCCCTTGTCGCCGGCGATGACCTCGAGATGGTCATCGGCCAGTTCGTGGAAGTACCGCAGCAGGGCGGGATCTCCGCTGTCGAAGGTCTTTTCGAGGCGTCGCCGCGCATCCTCATCCGAGGTGGCCCGCACCAGGCAGATCAACTTCCCGTCGGCCAGTTCCAGCCGTTCGAGCCACTGCAGCACCAGGTACCGGCCGAGGAAGCCGGTGGCCCCGGTGAGCAGGACGGTGCGCACCCGGGCGCCCGGGCCCGGCAACGCCGGCGCGCCGGACAGCGTCGGGGCGTCGATGAACTTGTCCAGCGTGAGATCGCTGGCGTACACCTCGGTCGCGTCGCGGCCGTGCACGGATGCGAAGTCGGCCCGAAGGCCCTCTGCCGCAGCATGATCGCCGTTTAGCTGCTGGCTCAGACCGCGGACCGACGGCGCCTCGAAGAGGGCGCGTACCGGCAGGTGGATGTCGAGGGCGTTGTAGATCGCGGCGACCAGGCGCATCGCCGACAGCGAATCCCCGCCCAGATCGAAGAACGATTCCTGGACCCCGACCCGCTCGAGACCCAGCACCTGCGCGTAGAGGAAGGCCAGGATCTCCTCGACCGCGGTGGCCGGGGCGAGGTAGTCGTCGGTGCCCTGGTAGTCGGGCGCCGGCAGCGAGCGAATGTCGAGTTTGCCGCCGGGCGTCAATGGCAGCGCCGCCAACACCACCACCGCGGCCGGCACCATATACGCGGGCAGCCGCTCGGCCAGCAGGGTGCGGATCTCGGTGGGGTTGGCCGTTCCGGTGATGTATCCGACCAGCCGCAAGGCGGCGGGGCGGTCCTCGCGGGCGATCACCAACGCCCGGTCCACCCCGTCCAGCGCGGCCAGCGCGGCCTGGATCTCGCCGAGTTCGATGCGGTAACCGCGGATCTTGACCTGCTCGTCGGCGCGCCCGGCGTAGCGCAATTGCCCGTCGCTACCCCACCACGCCAGGTCCCCGGTGCGATACATGCGCGCACCGGATCCGCCGAAGGGGCACGCCACGAACCGCGACGCGGTCAGGGCGGACCGGCCCAGGTAGCCGGTGGACACGCCGGCGCCCGCCACGTACAACTCGCCGACCACCCCGGCGGGCGCCGGCTGCAGGCACCCGTCGAGCACGAACAGTGCGGCGCCGGACAGCGGCGAACCGATCGGCGGTACCTCGGGGCCCGGGATCAGCGGCGCGCTGACGGCCGCGACGATGGTGATCTCGGTGGGGCCGTAGACGTTGACCATCACCCGTCCCGAGGCCCAGCGGTCCACCAGCTCGGTCGGGCAGGCTTCACCCGCGACGGCCAGCACCGTCGAGTCCAGGCCGTCGGTGGCGAGCAGCCCCGCCTCGGAGGGTGTCTGGGTCAGCATGTCGACGTTCTCGGCAACCAGCAAGGCGTGCAGGTCTTTCGGCGAGCGCACCACCTCGTCGGGCACCACCAGCACCCGTCCGCCATGCAGCAGCGCGCCGAAGATCTCCCACACCGAGAAGTCGAAGGCCAGCGAATGGCACTGGCTCCACACCTTGCCCGGCGCCGCCGGCAGACCGGCGGCGCCCAGCGAGGCGAACAGCTGGGTGGCGTTGTGGTGGGTGACCGCCACGCCCTTGGGAACACCGGTGGTGCCCGAGGTGTAGATGACGTAGGCGACGTCGTGCGGTGCCGGGGCCGGCGGCGCGGTCGTGGGCCGGTCCTGGATCGCCGGATCGTCGATGTCGATGACGACCGGGCCGGAAACGCCTATCCGCGAGCGCAACTCGGCGGTGGTGAGCACCGCCGTCGGCGCGGCGTCGGCGAGCATGAACTCGATCCGCGCCGCCGGCAGGGCCGGGTCGATCGGCACATACGCGGCGCCCGCCTTGAGCACCGCCAGGATCGCGGCGACGGCCCGGTCCGAGCGTCCTACCAGTAGCGCCACGCACCGCCCCGGGCGGGCGCCGTGGTCAACGAGCAAGTGCGCCAACCGGTTCGCTTGCTCCTCGAGTTCGAGGTATGTCCACGAGCACGATCCGTAGCGGAGGGCCACGGCCTCGGGGTCACGCGCGACGTGGCCGGCGAACACCTCCGGGATCGACGCGGGCCTGTGCGACGGGCGCGTCAATACCGCCCGATTACCGATCGTGTCGAGGCGCGCGTGCTCGTCGGCACCGAGCACATCGATCGACGACAACCGCTGGGCGGGGTCGGCGGTGATGGCCATGAGCACCCGATGCAGCCGGGCGATCAGGTCTTCGATGGTGGCCGTGTCGAACACGTCGGTGCGGAACTCCACCGCTCCGCCGATCCCGGCGGGTAGCCCCTCGGGGGTCCAGCGTTCGGCCAGCGACCACGCGAGATCCATTCGGGCGGTGCGTGTCTCGACCGGCACCGGGGTGACCCGCACGTCGCCGAGGCTCAGGTCGGCCGAGTCGGTGTTCTGCCAGGCCAGCATGACCTGCACCAGCGGATGATGGGCCAGGCTGCGGGTCGGGTTGAGCCGTTCCACGAGGACCTCGAACGGCACGTCCTGGTGTTCGTAGGCGGCCAGGCTGCGCGCGCGCACGTGCGCCAGCACCTCCGCGACGGTGGGATCACCGGCCAGGTCGACCCGCAACACCAGGGTGTTGACGAAGAAGCCCACCACGTCGTCCAGCGCCGGATCGCGCCGTCCCGCGATCGGGAACCCCACCGCCACATCCGAACTCGCGCAGATCTTGCCCAGCAGCACCGCCAGCGCCGCCTGCACCACCATGAAGCTCGTCGCGTTGTGCGCATTGGCCATCGCGCGCACCCGCTGCTGCAACTCGGCCGGCCAATCCACGGCCACACTCGCCCCGCCGAAATCGGCTACCAACGGATACGGCCGATCGGTCGGCAGTTCCAGCCGCTCGGGCATTCCGGCCAGGGTGTGTTCCCAGTACCGCAGTTGCCCGGCGATCAGGCTGTGCGGATCCTGCAATTCGCCGAATTGCGCGCGCTGCCACAGCGTGTAGTCGACGTACTGCACCGGCAGCGGCGCCCAGTCCGGGGCGTCCCCGGCCACCCGGCTGGAATAGGCCTCCCCCAGATCCCGCACCAGCGGGGTCAGCGACCAGCCGTCGGCGGCGATGTGGTGCAGCACGGCCACCAACAGGTGCTCGTGGTCACTGAGCCGGAACAGCAGTGCCCGCAACGGAAGCTCGGTGGCCAGGTCGAACCGGTGGCCCACCACGGTATCGATGGCCCTGCCCAGCCGGTCGGAGGACCACCCGCGCGCATCGCTGATCCGCCAACCGAAGTCGGCGTCATCCACCTCGACCACCAGCTGTCGAGGTATGCCCTCGTGCGCCGGGAAAAGGGTGCGCAGGCTTTCGTGCCGGCCCACCACGTCGGCCAGCGCGGCGCCGAACGCCTCACCATCCAGACGCCCGCGCAGCTGCAGGGCGATCGCCAGGTTGTGCACCGGCGACGGTCCGTGCAGTTGGCCGATGAACCACAGCCGCGACTGCGCGAACGACAGCGGCACCACCTCCGGCCGCGCTCCGGCCATCAGCGGCAGGCGATCTCCCCCGTCGGCGCCCAGGCGCGCCGCCAGCCGCCGGATGGTGGGCGCTTCGAACAGGGCCCGAACCCCAAGGTGGACATTGAGATTGGTGTTGACCTCGGCGACCAGCCGCATCGCCGACAGCGAGTCGCCACCGAGGTCGAAGAAGGAGTCGTCGATCCCCACGCGGTCGACCCCCAGCACGTGGGCGTAGATGTCAGCCATGGTCTGCTCGACGGCGGTGGCCGGCGCGCTGTACTGATCGACGGTTTGGTAGTCCGGTGCCGGCAGGGCGCGGGTGTCGAGTTTGCCGTTGCGTGTCAACGGCAATGCCTCGATGGCCACCACCGCGGCCGGCACCATGTAGGCCGGCAGCCGCTCGGCGAGCCGGCTG
>NZ_LZKI01000132.1 GCF_001672755.1 Mycobacterium colombiense | reverse complement strand
GCTGCTGGTCACCGGGGTGTGGAACGACTTCATCTCCTGGCTGCGCGACGCGTTCGTGTCCGACGTGAGGTTGCCGATTTGAGGCACCTCTTCGCCTGGAGCCGCAACACCTGGCGCGCGCTGACCTCGATGGGCACCGCGCTGGTGCTGTTGTTCCTGCTCGCCCTGGGCGCGATACCGGGGGCGCTGCTGCCGCAGCGCAACCTCAATGCCGGCAAGGTCGACGACTACCTGAAGGCCCACCCGGTGATCGGGCCGTGGCTGGATCGGTTGCAGGCCTTCAACGTGTTCTCCAGCTTCTGGTTCACCGCCATCTACGTGCTGCTGTTCGTGTCGCTGGTCGGCTGCCTCACCCCGCGGATGATCGAGCACGTCCGCAGCTTGCGGTCCACCCCGGTGGCCGCCCCGCGCAACCTGGCCCGGCTGCCCAAGTACGCCAGTCACCAGGTTCAGGCCGGGCCCGACGAGCTGAACGCCCTGGCCAACACGCTGGCCGAACGACTGCGCGGCTGGCGCACCACCATCCGGCACCGGGACGGCGCGGAGCCGGCCGACGCCGAAGTCGCCGAGGTGTCCGCCGAGAAGGGCTACCTGCGCGAGTTCGGCAACATCGTCTTCCACTTCTCGCTGCTCGGCCTGCTGGTCGCGGTCGCCGTCGGCAAGCTGTTCGGCTACGAGGGCAACGTCATCGTCATCGCCGACGGCGGACCCGGCTTCTGCTCGGCCTCGCCGGCCGCGTTCGACTCGTTCCGGGCCGGCAACACCGTCGACGGCACCTCGCTGCACCCGCTGTGCATCCGGGTCGACGACTTCGCGGCGCACTACCTGCCGTCGGGGCAGGCCACCTCGTTCGCCGCGAACATCGACTACCAGTCCGGTGAGGACCTGACCGCCAACACCTGGCGGCACTACCGGCTGGAGGTCAACCACCCGCTGCGGCTCGGCGGCGACCGGGTGTACCTGCAGGGTCACGGCTACGCGCCCACCTTCAGCGTCACCTACCCGGACGGGCAGGTCCGCACGGCGACCGTGCAGTGGCGACCCGACAACCCGCAGACCCTGCTCTCGTCGGGCGTGGTGCGCATCGACCCGCCCGCCGGCAGCTACCTCAACGCCGCGGAGCGCCGCAACCACGAGATCGCCATCCAGGGCCTGCTGGCCCCGACCGAGCAGCTCGAAGGCACGCTGTTGTCCTCGCGCTTCCCGGCGCTGGACGCCCCGGCGGTGGCCGTCGACATCTACCGCGGCGACACCGGGCTGGACACCGGGCGCCCTCAGTCGCTGTTCACCCTTGACCCCCGCCTGATCGAGCAGCACCGGTTGACCAAGGAGAAGCGGGTCAATCTGCGCGCGGGCCAGTCGGTCCGGATCGACCAGGGTCCCGCGGCCGGCACCGTGATCCGCTTCGACGGCGCGGTTCCGTTCGTCAACCTGCAGGTCTCGCACGACCCGGGCCAAACCTGGGTGCTGTTCTTCGCGATCACGATGATGGGCGGTCTGGTGGTGTCGCTGCTGGTCCGCCGCCGCCGGGTGTGGGTCCGTCTGACGCCGGACCCCGGCGGGTCGCCGGGTACGGTGAACGTCGAACTGGGTGGCCTGGCGCGCACCGACAACTCCGGTTGGGGTGACGAGTTCGAGCGGCTGTCCGAGCGGCTGCTTGACGGGCTCGGCGAGCCGGCGGCCCAAAGGAGTGCTGAGGTGGACGTCAAATGAATACGGTGCACGTCAACATCGAGCTGGCGCGCTACTCCGACTGGGCGTTCACGTCGGCGGTGGTGGCCCTTGTCATCGCGCTGCTGCTGCTGGCCTTCGAGCTCGCCTATGCCGGCGGGCGCCGCGCGGATCAGCGCGCCCGGGTGTCGGCCGGTGCCGTCAGCGCCGACTCCGTCACCCCCGGCGTCGTGGAAGAGGCCACCCAGCGCCCGGTCGACGAGCGCGTCGGCCGTGCCGGGCTGTCCGTGGTGTACCTGGGCATCGGGCTGCTGCTGGCCTGCCTGGTGCTACGCGGCCTGGCCACCCTGCGGGTGCCCTGGGGCAACATGTACGAATTCATCAACCTGACCTGCCTGTGCGGGTTGATCGCCGGGGCGGTCGTGCTGCGCCGCCCGCAATACCGCCCGCTGTGGGTGTTCCTGCTGCTGCCGGTCCTGATCCTGCTCACGGTGTCCGGGCGCTGGCTGTACACCAACGCCGCGCCGGTGATGCCCGCCCTGCAGTCCTACTGGCTGCCCATCCACGTGTCGGTGGTCAGCCTGGGATCGGGCGTCTTCCTGGTCGCCGGCATCGCCAGCATCCTGTTCCTGCTGCGGACGTCGCCTCTGGGAGACCCCGACCGCACCGAGTACAGCGCGTTGAGCCGGCTGGTGCAGCGGTTCCCCGACGCGCAGACCCTGGACCGCATCGCATATCGGACGACGATTTTCGCCTTTCCGGTGTTCGGCTTCGGCGTCATCTTCGGGGCCATCTGGGCCGAAGAGGCCTGGGGCAGATATTGGGGCTGGGATCCCAAAGAGACTGTGTCGTTTGTCGCCTGGGTGATCTATGCCGCGTATCTGCACGCCAGGTCGACCGCGGGATGGCGGGACAGGAAAGCCGCCTGGATCAATGTCGCAGGGTTTGTGGCCATGGTCTTCAATTTGTTCTTCGTTAACCTGGTCACTGTGGGCCTGCATTCCTATGCGGGCGTCGGGTGACGGTGCACAACCGGCCCGAATAACGCACAACACGGGAAAAGCACAACAAGGGGGAGTGCAGTGACCGAGCATCCGACGTCGGGCGTGGGGTCGCCCGACCAACCGACGACGCAGCTACCTCCACAGACAGCGTCGGCGGCGGACCAGCGGGAGGGCGCGGAGCCGAAGGCCCAATCGGGTGGCGACGACGCACCCACCCGCGCCTTCGCCGGATTCCGCACCGAGCGCCGCGTCCCGGGACCCGAGCGCCAGCAGGCCGCGCCGCACCCGGCGCCCAGGCCGGGTGGCATGCCGCCGTGGGACCCGACGCCCATGACCGGCATCCCACGGGTCGACCCGACCGCGTACGGCGCCTACTACGACGGTCACGACGCGCCGCCCACCCAGATGCAGGGGCCCCCGCCGCAGCAGCGTCCCGAGCACCTGCCGCACACGCCGTACCCGGAGCTGTCCACCGGCATGCTGCTGCGCCCGGTCGCCCCGCCGCCATCGGACGGCTGGCGGTTGCTGCTGTTCAAGCTGTCCGGCGGCCTGATCAACCTGGGCGAGAGCCCGCGGGCCACCCGGTACAACAACCTGGTCGCCCAGGTGAACCGGCCCCTGCGCGGTTCCTATCGAGTCGCGTTCCTGTCGCTCAAGGGCGGCGTCGGCAAGACCACGATCGCCGCGACGCTGGGCGCCACCTTCGCCTCCATCCGCGGTGACCGGGTGGTGGCCGTGGACGCCAACCCCGACCGCGGCACGCTGAGCCAGAAGATCCCGCTGGAGACGGCGGCGACGGTGCGCCAGCTGCTGCACGACGCAGGCACCATCGAGCGCTACAGCGACGTGCGCCGATACACTTCCAAGGGGCCGAGCGGCCTCGAGGTGCTGGCCTCCGAAACCGATCCCGGCATCTCGGACGCGTTCAGCGCCGAGGACTACGCGCGGATCCTGGACATCCTGGAACGTTTCTACGGCCTGGTGCTCACCGACTGCGGGCCCGGCCTGCTGCACTCGGTGATGAGCTCGGTGCTGGACAAGGCCGACGCCCTGGTCGTGGTCAGCTCGGCGTCCATCGACGGCGCACGCAGCGCCTCGGCGACGCTGGACTGGCTGGACGCCCACGGCCACGAGGACCTGGTCCGCAATTCCATCGCGGTGATCAACGGGGTGAAGCCCCGCCCGGGCAAGGTCGACATGAACAAGGTGATCGACCACTTCTCCCGGCGCTGCCGCGCGGTTCAGCTGGTGCCGTTCGACCCGCACCTGGAAGAGGGCGCCGAGATCGAACTGGACCGGCTGCGCCGCGGGACGCGCGAAGCCCTCACCGAGTTGGCGGCCATCGTCGCCGACGGTTTCCCCGGCGACCAGCACAACCCGGGAGTGCTCGGCTAGCGGCGGTCGCTAGCGCGGGTTGTTGTCGCCGTGACCCAACCGCCGCAAGAAGTCTGGATCGTCGTCGGGTCCGATGACGCGCGTCTTCGCCCGGTGGGCCTGCGACCGCGCCGCACGCCAGCCGACGTAGATCAGCGTCCCCAAAATCACGACGAGCAGCAGGTAGAGCACCAAACACCTCCTTGGGGCGAATATACCCGCGCCGTAGGCTCAGGCTGTGTCACAAGAAGCTAGCGACGACAGCACCGGCAGCACGCAGCACCACGCCGACGACGAGGGCGCCGCGCAACGGGACGGAAGCCGCGTCGCCGTCCACGTTGGCGCGTACATGGCCGCGCGGGTGCTGCTGGCGGTGGCGCTCACCGGCGTGATCTACGGTGTCGCGCGGCTGGCGGGCATCACGCAGTTCCCGATCGTGGTGGCCGTGCTGTTCGCTCTGATCATCGCGATGCCGCTGGGCATCTGGGTGTTCGCCCCGCTGCGCCGCCGGGCCACCGCCGCGCTCGCGATCGCCGGGGAGCGGCGGCGCCGGGAGCGCGAACTGCTCCAGGCCCGACTGCACGGGGACGCCGCGCCCGACGAGGGCGGCGACCAAGAATCAGGGCGCGGTTAGCCGTTCGGCAGCCGCACGACCTGGGCGGCGTAGCTCAGGCCCGCGCCGTAGCCGAGCAGCAGGGCCAGGTCGCCGCCCTTGGCCGCGCCGGTCGCCAGCACCTCGGCCATCGCCAGGGGGATGGACGCGGCCGAGGTGTTTCCGGTGTGCTCGATGTCGTTGGCGACGACCGCATCCGGGCGCAGATCGAGGCTCTTGGCCAGCACCTCGTTGATCCGGCTGTTGGCCTGGTGCGGCAGGAACACGTCGATCTCGTCGGGCCGGACGCCCGCGGCGTCCATCGCCTGCCGGCCGACCTTGCCCATCTCGAACGCCGCCCACCGAAACACCGCGCTGCCTTCCAGCCGCAGGTAGGGGCGCTCCCCGGTGCGGTTGTCCAAGAAGTCGATCCACTCGATGTCCTGGCGGATGGCTGTGGCCTGCGCGCCGTCGCTGCCCCAGACCGTCGGCCCGATGCCCTGGTCGGGTGTCTCGCCCACCACCACACCGGCGGCGCCGTCGGCGAAGATGAAGCAGTTGCTGCGGTCCTGCATGTCCACGGTGCAGGACAGCTTCTCCGAACCGAGCACCAATACCTTGGCGGCCGTGCCGCCGCGCAGCATGTCGGCCGCGACGCCCAGTGCGTAGCCGAAGCCGGCGCAGCCGGCCGAGATGTCGAACGCGGGCACGCCGGTGGCACCCAACGCCGTCGCGACCGCCGGCGCGCACGGGGGGGTCTGGGTGAAATGGGTGCTGGTGGCGACGAGGACGCAATCGATGTCGGATGGCTCGAGGGAGGCCTTGGCGATCGCCTCCAGCCCGGCCGTCGTCGCCATGGAGGTGACGGATTCGTCGCGCCTGGCGAACCGGCGGGTCTTGATCCCGGTGCGCGAGTAGATCCACTCGTCGGACGAGTCGATGTTCTCGCAGAGCTCATCGTTGGTGACCACCCGTTCGGGCCGGTACGACCCCACGCTGAGCAAGCCGATGTTGTTGGGCCCGCTGGTCGCGGCAATCTGATTCATTGCGGTCCTTCGCTATCGCCCGAGCCGACGCAAAAGTACCCCACACGGGGTGCCCTCGGAGGCCTTTGCCTGCACTATAGGTAACCCGCGCCCGGCCCCTAGGTAGCCAGCGCCAACGCCGCGGCCACCGCGACCGCCCACACCACCATCGCCAGCCCGGTATCGCGCAGCACGGGGATCAGCTCCGGGCCGCCGCGGCCCGATCGCACCGGGGCCGCCGCGCGCAGGGCCAGCGGCGTGGCCACCAATCCGGCGGCGCACCACGGGGTCGCCAGCATCAGCACCAGGGTCAGCACGCCGGCGGTCCCCAGCAGCGTCTGGTACAGGATCCGGGTGCGGGCGTCGCCCAGCCGCACCGCCAGCGTGACCTTTCCGGAGCGCGCGTCGGTCGGGATATCCCGCAGGTTGTTGGCGACCAGCACCGACGACGACAGCGCCCCGGTCGACACCGCCAGCACCAGGCCCACCCAGTCCACCCGCAGCGCCTGGGTGTACTGGGTGCCCAGGACCGCGACGAGCCCGAAGAACAGGAACACCGCGACCTCGCCAAAACCGGCGTAGCCGTAGGGTTTCGAACCGCCGGTGTACAGCCACGCCCCGGCGATACAGGCCGCTCCCACCGCGATCAGCCACGGGGCGCTGAACAGCGCCAGCGCGAGCCCGGCGAGCGCGCCGACGGTCAGGCTGGCGACCGCGGCGGCCAGCACCGCCCGCGGCGCCGCCAGCCGCGAGCCGACCAGGCGCACCGGGCCGGCCCGGTCGTCGTCGGTGCCGCGGATGCCGTCGGAGTAGTCGTTGGCGTAGTTGACGCCGATGGTCAGCGCGAGCGCGACGGCCAGCGCCAGCACCGCCTTCCACCACACCGCGGAATGCAGCCACGCGGCCGCACCGGTCCCCGCGACGACCGGCGCCACCGCGTTGGGCAACGTCCGCGGCCGCGCACCGGAAACCCACTGCCCGAAATTGGCCACACGAACATCCTGCCAGGATGCGGGCCGTCGATCCCCGGGCCCCGCACCCGCGATCACCCCGGCGGCATGCACCACAATGGTCGGATGCTCGGAGTCATCGGCGGCAGCGGCTTCTACACCTTCTTCGGATCCGACTCCCGCGACGTCGCCGTCGACACCCCGTACGGGCCGCCCAGCGCCCCGGTCACCGTCGGCGCCATCGGCGACCACGAGGTGGCGTTCCTGCCCCGCCACGGCGCCAAGCACGAATTCTCCGCGCACACCGTGCCGTATCGCGCCAACATGTGGGCGCTGCGCAAGCTCGGCGTGCGGCGGGTGCTCGCGCCGTGCGCGGTCGGCAGCCTCACGCCCGAGCTCGGGCCGGGCACCGTCGTGGTGCCCGACCAACTCGTCGACCGCACCCGGGGCCGCGCCGACACCTACTTCGACTCCGGCGGCATCCACGTCGACTTCGCCGACCCGTACTGCCCGACGCTGCGCGAGGCGGTGACCGGCCTGCCCGACGTGGTCGACGGGGGCACCATGGTGGTGATCCAGGGGCCGCGCTTTTCCACCCGCGCCGAGAGCCGGTGGTTCGCCTCCGCCGGGTTCTCACTGGTCAACATGACCGGCTATCCGGAGGCTGCGCTCGCCCGCGAGCTCGAAATATGCTATGCGGCAATCGCTTTGGTAACCGACCTGGATGCGGGTGTGAGCGCCGGGCAGGGCGTGAAGACCGTCGACGTGTTCGCCGAATTCGAAAAGAACATCGCGGTGTTCAAAACCCTGGTCGGCCGGGCCATCGGCCGGATCGCCGCCGACCGCACCTGTACGCACTGCCTGCCGCACGCCGGGGTCACCCTGCCCATCGAGCTGCCGTGAGGGTGCTGTTGACCGGGGCGGCCGGCTTCATCGGTTCGCGGGTGGATGCCGCGCTGCGGGCCGCGGGGCACGAGGTGGTGGCCGTCGACGCGCTGCTGGCCGCCGCGCACGGCCCAAACCCGGTGCTGCCGCAGGGATGTCATCGCGTCGACGTGCGCGACGCCGACGCGCTGGCCCCGCTGCTGGCCGGCGTGGACGTGGTGTGCCATCAGGCGGCGATGGTGGGTGCGGGTGTGGACGCCGCCGACGCCCCCGCGTACGGCGGCCACAACGACCTGGCCACCACGGTCCTGCTGGCGCAGATGTTCGCCGCCGGGGTGCGGCGCCTGGTGCTGGCCTCGTCGATGGTGGTGTACGGCCAGGGGCGCTATCACTGCGAACAACACGGAGAAGTGGACCCGCTGCCGCGGCGCCGCGCGGACCTCGACGCCGGAATCTTCGAGCACCGGTGCCCGGACGGCGGGGAGGAACTGCGGTGGCGCCTCGTCGGCGAGGACGCCTGCCTGCGGCCCCGAAGCCTGTACGCCGCCAGCAAGACGGCCCAGGAGCATTACGCGCTGGCCTGGTCGGAGGCCACCGGTGGTTCGGTGGTGGCGCTGCGCTACCACAACGTCTACGGCCCCGGCATGCCGCGCGACACCCCCTACTCCGGGGTGGCGGCGATCTTCCGGTCGGCGCTGGAAAAAGGTGAGCCGCCAAAGGTTTTCGAGGACGGCGGCCAGATGCGCGACTTCGTCCACGTCGACGACGTGGCCGCCGCCAACGTCGCTGCGACACAGTTGGGCGAGGGTTTCACCGCGGTCAATGTCTGCTCGGGACAACCCATTTCGATCGCGGAGGTGGCCGGCGCGCTGTGCGACGCGCGCGGCGCTTCGTTGTCCCCGGTGGTCACCGGGCAGTACCGCAGCGGCGACGTGCGCCACATCGTCGCCGACCCGTCGCGGGCCGCCGAGGTGCTCGGTTTCCGGGCCGCCGTCGCACCGGGCGACGGGTTGCGCGAGTTCGCGTTCGCGCGCCTTCGCTAACCCTGCGGGGGCCGGTAGATCTGCGGCTTCTGCGCGGGCATCTGGCGCGTGCCGGAGTCGTCGCCACGGAAAATCCGGGGCGCATTGGCCAGCGGCGGTATCTCCGTGGTGGGCGGTTCGCTGTCGCCGCCGGGGACACCGGCCGGGATGCGGGTGGTCGCCGCGGCCGACGGGCCCGCGCCCTGGCCCACCGGGACCCGGGTGGTGGTTGCCGCGGCATTCGCCGCGGCGGCGCGCCTGCGGGCGGCGCGACGGGCCAGCCGCCGACCGCTGAGCTGCCCGGTGACGATGGCCGCCACCAGGATGCCCAGGGCCAGGCCGCACAGCGTCACGTCGAAGGTGCTGGTGATCTGCTGGGCCAGGTTGTTGCCGTAGACCGGATGCAGCGCAGGCGAATTGGGCGAGTCTTCGAACCGCGGCGCCAGCTCGAGGCCGACGACGACGCGGGCGATGCTGAGCGTCGCGACCAGCCCGCACAGCGACGTGACCATTCTCGCCGAGAGGGTGGCCAGCCTGCGGCGCAGCCAGATCGCCAGCACCGCGGTGGCCAGATCGAACGCGGCCAGCACGATGCTGGAGTACCGGGAGAACGGGTAGTTCAAAATCACGCCGACGACGAGGTCGGTGATCCGCATCGCCACCGAACCCACGGACCAAACGGCGATGAGCAGCAAGCCATTTCGGGTCGTCGCGCGCCACGCGGACTCCTCCGTCGGCGAGGTGTTCCGGTGACCGAGCAGGGCCCGCGGCGCGAACAGCGCCGCGCCGGCCGCCCAGGCCAGATAGCCCTCGAACCCGACGCCGGCGGTGGACGTGTTCTGCGCGATGCCGTGGAACGCGTCGATGTCACGACCGACGGGCAGGAACCACACCAGGACCCCGGCGGCCAGCGTCGCCGCGCCGAGCGCGACGGTCGTCAGCCGGCTCTCCCGCGCGCTGCGCAGCAGCCACCGCGAGGCCACCAGCACAGCGACCAGCGCCACCACGCCGTACACCACCGCGGTCGCGATCACGGCGATGTTCTGCTTGCCGAATTCCTCGGCACCGCTGGTGCTTTGCAGCGCGTACCGCAGCCGCCAGTACAGGTTGAACCCGAAGCTGAGCACCGCCGCGAGCATCGACAGCGAGCCGATGACCCGCGCCGACCTGTGCCACCCGGTGGACTCGTCCCCGGCCGGAACCGGTCCGGCCGGCGCGCCGGCCGGCACCGCCTGGGCGCTCAACAGCGAACCGGCGATCCCGGCCCAGGCGCCCGGCCCGACACCGCCCGGCACGTTGACGGTGCCACCGAAGCGGACGGTCTCGTACGCGTCGAACACAACGAAGGCGAGCACCAGCAGCAGGTAGGGGACATTGAGCGCCAGGCGAAGCCGGGCCGCCCGCCCGGGGTTGAACCGCGCGCCGGCCGACCGCCACGAACCGGCGACCGCGACCGCGATGACGGCCAGCACCGTTACCGCGACCAACACGCCGAACAGGATCGTGCTGCTGTTCGGGATCCCGACGCCGAAGTAGAGGTTCCACGGCAGGAACACCGCGAGGACCAGCAGCGCCACCGCGGTCAGGTCGCCGGCGACGTGCCGGTACCGCTTCGTTGCGGCGGCCGTCGGGGCCCCGCCGCCGGTGGCGTGCGGGCGGATGATGCGCGGCGCCGGTGCCTGCTGCGTCTGGCCGCGGATGGGACCGGTCGGCGTCTCGTCGCTGCTCTGGCTCACCATGCCCCCCGGGATTCAAGGACGGATATTCTTGGCGCAGTTTCGGGCGTTCGGCGAGGGATTACCCCGCCGAGTGGAATGCACTGCTCGCTTGCGAACATATTCTCCGTTCGGATGCCGTGGCAGTGGCTGCGACCGGCTGCTGGGGCGGAGAGGATTCCGCGGTGAGGCGTCCTGTGGTTCGAAAAGCTGGTTACGCTGCGCTAGTAGACGAAGCTCGTCGCCTGAATTATCAACGGTATCGCAAGTGTAATGATGCCGGGACATTGCTGGTTGCGGGGTAGCCGGCGTGAAGGAGAACCGGGATGGACGTCGTTTTGGGGGTTGCGGTCACCGGACCCGTCGCGCGCTTGGCCCTGGTCGGGTCGGGCGCGCAGGGGGCCGACGTGATCGACCAATCCGTCGTCGACCTCGCTGACAATCCGATCGGGACGCTGACCGAGACCGTGGTGGGCACCAACCGGCTGCTGGCCGGCGAGAACCACCGGCTGGTCGGCACCCGGCTGTGCTGGACCGACCATCCCGCCGCCGACCAGCTGCGGCGGGCGCTGGAGGACTCGGGCGTGCACAACGTCGCGGTGCTCTCCGAATCGCAGGCGGTGGCCGCCCTGATGCGCGCGGCCGGCCGTCCCGGCGCGGCGCTGGTGATGGACGACGCGACCGCGACGCTGTCGATGGTCGGGTCGGGGGACGGCGATCCCGACGCGCCGCCGACCGTGTTGGCCAGCCGGCCGCTGGCGGGTGCGTCGGGCGGCGATGCGACGGCGGCGTTCCACACCATGATGGCGAACCTGAGCGCCCACCCCGACGCCCCGCAGGATGTGTATCTGCTCGGGGCGTCGCCCGATCTGAACCGGGTCGCCGACGAGCTCCGCGACGCGTCGACCATGCGGGTGCGGGTCGCGCAGGATCCCACCTTTGCGCTCGCCCGCGGCGCGGCAATCGCCGCCGCGCCGGCGGCGGTGCTGGGGGCCGGGGGTGCGACGGCCATGGCGCCGGCGATCGGGCTCACCGGCGACGAGACCGCCATGGCCCCGGCGGCCGGGGATGCCACCGCGATGGCGCCGGCGTTCGGGGATGCCACCACCGCGGCCCCGGCGGCGGGGCTCACCGGGGATGAGACCACCGTCGTGCCGGCATCGGAATTCGCCGATCCGAACGCCGAGGACCATCAGCTAGCCTATTCGATGGCCGACGAGGGGGAGCAGTACCCGGGCGAATTCGACGAGTACGACCCCGAATTCGACGACTACGAGTACGGCGACGCCGACGAGGAGGCGCCGACGAAGCTGTCTCGACGATCGCTGGTGATCGGCAACGCCGTCGTCGCCTTCGCGGTCATCGGATTGGCGTCGCTGGCCACCGCGATCGCCGTCGCCGTTGAACCGACCGCCAGCCGGCAGCCGGTGGTGGGCGTCCAGAACGGCACCCCGGGCAAGTTCATGCCGATCCTGCCGAGCCAGCAGCAGGCGCCGCTGCCTCCGCCCCCGGCCGATGCGCCCAACGCGGGATTCCAGGGCGGCACCGTGCCGGCTCCCAACAACGTCGCCCCGGCGCCCCAGCAGGTCGCGCCCCCGTCGGGAGGCGGCGTGCCCGCCGGCCCCGCGCCCGAGGCGCCGGTCAATCCCGGTGTGGTACCCAATCCCGGTCCGGGTTGGGCTCCTCGCCCGAATCCCATTGTGCCGGTGCCGATTCCGATTCCCATCCCGATCCCGGGGTGGGGGCCGAACTACCCGCCGTACAACCCTCCCTACAACCCCCCGTACAACCCGCCTTACACGCCGCCGACGACCACGCCCTATTCGCCGCCGACCACCACGTACCAGCCGCCGACGACGACGTATTCGCCTCCGACGACGACGTATTCGCCGCCGACCACCACGCACGAGCCGCCGACGACGACGTATTCGCCTCCGACGACGACGTATTCGCCGCCGAGCACCACGCATCAGCCGCCGACGAGCACCTATTCGCCCCCGAGCACCCGGGAAACCACCCAGGCGCCGCTGCCGACGCACACCCAGCAGACCATGCCGCCGACGCATTCGCAGCCGGCCTACCCGCAGCAGCCGCTATACCCGCAGGAGCCACACCAACACCGCGGGTTCTGAGCGTGCCCGACGCCGACGGCCTGGTGACGGTGGTCCTGCCCTGCCTCAACGAGGAGGAGTCGCTGCCCGCGGTGCTGGCCGCGATCCCCGCCGGCTACCGGGCGTTGGTGGTGGACAACAACAGCACCGACGACACGGCCGGGGTCGCGAGCCGGCACGGCGCCCGGGTCGTCGCCGAACCGCGGGCCGGGTACGGCTCGGCCGTCCACGCGGGCGTGCTGGCCGCGACCACCCCGATCGTGGCGGTCATCGACGCTGACGGCTCGATGGACGGCGGCGATCTGCCCCGGCTGGTCGCCGAGCTCGAGCATGGTGCCGACCTGGTGACCGGTCGGCGCCGGCCGGTGCCCGGGCTGCACTGGCCGTGGGTGGCCCGGGTGGGCACCGTCGTCATGAGCTGGCGGCTGCGCACCCGGCACGGCCTGCCGGTGCACGACATCGCGCCGATGCGGGTGGCCCGGCGCGAAGCGCTGCTGCAACTGGGCGTCGTCGACCGGCGGTCGGGATATCCGCTGGAATTGCTGGTGCGTGCCGCGGCCGCCGGCTGGCGCGTCGTCGAACTCGACGTCAGCTACGGCCCGCGGACGGGCGGCAAGTCGAAGGTCAGCGGTTCGCTGCGGGGCAGCATCACCGCGATCCTCGACTTCTGGAAGGTGATTTCGTGAGCGCGCTGCCGGTGACGCTGCTGGTGGTCGCCAAGGCGCCCGAGCCGGGTCGGGCCAAGACGCGACTCGCGGCGACCGTCGGCGACCGCGTCGCCGCCGAAATCGCCGCCGCCGCACTGCTTGACACGCTCGACGCGGTGGCCGCCGCCCCGGTGGCCGCGCGGGTGGTGGCGCTGGCCGGCGACCTGGACGCGGCCGCGAATGCCGCCGAGATCCGGCGGCGGCTGGCGTCGTTCACCGTGATCGCCCAGCGCGGTGCGGATTTCGCGGCCCGGCTCGCCAACGCGCACGCCGACGCGGCCGGCGGGTCTCCGGTGCTGCAGATCGGCATGGACACCCCCCAGGTGACCGCGGACCTGTTGGCCGGGTGCGCGCGCCGCCTGCTCGAGACGCAGGCCGTGCTCGGGCCGGCCCACGACGGCGGCTGGTGGGTGCTCGGCGTGCGGGAGCCCGCAATGGCGCAGTGCCTGCGCACGGTGCCGATGTCCGCACCCGACACCGGCGATCTGACCGTGAAGGCGTTGCGCGACAACGGCATCGACGTGGTGACCGTCGAGGCGCTGGCCGACGTGGACTTCGTCGACGACGTCGCGGTGGTGCGCGACGCCTGCGCACCCACCAGCCGCTTCGCGCGCGTCACCCGCGCGGCCGGCCTGTAGACGATTCTGCCGGCACTGCTCGGGAGTCGGCACGCGACAGGACAACACCGGCTTTTTGTACAAGGATGGAGCGGTGCGAATGCTTCTTGTGTTGGCGAGCTTCGCCGCGGTCATCGGTGCGGCAACGCCTGCACACGCCGAGCCGGGCGGCAACCCAGATGCGAACTTCTTGGCGGCGCTCGATCAGGCCGGCGTCCCCTATAAGAACGGCGCCGTCGCCGTCCGGGTCGGCAAGAAGGCCTGTGAATTAATGGATCAGGGCCACACTCAGGCCGACGTCATCCAAAGTGTGTCGTCAGAAAATGCCGGATTCACCGTGGCGGACGCGACCCACTTCACGACCAGCGCCGTCAGTGCCTATTGCCCACAGCACCTCGGCGAACCGACCACTGAGCCGCCGCCCCCGCCGGACTGGTCGAATATTCCTTGGTTTCCCTTCCCGGCGCCAGCGGCTGCGTAGGGTGATCGACATACTCGGCGCACCGATCTCTACCAGTTCGTCAGGATGATCGTGTTGAGCGCCAGCGCGCCGACGGCGTTGAGCGCCAACCAGATCCGGTGTGCACGCACCGGCAGGAGTGCGCCCGCCGCGGTGAGCCAGATGGTGAACGGCAGCCAAATGCGTTCCACCTCGGCCTTGCTGAGCATGCTCAGGTCCGCCACGACGATGGCGGCCAGCATGCTTAACAGCAGCAGGTGAAAGCCGGAGCGGCGGCGGATCGCGGGCCAGTCGAACACCCTGCTGATTCCGGCGACGCCGCCCAACCCGATTGCACACACCACGCACGCCAGGTTGGCCCAGCTCCAATACTGGAACGGCCGGAATTTGGCGATACCCTGCCAATAGCGTTGCTGCACCAGGGTATAGCCGTCGAACCAGAAGAACCCCGCGACGGCGAAGGCGACCGCCACCGCGATCGCGGCCAGCGCCGCGGGGCCCAGGGCCCGCAGGATCGCCCGCCAGTCCGCCCAGCCGTTGCCCGGCCGCTGGGCGGAGGCCAGCACCGCCAACGCCGGCAACCCCATCAGCATCAGGCCGTAGTTGCAGAACACTCCCCAGCCCAGCAGCAGTCCAGCGCCCGCGGCCGTCAGCGCGGGGAAGCGGACCGGGCGGTGCACCGCGACGGCCAGCAGCGCGATGCCCCAGGCCGCCACCCCGGCGAAGTAGCCGTCGGCCGACACCGCCACCCAGATCGCCGTCGGCGCCAGGGCGACGAACGGGGCGACGCGCCGCGCGGTCGGCTCGTCGGCCAGCGCGCGCACGGCGATCAGCACCGCGGCGGCCGCGCTCGAGCCGGCCAGCAGGCACAGCAGCCCGGCCCAGGCGCCGCCGTGTAGGCCGAGCCGGTCCAACCAGACGAACGTCAGCAACGCGCCGGGTGGATGCCCGGACACGTGGGTGGTCCACGAGTGTGGCTGGTAGTCCACGATCCGGCTCGCGAACGTGCGCAGCGTCGCACCGATGTCGGTGATGCTCGGCACCTGCGACAGGTATTCGTCACGGGTGGTCAGCCGGCCGGCGAAGCCGCGCTGCCAGCCGTCGATCATCGCCAGCGCGAACGCCCATCCGCACGCGATGGCCCAGCTGCCCAGCGTCAGTGCACGCCACGGAAGGCGTTGCGCCAGAATCGGTCCCCACGCGACAACGGCGATCGCGAGGGCGACGGCCGGCCCGGTTCCCCAGCCGGCGTGGATCAGCCATTCGCCGAAGATCGGTGCGGCGCCGGCGTGGGTGGCGAACTTCTCGACACCGACGTCCAGACGCGGCCGCACCCCTAGGTTCATCCGCGGCAACAGGAACGCCGCCGCTACCAGCACCACCCCGACCGTGACCGCTACCGCCTCGCGCACTGCCTCCCGTCGAGCGATCCTCACGGACGAACAGCCTATTGATCGCTTGGGCCGGTGAATCGGCGCACCAAGGCCGCCCGGTCGACCTTGCCGATGCCCCGGCGCGGCAGGGCGTCGACGATGTGCAGCTCGCGCGGCGCGGCGGTGGCGTCCAGGGTGCGGGTCACCTGCGTGCGCAGCGCGTCCAGGGTGGGCGCGGCGGCCCCGTCGCGCACCACGATCGCGGCGACCACCCGCTGCCCCAGCCGGTGATCGGCCACCCCGAACACCGCGCAATCGCTCACGGCGGGATGGGTGCACAGCGCCGCCTCGACCGGCTGCGGCAGCACGGTCAGCCCGCCCGTGCTGATCGCGTCGTCGGCGCGGCCCAGGACGGTCAGCACGCCCGAGTCGCTGACGGCGCCGAGATCGTCGGTCGCGAACCAGCCCGGCTCGGCGAACGGATCCGGGTCAACCGGGTTGCGGTAGCCCTTGGCCAGCGTCGCGCCGCCGATCACGATCCGCCCGTCGACCGTGCGCAGCCGCACCCCGTCCAGCGGGACGCCGTCGTACACGCAGCCCCCGGCGGTCTCGCTCATACCGTAGGTGCGGACCACGGTGATGCCCGCCGCGGCCGCGTCGTCGAGGACCGGTCGTGGCGCGGGTCCGCCGCCGAGCAGTACGGCGTCCAGTTCGGCGAGGGCGGCCGCGGCGGCCGGGTCGCCGAGCGCCTTGGCCAGCTGCGCGGCAACCAGCGAGGTGTAGCGCCGCCCCGAGCCCAATGCCCTTGTCGCACCGGGTAATTCGGCGACGTCGAACCCGGCGGACACGTCCATCTCGACCGGCGCCGAGCCGGCCAGCAGGCTGCGCACCAGGACCTGCACCCCGGCGATGTGGTGGGGCGGCAGGGCGAGCAGCCAGCTGCCCGGCCCGCCGAGGCGGTCATGGGTGGCCGCCGCGCCGGCCGTCAGGGCGGCGGCGGTCAGCAACGCGCCCTTGGGAATTCCGGTGGTTCCCGACGTCGCCGCGACCAGGGCCACGTCGTCGTCGATGGCCTCCCCGACGCGCAGACCCGCCCGCAGCGCTTCCGACTCGCGGTCGTCGGCCGCGGACAGGGCGACCAGTGCGGGGTCACGCCCGCTCAGCACCCGTTCCAGCGCCGGCAGCAATGACGAGGCCGCCGAACCCGGCGGGACGTGCAGCGCGCGCAGTACGGCTATGCCGGGTCCTCGGCCTCGTCGGCGTCGTCGAAGGGCCAGCCCTGGGCCGCCAACCGCACCCGTACCCGCTCGACGTCGGCGGGTGACGGCAGCTCATCGGTGATCTGGGTGATCAGCACGCCGATGTCGACATCGTCGAACTCGCCGCGCCGAACCAGCTCGCAGGCCACCGCCTTGGCTTCGTCGTTGGACAGCCGGCGGGCCAGCAACGCGAGCACCGGGAAGGTGTCGGTCGGTGGAATGCCTTCCGGGTATCCCGCGCGGAGCCAGGAGACGATCGAATTCAGGAATCCGTTCATGGACCACCCCCCGGTGTTAGCAAATCCGTGGGCATCAATCGATGCTACTTGGCTTTTGCCCCGAGGAACGGGTAGCCGGTGTGGTGCGCGATGAAGTCCCGCGAGATGTAGGCCAGCGCGAAGGCGATCACCAGGATCACCACCGCGTAGATCGCCCAGGCCACGGCCAGCAGCGCCGGGTTCTTCTGCGGCGAGCCGCCATCGGTGCTGACCTGTCCGGCGCCGATCGCCTGGAAGCGGAGCCCCAGGGCGAACAGCCCCGGTAACGCGGCGCCGGCCAGCATGGAGAACAGCAGGATCTTGAGGGAGGCCTGGTAGTTGAACCAGTCGCTGAAGTGACTCATCACGCGTTCGCCTTAATGGTGGGGTCGTCGGAGCCGAATCGGGGGGTCGTACCGCCGCCGACCGTGGGTCCGGCGTCCGAGGGCGGGTGCTGATCGTCGGACTCGTCGAGCCCGCTGGTCAGGTCGCCCTTCCATTCGGCGTTGACGTTGTGGTGGTCGACCTTGACCTTGCGCGACCGGATGTAGATGGTCGCCGAGACCGCGATCAGCAGCGCGAAGCCGACGATGGCGCCCGGGTAGCCGCCGATCAGGTGCACGATCCAGTAGGTGATCGCACCGACCAGACCGGCCAGCGGGAGCGTGACCAGCCACGCGACACCCATGCGGCCGGCGACGCCCCAGCGGACCTCGCCGCCCGGCTTGCCCAGCCCGCTGCCCAGCACCGAGCCGGTGCAGACCTGGGTGGTCGACAGCGCGTAGCCGAAGTGGGCGGAGAGCAAAATCACCGCGGCCGAAGAGGATTCGGCCGCCATGCCCTGCGGCGACTGGATCTCCACCAGGCCCTTGCCCAGGGTGCGGATGATCCGCCAGCCGCCCAGATACGTGCCGAGCGCCATCGACACCGCACAGCCGACGATGACCCACAGCGGCGGCATGGAAGCGGTCTTGCTGACCGAGCCGTAGGACATCAGCGCCAGGAAGATGATGCCCATCGTCTTCTGCGCGTCGTTGGTGCCGTGCGCCAGCGAAACCAGCGACGCCGAGCCCCATTGCCCGTACCGGAAGCCGGCCTCGGTGCGCTTGGTGGGGATGCCGCGGGTGATCCGGTAGACCAGCCAGGTCGCGACTGCGCCGACCAAGATGGCCAGGATCGCCGACACGACCGCGGGGATGATCGCCTTGGACACCACGCCCTTCCAGATCACCCCGTGTGCGCCGACGGCGGCGATGGTGGCGCCGACGATGCCGCCGATCAAGGCGTGCGACGAACTCGAGGGGATGCCGAGGAGCCAGGTCAGCAGGTTCCACACGATGCCGCCGACGAGGCCGGCGAACACCAGCTCCAGCGTCACGATGTGCCCGTCGATCAAGCCTTTGGCGATCGTCGCGGCGACGGCGGTGGACATGAACGCACCCACGAGGTTCAGCACCGCGGACAGCGCGACCGCTACTTTCGGCTTGAGCGCACCACTGGCGATCGAGGTCGCCATCGCGTTGCCCGTGTCGTGGAAGCCATTCGTGAAATCGAAAGCCAATGCCGTGATTACGACAATGATCAAGAGGAACAATTGGATGTTCACAGCGCCTGATTCTGGTGGTAGGAGGTTTCCATTGTCGAATGCTGAGAGAGGCGAATTGCGGGTATACCTTGAACCGTCGCCAGATGTTACCTCTCAGTTAACCGGCGTTTCCCTTTTGTTCACCTCGGGTGTCACGCCGTAACGGGTGCTCCGGCGGCACCTCGACGAAAATGAGGGTAAGGCCGTCCGGATCGGTCACGTGCATCTCGTGCAAGCCCCATGGTTCGCGCCGCGCTTCGCGCGCGATCGGCACCCCGCGGCCCGCCAATTCGGTTTGGGTGGCCTCGATGTCGCGGACCTGTAGCCACAGCGCGCCGGGGAAGGCGGCCTGGGAGGGATCGGGCGCGCCGTAACCGGCCAGCTCCAGCAGGGATTGACCCGCGAAAAAGACTGTGCCAGCGCCGTAGTCGCGCCAAATCGCCAGCCCGATCTCGTCGCGGTAGAAGGCTAGCGAACGCTGATAGTCCGACGGCCGCAGCAGCATCCGACTGGCCAGGATCTCCATGAAATCGTGTCTACCACGCGGCTATGGCGCCGGGGCGCACCGGCTGCGGAGGGACAGTACGGGTCAGGCATCGGTCTTGCGGTTGGGCTGGATGCTTTGGCGCTGCATGACGGCGTTGACCCAGCGCGGGCCGAACGTGTCCAGCGCCTTGGCGGCGATCGCCATCCGCGGTGCGATGCGCACCGGGCGGGTGCGGGCGGCGGTGATCATCCACTCGCCGGCCTCCTCCGACGTCAGCGCCGGCATCCCCGCGTAGGCCTTGGTCGGCGCGATCATCGGGGTGGCCACCAGCGGGTAGTACAGCGTGGTGGAGTGCACGCCCTTGTCGCCCCACTCCGTTTCCACCACCCGGCTGACGGTCGACAGCGCGGCCTTGGAGGCGTTGTACACCGCGAACAGCGGCGAGGCCTCCGACAGCACCCCCCACGTCGAGACGTTGATGATGTGACCGTCGCCGCGCTCGATCATCCCGGGGGCCAGCCCGCGGATCAGCCGCAGCGGGGCGTAGTAGTTGAGCACCATGGTCCGCTCGACGTCGTGCCAGCGGTCCAGCGACTCGGCCAGCGGCCGGCGGATGGACCGGCCGGCGTTGTTGATCAGGATGTCGATTCCGCCGAGACGCTTTTCGACGTCGGCGACCAGCGCATCGACGGCGTCCATGTCCGAGACGTCGCACGGGATCGACAGCGCGTCACCGCCCGCGCCGGTGATCCGCTCGGCCAGCGCGTCCAGCAGATCCTGGCGGCGGGCGACGACGGCCACCGTGGCGCCCGCCCGGGCGAACTGTTCGGCCGCGGCCTCGCCGATCCCCGACGAGGCCCCGGTGAGCAGGATGCGCTTGCCGGCCAGCTCGATCGGCTTGATCAGCGGACGGTTGACCAATACTTGCGGCGCCATCGGGGGTCGCATGGTCGCCAGCACGAACTGGTCGGCGATCCGGCGGAGGGGGCTCTTGCTCACTGACGGGAGTCTAGGCGGGCGCGGGCACCTCAGAAGTACCGGGGAAACCGGCTCCAGTCCGGGTCCCGCTTCTCCAGGAAGGCGTCGCGGCCCTCGACGGCTTCGTCGGTCATGTACGCCAGCCGGGTGGCCTCGCCCGCGAACAGCTGCTGGCCCACCAGGCCATCATCGAGCAGGTTGAACGCGAACTTCAGCATGCGTTGCGCTTGAGGGGATTTGGCGTTGATCTCGCGCGCCCATCCGATGGCCTCCGATTCCAGCTCCGCATGGTCGACGACGGCGTTGACCGCGCCCATCTGATGCATCTGCTCGGCGGTGTAAGGGCGGCCCAGGAAGAAGATCTCGCGGGCGAACTTCTGGCCGACCTGGCGGGCCAGGTACGCGCTGCCGTAGCCGCCGTCGAAGCTGCCGACGTCGGCGTCGGTCTGCTTGAAGCGGGCGTGCTCGCGGCTGGCCAGGGTGAGGTCGCAGACGACATGCAGGCTGTGCCCGCCGCCGGCCGCCCACCCGTTGACCAGACAGATGACCACCTTGGGCATGAACCGGATCAGCCGCTGGACCTCGAGGATGTGCAGCCGTCCGGCGCGGGCGGTGTCGACGGTGTCGGCGGTGTCGCCGCTCGCGTACTGGTAGCCCGAGCGGCCGCGGATGCGCTGATCGCCGCCCGAGCAGAACGCCCAGCCGCCGTCCTTCGGCGACGGTCCGTTGCCGGTGAGCAGCACCACGCCGACGTCGGGGGACATCCGCGCGTGGTCGAGCACCCGGTAGAGCTCGTCGACGGTGTGCGGCCGAAACGCGTTGCGCACCTCGGGCCGGTCGAACGCCACCCGCACCGTGGCGTCGTCGACGTGCCGGTGATAGGTGATGTCCGTCAGGTCGCCGAACCCGTCCACGGGTCGCCAGGCCTGCGCATCAAAGGGGTTGTCACTCAATCTGTTTGAACTCCTATGCCGGGTCCAGCCGGAATACCGGGCACACGCCGGCCAGCGCCTCGAACTCCTCGGGGCGACCGTCGGTGACCAGCCCGCAGCGTTTCATGAAGCCGACGCCGGTGGGCACCTCGGTGGGGAACGCCCGCAGGAACGGCCGCGCAGCGTCGGCGGGCAGCTCCACCATCCGCACCCGCTCGGACTGCCGGCCGCGGGCCAGCGTCACATACTCGGCGGCGCGGACGTTGCGGATCCAATCCGCACCCGGGAATCCGCCCACCACATACCGCTTGCCGTCCACCGTCATCGGCGTCACCGGCGTCGACCGCGGCGCCCCGGACTTGCGTCCGGCCACGGTCAGCACCACCGGGCTTTCACCGCCGAAGCTCAGGCCGAGCCGCGACAGCCGGATGAAGACCTTGTTCGCCGGCTTCAGCCACCACGGTGGTTTCAGCCCATCGGGCGTACCCATGCCTGACACAGTAGTCAGCTCTGGGGCGCATCCAGGAAGGGTTCGACACCGTGCGCCCAGGGATCGGCGCCGGGCGTGGCGACGGCGTCCAGCCGGGCGATCGCCTCGGCGCTCAGCGTCACGCCGGCCGCGCCGATGTTCTCCTCCAGGTGGGTGATCGACCGGGTGCCGGGGATCAGCAACGTGTTGGGCGTGTGGGCCAACAGCCAGGCCAGCCCGACCTGGGCGCCGGTGACGCCCAGCTCGCCGGCGATGTCGGTCACCACCGGGTTGTCGGCGACCTTCGGGAACCCCGGGAACGCCGAGCCGAGCGGGAAGTACGGCACCCACGCGATGCTCTCGGCCGCGCACAGCTGCAGGGTGGTTTCCTGGGAGCGGTCCAGCAGGCTGTAGGCATTCTGCACGCAGACGATTCCGGCGGGCAGCGCGCGCCGCACCGTCTCGAGGGGCACGGCGCTCATCCCGATCCCGCCGATCTTGCCCTCGTCGCGCAGCGCGATCATCTCGGCGAGTTGGTCATCGAGGTCGACGATCTGGTCGCCCTCGGCGGCCAGGCCTGGACCGAGGTCGAGACGGCGCAGGTTGACCACCGGGATCTGGTCCAGGCCGAGTTGGCGCAGGTCGTCTTCGACGGCCGCGCGCAGTTCGGCCGGGCGTTGGGCGGTGGCCAGCGGAATCGGTTGTGCGCCGGTGTAGCGCGCGCCGACCTTGCTGACGATGACGAGGTCGTCGGGGTAGGGGGCCAACGCCGCGCGGATCCGGCGGTCCACCTCGCCGGGGCCGTAGAACGACGCGGTGTCGATGTGGTTGACGCCGAGTTCGAGGGCGCGGCGCAGCACCGCGGCCGCGTCCTCGACCGTCGGCGCCTCGAACAGCTGCATGGCGCCGTAGCCCATGCGGGCGACGGACGCCGTGCCGATGCTGCCGGCACCGCCGGGCTGTGGTTTGTCGGTCATGATGCTCCTTGGCTCGTGACACACTGGAGAAATGCGGAGGACCCTCCGCTTCGGTCAGCGTAACAGAAACGGAGGAACCTCCGCTTTGGTCGGACGATCGGATGCGCGGCGCAATCGCGAACGCCTGCTGGAAGCGGCCACCGCGGCGTTCACCGCGCACGGCGGATCGGTGTCGCTGGAGTCGATCGCCCGCGACGCCGGAGTCGGCATCGGCACGCTCTACCGTCATTTCCCGAACCGGGAAGCCCTGGTCGAGGCGATCTACCGGGCCGAGCTCGCCGAGGTGGCCGCGGCCGCCGAGCAACTGCTCAAGCGGCATCCGCCCAGAACCGCGCTGCGCCGCTGGATGGACCGGTACGCGGGCTTCGTCGCCGCCAAGCGGGGGATGGCCGAGTCCCTGCACGCGATCTTCGACTCGGGCGCTCTTGCGCCCAGCCAGACGCGCGACAGCATCGTCGGCGCCGTCGGGATGCTGTTACAGGCGGGCATCGACGACGCGAGCCTGCGCGCCGACGTCCAGGCCGACGACGTGGTGTCCAGCCTGATCGGCATCTTCATCGCCAGCGGCTCGCCGGAGCAGACCGGCCGCATGCTCGACCTGCTCGTGGCGGGCGTCGCCACTTCCTAGGCGAGCGCCCCGCCCACCGGGCGCTGGGACGCGACGGCCCTGGGGGCCGGGCGCTCGGCGCCGGAAAACCCCTAGCCAACGGAGCGGGCGGCGCCCTCCCAGAACTGCGCCCGCACGGCCTTCTTGTCCGGCTTGCCCAGCCCGGTCAGCGGCAGCGAGTCGGCCAGCACCACGCGCTTGGGCGACTGCACCGAGCCCTTGCGGTCCTTGACCGCGGCCTGGATCTCGGCGGTCATCTTCTCGATCGCCGCGTCGTCGCGGGGCGCATCGGAGCGCAACACCACCACCGCGGTGACGGCCTCGCCCCACTTCTCGTCCGGCGCCCCGACGACGCACACCTGCGCGATGGCCGGGTGCTCGGCGACGACGTCCTCGACCTCGCGCGGGAATACGTTGAAACCGCCGGTGACGATCATGTCCTTGACCCGGTCGACGATGAAGTAGAAGCCGTCCTCGTCCTCGCGGGCCATGTCGCCGGTGTGCAGCCAGCCGTCCTTGAACGTCTCGGCGGTCGCCTCGGGCAGGTTCCAGTAACCGCCGGCCAAAAGTGGTCCGCTGACACAGATTTCACCCGGCTCGCCCTGCGGCACCGGCTTGCCGTCCTCACCCAGCAGCGCCACCCGCGCGAAAAGCGTTGGGCGCCCGCAGGATGTCAGCCGCTTCTCGTCGTGCTCGCCCTTGGCCAGGTAGGTGATGGCCATCGGCGCCTCCGACTGCCCGTAGTTCTGGGCGAAGATCTGGCCGAACCGGCGGATCGCCTCGGCCAGCCGCACCGGGTTGATCGCCGACGCGCCGTAATAGACGGTCTGCAGCGACGACAGGTCGCGGGTGTGCGAATCCGGGTGGTCCATCAGCGCATACAGCATCGACGGCACCAGGAACGTGGCCGTAATACGCTTCTCCTCAATGGTTTTCAGCACGTCGGCCGGGTCGAACTTGGGCAGCACATGCATCTCGCCGCCCTTGATCAGGGTGGGCAGGAAATACGCCGCCCCGGCGTGCGACAGCGGGGTGATCATCAGGAACCGCGGTTCCTCCGGCCACTCCCACTCGCTGAGCTGGATCTGGGTCATCGAGGAGATCGACTGCGCGGTGCCCATCACGCCCTTGGGCTTGCCGGTGGTGCCGCCGGTGTAGGTCAGGCCGATGACCTGATCGGGCGGCAGGTCCGCGGCCGTCAGCGGCTGCGGATCGTATTTGGCCGCCTCGGCCGCCAGGTCCACCGCTCGGCCCCCCAGGCCGCTCAGCTTCTCGGGCACCGGGCCGATGGTGAGGATCTGCTTGAGCCCGGGCACCTTGTCCAGCAACGCCAGCGCGCGCTCGACGAACATCGGGTTGGGGTCGATGATCAGCGAGCTGATGCCGGCGTCGTTGAGCACGTAGGCGTGGTCATCCAGCGAGCCGAGCGGGTGCAGGGCGGTGCGCCGGTAGCCCCGGGTCTGCCCGGCGCCGATGATCAACAGCACCTCGGGACGGTTGAGCGACAGCAGGCCCACCGCGACACCGGTGCCCGCGCCCAGCGCCTCGAACGCCTGGATGTACTGGCTGATCCGCTCGGCCATCTGACCACCGGTGAGCGTGGTGTCGCCGAGGAACAGCACCGGCTTGGTCTTGTGGCGCTTGAGCGCGCCCACGAGCAGGTGGCCGTTATGGGTCGGGTTGCGCAACAGGTCGTCACTCATGTGGCAAGACTAGAACGTGTTGCAATTTGGGTCAGCCGCACCCTGTGCAACATCGGCAATCAGTACGATCCCTCCCCATGGGGCAGGCAGATCTCGTCGTCACCGGAACCATCCTGACCGTCGACGAGGCACGGCCCACCGCTGAGGCGCTCGCCGTCGCCGACGGCAAGATCATCGCCGTCGGCACCCGCGCCGAGGTCGCCGCATTCGCCGGCCCCGACACTCGGACCGTCGACGTCGGTGACGGCTGCGTGATGCCGGGCTTCGTTGAGGCACATGGGCATCCGTTGATGGAGGCGGTCGCTCTGTCGGACCGCATCGTCGACATCCGCCCGGTCACCCTGCGCGATGCGGACGACGTCGTCGCGGCGATCCACCGCGAGGTCGCCCGGCGCGGATCCGACGGCGCGTACCTCAACGGCTGGGATCCGCTGCTGCAGAGCGGCCTTCCGGAACCGACGCTGAGCTGGCTCGACGACATCGCGCCGGACAGCCCGCTGGTCATCCTGCACAACTCCGGGCACAAGGCCTACTTCAACTCGCACGCCGCCAAGCTGCACGGGCTGAACCGCGACACCCCCGACCCCAAGGGCGCCAAGTACGGCCGCGCCGCCGACGGCGAACTCGACGGCACCGCCGAGGAGACCGGCGCGGTGTTCCCGCTGCTCGGCGGGGCCATCGACTTCGCCGACTACCCGCAGATGCTGCTCGCCGAATGCGCCCGGCTCAACCGCGCCGGCCTGACCACCTGCTCGGAAATGGCCTTCGACCCGAACTTCCGGCCGGTGGTCGAGCAACTGCGCGAGCGGCTCACGGTGCGGCTGCGCACCTACGAGATCTCCAATCCGCAGATGTCCACCGCCGCCACCCCCGGGCAGGGCGACGACATCCTGCGTCAGGTCGGCATCAAGATCTGGGTCGACGGATCACCCTGGATCGGCAACATCGACCTCTCGTTCCCCTACCTGGACACCGAGGCCACCCGGATCATCGGTGTGGTGCCGGGCTCCTGCGGCTGCGCCAACTACACCGCCGAACAGCTGCACGAGATCGTCGGGGCCTACTTCCCGCTGGGCTGGCCGATGGCCTGCCACGTGCAGGGCGACGCCGGCGTGGACACCATCCTCGACGTCTACGAAGAGGCCCTCAGGCGCCACCCGCGCGACGACCATCGGCTGCGGCTCGAACACGTCGGCGCCATCCGCCCCGAGCAGCTGCAACGCGCCCACGACCTCGGCGTCACCTGCAGCATCTTCGTCGACCAGATCCACTACTGGGGCGACGTCATCGTCGACGGGCTATTCGGCGAGGAACGCGGAACCCGTTGGATGCCGGCCGGATCCGCGGTGGCCACCGGGATGCGCATCTCGCTGCACAACGACCCACCGGTCACGCCCGAGGAGCCGCTGCGCAACATCAGCGTGGCCGTGACCCGCACCGCGCCGAGCGGCCGGGTGCTCGGGCCCGAGGAACGGCTGACCGTCGAGCAGGCGATCCGCGCGCAAACCATCGACGCGGCCTGGCAGCTGTTCTCCGACGACGTGATCGGCTCGCTGGAGGTCGGCAAGTACGCCGACCTGGTGGTGCTGTCGGCCGACCCGCGAACCGTGCCGCCCGAGCAGATCGCCGACCTCGAGGTGCGGGCGACGTATCTGGCGGGTCGCCAGGTCTACACCGCGTGACGCCGACGCTCGAGGACCTGCTCGACCGCCTGCATGTGGTGGCGCTGCCCATGCGGGTGCGGTTTCGCGGCATCACCACCCGCGAGGTGGCGCTGATCGACGGCCCGGCGGGCTGGGGCGAGTTCGGGGCGTTCGTCGAATACGAGCCGCGCGAGGCCGCGCACTGGCTGGCGTCGGGCATCGCGGCCGCCTACCGGGAGCCGCCGCCGACTCGCCGCGACCGCGTCCCCATCAACGCGACCGTGCCTGCGGTGCCCGCCGAGCAGGTGGCCGAGGTGCTGTCCCGGTTTCCGGGGGCCGCGACGGCCAAGGTGAAGGTTGCCGAGCCCGGGCAGACGCTGGCCGACGACGTCGCGCGGGTCAACGCCGTGCGCGAGCTGGTTCCGACCGTGCGGGTGGACGCCAACGGCGGCTGGAGCGTGGGGGAGGCGGCCGCGGCGGCCGCCGCGCTGACCGCCGACGGCCCGCTGGAATACCTCGAACAACCCTGCGCGACGGTCGACGAGCTCGCCGAGCTGCGCCGCCGGGTCGAGGTACCGATCGCCGCCGACGAAAGCATCCGCAAGGCCGAGGACCCGCTGGCTGTGGTCCGCGCCGGCGCCGCCGACATCGCGGTGCTCAAAGTCGCTCCGCTGGGCGGGATTTCGGCCATGCTCAACATCGCCGCGCAGATCGACATCCCGGTCGTGGTGTCCAGCGCGCTGGACTCGGCGGTGGGCATCGCCGCCGGGCTGACCGCCGCGGCGGCATTACCGCAACTGCGTCATGCCTGCGGGCTGGGCACCGGCGGGCTGTTCGTCGAAGATGTGGTCGAGACCCCTGAGTTCACAGGGCCGGTCGACGGCTGCCTGCCGGTGGGGCCGGTCACGCCCGATCCGGCGCGGCTGCACGCGTTGGCGGCACCCCCCGAGCGCCGGCAGTGGTGGATCGACCGGGTCAAGGCCTGCCATCGGTTGCTTGTACCGTCGACCGAGTGATCAACCTGGCTTACGACGACCGCGGTTCCGGTGAGCCCGTGGTCTTTATCGCCGGCCACGGCGGCGCCGGACGGACCTGGCACCCCTACCAAGTGCCCGCGTTCCTGGCGGCCGGATACCGCGTCATCACCTTCGACAACCGCGGGATCGGCGCCACGGAGAACGCGGACGGCTTCTCCACCCAGACCATGGTCGCCGACACCGCGGCCCTGATCGAGGGCCTGAACGCGGCCCCGGCCCGCATCGTCGGGATGTCGATGGGCGCGTTCATCGCCCAGGAACTCATGCTGGCCCGCCCGGAGCTGGTCACCTCGGCGGTGCTGATGGGCACCCGCGGCCGCATGGACCGGGCCCGGCAGTTCTTCCGCGACGCCGAGGCCGAGCTGGCCGACGCCGGTGTCGCCATGCCCGCCGCCTACGAAGCGAAAATCCGCCTGCTGGAAAACTTCTCCCGCAAGACGCTCAACGACGACACCGCCATCGCCGACTGGATCGCGATGTTCTCCACCTGGCCCGTCAAGTCCACTCCCGGCATGCGCGCCCAGCTGGATGTCGCGCCGTACACCAGCCGATTGACCGCCTACCGCAGCATCGCGACCCCGGTACTGGTCATCGGCTTCTCCGACGACGTGCTCACCCCGCCCTATCTCGGCCGCGAGGTCGCCGACGCGCTGCCCAACGGCCGCTACGTGCAGATCCCCGACACCGGCCATCTCGGCTTCTTCGAGCGGCCGGACGCCGTCAACGCCGCCATGCTCAAATTCTTCGGCGACGCCAGAGGCTGAGCGCGGTTCACCTTCGCTGACAGCGGTTCGCTGAGCCTGTGACAGGCTGTAGGAGTGAACCCCTCGACGACACAGGCTCGCGTCGTCGTCGACGAGCTGATTCGCGGCGGCGTCCGCGACGTGGTGCTTTGCCCCGGTTCGCGGAACGCCCCGCTGGCGTTCGCGTTGCAGGACGCCGACCGCGCCGGCCGCATCCGCCTGCACGTCCGCATCGACGAGCGCACCGCCGGCTATCTGGCCATCGGCCTGGCCATCGCCGCCGGCGCGCCGGTCTGCGTCGCCATGACGTCCGGCACCGCCGTCGCCAACCTCGGCCCGGCGGTGATCGAGGCCAACTACGCCCGGGTTCCGCTGATCGTGCTGTCGGCCAACCGGCCCTACGAGCTGCTGGGCACCGGCGCCAACCAGACCATGGAGCAGCTGGGCTATTTCGGCACCCAGGTGCGGGCCACCATCAGTCTCGGCCTGGCCGAGGACGCCCCCGAGCGGCTGGATTCGCTCAACGCCACCTGGCGATCGGCCACCTGCCGGGTGCTGGTGGCCGCCACCGGATCCCGCACGGCCAACGCCGGCCCCGTGCAGTTCGACATCCCGCTGCGCGAGCCCCTGGTGCCGGATCCCGAGCCTCAGGCGCCGACGCCGCAGGGCCGCCCGGGTGGGCGGCCGTGGACCTACACGCCGCCGGTCAGCTTCGACCAGCCGCTGGACATCGACCTGTCACCCGACACGGTCGTGATCGCCGGGCACGGCGCGGGTGTGCAGCCCAACCTGGCGCAGCTGCCGACCGTCGCCGAGCCGACGGCGCCCGCCCCGGCCAACCCGCTGCACCCGCTGGCGCTGCCCCTGCTGCGACCCAAGCAGGTGATCATGCTCGGCCGCCCCACCCTGCACCGGCCGGTGTCGGCGCTGCTGGCCGACCCGCAGGTGCCGGTGTTCGCGCTGACCACCGGGCCGCGCTGGCCGGACGTCTCGGGCAACTCGCAGGCCACCGGGACGCGGGCGGTCACCACCGGCGCGCCCAACCCGGCGTGGCTGCAGCGCTGCGCGGAGACCAACCGGCACGCGCTGGCCGCCGTCCGCAGCCAGCTCGCGGCGCACCCGCTGACCACCGGTCTGCACGTCGCGGCTGCCGTGGCCGATGCGCTGGCACCCGGTGATCAGCTGGTGCTCGGGGCCTCCAACCCGGTCCGCGACGCGGCACTGGTCGGCCTGGACACCCGCGACATCCGGGTGCGGTCCAACCGCGGTGTGGCCGGGATCGACGGGACGGTCTCCACGGCCATCGGCGCGGCGCTGGCCCACGAACGCGACGGCGGCCCGGACGGCCCGGCGCGCACCGTCGCGCTGATCGGGGACCTGACGTTCGTGCACGACAGCTCCGGGTTGCTGATCGGCCCCACCGAGCCCACGCCGCGCCGGCTGACGATCGTGGTCTCCAACGACAACGGCGGCGGCATCTTCGAACTGCTCGAGCAGGGCGACCCGCGGTTTTCCGACGTGTCGTCACGGGTGTTCGGCACGCCGCACGACGTCGACGTGGGCGCGCTGTGCCGCGCCTACCACGTCGAGAGCCGCCAGATCGAGGTCGGCGAATTGCCCACGGCCCTCGACGAACCCGGGCTCGGGATGCGAGTACTGGAGGTCAAGGCCGACCGCTCGTCGCTGCGGCAGCTGCACGCCGCCATCAAGGCCGCGCTATGAGGTGCACCTAGATGGCGGTATCTCCAAAGGCGCTGCTGCGCATCCTGATTCATGGGCGTAGTGACGAACCGCCGAAAACGCGGGCGCGGATTGTGTTGCGGTGGGCCCGGATTGCGGTGCTGATCGTGACCGGCCTGGTCACGCTGCAGTCCATGCTGCTGGTGGCCGGCGCGTGGCGTGACGACATCGCGATCACCCACAACATGGGCGTCGCGCAGGCCGAGGTGCTCAGCGCCGGGCCGCGTCGCTCCACGATCGAATTCGTCACCCCCGAGCGGGTCACCTATCGCCCCGAGCTCGGTGTGCTCTATCCGTCCCATCTGGCGACCGGGATGCGCATCTACGTCGAGTACAACAAGAACGACCCGAACCTGGTGCGCGTGCAGCATCGCAACGCCGGGCTGGCGATCATCCCGGCGGGATCCATCGCGGTGGTCGGCTGGCTGGCCGCGGCGGCGATCCTGGTCGCGCTGGCGCTGCTGGACAAGTGGCTGGACCGTCGCGACGAGCCCGGCGACGCACCGGCCGGCGCGGCCGCAAAAAGTGTCGGACCTGCAAATTTCGCGTGACGTATACACACAGGCAACCTTGTCGACAGCCGACGCTGACACGGTAGTGATGTGCGCGTTGCCATCGTCGCGGAATCCTTCCTCCCCGAAGTCAACGGTGTCAGCAACTCGGTGATCCGGGTGCTCGAGCATCTGCGCCGGACGGGTCATGAAGCCCTCGTCATCGCCCCCGACACGCCTCCCGGCCAGCCCCGGGCCGATCGCATCTACGACGGGATCCGCGTTCACCGGGTGCCGTCGCGGATGTTCCCCAAGGTGACCACCCTGCCGCTCGGCGTGCCGACGCCCCGGCTGGTGCAGGTGTTGCGTGGATTCGATCCGCACGTGGTGCATCTGGCTTCGCCGGCGCTGCTGGGCTACGGCGGGGTGCGCGCGGCGCGGTGGCTGGGGGTGCCGACGGTCGCGGTGTATCAGACCGACGTCCCGGGTTTCGCGGCGAGCTACGGCATTCCGATGACGGCGCGGGCCGCCTGGGCCTGGTTCCGCCATCTGCACGGTCTCGCCGACCGTACCCTGGCGCCATCCAGTGTGACGATGGAATCGCTTGTCGCTCACCGTTTTCCGCGGGTGCACCGGTGGGCGCGCGGCGTCGATGTGCTGCGGTTCGCGCCGTCCGCGCGCAGCGAGGCGCTGCGTGCACAGTGGTCGCCGCAGGGCAAGCCGATCGTCGGATTCGTGGGTCGGCTCGCGCCCGAGAAACATGTCGAGCGACTCATCGGGCTGGCCGCCGGCGACGCGGTTCAGCTCGTCATCGTGGGCGACGGTGTTGACCGTGACAAGCTGCAATCGGCAATGCCGACAGCGGTTTTCACGGGTGCGCTCTACGGCGACGAACTCGCCGCGGCGTACGCCAGTATGGACGTCTTCGTGCATCCCGGTGAGCACGAGACGTTTTGTCAGGTCGTGCAAGAAGCGCTGGCGTCGGGGTTGCCGGTGATTGCCCCCGACGCCGGCGGCCCACGTGACCTCGTCACTCCGTGGCGGACCGGTCTGCTGTTGGCCGTCAACGAGTTCGAGTCCCGGTTGCCCGACGCGGTCGCACACCTGACCGCCGAACGGTCGCGCTACGCGCCGGCCGCGCGGCGCAGCGTGGTGGGCCGGAGCTGGCCGGTCATCTGCGACGAACTCCTCGGCCACTACGAGGCGGTGCTGTCGCCGTTCGTTCGGCGCCAACTACTGTCCACCCGTCACGTGCAGGGGGAATGAGCGGTGGCCGTGGCGTTCCCGTTCACGTCACGGAATCGAATTCGATTGGCAGCGTGGTCGGTCCGCTCAGCCCGGTGAGGGGTTTCCAGGGGGCGGGGCCGGTGCGATGGGCGTTGGGCATGCGCTGCGTCATGATCGCCAAGGCTTCGGCGAGCTCGAGTCGGGCCAGGTTGGCGCCCAGGCAGTAGTGCATACCGGCGCCGAACGTCTGCATCGCCGGGGCCGCCGTGCGGGTGATGTCGAGGCGGTCGGGGTCGTGGTAAACGGCGGGATCGCGGTTGGCCGCGGCGGTGTTCGCGATAACCAGTGTGCCCGTGGGAATTACCACGCCGGCGACCTCGGCGTCCTCGAGGGCGATGCGCAAGGTGGCGCCCGCAATCGGTGAATGCCGCATGGTCTCTTCAACCGCGTTGGCCGCGAGCTCGGGATGCGCGGCCAGCAGGGCCCACTGTTCGGGGTGATCGCACAACACCTGCACCGAGGCGGCCAGCTGGTTGCGGGTGGTGTCGGTGCCGGCCACCAGCAGGCCCGCCGCCAGCATCCGCAGTTCGTCGGCGCTCAGGTGGTCGTCGTCGTCCTCGGCACGGATCAGGTCAGAGAGCAGGTCGTCGGTCAGCCTGTGGCGTCGCTGCGCGACCATGTCGTCGATGTAGGCGTCGAGTTCATCCCACGCGGCCAAGATGGTCCGCTGGTGGGCCGCGACCTCCCAGCTGAAGGCCTTGAAGATGTCGTCGGTCCACTCCGAGAACAGCTTCCAATCCTCGGCCGGCGCGCCCAGAAGCGCACAGATGATCGGGATCGGATATTGACGGGCGATGTCGGTAACCACATCGCAGCGCCCGGTTGCCGCGTGGTGGTCCACCAGTTCGGTGATCACCTCGACGATCGTCGCCTGCAGCCGCGCGGTGGCTCGTGGTGTGAAGGCTTTGGACACCAGCCGGCGCAGCCGGTGGTGCGCGGCCCCGTCGAGACTGATCAGGTTCGTGGCGACGCGATCCCACAATGGGCCGGCGGTGATGCCCTGGGAGGCAAGGAACATGCCCTGTGGCACGCGGAATCGCGGGTCGCGCAGCACGGTTCGGACCAGTTCATAGGTCAGCAACTCCGGCCCGTGGGGTCCGATGGCGATCGACGCCTGGTCTCGCGCCTGGCGGATGATGACGTGGGCCTCGTCGAGGCTCTGGCAATGCTCGTAATCGATCGCCGGAAGGCCGGCATCAAAGACGCTCGGGCAGATCGACGTGTCAACGGTGATGGTCATGGTGGGCCCCGTAGGTCGTCGGTTAGGTGCTTGCACCACCAAGTCTCATCGGCGCGGGAACCCACCACATGCGTAGCCGACTACCTGTCTTGCGGCCGTCCCGGTTCAGGGATGGCGGGCGCGCCGTGACCCAAATCTGTTGGGTCGCGGACGTATCGCTGGAACGGTCCGACCGCCTATCCTTGCGTTCGGGTTCCCGATCGGTGGAGGGTCGGATGACGGCCAGGACAGTGTGTCGGACGTGTGGCACCGAGCTGCTAGAGAACGCGCGGTTCTGCCACGGTTGTGGCGCCCCGGTCCGAGACCGCGATTCCCGAGCCGAGTACAAGCAGGTCACGCTCCTTTTCGCCGATGTAGTTCATTCGATGGACATCGCCGCGACCGTGGGGGCGGAGCGACTGCGTGAGGTGATGACCAGCCTGGTAGACCGTGCGACCGCGATGGTGCGCCGTTTCGGCGGCACGGTGGACAAGTTCACCGGCGACGGGATCATGGCCGTATTCGGAGCACCGGTCGCGTTGGAGGACCACGCTGTGCGTGCTTGTCTTGCGGCGCTGGGCATCCAAGAGGAGACGGCCCGCCTTGCCGCCGAGGTCAACGACCGCGACCACGTCGAGCTAGCTTTGCGGATCGGACTCAATTCCGGTCAGGTCATCGCCGGGGAAGTGGGCTCAACGTCATTGCGTTACACCACGATCGGTGAGCAGGTCGGTTTTGCGCAGCGGATGGAATCGGTCGCCCCGCCGGGTGGGGTGATGCTCAGTGTCTCCACCGCGCGACTGGTTTCCGGCGCGGCGGCGCTCGGTGAACCGGAGATGGTCCACATCAAGGGCGTCGACGACCCGGTCATCGCCTACCGGCTGCGGGGGATGGGGGATCGGCATCGCGCTACCGAGCGCGCCGAGTCGATCCTGGTCGGTCGCCGTTGGGAATTGTCCGCCGTGGCGGGCTTGTTGGAGCGCGCCGTCGGTGGGCGCGGCGCTGTGGTTGAGGTGGTGGGCGAACCCGGCATCGGCAAGAGCCGCCTGGTGCGCGAGGTCGTCGCGCGGGCAGGTGCCCGGGGTGCGGAGGTGTTCAGCACCTTTTGTGAATCGCACACGAGTCAGATCCCGTTTCATGCCGTTGCGCGACTGCTGCGGGCGGCCATCGGCGTCGACGGTCTTGACACAGAGGCGGCCCGGGCCCGGCTGCGAGACCGAATTCCAGACGCAGACCCCGAGGACGCGCTGCTGCTTGATGACCTGCTCGGCGTCGCCGACCCGGGCGCTGCCGTACCGGCGATTGATCCCGACGCGCGTCGGCGTCGGTTGGCCGCGCTGGTGAACGCCGCCAGTTTGTCCCGGCACACGTCGACGGTCTACGTCGTCGAGGACGCTCACTGGATCGATGAGGTCAGCGAGTCGATGCTGACAGATTTTTTTGCGGAGATCCCTCAGACGCCCTCGCTGGTGCTGGTCACCTACCGACCCGAATATCACGGCGCGTTAAGCCGAGTGACCGGAGCCGACGTCATAACCCTTGCGCCGCTGAGTGATTCAGAAACCGCTGCGCTGGCCGCACATCTCCTTGGCTCCGACCCGTCGGTAGACGCACTCGCCCGGAAAGTCACCGAAAGGGCCGCCGGTAATCCGTTCTTCGCCGAGGAGTTGGTGCGCGAACTGTCCGAGCGCGGTGTACTGCGTGGGGAGCCCGGTGCCTATCAGTCGGCCGCGGAGGTTGGCGAGGTCAGCGTGCCCGCCACGTTGCAGGCGACCATTGCGGCGCGCATCGACCGGCTCGATCCGAAAGCCAAGCGCACGCTGAGCGCCGCTGCGGTCATCGGCTCGCGATTCGGCCTCGACCTGCTCACGGCGCTCGGTGTTGAGCCGGTGGTCGACGAACTGGTGGCGGCCCAGGTCATTGACCAGGTCAGCCTGGCCCGCCGACCGGCGTATGTGTTCCACCATCCGCTCATTCATTCGGTGGCATACGAAGCACAGCTCAGATCGGATCGTTCCGATCTGCACCGCCGGGTGGCCGCCGCGATCGAGGCCCGCGAGCCGGAATCGTGCGAAGAAAACGCGGCGTTGATTGCAGAACATCTGGAGGCCTCCGGTGATCTGCACGCCGCCTACGGCTGGCACATGCGCGCCGCAACCTGGGCGACCAACCGCGACATCAGTGCGGCGCGACTGAGTTGGCAGCGGGCGGCGGAGATCGCCGACGCCCTGCCCGCCGACCACCCAGACCGCGAAGCCATGCGCATCGCCCCGCGCACCATGTTGTGCGGGACCGGTTGGCGAGTCCACGCCGGCATCGTCGGCGACCACTTCGATGAGTTGCGCGAATTGTGCAGCGCTGCAGGGGATAAGGCGTCACTCGGCATCGCCACGGCTGGGTTGGTGGTCGGCTGCGCGCATCAGGATCGGGTGCGCGAAGCGTCGCAGTTGGGATCGGAAGCCTGGGCTCTCGCCGAATCGATCGGGGATGCGACATTGACGGTGGGGCTGTCCTTCCCGGTGATCTTCGGCAAGATCGAGAGCGCCGAGTGGTGCGACGTGTTGCGGTGGTCACAGACCGTCATCGACCTGGCCGACGGTGATCCGTTGAAAGGCAACTTCCTCGTCGGTTGTCCATTGGCGCTCGCCTTCGCGTCACGGGGCATGGCTCGTTATTTCCTGGGTTGGCCCGAATGGCTGGCAGACCTGCGGCACGGCGTGGCTATGGCGCGCCGCGCCGACCCCGCCTCCTACGCCGGGGTTGTCGGCTACGCGTACCTGCTGGGGATACCGTTCGGCGTGCTGAGGCCCGACGATGGTGCGCTGCACGAAATCGAGCATGCTCTTCGGATCGCCGAGCGCTCCAGTGACGACGTCGTGGTGGGTTTCATCCGGGCAACGTTGGGCGTTGCGCTGGTGCACCGCAACGCGATCGCGGAGCGCGATCGCGGGCAACGGTTGTTGGCCGCGGTCGGCGAGGTGTTCCTGAGCCGGGGACACAACCTGAGCGATCTGCCGATCGTCGAGGTCTACTCGGCACGTGAGATGGCGCTTCGCGGGGATCCCGATGCCGTCATCCCGGTGATCCGCGCCTCCGCCGACCATCTGTTTCGTCAGGGCGATCTGTTGTTGTGGGGCATTCCGGCGACGGCTGTTCTGGTGGAGACACTGCTCGATCGCGGGGCCGACGGTGACGCGGCCGAAGCCGAGGCCGCGATCGGCCGATTGGCGGCCGCGCCGGCCGATGAGGGTCTGATGATGCGCGACATCTGGTCGTTGCGGCTGCGGGCACTGCTGGCCCGGGCCCGGGGTGACGAGGCGGCCTACACGCAATTCCGGGATGACTACCGCGACATGGCGAAAACGCTTGGCTACGAAGGTCATATAGCGTGGGCCGAGGCGATGCCGTGATCCGGTACCTACATTTTGGCGCTCGGAATGGCTTGCGCGCCCAGTGGGCCGCAACGGATTTGGAATCTCTCCCGGACTGTGTCGAGAACACGGCGCTGACGCTCGCGTTCCCGTCGATGCGTGAGCATGAACCGTGCCAGACCTGGCAGGCGGCGCGGTAGTGGGTACCACTTGTCGAAATCGAGGCCGTTCTGGTTGAACACGCGGCTGGGGACGTTGTCGTAGATCAGGCTGAGGTTGTGCTGGACGAGCGCGAACAGTACGTACGGAAATGCCATCGGTGCCTTCTGCCGCAGTGCCTGCCAATCGATTTCGTAGAGCGGGATCTCAGTGAGCTTGTCCAAGAACATCAGGTGCCCCAGGAAGTAGCCCATGAACGCAGGCAAGTGCAGTATGGCCGACCGCACGTTGATGGAAACGACTGCGCCGCTGGGCGAAACGTACGGCTCGTACAGGTATTCGTCGGGGAATTTGACGTATCCCGTGCAGTTGACGAGCCAGCTGCCCGGTTGGATCGTCTTTGTCGATCCGCTGCGGAACACCAACTCGGTCGTGCCATTGCGGTCGACTGCATCCTCGAAATAGTCCATGACGAGATCGTTCAATCCGGCGGAGATCGTGCGGTTCTCGGCCTCGGACAACACTCCCAGCACGAAGTTGTCTGCCTGAGGGGTAAGGAACGTGCCATGGGTGGCGCGGTACCAACTTTGCACTTCCAATTCGTTCGTGCCGTCATACCTGCGACTCAGCTGGGTGGCGAGGGCGCTCGGCGGTGTGCCCCTCCACCACCGCCGGGCCCCGCTCGGCAACAGGGTGTCGCGGTTGGAGAAGAAGGTGCCGCGGCCGGCGACGAGGTTGACTTCACGTCCGGGGTAGGTGGTGATCAGTGCGTGTGCGGTGTCCATCGCGGTCTTCCCGCCGCCGATGATCCACACCGGCGCATCGCTTTCCTCGATGTCGCCTTCCCGAACATCGCAGTAGTCGGGCGACACCGAATGGACACGCGTGCTGGAGACGTCGAGCGGTTCGTTGGGCGTGACTCCCAGGCCGTAGGCTTTGATCAATCGCTTGGCCTCGATGACGAGCCACCGGCCGTCGGCAGCACCAGCGGTGACCCGCACGATTCCGTTCGTTTCTTCTGCCGACTCGAAGTTCCAGCAGTAATACTCGTCGACCTGGACGCGCTCCTTGATCACGTCGAGACAGTGCCGAAAATGGTCGAGCACTTCGCACTTGGTAGCCAGGTAGCTGCGGTCCTCGCCGAGGGTCCACTTAATGTTGCCCGCGGTGAACATGGGGTGCGGTTGGTGCAGCCGGACGTAGGAGTACACATCGACCCACATGCCGCCGACGCGTGCCCGCCGATCGATCAGGATCACCTTGTTGTCGCGCGACAGGTATCGGCTGGCGACGAACAGGGCGTTCAGCCCGGCGATGCCGGCTCCGACGATGCAAACGTCGCAGGTTTCCACGCGCGGGTACCAGGGTGCGGGCATCGGATCGCCTTTCCTCGCAGAGTCACAATTGTGCGTCCACACCGTGCTGCCTGGGATGAGTAATCGACTACTCGATCAATCGCGATCAACGCCCGCGCCAATTTGCGGGCCGAGGGGTTCGCCGACTAGACCTGTCGACGCCGGCGGGGCCGGAATGCGTCTTTGATTTTTTCACCGGCATCTCGCAGATGGGCCCCCCGCTGGTCCGCCCTGCCCTCGGCTTCCAGCGCTGGGTCGTTGGTGGCGCGGCCGGTTGCCGCCTTCAGCTTGCCCGTGACCTGCCGCACCTTGTTTCGGGCCTTATCCGCGCCGCTCATGACGTGTCCTTCGATTCCGTTCCGAGTCGTACTACGGGCGCTTACCCCTTTTCCTGCTGAGCCACGCTGGCTGACCCGCGGCCTTCAAAAGTGATTTGTGCTTTGCTGGGCGGTTGTGGGCTCCTTGTGAAATCCTGTGAGCGTGTCCGAGGTACCCGCCCCCTCGGGGGCTGTGACCTTTCTGTTCACCGATATCGAGGGTTCGACTCGTCGGTGGGAATCAGACGCGGATGCAATGCGGAAGGCGCTTGCCAGACATGACGAGGCGTTGCGCACGGCGATCGAAACGCACGAGGGTTAGTCCGAGTACGGCCTGCTTCGCGTTACTGGCGCACGGCCTTGCCTAATACGATGCCGACCCCGAGGCGGCTTATGACGCCCTTCGCCGATCCCTGACGATCGCTCAGGAGAGCGGCAACCGGCAGATGGAGTCGGCTTCAGCGTCAACGGTGTTGCTTGTCGCGGCTACCCACCGTGACCCCATCGAATGTTTCGAAACTCTGCTGGTTTTGATCGCCCGCTATCACGACGTCGGCAGCACGGCTCTCTTGCGAAATCCGCTGGCAATACTGGTGTCCCTGTTAGACGGGCTCGGACACCACCAACATGCGGCGATCATGAGCGGGTTCGCCGCCAGTGACTTTTCGCGCGCGAGTTATCCCCAATTGAACACGGCGATCGCCCACCTTCGCGATGTCCTCGGCGACCAGACCTACGAATCGCTCGCCTGCACCGGCGAGACCATGACCACCGCCGACATGGTGGCGTACGCGTACGACCAAATCGACCAGGCCCGAGCCCAACTGAAGGCGGCCTCGGCATAGACCGTCAAGGCCGCGGGCCGATCAGCCCTGCGCCAGCTCGGCGACCGGCTGCCATTCCTCCCAGTTGCGCAGTCGGCTCTCGTAGTCGGCCTTGGCGGTTTCCAGCGGCGAAGCACCGAAAAATACTCGCAGCGGCGGCTTTTCGGCGTCGACAACCTTCAGCAGCGCGGCCGCGGACGCCGACGGGTCACCCGGGCTGGCCCACCGGCGGCTGCGCTCGGCCTGGACGGCGGCGCGGACGTCGTCGTAAGCCGGAATCGGATCGGCGTGCTTGGCGGAATCCCCGGCCCAGTCGGTGTCGAAGCCGCCCGGCTCGATCAGCGTGACGTGCACGCCGAATGGCGCGACCTCCTGCTCGAGCGCCTGCGACAAGCCCTCCAGCGCCCACTTCGACGCGTGATACATGCCGACCAGCGGGAACGCGGTGATGCCCCCGATCGAGGACACCTGGATGATGTGGCCGCTGCCCTGCTCGCGCAGATAGGGCAGCGCGGCCTGGGTGATCCACAGTGCCCCAAAGACATTGGTCTCGATCTGGTCGCGTGCGTCCTGCTCGGAGAGCTCCTCGACGAACCCGAATTGCCCGTATCCGGCGTTGTTCACCACGATGTCGAGCCGCCCGAAGTGGTCGTGCGCCTGCTTGACCGCCGCGAAGTCGGCCGCCCGGTCGGTGACGTCGAGTCGGATCGGCAGCAGCGCGTCGCCGTACTTGTGCGCGAGGTCGTCCAGCGAGGCGGTGTTGCGCGCCGTGGCGGCGACCTTGTCGCCGCGCTCCAGGGCTGCGATCGTCCACGCCCGTCCGAAGCCTCGCGATGTACCGGTGATAAACCAAACTTTTTCAGTCACGCCTTGCTACAACGCCGTCCGCGCCGCCTCATTCCCGCACCGGGTAGCGTCTCTGTGGTGAGCCGTGCGGAGTTGGACAAGGATCCCCGGGATGTCGCGTCGATGTTCGACGGCGTCGCCCGTCGGTACGACCTGACCAACACCGTGCTGTCGATGGGCCAGGACCGGTACTGGCGCAAGGCCACCCGGTCGGCGCTCGCCATCGGGCCCGGTCAGAAGGTGCTGGACCTCGCGGCGGGCACCGCGGTGTCCACCGTGGAGTTGGAGAAGTCCGGGGCGTGGTGTGTGGCCGCCGACTTCTCGGTCGGCATGCTGGCGGCGGGCGCGGCGCGCGACGTCCCGAAGGTCGCCGGTGATGCCACCAGGCTGCCGTTCGGCGACGACGTATTCGATGCCGTGACAATCAGTTTCGGGCTGCGCAACGTCGTCGACACCCAGGCCGGGCTGCGCGAGATGGCCCGCGTCACGCGCCCGGGCGGCCGCTTGGTGGTGTGTGAGTTCTCCACGCCCAGCAACGCGCTGTTCGCCACCGTCTACAAGGAGTACTTGATGCGGGCGCTGCCGCGGGTGGCGCGGGCGGTGTCCAGCAATCCCGAGGCATACGTGTACCTCGCGGAGTCGATCAGGGCGTGGCCCGATCAGGCGGCGCTGGCGCAGCAGATAACCGAGGCCGGCTGGACCGGGGTGCGCTGGCGCAATCTGACCGGCGGCATCGTCGCCCTACACGCGGGGCACAAACCGTTGCGCTGAAAAAGTTCTAGTGGTTGCCGGCGGCCTGCACGAAGCCGACCTGGTCGGGGCAGTAGTGATCGACCGCGGCACCGAGGAATTGGAACGCCTGGCCTTGAGTGGTGCCGCGCGGCAGGTTGCGCTGGATGAAAGTGGCCGACTTGTACGCGTCGCCGTCCACGCCCCTGCCGATGCGGTCGCAGGTGATCTTGCCCAGCCACGCCAACTGGTCCTGCGGCTGGTAGATGCCGAAGCCGTTGACGGTGTTCTTGAACGGCGCGTCGTAGTCGCTCGGGGGCGACGGCGTGCGCGGGGTGGGGTACGGCGCCGTCGGCGGCGGATCCGCCTGCGCCGGTACGGAGAGCTGCGCCGGCATGGCCAGCGCGGCCAGAGCGATTGCAGCAGCGGCTCCGATAGTAGCCAGGCTCGTTCCCTTCATTAGCTGGACTATACACGCCTCGCTGTGGGTGCGCGGACGAAAGTCCATCGCCGATCGACGGCCCGACCGCGACCGGTGGACCGCCGCTGAGCTGCGGCGATGCTGGTCCCTCGGTCAGCTGAACGGCGTGCGACGGTCGAGCAGCCGGGACAGCCGGCCACCGCCGCGCCAGGCGCGCGCCACCCAGTCCGCGTCGTCGTCGGTGACCAGGTTGGCCATCACCCGCACGGCGATGGTCATCAGCGTGGTCGAGCGCATCGCGATCGGTCCGGTCGACGGCAGAAACCGCTGGAACGTCAGCAGCAGGGCAAGCCGGCGCGCCACCGAGAAGCCGCGTCCGTAGTGCTGCTGCAGCAGCGACGGCCACACCTGCGACAGGTCGGGGCAGTCCAGCAGCGCCGCGGCCAGGCGCCCGGTCTCGAGCCCGTAGTCGATGCCTTCGCCGTTGAGCGGGTTCACGCACGCTGCGGCGTCGCCGATCAGCATCCAGTTGGCGCCGGCCACCCCCGACACCGCGCCGCCCATCGGCAGCAGAGCCGAGGCCACCGCCCGCGGGTGGCCGGTGAAGCCCCACTCGTCGCGGCGCAGGTCGGTGTAGTAGTCGATCAGCGGACGCAGTGCCAGGTCGGCGGGCCGTTTCGACGTCGACAACGCGCCGACGCCGATGTTCACCTCTCCGTTGCCCAGCGGGAAGATCCAGCCGTAGCCGGGCAGCACTTTGTCCTTGGAGCCGTCGGGTCCGCGCAGTTCCAGATGCGACGTCAGCCAGGGGTCATCGGCGCGCGCGGTGGCGAGATACCCTCGCGCGGCGACGCCGTACACCGTTTCCTGGTGCCAGCGCCGGCCCAGTTTGCGGCCCAGCGACGAACGCGCGCCGTCGGCCACGATCAAGTGGCGGCAGCTCACCTCGGTGCCGTCGGCCAGCGTCACCGACGTCACCCGTCCCGATGAATCATGTTGCGCCGCAACGGCCTTGGCCCCGAGCAGCATCCGCGCGCCGGAATCCTCGGCGACCTTGCGGATCCGGTCGTCCAGCTCGAAGCGGGCCACCGCGCTGCCCGTCGACGGGAACGACGGGCCGGGCCAATCAACCTCCACCTCGCCGCCGAACCCGCTCATCCGCAGTCCCCGATGCCGGATTCGGGTGTCCAGCCAGTCGCGCAACCCCAGCCGTTCCAGCTCGGCGACCGCGCGCGGGGTCAGCCCGTCGCCGCAGGCCTTGTCGCGGGGAAAGCTCGCCGAATCGATGACCAGTACGTCATTGCCCGCGCGAGCGGCCCAGGCCGCCGCCGCCGAACCGGCGGGCCCTGCGCCCACGACCACCACTTGGGCTCGGGTCGCTGCCGTCTTCATGCACACCAGTATGTTTGGTCCCGTGAGTACTCCGGCGACGGTGGTGGCGGGCGTTGACTTCGGTGACCCCGCTTTCGCGGCGACCGTACGGGACGGTGTCGGCCGCATCGAGCGGCTCATGGAAGCCGAGTTTGGCAGCGCCGACGACATCATGACCGAGTCGCTGACGCACCTGTTCAAGGCCGGCGGCAAGCGGTTCCGGCCCCTGTTCACGGTGCTGTCGGCTCAGATCGGGCCCAACCCGGACAGCGTCGACGTGACCATCGCCGGCGCCGTCATCGAGCTGGTGCACCTGGCCACGCTGTACCACGACGACGTGATGGACGAGGCCGAGGTTCGTCGCGGCACCCCCACCGCCAACGTGCGCTGGGGCAACAACGTCGCGATCCTGGCCGGCGACTACCTGTTCGCCACGGCCTCCCGGTTGGTCTCCCGGCTGGGGCCCGAGGCGGTGCGGCTGATCGCCGAGACGTTCGCCCAGCTGGTGACGGGGCAGATGCGCGAGACGCGCGGTTTCGTCGAGGGTTCCGACCCGATCGAGCACTACCTGAAAGTGGTGTACGAGAAGACCGCGTGCCTGATAGCCGCCGCGGGCCGGTTCGGTGCCATGTTCTCGGGTGCCGACGCCGATCAGGTGGAGCGCCTGAGCCGCCTCGGCGGCATCGTGGGCACCGCGTTCCAGATCTCCGACGACATCATCGACATTGACAGCGACTCCCACGAGTCCGGCAAGCTGCCCGGCACCGACGTGCGCGAAGGCGTGCACACCTTGCCCATGGTCTACGCGCTGCGCGAACCGGGCCCCGAGGCCGCACGGCTGCGTGAGCTGCTGGTCGGGCCCATCGACGACGACGAGGCGGTGGCCGAGGCGCTGACGTTGTTGCGGGCGTCGCCGGGCATGGCCAAGGCCAAGCGCTCGCTGCAGGAATACGCGGCGCAGGCACACCAGGAGCTGGCCCTGTTGCCGGACGTGCCCGGCCGCCTCGCCTTGCAGACGCTGGTCGACTACACCATCAGCCGGCACGGCTAGTGGCGATCGCGAGCGCGGCGCCGCCGGGCGATGCGGGTCGCCACCATTCGACCTAGCGCCGCATCCAACCGCCCTGCGGAACCAACGGGGCCATCTCGCGCGTTCAATGAGCTGTAATCGGCTATAACGCGCGCACCCGAGTGTTCCAAGGAGGACACCGATGACCTGGCATCCGCATCACAACACGTTCAAGACGTTCGCGTTGTTGGTTGGCATGTCCGCGTTGATCGTGTTCGTCGGTTCGCTGTTCGGCAGGACCGCGATGTTCCTCGCGGTGCTGTTCGCCATCGGCATGAACGTGTACACGTACTACAACAGCGACAAGCTGGCGCTGCGGGCGATGCGCGCGCAGCCGGTCTCGGAGGTGCAGGCGCCGGCCATGTACCGGATCGTGCGTGAGCTGGCCACCGCCGCGCACCAGCCGATGCCCCGGCTGTACATCAGCGACACCAACGCACCCAACGCGTTCGCGACCGGGCGCAACCCCCGCAACGCGGCGGTCTGCTGCACCACCGGCATTCTGGACATCCTCACCGAGCGCGAGCTGCGCGCCGTGCTGGGGCACGAGCTTTCGCACGTCTACAACCGGGACATCCTGATCTCGTGCATCGCCGGGGCGCTGGCGTCGGTGATCACCGCGCTGGCCAACATGGCCATGTTCGCCGGCATGTTCGGCGGTAACGACCGCGATGGCGAGAATCCCTTTGCGCTGCTGCTGGTTTCGTTGCTCGGTCCGATCGCCGCGACCGTGGTGCGGTTGGCGGTATCGCGATCACGCGAATACCAGGCGGACGAATCGGGCGCGGCGCTGACCGGCGACCCGCTGGCGCTGGCATCGGCCCTGCGCAAGATTTCCGGCGGGGTCCAGGCGGCCCCGCTGCCGCCGGAGCCCCAGCTGGCCAGCCAGGCACACCTGATGATCGCCAACCCGTTCCGGGCGGGCGAGCGGATCGGGTCGCTGTTTTCGACGCACCCGCCGATCGAGGACCGCATCCGCCGGCTGGAGGAAATGGCCGGGCGCTAGCCCGAGGTCGCAAGTACCATCGGGCTTGGATGGTGATGGCGATGACTGAACCCCATTCGATGGATATTCACGAAGCCGGGCTGGCGCTGGATCTGCCCGACTTGATCTTCGAAACGCGTGCCGGTGCCGGCATGAATCAAGCCCAACTGGCCGAGGCGCTGGGCACTACCCGCGAAGCCGTCGCCGCGTGGGAGGACGGGACCGAAGTGCCCCGCGTCGACGTGCTGGAACGGCTGGCGCAGGTGTGCGGCAAGCGGTTGCACATCCGCATCGACGTCGACTGACCTTGCAGGGCGCTCGTCCTCGGAGACCGTGCCGGCTCACGGTCACGCCGGAGACCAATTACGCTGCGGCCTCGGGCCTTTGCGCATAGGCCAGCGGTTCGTCCGTGTCGCGATGACCCGTCTCGATCACGCCCTGGATGTGAACCGTTCCGCCCGTGGCCTCATGCTGTTGCTGCCAGTCGGTAATCGTTTGGTGCGCAGCGTGATCGAGGTAGTGGACAGCAATGGCCACCGTCGCCGTCGCGCCCTGCGGAACGGACGCCAGCATCCGCGTCAGCCTCGGCAGCGCGAGGAAGGTGCAGGCCGCGCCGTGGATGCTCACCCGCCATTCGTCGTCCACCTGCGTGGTTTCGATCTTGGCCCGGATCACCCGCCAGCCGGTCAGCGTGATGGCCAGCGCCAGCCCGATCATGACCCCGTGCAGCAGGTTGAGGAAGACGACGCTGACGGCCGTCACGACGTATACCGCGAGATCACCGTGCTTCATTGCGGTTTCGATGTGGGCCGGCTTCAGCAGCTGAATCCCGATGACGATGAGTAGACCGGCGAGGGCGGCGGTGGGGATCTCCTCGACCAGCCCGGCGAACGGGATGGTGAACAGCAGGATCCAGACGCCGTGCATGATCGCCGAGGCGCGGGATTTGGCCCCCGCGTTGACATTCGTCGAGCTGCGGACGATCACCCCGGTCACCGGGAGCCCGCCGATGGTGCCCGACACGATGTTGGCGGCGCCCTGCCCCACCAGCTCGCGGTTGAAATCGGTGCGTGGCCCGTTGTGCATCCGGTCGACCGACACCGCCGACAGCAGGCTCTCGACGCTGGCGATCAGCGCCACCGTGATCACCCCGACCGCGACCGCGCCCCAGTTGCCGTGGGGAAGATCGGGCAACTGCAGCGCATCCAGCGGTGACCCCTCGAGGTTGATCCGGCGCACGTGGAACGGGAAGACCACCGAGATCACCGTCACCGCCACGATGGCGACCAGGGGACCGGGAACTCGGCGCACCTTGGCCGGAACCCATCGCCACGCCACCAGGATGGCGATCACCAGCGCCCCCAGGATCACGCCCGGGCGGTGCGCACCGATGATCTGGCCGGGCAGCCCGATGAGGTTGTGCCAGGCCGTGCTCTTGGATTTGCCGCCGAGCAGCACGTGGGCCTGCTGCAGGGCGATCGTGATGCCGATGCCGGCCAGCATCGCGTGCACGACCACCGGCGAGATCGCCAGGGCGGCGCGCGCAACCCGGCTGAGCCCCAGCAGAACCTGTACCACTCCGGCGGCAACGGTGATCAAGCACGTTATGCCCCAACCGAAGTCGGAAACCAGGCCGGCGACAACCACCGTCAGCCCGGCCGCGGGACCACTGACCTGAAGCGGTGACCCACCCAAAGCGCCGACGATGATTCCGCCGACGATCGCGGCGATCAGGCCGGCGAGCACCGGGGCATTGGACGCGATCGCGATCCCCAGCGACAGGGGGAGCGCGACCAGGAAGACCACCAGTGACGACGGCAGGTCGTGCCGGATGACGCCGCGCAGCCGGTCGATACGCGGCCGGTCCTGGTCAACGTTGTGCATCGGTCGCGTCCCTCGTTAGGTGTTAGCGGGGGATGTCCGATATCCGCCCAATGTTTCGTCTAGTTACCTCTTCGTAACGTGTTGGCGTGCAGACGATTACACCGGGCCGACTCGCAAGGTCGCGCCCCGGAAACCGCTGGTCGCCTGGAACGACGGTATTTTGCTGGCAAAGGCCGGTCAAGCGGACGGGCCGTGCCCATAGAGAACGCAAAGATTTGAATTACCTGGCGTTGAACAACCAGTTCAGAAGCCCGAGCCGTGCACCTCATGGCCGGGTACCTCGGCGATCAGGCCCCGATAGGCCTGCTCGACGGATGAGCCGTGGTTGATCACGGCGTCGACCTCGCGGGCGATCGGCATGGTGAGGCCGAATTCGTTGGCAAACTCCATGATCACGCTGGCGGCCTTGACGCCCTCGGCGACCTGGTTCATCGAGGCGATGATCTCGTCGATCGGCTTGCCCGCCCCCAGTTGTTCACCGACGTGCCGGTTGCGGCTGCGCTGGCTGGTACAGGTGACGATGAGGTCGCCCAGCCCGGCCAGGCCCGGGAAGGTGTCGGGATTGCCGCCCAGGGCCACGCCCAGCTTGGTCATCTCGCGCAGCGCACGGGCGATCACGAGCGCGCGGGTGTTCTCCCCGATGCCCAGCGAGTAGCCCATCCCGACCGAGATGGCGTAGACGTTCTTCAGCGCCCCGGCCATCTCCACCCCGATGACGTCGTCGGTGGTGTAGACGCGGAAGCGCCTGGTGCGGAACAGGCCCGACAGTCGGGTCGCCAGATGCTGGTCCGGCATCGCCAGCACCGCCGCGGCGGCATAGCCCTCGCCGACCTCGCGCGCGATGTTCGGTCCGGCCAGGATGCCCGCGGGGTGTCCGGGCAGCGTCTCCTCGATGATCTGCGACATCCGCATATTCGTTCCCTGCTCGAGCCCCTTGACCAGCGACACCACCGGCACCCACGGCCGCAGCTCCTTGGCCAGCTCGCTCAGCACCCCCCGAAAGCCGTGCGAGGGAACGCCCATCACGACGACATCGGCGGAGTTTGCCGCCTCGGCGAAGTCGGTGGTGGCGCGCAGGGTGTCGCTCAGCACGACGTCATTGCCGAGGTACCGGCTGTTGCGGTGGTTCTCATTGATGTCGCTGGCGGTCGCCTCGGAGCGCACCCATTGCAGCGTCGGACCGCGACGCGCGCAGATTGATGCCACGGTGGTGCCCCAGGAACCGCCACCGAGGACAACGACTTTGGGTTCGCGCTTCTCAGATGCCATGGCGATCAGCGTATTGCGGACACCTGCGATTTAGTAGCAGTTCACGAGGCCGGGGCGGCGCGCGCCGTGTCTGCACACCGCGCCCGGCGGGGGGTGGTGTTCTCGCCTTCCCATGCCGAATTCATATATATCGGTGACAACATTTGCGTTCGGCCGGCCGGCGACCGCGGGGAAATGCCGTGGCGCGTTTATAGCCCATGCGAAATTCATAATTATTTCCCGGCAGCAATTTGTTTTCTACAAGAAATCGGCTCGGGCGCCCGTCACCGAGTAACCGGCCCCAAAGCCGCTGTTCAGCCACGAGACAACCGGCGGTGGACAGACGGTCCGAAATGGCGTTCGGGTAAAAATCAGCATGAGTATTGCCGAAAAGGAGAGCTCACGGGCCATTCGAACAATTCGTTACCGCTGAATTCGTCAAATCGTCGTTTAGCGTTTCGCGGCATCCGAACACGAACTGAAGGGAAAACGGGATGTCTTTCGTAACTGTCCATCCAGACAAGCTGTCGGCGGCGGCGAGCAATCTGCAGTCGATCACCGCGTCGCTCAAAGTCGGCAATGCGGCCGCGGCCCTCCCGACGACCGGTGTCGTGCCGGCGGCCGTCGACGAGGTGTCCGTGTTGACGGCGGCACAGTTCGCCGCCCACGCGGCTCGGTTCCAGGCGCTGGCCGCCCGCGCCCTCGCGGTGCACGAGCTGCTGGCGGCCACCTTGGCGCAAAGCGCGGGAAGCTATGCGGCCACCGAGGCCGCGAATTCCACGGCGTCGGCGCTTTAGGACGGAGGCAGCGACGTGGACTACGCGCTATTGCCGCCGGAGATCAACTCGGGACGCCTGTATGCGGGCCCGGGCGCGGGTTCGTTGTTGGCGGCCGCCGCAGGCTGGGATGAGCTGGCCGCACAGCTGCACGTCAGCGCGGCCTCCTTTCAATCCGTCATCTCCGCGCTGACCAGTGGACCCTGGTTGGGTCCGTCGGCGCTGGCCCTGGCGGCGGCGAGCACCCCGTGTGTGACGTGGTTACACACCAGCGCAGGCAACGCCGAACTGGCGTCCAGCCAGGCGACGATGGCCGCGGCCGCCTACGAGACGGCGTTCACGCTGACGGTGCCCCCGCCGGTGATCGCGGCCAACCGCGCGCTGCTGGCGTCGCTGATCGCGTCGAATGTCTTGGGGCAGAACACCGCAGCGATCGCAACCGTGGAGGCGGCGTACTTCGAGATGTGGGCACAAGACGCCGCGGCGATGTACGGCTATGCGGGGTCCGCGGCGGCGGCGACGCAGTTGGTCGACTTTGCTGAGCCCCAGGAGGTGACCAACCCCGCCGCGTCCGCCGAGCAGGCCGAGGCGGTCGCGAAAGCCGTTGGCAATTCGGGTCACACCGGTGCGCAAGACGTAGCGGCGAACGCGACCGATGCGGTTCCGGAGAACTTGCAGACGCTGGCTCAGCCCACCTTCGGCAACCTCAAGCCGATCGATGAATGGATCGCGGAGAACACCCCGTTCGACGACATGGCATCGATGTACTCGAAATACATTGTCCCGTACGTCTCGTCGGGACAGGTCGGCGTTCAGACCGCGCAGTCCTTCGGGCAGATCAGCAACGGGATCACGGCCATGAGCACCTTCGGCAAGGCTTTGGCCCCCGCGGCCTCGTCGGCGGCGCAGGCGGCGGGCAACGGCGCCAATGCGCTGGGCGCGGCGGGAGCCGGCCTGGGCAACGCCGGGTCGGTGGCGGCGGGCGCGGGGCGCGCGATTCCGCTGGGCGCGCTGTCCGTCCCGCCCAGCTGGGCGCCGGTCACCGCCGTCACCAATCCGGGGGTCGCGACGCTGACGGCCGCGGTGCCGCACGCCGCGGACGGGGTGCACCCCATGCCGATGGCGCCGTTCGGTCCGATGGTCGGACAAGGGAGTTGGCGCAACCTTCCGACCTACGGTTTCAAGCCGTCGGTGATGGCCCGCCCGCCGGCGGCGGGCTAGCCGGCCAGCGGTGCCCGGTCGTCGACGCGGCCGAACACCATCGCCTCCTCGATCCGGTCGAACCGGTAGTCGAGGGCGTCGGCCAGATAGTTCTGCCGCACGTTCCACGGCCGCTTGGTGCCCGACTTCGGCAGCATGTGCACCGAGCGCAACACGTAGCCGGCGTTGATGTCCCACGACGGCTTCTCGGTCATCGGCTCGTTGCCGCGATGCGGGGCGGCATGGGTAAAGCCGTGAGAGGCCATGTGTTCCATCAGCTTTGCCGTGGCGCGGGCGGTGATGTCGGCGCGCAGTGTCCACGACGCGTTGGTGTAGCCCACACACCAGAACAGGTTCGGCACGTCTTCGAGCATGTGCGCTTTGTAGACGAAGCGGTCGCTGGTCTTGATGTCGGTGCCGTCCAGGCTGATCGCGGCCCCGCCCAGCGCCTGCAGTTGCAGCCCGGTGGCGGTGACGATGATGTCGGCGTCGAGGTGCCCGCCGGACTTCAGCGCGATGCCGGTCGCGTCGAAATGGTCGATATGGTCGGTGACCACCTCGGCGCCGCCCGCGGTGATGGCGTTGTACAGGTCGGCGTCGGGGATCAGGCACATCCGCTGGTCCCACGGGTTGTAGCGCGGCTTGAAATGGGTGTCGACGTCGTAGCCGGCGGGTAGGCTGCTGATCGCCTTGCGCCGCAGCAGCCATCGCACCAGCCCCGGTGCCTTGCGCGACAACGCGAAGAACACCGCCTCGGTCAGCGCGCTGTACATACGGATGACGAGATGAGCGGGCTTGCGGGGCAACAGCTTTCGAGAAATCGCGGCGACGGCGCCGTACTTGGACGCCGAGATGAGGTAGGTCGGCGAGCGCTGCAGCATGGTGACCTTCGCGGCGCGGTCCGACAACGACGGCAGCAGCGTGACCGCGGTCGCCCCGCTGCCGATCACCACGACCCTCTTGCCGGTGTAGTCCAAATCCTCGGGCCAGTGCTGCGGGTGCACCACGGTGCCCTTGAATTGCTCGATGCCGGGGAATTCGGGGGTGTAGCCCTCGTCGTAGTTGTAGTAGCCGCTGCCGAAGAACAGGAAGCGCCCGCGGTACAGCTTGCGTGCGCCATCCTGCTCGACGGTGACCGTCCAGGTGTCGGTGGCGGAGTCCCAGTCGGCCGAGCGCACGTAACTGTTGAACCGGATGTGCCGGTCGATGCCGTACTTGTGCGCGGTGGCGGCCAGGTACTCGCGGATGTGCACGCCGTCGGCGACGCCCTCTCTGCGGGTCCACGGCTCGAACGGGAAGGACAGCGTGAAGATGCTGCTGTCGGAGCGCACCCCGGGGTAGCGGAACAGGTCCCACGTCCCGCCGATCTGCGCGCGCCGTTCCAGGACGGTGTACGTCATGTGCGGATTGCGCTCGGTGATCCGGTAGGCCGCGTCGATGCCGGAGATGCCGGCACCGACGATGATCACGTCGGAATATCCGGCCTCGGCCGCACCGCTATCGGCGGCTTCCTGGGGAGTCACGGTCATCGTGAACCTCGCTCAAATTGTGGGACTCGCCACTAGCCTAGAGACTGGTCGGGCCAGTAACGCGCGAATCCGCGCTAGGGCGTCTTGCGCCGGTCAGCGGTAGTTGACGAACTGTAGCGCGACCTCCAGGTCGGCCTGCTTGAGCAGCGCCTGGACGGCCTGCAGATCGTCACGCTTCTTGCTGGTGACCCGGATTTCGTCGCCCTGGATCTGAGTCTTCACGGACTTGGGGCCGTCGTCGCGGATCAGCTTGGTGATCTTCTTGGCGTTCTCGCTGCTGATGCCCTGCTTGAGGGTGCCGCTGATCTTGTAAGTCTTGCCGGAGGCCTGCGGATCGCCGGCGTCGAAGGCCTTCATCGAGATGTCGCGGCGGATCAGCTTCTCCTTGAAGACGTCGACGGCCGCCTTGACGCGTTCCTCGGTGGACGACGTCAGCTCGATAGCCTCGTCGCCCTTCCAGGCGATCGAGGTGTCGGTTCCGCGGAAGTCGAATCGGGTGGCTAACTCCTTGGCCGCCTGGTTGAGCGCGTTGTCGACCTCCTGGCGATCCACTTTGCTGACGATGTCGAACGATGAGTCCGCCATGCGTTCCGTCCCTTCACTCGGTGGTAGGCGTTTGTGCTTTGTCTACTCGCTCGTTGTAACCTGTCTGGCGGCAGGTTGCCCGAGCGGCCAATGGGAGCGGACTGTAAATCCGTCGCGAAAGCTTCACAGGTTCGAATCCTGTACCTGCCACCAACAGCTCACGGGTTGTTTGCCCCGTCGGCTCGAGGGCATCTGCTAGCCAGGCGCGGCTTCGATGATGCAGAGCGGCCCTGCCGTCTGTACCACGCGCTGCAGCCGGAAGCCGCCACGCCGGAGTAGGTCGGTCCACTGCTTGTGGCTGCGCTCCAGTGCACCCGCCAGCACCAGCATCTCCATATCGGCGTAGTGGCCGAGGTATTCGCGGTCGTGATCCGGGACCACCATCTCCAGCAGCAGCAGTTTGGCACCCGGAGGGGCCGCGGCTTTGATGGTGCTGAGGATCGCGATCGCTTTCTCGTCGGGCCAGTCGTGGATGACGTTCTTCATCACATAGGCGTCAGCGGACGGCACGCTGTCGAAGAACGATCCGCCCGTCACCGTGACTCGGTCGGCGACACCGTGCGCGGCCAACATCGGCGGCGCTCCCTCGACTGCCTCGGGGAGGTCGAACAGCACGCCGCGGGCATTGGGGGCGGCGGCGAGAAGGGATGACAGCAGCCGGCCGTGGCCGCCACCGATATCGGCGATGACTCCGAAGTTGCTGAAGTCGTATGCCGCGACAACCGCCGCCTCCAACACCGCGGACGTGGACGTCATGGCGCTGTTGAAGATCTCCGCGAACTCGGGGTCGTCGCGGAGATAGTCGAACAAGTCCTTTCCGAACACTTTTCGGGGGGTCGGCTCTCCGGTGCGCACCGCCTCGGCCAGCCTCGTCCAGTTCGCCCGGTGTTGCGGCGAGCCGTAAAGCAAGGCGACCCCACGTGTCGAGATAGGCGAATCGGTGCGCAACGTGTCGGCCAGCGCGTTGAGTGCGAAACGACCGTCGCGGCGCCTGCGGAACACGCCGCGGCTGATCAGCAACCGCATCAGCCGCCCCACGCTGTCCGGGTCGGCTCCGATGCGCCGCGCCAAATCCTCTTTGGTCAACGGGCCCGCGGCGAGCGCGTCGGCGATGCCTAGCTGCGCCGACGCCGAGATAGCCTGCGACAGAAAGGCTCCAAAGATGATGTCGATGACCGTAATCGGCGGAGGTGCCAGTCGCTGGTACAGACGCCCCACGTGATGACGGACTCGTTCGACTGCGCGAGCCACCCGGGCGGGCGGCAGCTTTGGGGTCGATGTTGGTGAACTGGGCGGCATCGTTCTCCTTTCAGCGGCGAGTCTTCGCGCTCGATCCTGCTCTCATATTGAGCCTGAAAGCCAAGGGCTGGTGTCGTTTCTCGTCTATCGCAAACGACTGACCGCGGCCTCGTCGTCAGCAACGCGCCTCGCTGAATTGATTCGCGGGTCTGCGGCGGTAACCTTTTCCCGAGCGTGGGAGGGTTGGCGATGCGTGTCGGTCAGGTGAGCGGCTGACGGGCTCATGCAACTTCGCTACCTCAGCATCCCGGCGCTGATCGCCGCAGCCGGTGGCGACCCGTGGGCGATCAACCGAAGCCTGCAAGCCGGCAGCCCGCTGCAGATCTCCAATCTGGCCGGGGCGTTTCTGCGCGCGGGGCGATGCACGGCGGAGACCAACAACGCGTTCGAGCAGGCCCGCGCCCGCTTCGAAGCCGCGTGGAATCACCAGGACGGCGGCCATCCGATCAACGACTCCGACGAGGTGCAGCGGGTGACCAAATCGCTTGGGGCGCAGTCGTTGCAGCTGCCCAAGATCGGGGCGGACCTGGAAAACATCGCCGCAAGCCTGGCCGAGGCGCAAAAGGCCGCGGCAGCACAGATCGCCGCCTTGGAGGCCCGGCTGCAGGAGCTCGACGATCTGATCGGCGAAGCCGACGAGATGGAGGACGACGAGGACCTTACGGCGGCCGACATCGACGCGCTCGAAGCGCTCATCGCCAGGTGTGAGGACGACGCCGTCCGCGAGACCAAAGCCGCGCTGGGTCAGCTGCAGACGACGCGCGACGGCTACTCGAACACGCTGCAGAACGCCCTCGGAGCCCTGCACGGCGACGGCTACGACCCAGCGGCGATCCAGGCCGTGGAGGGGCCGCTGTCGCCGTTGCCCGCGCTGCCCGATGACCCCAAGCAATTCGCGCAGGTGTGGAGTTCGCTCACACCGGCGCAGAAAGACGGGGAGTACCAACACAATCCGTACATCGGCAACCACAATGGGATGCCCGCGGTGGACCGGGATCATTACAACCGGCTCACTCTGGCGGCCGAGTTGAACGGCGCCCAGGCCGCCGCCGCCCAGGCCGACGCGCTCAAGACCCAGCATCCGGATTGGGCGCAGGGCAAGAACATTCCACCGCCCAACGAGCCGGGGGCGATCTTCGACGATCGCCTGGCGTACGAGGCGTGGCAACGCCAATACGACGCCGCCCGCAACGGGGCCGAATACCTGCCCGACCTGCAGGCCGTCGACAAGGCCGTCAAGATGAGCCCGGATCGGAAACTCATGCTGCTGGACACCAAAACCGGCAAGCAGGCCCGCGCCGCGATCGCGGTCGGTGATCCCGACACGGCCACCCACGTGTCGGTCACCGTGCCGGGCCTCAACACCACGGTGCACGGTGCCATCGGCAGCATGTCGGACGAGGCGACCCGGCTCAGAAGCGAAGCGCTGCGACAGCTGAGCCTGGCTCCCGGCCACGAACACGACACCGTCTCGGCGATCGCCTGGATCGGGTACGACCCGCCGCAGGTCCCCGGCTTCGACGACCTCGGCAAGTCGCTGGCCGGCGGCTGGGGTGTCAGCCACGACGACATCGCCAGGGCCGGGGCGCACGACCTGGCCGGCTTTTACGACGGGATACAGGCCGCCCACCACGGCGGCCCCGCCGATCTCACCGCGATCGGCCACTCCTACGGTTCCCTGACCACCGGCCTGGCCCTGCAGGAACCTGGCGACCACGGCGTCTCGCGGGCACTGTTCTACGGATCCCCCGGCATCGAAGCGTCCACGCCGCAGCAGCTCCACCTGCAGCCCGGCCACGTGTTCACCATGGAAACCCCCGACGACCCGATCCAGTGGACCTACGACGGCCCGGCCATCGCCCACACGGTCGCCCCGTTCCTGCCGCCGCCGTTGAGCACCCTGGCCGAAACCGTCCTGGGCGCGGCCGACGCCACCGGCGCCGGCCACTTCGGACCGAATCCAGCCACCAACCCCAACTTCACTCACCTTGCGACCGGGGCCGCCGCGGTGCCCGACGGCCACGGTGGCACCCTCAACCTGGGTGACGCCCACGGGCACAGCGACTACCCCCGCTTCCCCGACGGCGGCGGCACCAGGACGACCAACTACAACATCGCGGCCGTGCTGGCCGGACTGGGAGATCAGGCGGTTCCGCAGAAGTGACGAACAACCGAATAACGAGCACCCCGAGCCGGTGGCGCCACGGGCTGATCTTGGCCGCAGCCGCCGTCCTGGCCGCCACCGCACTAGCCGCAACAGGATGCCACGTGAATCAGCCCCACAACCCCACTCCGCCCACCGACGCAACTAAGGCGCTGGCAACGCTGAAATCCCTGCCGTCGTTCGAGGACACCCAAACCCAGGTTCAGGCCGCGATGAACGAAATCACCTCGGCGACAAGCAAATTGCTACCCTCGATCACCTGGGAAACGCCGCACGAGGGTTCGGGCCTGGGCTGCGAACGGCCCTACGATCAGACCGACGGACGGGGCTACTTCCTGCCCGACGAGGTGGCCGCCAACGTCGCGGTCTCCGAGCAGCAGTGGGCGAGCATCCAGGAGACCGCCAAACAGGCGGCCGCCAAGCTGGACGCCACCGACATGCAGGTCATGCACGACAACCCCGGCAACCACGACGTCGGTTTCTACGGCCCCGCCGGAATCTTCATCAAGGTCGGCTACCGAGGCAACCTCGTCGTGTCCGGTTACACCGGCTGTCGGCTGCCGCGCGACAAGAAATAACTACCGGGCCATATCGGGCCTCAGTCGAGGTGATCGCGCCGGCCGCTCGCGCCGATGGCCGCCAGGGTGGCCTCGTCCGGGCTCATGCGGGGTTCCTCTTCCGGGACCTCGGCGTTGTCGATGGCCTGGCTGCGGCCCAGGGCGACGGTGGCCGCCACCATCGCCGCTACCGCGACGCCGAGGACGAGCGCCGTCACGTCGCCCACCGCGAGGTGCTCGCCGAGCACGACAACCCCGAGCAGCACGGCGACCACCGGTTCACCCACCAGCATGATCGGTACCGACGCCTGCAGCGCGCCGGCGTGGAACGCGGAGTTCTGCACCACGGTCACGGTCACCGCCAGCGCCACCAGCACATACGGGGCGGGGACGGTCATGAGCGCATGCCATCCGCCGACCGAGTAGCGGTGGGTGCAGACCTTCGTGACGACCGCGATCATGCCGAGCAGGATCGCCACCGCGACGCCCAGCAGCGAGGCCCGCACCCGGCCCGCGGCGCGGTGGGCCGCGATGACGCAGGCGATCACCGACGGCACGGTGATCGCCAGCGCCAGCGTCCACGCCGGAATCGGGGGGCGGCTGTGGCCCTCGCGGGGCTGGCCCACCAGCAGGAAGACCGCCAGCGCGGCCGTCAGCAGCATCGCCCAGCCCCACTGGACCCGACTGATGCGCTGGTGGCACAGCGCCGCGCTCAGCGGCAGCGCGAACAGCAGCGACGACACCAGCAGCGGCTGGACGAGCAGCAGCGACCCGTGCGCCAGCGCCACGGCCTGAAACACGTAGCCGGCGACCGCGGCAAAGGTCCCCGTCCACCACAGCGGCTGGCGGGCCAGCGTTGTCGCCATCGCCGCGGACATGGCCTCATCACCCGGAACGCGCTGGGTGGCCCGCTGGCGGACCACGATTCCCACCGCAGCCCAGAACGCGGAAAGCAAAGCCGAGAAGATCGCAACCGCGTGCGTCGTCGCCCACCCCATGCCCTGAGGGGTACCCCTGACCTCGGCGGGGTTAACCCGCTCTTTCGGGGCCGACCCGTCCCGCCTTACGCTTGGTGGCCGACGGGAAGTTCTTCCCGATGATCGAAAGGAAACATGCTGCGTAGCAAGGTATTCACCATAGCGGGGGTCGTCGCGGCCATCGCGTCAGCGGCGCTGACACTGCTGCCCTGGATCGACCTGAGCCACTTGGGTTTTCCCATCCGGTGGAACGGCCTCGGCATATACGACGGCGAGGATGCCGATCACTACGGCCCCTTGCTCAGCGGCATGGTGAACAGCACGCCGGGTTGGATCGTGTTGATCGCCGCGATCGCGGCCGCCGCCACGTTGCTGGCCGGATCGCGAGCGCGGTGGCTCGGCCTCGCCGCGTGCGGCTGTGCTGCGGTCGCATTCGTCACCGCCGTCCTGTGCTGGCTGTACCCGGCGTTGCTGGTCGACGGCACCAAGCACGAGATGGGGGCATCCGGGCTGGCGGACCGCGAGTTCGTGAACTCCGGCGCACTGCTCGCCGAGGCGGCGGCAACCGCCGTGCTGGTGGTCTGCGCCGCGCTCGCCGCTATCAGGACGAAACACGTTGCCAGTGAAGGTGATTGAATCCCTGAGAGGTGAGCGACGGGTAATCAATCAGCGTTGCTGGCACCAGGTTTCGATGTGAGCGTGGCGAGCGCAGCGCCGAGCAGCGGGCCGGCGGCCGCGATCGAGGCGATCAGCACGAGCCGTCCCGGTGCGCTGTTGACCATGCCGCTTTTTGAACAAACTCACGCCATCTCCTGGTTTGCCAACCAGTTCGCGCAACCGCGCCGGGCCGAGGGCGAATCAATGGCTTAGCGCACATTGCGAATCGGGCGGGGGTTGATCAACCTTCCTTGGGCCACAAGCGATCCGTGTTGCTTGAGGCGCTGAGTGCGGATGTTGACCTCGTAGCTGAGGATTTCCTCGATCTGTCCCAGTTGCTCGCTGAGGTACCAATACAGATCGTCGATGTCCCGACAGATGACAATCGCCACCAGGTTTTTGGTCCCACTGACGGCGCCGGCGAATGCGATGTGGTGGTGCGCCGCGATACGCTCGCCCACGCGGTGGATGTCGCTGGGCGCCAACGTGAGCCACAGCATCGCGCTGAGCCGGTGGCCGAGCCGTTCCGGTAAGAGGTCGACATCGTAGAGCAGCGCGCCGCAGGCTTCCAGCGCCGCGATTCGCCGGCCGACTCGGGCCACCGACCAGCCGGCGCGTGCGGCGAGTTTCGGTTGTGACGTCCGGCCGTCCTCGGCGAGCGCCTCGAAGATCGGGCGGTCTTCGGCGGTGGGCAAGCACTGTGGAGCGCTTGACACCGGGCCGGTCCGCTCAGCCAGGATCTCTGCGGCTTGCCGATCGGTGAGCGTGTGGCCGTAGCCGGTCCACGGCGCGCTTTCGGGCCGCCCGAACGAATGCAGCAGCAGATCAATGGTGATGTCGGTGACCGATGTTGTTCGCGGTAGCAGGTGCAGGAGATCGTCACGAGTGTCACCCACCGGTGCACGGATGACGCAGACCAGATCAGTCCATCCCGCCAGCACGTTGGCGTGGGACACATCTGGTCGGCGCACCAGGGCGTCGGCCAGCTTCTGTATGCGTTCGGGTGCGGCGCGCATCCGGCACACCCAACTCCCTTCGCCGTCGACCCACCGGTTCTCCAGGCCGACAACGCGCACCACGCCGTCGCGGCGCAGTCGATGGTAGCGCCGCGCCACCGTCTGCTCGGTGGCCTCGACGACGGCGGCGATCCGGCGAAACGGCACGCGCGGAGCCAACTGCAAGGCATGCAGAATCTGCGCGTCCAACTCGTCGAGCACAAAGAAAAGTATGCGCTAGATCCGGTTCAGATGAGGATTTCTCACCGAATTCGCCGCAACGATCGCAATTTCGGCGGTGACGCTGTGAGGCTTGGGACCATGGAGCTGACAGGCAACACCGTTTTGGTCACCGGCGGTGGCAGCGGGATCGGTCGCGGACTGGCCGAAGCCCTGCATCGGGCGGGCAACCAGGTTGTGATTGCGGGGCGCCGTCGCGACGTGCTGGAAGCCGTCGCCGCCGCCAACCCGGGCATCGCATACCGTCACTTGGACCTGACGGAGGCGGACAGCATCAACCAGTTGGCCATCGAACTGACCGGCAGCTACCCGGATCTGAACATCCTGGTGAACAACGCGGGGGTCATGCGCACCGAGGACCTGTCGACCGGCGATGCCTCCCCAGCCGAAATCGCCGAGCAGACCGTTGCGGTCAATCTGTTGGGCCCGATCCGGCTCACCGCAGCACTGCTACCCACCCTGCTGTTGCAACCGCGCGCCGCAATCGCCAACATCACCTCCGCTTTGGCGTTCGTCCCCAGAGCGGTCGTGCCGACTTACTCAGCGTCCAAGGCGGGCCTGCACGCCTACACCCAGTCGCTTCGCCACCAATTGCGGCACACTCCGGTCCAGGTCATCGAGATCATCCCGCCGCGGGTCGAGACCGACATGCTCGCCCAGCAGGGCGGCGGGCCGGGCGCGATGTCGTTGAATTCCTTTGTTGCCGAGACGATTTCGCTGTTGCACAGTCAACCTCACGCTGCAGAGATCGTGGTCGATGCCGCTCAACTGGTGCGATTCGCCGCCCGCGACGGCCACTACGACGACGTCTTCACGGCAATCAACTCGTAGGGAGCGATCACCATGCACATCGGAATCGGACTGCCCAGCCACATCGCGCACACGCCGGGGCCGTTGACCGCCGAGTGGGCGCGCCGAGCCGAACAGCGGGGCTTCGCCGAACTCGCCGCGATAGACCGGCTCGTCTACGAAAGCCTCGACTCGGTCGTCGCGATGGCTGTGGCCGCGGGCGCAACCACAGACATCGGGCTGATGACCAACGTGGTGCTGGCTCCGCTGTACCCCGCGGCGGCGCTGAGCAAGCAAGTCGCCACCCTCGCCGACGCATCTGGTGGGCGGCTCACCCTCGGCCTCGGTGTCGGGAGCCGATCCGACGACTACGCCGCCGTCGGCGTGGACTATCGGCGGCGCGGGCGCATCCTCGACGAGACCGTGGCCGTGTTGCGCGACACGTGTGCAGGCCAAACCGTTACGGGCGACAAGCCGTTGACCCCAGCGGCGGTGCGGATTCCCATCCTGTTCGGTGGCCGAGCGGACGCGACAATCCGCCGCGCGGCCACGATCGGTGACGGCTGGACCGCAGGAGCGTTGCGCGACTACGCCAACCAGGCTGCTCTCGCCGACCGGGTGCGCGCGGCATGGACAGAGGCGGGCCGTGCAGAGCGCCCGCGGCTTCAGGCCAGTGTCAACTTCGCCTTCGGTGATGCCGGCACCGTCGCTGCCGGTCGTGCCCACCTGCACCGCTACTACGGATTCAAGCCTGACTACGCCGCGCTCAACGCAGCCGACATGCTCAGCTCGGCCAACGAGGCGGCCCGGACCGTGCGCGCCTACCGCGACCTGGGCTTCGACGGACTCATGTTCCACCCGTGCGTCGCCGAGATCGATCAGATCGACCGCCTAGCCGAGGCGGTTCTGTCATGACCTTCTCTGAAACACAGGGCATCTCGCTGTACTACGAGACGTATGGGGATTCGGGCGATCCGCCCGTGCTCTTGCTGTCCGGCCTGGCCGCAAGGCCTGACCGAAATCAACTCAGGCGCCCGCCGACGATGCTGCAGCGCGGATCTGGTTGGCAACCTTCGCCGCGCCGAAGCAACGGATCTTGGTCACCCGGTCACCGGCGCGTATCGCGATGATCTTGGTGAGGACACCCGGCAGTACTTCGACCGACTCGATCGAGCGGAGGGCGATGACGATGTCCAGCCGTCCCGACTGGATTGAGCGGTTGAGGGCATTGGCGTGGAACCGTACGTCGGTATCGGTACAGGTGAGTCGGCCACCGACCCACAGGCCACCGTAGCGGCGCCGGTAACGGTCCAGGATACGTCTATTAACCAAAGCGGAAGGTGCGGTCACGTCGGCATCGACGATCAGCGCGTTGGCCACGCGGGAGATGATGACCGTCACCGGTTGCCCACCTTATCCCTCTACTTCTACGTTTCACCGGACGACTCGGAGGTGCGGCTCGGTGGGTCTGGCTGCGTACGGTGCCCTGACGCCTCGAGGCCTGACAACTATCCGAACATTGCGGTGCTGCTAAATACGCTGGGAGACAGCATATTACAACTCGGAGTCGTGTACCGGTGATCCCTGTATCCGATTCCGCCGCTAGGCGGTCAACGAGTTCTTGTGCGAGAGGCCGCGTTGTAGGGCCGCTGAGCGGCTCTGGGCGAAGGTCAGGGCCTCGTCGCATAGATCCTGTGGCAGGTGCAGGGGTATGCGGTGGCCGACGCGATGTCCCAACCATGCGTGAGCAGATCCGCCACACGAAGGGCCAACCGATGCGGCGGAATGCTGACGGCCGGAAAAATGCCCGCGGTTAGGCCACCCTTAGTTATCCTCGGGTCGGATCGGATTGCACGAACGCAGTCGTACTAGAGGGGTAACCAGGGGTGACCGAGACAACCACGCAGCCGGTGACGGGCGAATTCGACGATCGACCACCGGTGTCACTGCGAACGCGCGGCCGCTGGCTGCGGTGGGGACTGGTGTCGGTGTGGGGTCCGGGGCTGGTGGTGATGCTGGCCGACACCGACGCCGGATCGCTGATCACCGCGTCGCAGTCCGGTGCCCAATGGGGCTACCGGATGGTGCTGCCGCAGCTCATCTTGATGCCGGTCCTCTACGTCGTGCAGGAGATGACCGTCCGGCTGGGCATCGTCACCAAGCGCGGCCACGGCTCGTTGATCCGTGAGCGGTTCGGGCGCGGCTGGGCCTGGGTCTCGGCGTTCACCCTGTTCGCCTCGGCGATCGGGGCGTTGCTGACGGAATTCGCCGGCGTGGCCGGAGTCGGTGAGCTGTTCGGCGTCTCGCGATGGGTGAGCATTCCGGTCGCGACCGTCGCGCTGCTGGCGCTGGCGCTGACCGGCAGCTACCGGCGCGTCGAGCGCATCGGCCTCGTCGTCGGCGCGGCCGAACTGGCGTTCCTGGTTGCCATGGTGATGGCCCGGCCGGATCCGAAGGCGCTGGCGGACGGCCTGTCGTCGATGCCGCTGGGCAACTCGTCGTATCTGCTCTTGGTCGCGGCCAACGTCGGCGCGGTCATCATGCCGTGGATGATCTTCTACCAGCAGGGCGCGGTGGTCGATAAGCGGTTGTCGGAGAGCACGATTCGCCAGGCTCGCTACGACACCGCGTTCGGCGCGGTGCTGACCCAGCTGATCATGATCGCGGTGGTGATCACCATGGCCTCCACGATCGGCAAGCACGGTGGCGGGGCGGAGCTGGAGACGGTCGGCCAGATCGCCCAATCGCTGACCCCCTACCTGGGCCGCGTCGGCGGGACGGTGCTGTTCGGCCTGGGCATGCTGGGGGCGGCGCTGGTGGCCGCGATCGTCGCCTCGCTGGCCGGTGCATGGGGGCTCGCCGAGGTGTTCGGCTGGAAGCACACGCTCAACGAGCGGCCCAACCGCGCCACCGCCAAGTTCTACCTCACCTACGGGCTCGCCCACATCGTGGGCGCGGTGCTGGTGCTGGCCAGCGTCGACCTGGTCAACCTGGCCGTCGACGTCGAGGTGATGAACGCGCTGCTGCTGCCGATCGTGCTGGGCCTGCTGCTGGCGCTGGAGGCCAGGGCGCTGCCCGAGCAGTGGCGCATGCGGGGTCTGCACAAACACCTCACCCGCGCATTGTGTTTCGTGACCATCGGCTTCGGCCTCTACATGGCCCCGCAGGCGCTCGGCTTGTTCTGAGCGCGAGCCGACCTCAGAACCAGGGCCCGGGGTAGTGGCCGTCCTGGTCTTGCACCATGACGATCTCCTTGCACTCGCCGTTGGACCCCGGCGCGGTCTCGCCGCGGCACACCAGGGTCCATCCCGAGATCCGCTCGAAGGGGCGTAGCGACCAGTTCGGTGCGACGGGATCGGTTGCGGGCAAGGCGATTACGGAGAATGTCCCGCCGGTGCCGGTGATGTAGAGGTGGTCTTCGAAAAACGTCAGCTTGGCGATCGACATCTTGTTGGCGTCGTCTCGGCTCTTCTGGAGGTCCCACTGCTGGCTACGCAGGTTCCACACGCCGAAGCCGAATTGGGAGGTGTCCGAGGCGTGGCCGTCGACGAACAGTTTTCCATCGGACAGCGCCGCGGTCAGCCCGCCGCCGGAGATCCGGTCGGAATCGCCGATCTTGATGATGGACTTGGCGTTGAGATCGTAGAACATCGTCGACAGCACCGGGGGGTTGTACGAATCCCAGTGCGTGATCTTCACCAGTTTGTTTGGGCCGTCGGTTAATTCGGCGTCGACGGATTGCACGTCGTTGTCCTGGTAGATCGCTTCCCCGCTGGGCCGGCGCAGTTCGGCGCCGGATGTCTTGCCAGGTTCGGTGTTGCGCTGGAACGCCAGAACGTCCTGCCAGACCCGGCCGGGCTGCGGGTCGTTCCACATCATCGACAGGTCGCCGCCGGACAGGACCACGGTGCGCGGCGGCGATGCGGCGCCGTGGCCGTCGGTGAAGGCGTTGAGCCACGCCACACCCGAGGCCGTCGACGCCAGCCCCCAATCCTTCGGCGCGGCCGGCTTCAGGTCGGGGGCGGGCGGCTGCAGCTCCTTGGCGGCCACCTGCTGACCCGACTTGGAATCGAACACGTAGCCGGTGGTCGTGGTGACTTCGGGGGACGGGGCCTGCGCCGGCTTGACGGTCGTGACGACGTACACGACCTTCATGTCGTCGGCGGTGCCGGTCAGCGCGCAGAGGCCGCCGGTGAGGTTCTGCCCGGCCGGGATCGCGGGGATGGCGGGCGCGACGTATTGCCCGGTCTTCGGGTCGAAGATCTTCGGCCGGATGTCCTCGAGCGCCGTTTTGCCGGCCGAGAACTTCTCCGGGCAACCGAAGTACGCCGTTCCGCCGTAGCTTTTCCAATCCTTCTCCAGCGGGCCGGTGACCGGGGCGGGCGGGGGAGCCGCGTGGGCGCTGGTTTTCGAGACCGATGTCGACGTGGTGGGGGTGAGCGCCGGTGGCGCCGCGGTCTCCGAACAGGACGCGACGGCCAGGCAGCCGACCGACGCGACCGCGACACGCCTGAACAGGCGGTGCCGCATCGCATGCACCCAGGCTGCACGCATTGAAAACCCCCGTTAAGTTCGTGTAACCAAGGAGCGTAAAGCCGCCCCGATGCGACCGCGACTCGGGCACTTGGCGGCATTGTCACATGAGGAGCCGGGGATACCTACCGGTCGAACTCGATGGGCAGGCTCTTCGGCCCGCTCAGGCTCACCATCGGCTTCCACGGCGCCGGCCCGGCCATGCGCGGGTTCCGCAGCCGGTTCGCCAGGACGTTCAGCGCTTCGGCGATCTCCCGCCTGGCCAGGTTGGCGCCCAGGCAGTAATGCACGCCGCCGCCGAAGGTCAGGATCGGTGGTGCTGCATCGCGGGTGATGTCGACCCGGTCGGGGTCGTCATACACCGCCGGATCGCGGTTGGCCGCAAAGGTATTCATCAACACCGCGGTGCCGGCGGGGAACGAGTAGCCGTCGAGCTCGGCATCTTCGACCACCAGGCGCAGGGTTCCGCACGCGATCGGCGAGTGCCGCATGGTCTCCTCGACGGCACGCATCGCCAGCTCGGGCCGCCGCCGCAGCAGCTCCCACTGCTCCGGGTGTTCGCACAGCACCTGCACCGAGGCGGCCACCTGGTTGCGGGTGGTGTCCGTCCCCGCCAGCAGCAGGCCGCCGGCCAGCATGCGCAGCTCGGCGGCATCCAGGCGGTCGCCCTCGTCCCCGGCGCGAATCAGGTCGGAAAGCAGGTCGTCGGTCAAACTGTGCCGGCGGCGCTCGACCATCTCGTCGACGTAGTCGTCGAGCTCGCGCCACGCGCGCATCACGACCGGCTCGACCGCGCGGAGGTCGACGGTGAAGCTGAAGGCTTTGAACACGTCGTCGGCCCACAACGAGAACTGTTGCCAATCCTCGCGGGGTGCGCCGAGCAGCGCACAGATGATCGGCACGGGGTAGGGGCGCGCGATGTCGGTGACGACGTCGCACTGGCCCGCGCCGGCCACCTGATCGACCAGCTCGTTCATCACGCCGGTCATGGTGTCGTGCAGGCGGGCGACCGTTCGCGGGGTGAACGCCTTGGAGCACAGGCTGCGCAGTCGATGGTGCGCGTCGCCCTCCAGGCACAGCAGGCTGTTGGCGACCTTGTCCCACAGCGGGCCCGAGTCGATGCCCTGGGCGAGCAGGTTGATGCCGGGCGGAATCTGGAATCGGGGATCGCGAAGGACGGAACGGACCAGGCGGTAGGAGAGCACCTCGGGCCCGTGGGGTCCCATCGCGACGGGGGCCTGGCGCTGCGCCTCCCGCAGCCGCGGATAGACCTGCGCGGGTGTTTCCTCGGGGTCGTAGCAAAGCGTCGGCAGGTCAGCCTCGAAAACGCTTGGGGGAGCGGCACCGACGGTCATGACGGTCTCCTTGGTTCCGCAGAAGGCTGCGGACGACTTTCAAACAATGTATGGCCGCCCCAGGGGAGTGTCAACGATATCGCCCAGCACTCGGCGCGAGCGCCATACACGCGAGGGAAAATGCATTGCCGCAGTGCCCTCGTCGCTCAATCGTGCGCGCGCAGCCGCACCATCCGCGTCGTCGACGTCTCGTCCAGCTCGACGACATCGGAGCGTGAACGCAGGAAGTCGCTGAATGAGCGGAACCCCAAAGACCTTTCGCTGAACGACGGGTCCATCCGCTTCATCTGCGCCTTGACGGCCGAGTTGTGCAGCCAGTCGACGTCGTCTTTCTCCAAGCCGATCCGCAGGGCACGCGTCAGCAGCGCGGTGGCGGCGGCCTGCGGGTCGGGCTGCTCGTCGGGCTCGTCCGGCTTGGCCGACTTGGCACGGGTGGCCCGTTTCTTCGGCTTGGCCGCCTCCGCGTCGGCGGGCGCCGGTTCGGGTACCGGAACGCCGGGCAACGCGTCGTAGATGACGAACTCGTCGCAGGCGGCCGCGAGCGCGCGGCTCGACGCGCCGGCCACCCCGATGCCCACCACGTACCGGCCGAGCCTCTTGCAGCGCTGGGCCAACGGAATGTAGTCGGAGTCACCGGCCACGATCACCACGTGGGTCAGGTCGGGCAGCCGGAACATGTCCTCGACCGCGTCCACGGCCAGCCGGATGTCGGCGCCGTTCTTGCCGTAGGCCGCCGCCGGGAACAGTTGCACCAGGTCGACCGCGCGGGCCACCAGCTGCCCGCGATACCCGGCGTTGATATCCGCCGACCAGTCGGCGTAGGCGCGGGTGAGCACCAGGGTCCCGAAGGACGAGGCGAAGTCGAGGATCGCGGCGACGTCGACCGTCGCCCGTTCTAGCCGGTCGGCGTGCTGCTCGAGCCCCTTGGCCTTGTCCCGTTGGAACGAATTCCGCCCGTTGGTCTGGTCGTAGCGGGAGATCACGATGTTGTCGAAGTCGAGGTAGACGGCCACTCGGGTCGCAACCGGTTCGGTCATGCCTTCGATCATTGCTGAGCAGGACCAAAGCGGGTACCCAGCCCCACATGAATGAGGTGAAGGTTCTCGAACTGCACGGCGATCGCATCGCCTACCGCGACGAGGGTGACGGCGAGGTGCTGCTGCTCATCCACGGGATGGCGGGCAGTTCGGAGACGTGGCGGTCGGTGATCCCGCCGCTGTCGAAGAAATTCCGCGTCATCGCGCCGGACCTGCTCGGCCACGGCGAGTCGGCGAAACCCCGCACGGACTACTCGCTGGGCGCGTTCGCGGTCTGGCTTCGTGATTTCCTCGACGAGCTCGGCGTCAGCCACGCCACCGTCGTCGGTCACTCGCTCGGTGGTGGCGTCGCGATGCAGTTCGTCTACCAGCACCCCGACTACGCCCAGCGGCTGATCCTGATCAGCAGCGGCGGCCTGGGTCCCGACGTCGGCTGGGTGTTGCGGCTGCTCTCGGCGCCCGGCGCGGAGCTGGTGTTGCCGATCATCGCCCCGCCGCCCGTGCTGTCCGTCGGCAACAAGCTGCGGTCCTGGATGAAGGGCGCCGGCATCCGTTCGCCCCGCGGCGCCGAGCTGTGGAGCGCCTACTCGTCGTTGTCGGATGGCCAGACACGGCAGTCGTTCCTGCGGACGCTGCGATCGGTCGTGGACTACCGCGGGCAGGCGGTCAGCGCGCTCAACAGGCTGCGGTTGCGCGCGGATCTGCCGGTGATGGCGATCTGGGGCGAGCGCGACGGCATCATTCCCGTCGACCACGCCTACGCCGCGCACGAAGCACGCACCGACGCGAGACTCGAGGTGTTGCCCGACGTCGGCCACTTCGCGCAGGTCGAGGCGCCCGAGCGGGTGGTGGAGTTGATCGAGGACTTCATCGCCACGGGCGAGCGCCGCGACGCGCAGAGCCCGCAGCCGTTCGGGCCGAGCTAGCGCGCCGCCAAGCAAATCTTCAGCGCGACGCGGGGCTGGCTGTCCTGACGCTTTCGCGCCCACCAAGATTGGTGGCCGCGGTGATGACTGCACGCTCGATCTGGCGCAGCGCGTGCACCGCGGTGAGGAAGCGCCCTGTGTCCGGGCTGGTGTTGCCGCGACCGTTGCCGTCCTGTTGCCGGGCCACCGTCTCGGCGGCGTCGAGCTCGTCCGTCGCCGAGACGAGGGTCGGCGCGTGGCCGCCATCGATGGCTTCCTGCAACGCGTCGATGTTGCGTCGCGTCTGGGCTGCGGCCGCCGAAAACGCCTCGGCCAGCGAGGGTGACCCGACGGGATCCTGGTACTGCTCGGCGCTGCGCGCCAGGCTCCGGCCGTAACGGTCGCAGGCGGTGAAGATCCGCAGCGCGCGCCGGATGCTGCGCCGGCCGGCGAGGCCGGCGACGCCGGCCAGCAACGGTTTGGCGGTGACGCGGAACTGCTGCAGGTCCCGATCGAGCTGACGCGCCTGCTCCGACGGGCTTGCGCTGTCCTCCTCACCGAACATGGTCGCGGTGGAGATTTCGATCAGGGCGGACAGGCTCGTCAAGAAGGCACGGGTGTCGCTGCGGATCGCCGTTCTGGTGTTGGTCGGCAGCACCACGACCGCGACGGTCGCCCCGATGATCGCACCGATCGCGGTCTCTTCGATCCGCAACATCAGCACGCCGAACGAGAACTGGCCGAGCAGTCCGTAGAGCAGCGCCAGCATCGTGGTGATCCAGAAGGTCATCAGGCTGTACGTGACCGTCATGAAGTAGAAGGCGCAGAACAGACACACGAAAATGCCGGCCAGCGCGGCGGTCTTGTGGCCGGTCAGCAGCGTGGCCACCAGCACGCCGCACGGCACGCCGAGCATCGTCCCGAGCAGGCGTTGCCAGCCCTTGGTCAGGGTTTCGCCCCACGAGTTGGTGCCGGCGAAGATGACGAACGCCGCGATCACCGCCCAATACCACCGAGCAGGCGAGACCAGCTCGCCGACGACGATGGCCAGGGATGCGGCGACCGAAACCTGGATGGCCTGCCGGGTGGTCGGCCGCAGCCCGGCGGCCGGCTCGTCCGCGGCGGCCTCGTCCGGGACGGCGTCCTCGGCCGGCTGGGGGCGCTCGCCGTCGCCGTCGTCGAGGGGCAGGCCGGTGGCCACGCGGTCGACGATCGCCCGCACGTCTGACGTCGCCGACGCGGCGTTGATGATCGCCAGCGCCAGGCGGCGCACGGCCGCGCTGCCCTCGTCATCGCCCGCCTGGTCCGCAGCGGGCTCGCGCTGCTCATCGAGCAGCCGCTGTGCGCGGTCGGCGGCCCGGCGCAGCCCGTCGGGTTCCGGAATCCGGATGGCCCGCGACAGTTCGGTAAGCGCGTCGACGAGCGCGACCCGGGTGGGCGCGGGCATGGAATCGGGGTTCTCGCAAGCGATGACGGCCGCCCGCCGGCCGGCGGTGGCGACCCATTCGATGGCCAGCTCCGCGTCCAGCAGCCAGGGCGCGAGTCGTTCCGCGGTGACACCGGGCCACAGGGTGCCGGGGTCGGCCTTGTCCTCGATCTGGCTCTGCACCATCAGGGCGGTCTCGTTGAGCCGGATGGTGCGGACCCGCATGCGGCGCCGCCGCCGCTCGTCGAGGCGGCCCGTGCGCACCGCCTCGGCGGTGGTGTCGAGGACGATCGCCATCCGGGCGCGCAACGCCCGAATGGTGGCACGCAGCACCCGCTCAGGCCGATCGGGCATGACGTAGCTGCTCATCACGTACGTGCACACGGTGCCCACCGCGACCGCCCCGATCATCCAGGGCAGCTCCGCGAGGCGGGCGTGCAGATACAGCGTGAAGAAGTAGGACATGAACGCGACCCTGCCCAGCGCCCTGCCCCGCGCCCCGTAGCGCCGGATGTATGCCGCGGTGAACACGACCATCACGAAGACGGCGTCGCTGACCACCGTGTGCGGCGCCAGCAGCGCGGCGGCGGTGATGGACGCCGCGGCGTGAAGGGGCAGCAGCGCCATGGTGATCCGCTGCTGGTGCGGGTCGGGCTCGTTGACGGATCGGGACGCGACCATGGTGATGACGACGCCCAGCAGGGCAACGGTCAGCGGCTGACCCGTCGCCCTGGTGAGGATGAAGAGCGCCAGCAGGGACAGGCCGAGCGCTGCCGTCGTCCGAGTGGCCATTCGCAGCCGAAGCAAGCCAGGATCGGAGCCGATCACCCAGTTGCGGGCGCGTTCGTAAAGAACAGTTATCGGGAGACCGCCTCTCTTGCGTTTAGTCAACATGGTTACCCGAACCGCGACCCGGCGACCAAGCTAGTCTTCGACATCGTGACTGCGCCGATGCTCGCGAAGCTGGCTGACGGTCGTGACCTGCTGTTCTTCGCGCTGCCCGGGCATCGTCCGGCGCCGGTCGAGGACCGCAGGCCGCTGCCGGTGCGGGATCCCGCCGCGCAGTCGCAGTTGCGGTTCGACCGGTCCACCGGGCAGTGGGTGATCGTCGCGGCGCAGCGCCAGGACCGCACCTACAAGCCGCCGCCGGAGGCGTGCCCGCTGTGCCCGGGCCCGACCGGACTGACCAGTGAGGTGCCCGCCCCCGACTACGACGTCGTCGTGTTCGAGAACCGATTCCCCAGCCTGTCCGGCGCGCTGCCGTCGCTGCCCGCCTCGGCGCCCGTGCCCGCCGAGGACGGTTTCGTGACAGCGCCCGGGCACGGCCGCTGCGAGGTGATCTGCTTCTCCGCCGACCACACCGGGTCCGTCGCCCAGCTGGAACCGGCGCACGCACGACTGGTCGTCGAGGCGTGGCGGCATCGCACCGCCGACCTGATGGCCAGGCCCGGCATCGAGCAGGTGTTCTGTTTCGAGAATCGCGGTGAGGAAATCGGGGTGACGTTGACTCATCCGCACGGGCAGATCTACGGCTATCCCTATCTCACGCCGCGCACCGCCACCATGCTGGAGCAGGCTCGTCAACATCGAAACCGGCACGACCGCAACCTGTTCGGCGACCTGCTCGCCCGTGAGGTCGCCGATGGCAGTCGCATCGTCGCGCGCAACGAGCTGTTCACCGCGTTCGTGCCGTTCGCGGCGCGCTGGCCGGTGGAGGCGCACATCTACCCGAACCGGTTCGTGCGCAACCTGACCGAGCTCGACGAGGACGAGATGGACGCGTTCGTGGGCGTCTACCTCGACGTGCTCGGGCGGTTCGACCGGATGTATTCCACGCCGCTGCCCTACATTTCGGCGCTGCACCAGTACGCCGACACGGCGGCCCAGGCCGAGGGCTACTTCCACGTCGAATTGATGTCCATCCGGCGCAGCGCCACCAAGCTCAAGTACCTGGCGGCCTCCGAATCGGCGATGGACGCCTTCATCGGCGACGTCACGCCGGAGAGCGTGGCCCAGCGGCTACGGGAACTGCGATGACGATCCGCTACGCCGCACCCGGGCGGATCAACCTGATCGGCGAACACACCGACTACAACCTGGGTTTCGCGCTTCCGATCGCGTTACCGCAGCGCACGGTCGCGACGTTCACGCCCGCCGACGGCGACGCGATCACCGTGGTCAGCGACCGCGCGGACACCCCGGTGCGCGTCCGGATCGGCACCGCTCCCGGTGAGGTGACCGGCTGGGCGGCCTATGTGGCCGGGGTGGTGTGGGCACTGCGCCAGGCCGGCCACCCGGTGCCCGGCGGCACCATGTCGATCACCAGCGACGTGGAGATGGGATCGGGCCTGTCGTCCTCGGCGGCACTGGAGTGCGCGGCGCTGGGCGCGATCGCCTCGGCCGCCGGCGTCCGCATCGACGTCACGGAGCAGGCCCGGCTGGCCCAGCGGGCCGAGAACGAGTACGTGGGCGCGCCAACGGGTTTGCTCGACCAGCTCGCCGCGCTTTTCGGCCGGGACGCGACGGCGGTGCTGATCGACTTCGCCGACCTGACCGTCACGCCGGTGGAATTCGACCCGGAGCCCGCGGGCGTCGCGTTGCTGCTGATCGACTCCCGGGAGCGGCACAGCCACGCGGGCGGCGACTACGCGGCGCGTCGCGCGTCCTGCGAGCGGGCCGCCGCCGACTTGGCGGCGTCGTCGCTGCGCGCGGCCGCCGATCGCGGGCCGGCCGACCTGTCCGCCGTGCGTGACCCCGTCGACGCCCGCCGCGCCCGTCACGTGCTCAGCGAAAATCAGCGAGTCATCGACTGCGTTGCGGCGCTGCGACATTCGGACTACCCCGAAGCCGGGCGAATTTTCACCGCCTCGCACGCCTCCATGCGCGACGATTTCGGAATCACCACCGAACGCATCGACCTGATCGCCGACACCGCGGTGTGCGCGGGCGCGCTGGGGGCGCGGATGACCGGCGGCGGCTTCGGCGGCTGCGTGATCACCCTGGTGCCGCTGGACCGTACCGAGAAGGTCGGCGAGGCGGTGCAGCGCGCCGTGATCGACGCCGGTTTCGAGCGGCCGACCGTCACCCGGACCCGCGCGGCCGCGGGCGCGGGGCTGGTGTGAGGGAGCGACATCCACGGCGAGCGCGGCGAATGCTGCTGACCGGCGCCTGAACTTACTTGCCCGGCAATTTCGTCATTCTGCCGATGACCACTGGTCATTAAATGTAACGTGAACCCCCATGGGGGTATCTCACTCCTGCATGTGCAGTGCGGGTTTTCCCGTCCAGGCAGTAGCGATTGGCGTGCCATCGCTACCGATGCCCGCCGCCGATTCCATCGCCCTCGACGCGAAACGTTCGCCGTGGCTTGGAAACTAGAAGGCCAAGCCGCAGCGATCGAGCGGGGCCTGGCGGGCGCCACCCCGCAATGCGCGGGCTGGTTCCGCTTCTACTTCGAAGGTCACCGCTGGGTGTGGTCCGACCAGGTCCAGCGCATGCACGGGTATGAACCCGGCACGGTGACACCCACCACCGAGCTGGTGCTGTCGCACAAGCATCCGGCCGATCGTCCCCAGGTGACCGACGGCATCAACGACATGATCCGGCGTCGTCAGGCTTTCTCCACGCGGCATCGCATCGTGGACACCGGTGGAATGATCCATCACGTCCTCGTGGTGGGCGACCCGTTCTGCGATGACGGCGGGAAAGTCGTCGGCACCCACGGCTTCTACATCGAACTCGCGCCCGCGCCCGCCCGCGCCAGGGAAGACTCCATCAGCGCCAAGGTCGCCGAAATCGCCGGGCGCCGTGGCGTGATCGACCGCACCAAAGGCATGCTGATGCTGATCTACGGCATCGACGAGGACGCCGCGTTCAACATGCTCAAGACGCTGTCCCAGTCGGGAAACATAAGGCTCGGACTGCTCGCCCAACGGATCGCCGATGACTTCGCGGCGCTGGGCAAAGAGGTGATCACCGCGCGCTCGCGCTTCGACCAGCGCCTGCGTGAAGCGCACCTGCGGCCGCCCGGCACCGGCGACGACGGCGGCTGAGCGGGCGCGATTCTATTCCGCCGGACTCAGCCGGACCGCACCCAGATGCAGCCGACCGACCGCCTCGGCGAACTCGTCGCGTGTCGGTATGCGCTGGTCGCGAAACTTCAGCCCGATCATGCGTTGTGCGCGCTGAACTCCGTAGGACTCGGCGCAGCGCAACAACAGTTCCGACACGACGCCTCGGTCGCGGATCAGCTCACCGCGCATCGGCGTCGACTTGCCGTCGTACACCACCTGGACCGGCCCGCCGTCGCGGAAGTTCTGCTTCCACGGGTTTCCGGTCAATGCGTAAAGCTGGCCGTCAATCAGGTGAGCGCTCAACGGAATTGAATACGGCCGTCCCGTCTTGCGCCCGGTGAAGCTCAACACCATGAACTGATTGCGGGCGAGACCGGCCAGCGGACTGCGCAGCAGGAATCTCATCACCGGATTGACCAGACGCATCAGCGCCGATGGTGGATGCCCGGCGTCCACCGCATACGACTGCTCTGTCATGCGTTTACCGTAGAGCCAACCGGGCCCGGCGGCCTGGAAACTCAGCGGCTGATACGTGCCGCCCACCTGCCAGGCCCGGAAACCACCGAGCGTGGACGCGGAGCCGTCCGGCGATGGTGTACTTGGCTTTCGCCGCCGGTGGCGCGCTCGTTTGCGACGACGTTGCCGAGGCCGTCGACGTCGTCGCCGAAGGGGACGTCGACGTTTTTCACCGGATTTGTGGTCGCGGCCGCAACCGACTTAGCGCTACACTCAGCGCCACAGAAATGGTTGCTAGAGTCAAATATCTCATCGCTCCGATCTCCCGAAATTGGGCCGTTACCAGTGCCAGCCATGCTGCGCACGACAGTCACCGAAGGGGATCGACAGTTTGCCGAGATCTTTTGGACTTTTGGCCGGCTTCGCCGTCGGCCGCCAATCGTTATCCGATTCGTGGGCCAAAACGCCACTCGAATACGCCGCTATGCAGTCGTTTTCCAGTATTAGACAGGTATGCGGTCGCGACGGGCCCTCATCGCGGTCATCGCGGCGTCGGCCGTCTTCATGGTCTTCATCGCGGCGGCCCCGCCGAGGGGATACGACGGTCCGCCCCTGTTCGTGGCCAACCCCGTGGACCACGTCGTGACCCTTATCGGCACCGGGACGGGCGGCGAGACGGTGGGGGAGATCAACAACTTCCCCGGCGCCACCGTGCCGTTCGGGATGGTGCAGTACTCGCCCGACACCGTCGGCAATTACGCCGGCTACAACTACGACAACCCGCGCGCAAGCGGATTCAGCATGACCCACGCCTCGGTGGGATGCGCTGCCTTCGGCGACATCTCGATGCTGCCGGTCACCGGCGAAATCGCCTTGCAACCCTGGAACGCCACCGAGAGGATCGCCCACGACGACACCGAGCAGGGCATGCCCGGCTACTACACCGTGCGCTTCCCCGGCACCGGGGTGAAGGCGGAACTCACCGCCACCGCGCACACGGGGGTAGGCCGTTTCAGCTACCCGCGCAACGGACGGCCCGCGCTGCTTCAGGTGCGCTCCGGCTCGTCGCTGGCGGGCAACTCCCGCGCGACCATTCAGATCGGGGAGGACAACACCACCATCACCGGCTGGGCCACCAGCGGTGGGTTCTGCGACAAACCGAACGCCTACACCGTGTACTTCGCGATGAAGTTCAGCCAGCCCTTCACCTCGTACGGATCCTGGGACGGCAGTGCGGTTCACGCCGGCGCCCGCAGCGCGAACGCGCCGTACAGCGGCGGGTATGTGGAGTTCCCCCCCGGGTCGACGCTGCAGGTGCAGACCGCCATCTCCTACGTCGGCATCGAGGGGGCGCGGGCGAATCTGGCGGCCGAGGGCGCGGCGGGCTTCGACGACGTTCGCGGGGCCGCGTCGAGGGAATGGAACGCCGCGTTGTCGCGCGTGTCGGTCGCCGGCCGCAACGTCGACGATCTGACCACCTTTTACACCGCCCTGTATCGATCGCTGTTGCACCCCAACATGTTCAACGACGCCGACGGCCGCTACGTCGGGTTCGACGGCTCCATCCACACGGTTGCCGCCGGCCACACGCAATATGCCAACTTCTCCGACTGGGACACCTACCGGTGCCTGGCAGCGCTGCAGGCGTTGCTGTTCCCGGAGCGGGCCGGCGACATGGCCCAATCGCTGGTGAACGACGCCGAGCAGAGCGGCGCGCTGCCCCGGTGGGCGTTCGCCAACGCCGCGACCGGCGAGATGAGCGGGGACAGCGTGGTACCGCTGATCGTTAACCTGAACACCTTCGGCGCCAACGACTTCGACACCAAAGCGGCGTTGCGCTACATGGTGGACGGGGCGACCAAAGGCGGTGTGGGCCTGGGTGGTTACGTGGAGCGCCGCGGCATCGCCACCTACCAGCGGCTCGGTTATGCGCCGTTCACACTGGAATTCGGCCGCAACGGCTGGATCGCCGACGCGTCGATCACCCTCGAGTGGTCGCTGGACGACTTCGCCATTTCCCGGTTCGCCGACTCGCTGGGCGATGCCGCGACCGCCACCGAATTCGCGAACCGGACGCAGTACTGGCAGAACCTGTTCAACCCGACCACCCGGTACATCCTGCCGCGCAGCTGGACCGGCTACTTCCGGCGTGGTCCCGGGTTTGTGGTGGTCCCGGAAAACTTCGGCCAGGTGGGGTATGACGAGGGCAACGCCGAACAGTACGTCTGGTCGGTGCCGCACAATGTCGCGGGACTGGTGACCGCGCTGGGCGGGCGCGCGGCCGTGGCCGACCGGCTCGACCGCTTCACCGAGAAGCTCAACGTCGGACCCAACCAGCCCTACCTGTGGGCCGGCAACGAACCGAGTTTCGGTGTGCCGTGGCTGTACAACTACATCGGCCAACCGTGGAAGACGCAGCGCACGGTCGATCGGGTGCGCGGGCTCTTCGCTCCCACCGCCGACGGCGAGCCGGGCAACGACGACCTGGGGGCGCTGGCCAGCTGGTACGTCTGGGCCGCGCTGGGCCTGTACCCGGCCACCCCCGGAACGCCGATCCTCACCGTGGGCGCACCGCTGTTCGACCGAATCGAAATCGCGCTGCCCGCAAACAAATCCATCCGGATCGCCGCCCCAGGCGCCTCGGGACCGCACCACCTCAAATACATCAGCGGGCTGAAGATCGACGGCCAGGCCACCGACCGCACCTCGCTGCCCGAGTCGATCATCCGCACCGGCGGCACACTGGCCTTCTCGCTGGCCGCCTATCCCGACAAGCATTGGGGCACAGCGGAAGCGGATGCCCCCCCGTCGTTCGGGGCGGGCAGTTCGGCGGTGGCCGTCAACGTCGATCAGCCCGTCGTCACGATCGCGCCCGGCCACACGGGCAGCGTCACCCTCGATGCGCAACGCATGACCGACGGCGCCGACGGCTACGCCATCACGGGCACCTCGTCGGATGTCGGGATCGGCGTGAAGCCGGCGTCGGGCCGATTCACCGCCGACGGATCGGCCAGCGTCACCGTCCCGATCACCGTCGCGCAGTCGGTGCCCGAGGACTACTACCTGGTGTCTCTGACCACCACGGTCGGCCAAAGCGTGCGCACCTCAACGGTTCTCGTGGTCGCGCAGACCGAATCCGAAAACTAGGTCCTCAGACCATCTCGTTGGCGGTCAGCCACCGCATCACCGGCCACCCGACGAACACCGGTAGCCAGCAGGTCAGCACCCGGTACAGCAGGACCGACGGCACGCCGACGGCCGCCGGCACGCCGAATGCGGCCAGCCCACCGATCAACGCCGCCTCGACCGCCCCGACGCCGCCGGGTGTGGGCGCCGCGGAAGCCAGTGTGCCGCCGACCATGGTGACCACCGTGACGGCGACGAAAGTCGTTCCGCCGCCGAAGGCTTCGATGCTGGCCCACAACGCCAGCGCCGCGCCGAGGGTGGTGCCCGCACAACCCAGCAGGATCAGGGCCAGGCGCCGCGGTTGGCGGGCCAGCTTGACCAGATCGGTCACCACCTCGTTCAGCTTGGGGCGCACCTCGGTTGCCAGCCACTTGCGCAGCGTGGGCACGAACAGGAACGTGCCGACGATGCCCAGCGCGATCCCCGCGATCAGGTACAGCAGCGTCGCGCTCGGGACGAAGTGCCGCAGGTTCATCGAGGCGCCGGCCGCGGCGCTGAACAAGACCAGCAGCGCCAGATGCGCGATCACCTGCACCGACTGCTGCAGCGCCACCGCCGCGGTCGCCCGCATCGCCGACAGGCCGCTCTTCTGCAAGAACCGGGTGCTCAGCGCCAGCCCGCCGACGCCCGCCGGGGTGGTGGTCGCAGCAAAGGTATTGGCCACCTGGGCGATTGACAGCGTCCAGAAGTTCACCATGCCGTCCGCACACGCCCACAGCGCCGCGGCCGCGCCGACGTAGGTCAGCGCCGACACCAGCAGGCCCAGTAGCGCCCACCACCAGTTCGCGGTCCTCAGCTGGGAGACGAATGTGGGCGCCGTGCTGATGAACGGGTACGCCACATAGACCAGCGCGCCGAAGAGCACCAGCTGGACGATCTGGCTGCGGGTGAACCTGGTGATGGTCTGCGGCTTGATCTGATCGGCACCGGTCTGCCGCTTGACCTCGGCCCGCGCGCCGGAGATGACGGCACCGGCGTCGGGTACCGACCGCCGAAGGGATCGTGGCACAGCGACTTTCGTGAGCCGGCGGGATGCACTCAGAATGGTGTCCTTGCCGAACACCTCGATCGCCGCGCGCACCGCCGACTTCGGGTCGTAGAGGGCGGAGGCGGTCACCAGCAGCTGGGCGATGTCGGACTGAAGCTGGGCGTCGGTCGCCCCGTATTCGGCGCTGCCGAACCCGCCGAACATCACGGTGTCGTCCTCCACCGTGATGTGGTGGGTGCGCAGGTCACCGTGGGCGATTTGGCGGTCGTTGAGGACTCGCAGCGATTCCCACAGCCGGCCAACGGGAGTCGTCTCCGCGCATTCGTCGATGGGCGTGCCGAGCGGGGGCCGGTGCGAATAGAGCATCCACCCGCGGTCCAGCGGGGCCACGGCGACCGTCGCCGTGTTGGCCACGCCCGCGTCACCGATGGCGATCGCCATCAACGCGCGATGCTCCACGGCCCGGCGCATGGAGGTCACCAGGGGTGCGGTCTCGGCGTCGCGCAGCCGCAGCTTGCCCCAGAGCTGGCGCAGCGCTCCGCCGCTGCGTTGGTGCGGGCTGTACAGCTCGATCAGCGCCGTCTCCCCGAGATGTTCGCCGTCGGCCGAAAGAATCAGCGGGCCGCGGCCGGCGGGCCGGACCACGGTCAGCCGCGAGACGGCGAAGCCGCCCTTGGCCAGTGCACGCACCGTGGCTTCCAGCGGCACCTCGAGCGCGGGAGTGCCGACGACGAGCACCACCAGAGCGCCGACGATCCATCCCACCGCCAGGCCCACCAACGAGCGCGCCGGGACGATGGCGCTGACCACCAAGTGGATGGGGACGAAGGCCAGCAGTAGCGCCCACCACCAGCGCCGCCAGCGCGCCGGCAGCCACGGACCCGAGACCGTCAGCACCGCCGCCAGCATCCCGATCCAGCGCGGATCGTCGAGGAATTGCGCCGGTACCGTGCTGAGCCGATCGTGAACGTCGAAGTGCCATCGCGGTGATGCGATGCCGCTGGCGCTGATCGACAATACGAGGATCGCGCTCAACCCCGCGGTGGCGTAGGCGCCGAGCAGTTTCCATTGCCCGGCGACGATCAGCCCGATGAGGATGATGAATGGCAAAGCCACGATCGCGAACCCGTACACCACGTACACCACATCGGATTGCGTGGGTGACAAGACGCCGACGATCTGCGAAACGGATTTCTCCAGCGCGATCCATTGCGGGCGGGTGATCACCGAGCCCGTGATCACCAGCGCCAAGAAAAGCGAGGCCAGCATCAACCGCAGGATGTCGTTGGTCCGCCGGGCCAGCGGGTGCAGCAAGTTGCCGGAAACGACGATGTCGCGCCCGTCAACTCGCATGTACATCCCTCGGATTCGCGCCGGCACCGTGCTTTCGACCTGCTAAACGGCCCGCCGACAAGTTAACTCAATACCCGGTCCGTTGACAGCTCCCACTCATCCGGCGCGCGTAGGGTCGGGTACGTAGGCGTGCTAGCGAATTGGGGAGGCACCGGCGTGGCCAGGACGGACAACGACAGCTGGGAGATCACCGAGAGCGTGGGGGCGACGGCGCTCGGCGTGGCGGCGGCCCGGGCGGCGGAGACCGAAAGCGAGAACCCACTGATCAGCGACCCATTCGCGCGGGTGTTCCTGCAGGCCGCCGGGGAAGGTATGTGGGACTGGTTCGCGGCTCCCAACCTGCCCGCCCAGGTCGCCGAGATCGATCCGGACCTCAAGCCGCGGATGCAGGGCATGGTCGACTATATGGCCGCGCGGACGGCCTTCTTCGATCAGTTCTTCCTCGACGCCACCGGCGCGGGCGTGCGGCAGGTGGTGATCCTGGCGGCCGGGCTGGACTCGCGGGCGTGGCGGCTGCCCTGGCCGGACGGCACCAGGGTGTACGAGCTGGACCAGCCCCTGGTGCTGGACTTCAAGGCGTCGACGCTGCGCGACAAAGGCGCCCAGCCGACCTGCGAGCTGATCAGCGTTGCCGTCGACCTGCGCCACGACTGGCCGTCCGCCTTGCGGCGGGCCGGATTTGACGCCGAAGCGCCCAGCGTGTGGTCGGCCGAGGGGCTGTTGCCGTTTCTGCCGGCGGCCGCCCAGGAGCTGTTGTTCGAGCGGGTACAGGCGCTCGGCGCGCAGGGCAGCCGGATCGCCGTGGAGGCACCGGGCCCCGACTTCCTCGACGAGGGCGCCCGCGACCGGCAGCGCCAGACCATGCAGCGGGTGCGCGACCTGATGGCCGAACTGGAGCCCGACCGCGACATTCCCGATGTGCAAGACCTCTGGTACTTCGAGGAACGTGAAGACGTGGGGGACTGGCTGGGCCGGCACGGCTGGGACGTGACGGTCACCCCGGCGCCGGAGCTGATGGCCGGCTACGACCGCAGACCACCACAAGACATCGACGATGCCGCGCCGCAGACGCTGTTCGTGGCGGCGCAGCGGACGGGAAGGAACTGAGGATGGCGAGGACCGACAACGACAGCTGGGAGATCACCGAAAGCGTGGGGGCGACCGCGTTGGGGGTCGCTTCGGCCCGCGCGGCCGAGACCCGCAACGAAAACCCGTTGATCACAGATCCATTCGCCCAGGTGTTCCTCGACGCCGCCGGAGACGGCGCGTGGAACTGGCACTCCGCGGCCCAGCTGCCGGACGAGGTCATCGAGGCCGAACCGACGTTGCCGCTGCAGATGCAGTCGATGGTCGGCTACATGGCTTCGCGCACAGCGTTTTTCGACAAGTTCTTCCTCGACGCCGTCGGTGCCGGCATCCGCCAGGCGGTGATCCTGGCGGCCGGCCTGGACGCGCGATCCTGGCGGCTGCCCTGGCCGGCGGGCATCACGGTCTACGAGCTCGACCAGACCCGGGTGCTGGATTTCAAGGCCTCCACGTTGGCCGAGCATGGGGCGCAGCCCGCCTGTGACCGGGTCGCGGTGCCGGTGGACCTGCGCCAGGATTGGCCGGCCGCGTTGCGGCAGGCGGGTTTTGACCCCTCCGCGCCCAGCGTCTGGTCGGCCGAGGGGTTGATGCCGTACCTGCCCGCCGCCGCACAGGATCTGCTGTTCGAGCGCATTCAGGGGCTGACCGTTCCCGGCAGCCGGGTCGCCGTGGAGGCGCTGGGGCCGACGTTCCTTGACCCGCAGTTCCGCGCGAAGCGCCGGGAGCGGATGGACCGGATCCGCGGGCTGATGGCCGGCGTGGATCCGGACCGCCAGGTGCCCCGGACCGACGAGCTCTGGTATTTCGAGGAGCGCGAGGACGTCGGCGAGTGGTTTAACCGGCACGGCTGGGACGTGACGGTGACGCCGGCCGACGAGCTGATGGCCGGCTACGGGCGTGCCGCGCCCGAGGAAGTCCGGGACTACGTGCCCGGGAATCTGTTTGTGACGGCGCAACGCTCGGCGAATTAGGCGCCCCGCAAACTCGGGAAAGATTTGCCGACACGCCGGTGGTCTGACCACCTGACTGGCGGTCGGCCAGCCACACTGGCCGCATGGCGCTGCAGCCGGTAATTCGCCGATCGGTGCCTGAAGCGGTTTTCGACCAGATCGCGACCGATGTGCTCAGCGGCGAGATACAGCCGGGCTCGCCGCTGCCCAGCGAGCGCAGGCTGGCGGAGGTCTTCGGGGTGTCGCGCCCCGCCGTACGCGAGGCGCTCAAGCGTCTCTCGGCGGCCAGCCTGGTCGAGGTGCGCCAGGGCGGCGTCACGACCGTGCGGGATTTCCGCCGACACGCCGGCCTTGATCTGCTGCCCCAGTTGTTGTTTCGCCAGGGCGAACTCGACGCGAGCGTTTTCCGCAGCATCCTCGAGACGCGGCTGCGTATCGGTCCGAAGGTCGCGGAATTGGCGGCCGAACAACACGGCCCCGAACTGGCTGCGCTGCTCCAAGATTCGCTGCGCCGACTGGACGCATCGGATAGCCCGGCCGAGTGGCATCGTGACACCCTCGCGTTCTGGGACCACATGGTGGACAGCTCCGGGTCGATCGTATTCCGGTTGATGTACAACCCTTTCCGCGCGGCGTATGAGCGGGCGCTGAGCGCCCTGGCCACCGCGATGAACGCCGAGGTCAACCGCACGGACGCGTACCGCAAACTGGCCGAGGCCATCTGCGCCGGAAATGCGGCCGAAGCGGGCAAAGCCGCCCGAGACGTCCTCGAACTCGCCAACTCCACGATGATCGCCGCGCTCGAACGGCGGGGGACGCGGCGATGAGCACCCACACCGTGATCGCCACGTACCTTCGCGGTCAGATCCAGCCCGGGATCGACGCGGTCGGCGGCTTCTTCCGGACCTGCGTGCTGACCGGCAAAGCGTTGTTCCGGTCACCCTTTCAGTGGCGAGAGACCATCGAGCAGGGCTGGTTCATCACCAGCGTCTCGCTGCTGCCCACCCTCGCGGTCGCGATTCCGCTCACCGTGCTGATCATCTTCACCCTCAACATCCTGCTGGCGGAGTTCGGCGCCGCCGACATCTCCGGCGCCGGCGCTGCTTTGGGCGCGGTGACGCAGCTGGGACCGCTGACCACCGTGCTGGTGATCGCCGGCGCCGGATCCACGGCCATCTGCGCCGACCTGGGCGCGCGCACCATCCGCGAGGAGATCGATGCGCTGGAGGTGCTGGGCATCGACCCGATCCACCGGCTGGTGGTGCCCCGCGTCGTCGCCGCGACGATCGTCGCCACCCTGCTCAACGGCGCGGTGATCACCATCGGACTGGTGGGCGGATTCGTGTTCGGCGTTTTCATCCAACACATTTCGGCCGGCGCCTACGTCGGTACCCTCACCTTGATCACCGGCCTGCCCGAGGTGGTGATCTCGGTGGTCAAGTCGGCCATCTTCGGAACGATCGCCGGGCTGGTCGGCTGCTATCGCGGGCTGACCACGAAGGGCGGCCCCAAGGGCGTCGGCACCGCCGTCAACGAGACGCTGGTGCTGTGCGTGATCGCGTTGTTCGCCGTCAACGTGGTGCTGACCACGATCGGCGTGCGGTTCGGGACGGGCCGCTGACATGGCGACCGGGGCAGTACTGCGCGCCCGCTATCCGCGAACGGCCGCCAATCTCAACCGCTATGGCGGCGGCACGGCGCGAAGGCTCTGGCGGATCGGCATTTTCGCAAGGTTCGCCAGGATCAGCGTCGGACAGATCGGGTGGGCGCTACGCCATTACCGGCGGGAGACGTTGCGGCTCGTCGCCGAGATCGGCATGGGCACCGGCGCGATGGCCGTCGTCGGTGGCACGGTCGCGATCATCGGGTTTGTGACGCTGTCCGGCGGATCGCTGATCGCCATCCAGGGCTTCGCGTCACTGGGCAACATCGGCGTCGAGGCGTTCACCGGATTCTTTGCCGCACTGGCCAACACACGCATTGCCGCACCGATCGTCGCCGGGGTCACGCTGGCCGCCACGGTCGGTGCCGGCGCAACCGCCCAGCTGGGCGCCATGCGCATCAGCGAGGAGATCGACGCGCTGGAAGTCATGGGCATCAAATCGATTTCTTTCCTGGTCTCCACCCGGATCCTGGGCGGCCTGGGGGTGATCGTGCCGTTGTACGCCCTGGCCCTCGACATGGCTTTCACGTCGGGTCAGGTCGTCACGACGGTGTTCTACGGCCAGTCGAACGGCACCTACGAGCACTACTTCCGCACCTTCCTGCGCCCCGAGGACGTCGGCTGGTCGGTTCTGGAGGTCGTGATCATCGCGGTGGTGGTGATGATCACCCATTGCTACTACGGCTATACCGCCAGTGGCGGCCCGGTCGGCGTGGGCCAGGCGGTCGGTCGATCGATGCGATTCTCACTGGTCTCGGTGGTGGTAGTGGTCCTGCTCGCCCAGTTGGCGCTCTACGGCGTCGACCCGAACTTCAATCTGACGGTGTAACGGCCATGGCGACGCCGGTGCCGCGGATGGGGCGACGCGCGTGGGTGTACGTCGAGGGCGTCGTCCTGCTGTTGGTCTGCGGACTGGTTTTGGCGTTGGTGTACCTGCAGTTTCGCGGGGACTTCACGCCCAAGACCGAGCTGACGATGGTCGCTACCCGGGCGGGCCTGTTGATGGAGCCGGGATCCAAGGTCACGTACAACGGGGTCGAGATCGGCCGGGTGTCCGGCATCTCGGAGACCGAGCGGGACGGCGCGCCGGCGGCCAAGCTGCTGTTGGAGGTGAATCCGCGCTACATCAAGCTGATTCCGGCGAACGTGGTGGCCAACATCGAGGCGGCCACGCTGTTCGGCAACAAGTACGTGTCGTTGATTGCGCCGGAAAACGCATCGCGGCAGCGGATTTCGCCACACGACGTGATCGATGCGCGGTCGGTGACCACCGAATTCAACACGTTGTTCGAGACGGTCACTTCGATAGCCGAGAAAGTGAGTCCGATCGAGCTCAACGCAACGTTGTCCGCGCTGGCGCAGGCGCTGGACGGGCTGGGCGGCAAATTCGGCGAATCGATCATCAACGGCAAAGAGATTCTGGCGCAGTTGAATCCGCGCATGCCGCAGATACGTTACGACCTGCGTCGCTTGACGGACCTGGCCCGGGTATACACCAAGGCCTCACCCGACCTGTGGGAATTTCTGAGTAACGCGGTGACCACCGCCCGGACCCTGACCCGCCAACAGGGCGACCTGGACGCCGCGCTGTTGGCGGCGGTGGGCGTGGGCCACAACGGCGAAGACATCTTCGCCAAGGGCGGGCAGTACCTGGCGCGGGGGGCCGCGGACCTGGTGCCCACCGCCGACCTCCTCGACACCTACAGCCCCGAACTGTTCTGCATGATCCGCAATTTCCACGACGCCGCCCCGGAAGTCGCGAAAGCGGCCGGCGGCAACGGCTATTCGTTGGCGGCGGCCGGATCGATCATCGGTGCGCCCAACCCCTATGTGTATCCGGACAATCTGCCGCGGGTGAACGCGCACGGCGGCCCCGGCGGGCGGCCGGGCTGCTGGCAGAAGATCACCCGGGATCTATGGCCCGCGCCGTATCTGGTCATGGACACCGGCGCCAGCCTGGCGCCCTACAACCACTTCGAGCTCGGCCAGCCGCTGGCCACCGAATTCGTCTGGGGCCGCCAGTACGGGGAGAACACGATCAACCCATGAAAATCACCGGTACCGCAGTCAAACTCGGGGTCTTCTGGTCCGTGCTGGCGTTGTTCACCGTGATGATCATCGTCGTGTTCGGTCAGGTGCGATTCGATCGCACCACCGGGTACTCCGCGGTGTTCACCGACGCGAGCGGGCTGCGCGCCGGGCAGTTCGTGCGCGCGTCCGGCGTCGAGGTGGGCAAGGTCTCGAAGGTGACGTTGACCGACGGGGACACGCGGGTGTTGGTGGAGTTCAACGTGGATCGGACGCTGCCGCTGGATCAGGCGACGACCGCGTCGATCCGCTACCTCAATTTGATCGGTGACCGCTACCTGGAGCTCAAGCACGGCGCGAGCGGCCGACGGCTTCCCCCGGGCGGCGAGATCCCGCTCGAGCGCACCCAGCCGGCGCTGGACCTCGACGCGCTGATCGGCGGGTTCCGGCCGCTGTTCAAGGCATTGGACCCCAACAAGGTGAACAGCATCGCCCAGTCGATCATCACGGTGTTTCAGGGACAGGGCGCCACCATCAACGACATCCTGGACCAGACCGCATCACTGACCGCGGCGCTGGCCGACCGCGACAAGGCGATCGGCGAAGTGATCAACAACCTGAACACCGTGCTGGCCACGACCGTCAAGCACGAGAAGGAGTTCGACCGAACGGTCGACAAGTTGGAGCTGCTGATCACCGGCCTGAAGGACCGGGCCGATCCGCTGGCCGCGGCGGCGGCACACATCAGCGACGCGGCCGGAACGGTAGCAGCTCTGCTGAGCGAGGACCGGCCGTCGCTACACGGCACCCTCGGACAGCTCGAGGGCATCCAGCAGTCACTCATCAACGATCTGCCGACCCTGGACAACGTGCTGGAGAAGCTGCCGGGCGCGTTCCGCGTCATCGGCCGGGCCGGCGGCATCTACGGCGACTTCTACAACTTCTACCTGTGTGACATCTCGATCAAAGTCAATGGATTACAGCCCGGCGGGCCGGTGCGCACGATCAAGCTTTTCGGCCAGCCGACCGGGAGGTGCACGCCGCAATGAGAACGCTGACGGAGTTCAACCGCACCCGCGTCGGCCTGATGGGCACGCTGGTGACGCTGCTCATCATCGGTGTGGGACAGAGCTTCACCAGCGTGCCGATGCTGTTCGCCACGCCGACCTACTATGCGCAATTCGCCGACACCGGGGGCATCAACGTCGGCGACAAGGTGGAAATCGCCGGGGTGAACGTGGGATTGGTGAGCTCGCTGGTGATCCGCGGCGACCGGGTCCTGGTCGGCTTCTCGATGCCCGGCAAGACGATCGGGACGCAGAGCCGTGCCGCGATCCGCACCGACACCTTCCTCGGCCGCAAGAACATGGCGATCCAGCCACGTGGCTCGGATCCATTGCAGCCCAACGGAATAATTCCCTCCGCCCAGACCACGACGCCCTACCAGATCTACGACGCGTTCGTCGATGTCACGAAGGCGGCGACGGACTGGAACATCGACGTCGTCAAGCGGTCGCTGAACGTGTTGTCGGAGACGTTCGATCAGACCGCGCCGCACCTGAAGGCCGCCCTCGACGGCGTGGCCAAGTTCTCCGGAACCATCGGCCATCGCGACGACCAGATCAGGCAACTGCTGACGAACGCCGACAAGATCACCCGGGTACTGGGTGACCGAAGCCCACAGGTCGACGGTCTCCTGGTCAACGCCAACACCCTGCTCACCGCGTTCCGGCAGCGCAGCCAGGCGCTGAGCATCCTGCTGAGCAACGTGTCGGCGGTGTCGACGCAGGTGTCCGGATTCATCAAGGAGAACCCCAACGCGCACCATGTGCTGCAGCAGTTGGGCACGGTCAGCGACGAGCTGGTCAAGCGCAAAAAGGAGCTGTCCGACGTGCTCGTGCTGGTCAGCAGATACACCGCGTCCCTGACCGAAGCGGTCGCGTCCGGACCGTTCTTCAAGGCGATCGTGGCGAATCTGCTTCCCTACCAAGTCCTTCAGCCGTGGGTCGATGCGGCGTTCAAGAAGCGGGGCATCGACCCCGAGAACTTCTGGCGCAGCGCCGGACTGCCGGCGTTCCGCTGGCCCGACCCCAACGGCACCCGATTCCCCAATGGCGCACCACCACCGGGGCCGCCGGTGCTGGAGGGCACCCCGGACCACCCCGGGCCGGCCGTCCCACCGGGATCGCCGTGTTCGTACACGCCGACCGCCGACGGCCCGCCACGGCCCGGAAATCCGTTGCCGTGCGCACTTTCCGGTCAGGGCCCCTACGGTCCGGTCCCCGGCGGCTTCCCGGCCCCGCTCGATGTGGAGGCGTCGCAGCCCAACCCCGACGGGCCGCCGCCGACCGCCGGCATCCCGAGCGCGGGTCGCCCGGGTGAGGCCCCGCCGGACGTTCCCGGCACTCCGGTTCCGCTCCCGGCGCACGCCCCACCCGGAGCGCGTACCGAAAACCTGCGACCGGCCGGTCCGACCCCGCCCCCGTCGAGCTTCGCCCCGATACTGCCCGCCGCGCCGGCGGCGCCACCGGGCCCGGGGCCCCAACTTCCGGCGCCGTTCGTCACCTCCGACGCGACAGGGGGTAGCGACCGATGAGCACCATCTTCGACATCCGCAACCTGCGATTGCCCCAGGTGTCCGCCCGGGTGTTGGTGGTCGCGGGGCTGGCGGCGGTCTTCGTCTTCACCGCGGCGGCCGCCGGAGTTCAGCTCTACCGGAAACTCAGCACGACCACCGTCGTCGCGTACTTCTCCGAGACCCTCGCGCTTTACCCGGGCGACAGGGTTCAAATCATGGGAGTGCGGGTGGGCTCGATCGACAAGATCGAGCCGGTCGGCGACAAGATGCGAGTCACGTTGCACTACAACAACAAATACCGGGTACCCGCGAGGGCCACCGCATCGATCCTCAACCCCAGCCTGGTGGCCTCGCGCACCATCCAGTTGTCACCGCCGTATACCGGGGGACCGGTGCTGCACGACGGCGACATCATCCCGATCGAGCGCACCCAGGTGCCCGTCGAGTGGGATCAGCTGCGCGACTCCATCAACGGGATCCTGCGGCAGCTCGGCCCGACACCCCGGCAGCCGGCGGGACCGTTCGGCGACGTCATCGAATCGGCCGCCGACAACCTGGCCGGCAAGGGCAAGCAGGTCAACGACACCCTGAACAGCTTGTCGCAGGCGCTCACCGCGCTCAACGAGGGCCGAGGGGACTTCGTCGCCATCACCAAGAGCCTGGCCGAGTTCGTCACCGCGCTGTATCAGCACAAGCAACAGTTCGTCGCGCTCAACGTCAACCTGGCCCAGTTCACCGACTGGTTCACCAAATCCGATCACCAGGTGGCCGACACCATCACCCACCTCGACGACGTCCTCGATGCTGCTCGAAAGTTCTTGAACGACAACAGTTCCATCCTGACCCATGATGTCGACAACCTCGGCGACGTGACCACCACGATCCTGCAACCCGAGCCGCGAGATGGCCTGGAAACCGCCTTGCACGTGCTCCCCACCTTTGCCGGCAACTTCAACAACCTCTACCAGCCCGCCCACAGCTCGCTGGTCGGCTTGTTCGTGTTTCCCAACTTCGCCAACCCCATTCACTTCCTGTGCAGCGCCATCCAGGCCGGCAGCCGGCTCGGTTATCAGGATTCGGCCGAACTGTGCGCGCAGTATCTGGCCCCGGTGCTCGATGCCATCAAATTCAATTACCCTCCGGCCAGCCTGAACCCGTTCAACTCCGCGGCCACCCTGCCCAAGGAAGTGGCGTACTCCGAAGAGCGGCTGCACCCGCCGCCCGGATACAAAGACACCACCGTTCCGGGGATCTTTTCGCGCGACACCCCCTTCTCGCATGGCAACCACGAGCCGGGGTGGGTGGTCGCGCCCGGGATGCAGGGCACGCAGGTCCAGCCGTTCACCGCCGACATGCTCACGCCCGAATCCCTGACCGAGCTGATGGGGGGTCAAGACGCCGCACCACCGCCGCCCGGGGTGAACTCGTCCGGACCGCCGAATGCCTACGGTGAGTCGAATCCGGCTGCCCCGCCGTGGTTTTCGAGACCCGCACGGCCGGGACCGGGCCAGTGACGCGCCGGATGATCGGGGCCGCCCGCCGCGGGCTGGTGTTGCTGCTGGTCGCCGCGATGTTGACGTCCTGCAATTGGCGGGGCATCGCCGACGTGCCGCTGCCGGTCGGCCACGGCACCGGGGCCGATCACATGACGATCTACGTGCAGATGCCGGACACGCTGGCGTTGAACACCAACAGCCGCGTCAGGGTCGCCGACGTGTGGGTCGGCACGGTGCGGGCCATCACTTTGAAGAATTGGATCGCCACGCTGAGGCTGGATCTCGATCCGGGCGTGCAGCTCCCGGCGAATGCGACCGCGAAGATCGGCCAGACCAGCCTGCTGGGCACCCAGCACATCGAGCTGGCCGCGCCGAAAAACCCATCCGCGCAACGCCTGAAGAGCGGCGACACGATCCCGCTGAAGGATTCCTCGGCCTATCCCACCGTCGAGCGGACGCTGGCCAGCGTCGCGGTGATCCTCAATGGCGGTGGCATCGCGAACCTCGACGCGATCCAGACCGAGGTCGTCAACATCCTCGATGGTCACGCCGAGCAGATTCGCGAATTCCTCGGGCGGCTGGACACTTTCATCTCCGAATTGAGCCGCCAACGCGATGACCTCACCGGTGCGATCGATTCGAGCAACGAACTCCTGACCATCTTCGCGAACCGCAAGGACACGCTGGACCGGGTGCTGACCGACATCCCGCCGCTGATCCAGCATTTCGCCGATACCCGAGAACTGTTCGCCGACGCCACCGAATCCCTGGGTCGGTTCAGCAGCGCCGCCAACCGGGCGCTGGCCGATACCCGGCCCAATCTCTACCGGAGCCTGCTCTCGCTGCAACGACCGTTGGGCCAACTCGTCCCGGCCTCCCCGTTCGTGGCCGGTGCGCTGAAATTGGGCCTTACCGCGCCGTTCAACATCGACGACGTCAACCAGGTGATCCGCGGCGACTACGTCAACGTCTCCGCCGCGCTCGACCTGACACTGTCCACCATCGACAACACGATTCTCACCGGTACCGGACTTTCGGGCGCACTGCGCGCGCTCGAGCAGTCGTGGGGCCGGGATCCGAACACCATGATCCCGGATGTCCGCTACACGCCGAACCCGAACGACGCCCCGGGCGGGCCGCTGGTGGAAAGGGGTGAGTGAAAGATGTTGCCCCGCATGATCAAAACGCAGCTGGTGCTGCTGACGGCGGTGGCGGTGGCCGCGGTGGTGGTCCTTGGCTGGTACTACCTGCGGATACCGAGCCTGGTCGGCGTCGGTCGTTACACCCTGTACGCCCAGTTGCCGCAGTCCGGGGGCCTGTATCGAACGGCCAACGTCACCTACCGGGGAATCACCATCGGCAAGGTCACCGGTGTCGAGCCGACCGAGCGCGGCGCTCGCGCGACGATGAGCATCGAGGACGGCTATCAGATACCGGCCGACGCGTCGGCGAATGTGCATTCGGTCTCGGCGGTGGGCGAGCAGTACCTCGACCTGGTGTCGACCGCCAACCGCGGCCCGTATCTGGCGGATGGCCAGACGATCACCAGGAGCACGGTGCCCAGCCAGATCGGTCCCGCCCTGGATGCCGCCAACCGTGGATTGGTGGTGCTGCCCAAAGACAAGGTCGCCTCGCTGCTCTACGAGGCGTCGCAGGCCGTGGGCGGGCTGGGGCCGTCGCTTCGGCGCCTGGTGGACGCCACCCAGGCGATCGCGCACGACTTCCGCGGCAGTATCGGCGACGTCGACGACATCATCGGACGTTCGGCGCCCATCATCGACAGCCAGGCCGAATCCGCTGACACGATTGGGCGTTGGGCCGCCAACCTGAACACCTTGGCCGCGCAGACCGCGCAGCAGGATCGGTCGGTGCGCAGCATTCTGGCCAACGCGGCGCCGACGGCCGCGCAGGTGAACGCCACCTTCGGCGGCGTGCGGGATTCGTTGCCGCAGACGCTGGCCAATCTCGAGGTCGTGATCGACATGCTCAAGCGCTATCACAACGGCGTCGAGCAGGCGCTGGTGTTCCTGCCGCAGTCGGGGGCGATCGCCCAGTCGGTGACCGCGCAATCGCCGGGGCAGGCCGCGCTAGGTGTCGGCGCGGTATCGCTCAACCAGCCACCGCCGTGCCTGACCGGTTTCCTGCCGGCGTCGCAGTGGCGCGCGCCGGCGGATACCAGCACCGCGCCGCTGCCGGCCGGCACCTACTGCAAGATCCCGATGGATGCGACGAATGTCGTTCGCGGAGCTCGCAATTACCCGTGCGTGGATGTGCCGGACAAGCGGGCCGCGACCCCGCGGGAGTGCCGCAGCACCGAACCCTACGTGCCGGCCGGCACCAACCCCTGGTACGGCGACCCCGATCAGATACTGACCTGCCCGGCACCGAGCGCGCGCTGTGACCAGCCCGTGAAACCGGGCCTGGTGATCCCGGCACCGTCGGTCGACAACGGCCTCAACCCGCTGCCCGCCGACCGGTTGCCGGGTACTCCACCGCCGATCAGCGACCCACTGCAGCGTCCGGGATCGGGCGCCGTGCTGTGCAACGGGCAGCAGCCCAACCCGTGCACCTACACCCCGAGCGCGCCGCCCGCGGCACTCTACGACGTGCGCAGCGGCTTGGTCGTGGGTCCCGACGGTGTGGTGTATTCGGTTGCGAATTCGGCCACCATCGGTGACGAGGGCTGGAAGAAGATGCTGGGGCCGGCGGGCTGACAAGGGCGGACGGTCGGTCGGCTGTGCGGGTAAAGCTACCGCCCCCGATGTCCACGACGCGGTAATCAGCGGGTGGTAGGAACGAATTCCTTGATACCCCAACGGCCCCGGTAACCGGGCTAGTTGTTGGTCGGTGGCGGTTGGGGTTGGAAGGGTTCGTACCACCACCAGTCGGCCCGCTCACCGGTAGGCCCCGGGCAGGGCGCCACCGCGGGCGGGGGCTGAGTCGGTGGGCGTGCCAGCGATCCCGGACTCAGCAATCGCCCAGAGCTGTCGGTGACAGACAGAGCGTCGGCGGGTCCGGTGATGGTGATGACGCCGCGATGGTGCAGCCGGTGATGAAAAGGGCATAACAGCACCAGGTTGGCCAATTCCGTGGGGCCGCCTTCTTCCCAGTGTCGGATGTGATGGGCGTGCAGACCACGGGTGGCGCCACAGCCAGGCACCGCGCACATGCGGTCGCGATGCTCCAGCGCGCGGCGAAGCCGCCGGTTGACCAGCCGGGTCGCCCGGCCCGCGCCAACAACCTCGCCGTGACGTTCGAACCACACTTCACACGTGGCATCACACGTCAGGTAACGGCGTTCGGCGTCGGTGAGCAACGGGCCCAAATGTAGTGCCGCAGTGCGCTGCTCGACGTCGACGTGCACCACCACGGTGGTGTGCTGCCCGTGTGGCCGGCGGGCCGCCTCGGCGTCCCAACCAGCTTCGACCAGGCGCATGAACGCCTCGGCGGTGCTGGGCAATGGGGGCCGCTGACCTGAAGCGCCATGGGAATTGCCGTGATCGTGCTTCCACTGGGCGATCAGCGCATCACGATGAGACGCCAAGGCGGCGTCGAACTTCGCGGCGTCATGGTGGCCAAGTGTGATCCGGTAGCAGCTACCGTGCTCGTTGGTGGTCGTGGTGATCGAGCGTTCGGGCTCGGGCCGGGGTTCGGGTTCGGGTCGCGGTTCCAGCTTCACCGCGGTGCGCAGCTGAGTGACCGTGGCGCAGCGCGCCAGCTGCGCGTAGTGCTCATCGGATCCCTTACCGGCGCGCGTCGCGATAACGCCGACCTGGTCCAGCGACAGCCGGCCGTCTCGCATGCCTTCAGCGCAGCGCGGGAGCTCCTCCAGCCGGCTCGCGATCGCGGTGATCGTGTGCGCGTTTGCCGGCGAGCAGCCGGTCTTCCACGCCACCAGCGCCGGCACCGACCGCGCGCCGGTGACGCCGCAGAGCTCGTCGCGGTCGATCTCGGCCACGATCTCCACGATGCGCCCATCGATCGCATTGCGCTGGCCGCTCAACTCCGCCAGCTCCTCGAACAGCACCTCAAGGCGCTCGCTGGGGCGCACGGCGCCAGCGGATGCGGTCGAAGACATGGTGTCATCATCGCAGCCACCTACGACAAATCTGTGCCGCCCGATCCGGCTTCCGAATTCGCCTCTGGCGCACCGTCGTCCTCGTCGCGATGCGCGTGCCCACGCCATTTCCGGTAGCCACGATGCGCGGCGAACGCGCCGACGATCGCGCTGACGCACCACACCGCTATCGCCGCGTAGGCCAAGGGCGAGGACCGGTTCCCGATCGAGGCGCCCAGCGCGGTGTAGGCGAACGCGCGCGGGGCCGAGCCGATGAACGCGCCAATGGCCATCTGCCACACCGGAACTCCGAACGCCCCGAACGCGTACGAGGCCAGCGCATCCGAGATGCCGGGGACGAAGCGCTGCCCGACGACCGCCCACAGGCCGCCGCGTCCGATCAGGGCGTCCATGCGATCGGCTCGCGCCGCGCCCAGCAATGCGCGTGCGCTGTCGCGGCCGGCGCGCCGGCCGACGAAACTCGCGACGATCGCGGTGCCCACCGTCGCGCCCAGCGTCACGAAGACGCCGAGCACCGGACCGAACAGCAACCCACTGCCCGCGGCCAGTATCGAGCCCGGCACGAACAACGCGCCCACCACCGCCGAGACCACCACGTAGGTCAGGGGCGCCGCCGGCCCGGTCGCCGACACGACGCGGCGGATCTCGTCGATGTTGATCACCCGCGCGACGGCCACCAGATAGAAGACCGCGCCCAGGAACGCGGCGAACGCCGCGAGCCGCGCGATGTGAGCCCGCCGCGATGCCGGTTCCGCGGCCGGCCGCGATGCGGGTTCCACAGCGTCGTCGTCCATGGGCGCCGTCACCTGAATGCCCGCAGCCGCTGCCGCAGCCCGGTGGCCCGCACCGCGCGGCGCTCGATCGCCGCGCGCACCGACGCCTCGGGGCCCACCACCCGCACCTTGGTCTTCGCCCGGGTCACCGCCGTGTAAAACAACTCCCGCGTCAGCAACCGCGAATCCTCCGGCGGTATCAACACCGTCACCTCATCCGCCTGGCTGCCCTGGCTCTTGTGGATGGTCATGGCGTGCATCGTCTCCACCTCGCCGAGGCGGCTGGTCGCGAAGTCCAGCGGTCCGGTGGCCCCGGCGACGACCGCGCGCAGGCCGTCCGCACCCGCCACAGTCACGCCGGTGTCGCCGTTGTACAGGCGCAGCCCGTAGTCGTTGGCCGTCACCAGCAGGGGGCGCCCGGCGTACCACTGCGACCAGGTAGGCTGGCCCGTCGCTTCGCCAATCCACTTCTGCATCAGTGTGTTCCAGTGCGCCGCGCCGTATGGTCCCTCGCGGTGCGCGCACAACAGCCGGTGCTCGTCGAGTGTGGCCAGCGCCTCGGCAACCGCGCCCAGCAGGGCGGCCGAGCGCAGCCGCAACGCGTGGGCGACCAGCACCTCGCGCAGCCGCTCGGCCGGGCGCTCGGAATCCACCCACTCGATGTGTTCGCCGCCGGCCGTCAGCAACCGCACGACGCGGTCCGCGTCGCCGACCCGGATCGCCTCGGCCAGGGCGCCGATCGACGTGCCGAACCGGTGCGGCGTGCGCAGGGCCGCCACCCGCACGTCGTCGCGGGCGGCCAGCCCGTCCACCAGGTCGGCCAGCACCGCGCCCGCTTCCACCGACGCCAGCTGGTCGGGGTCACCGACCAGGATCAGCCGGGTGTCCGGCCGCACGGCTTCGGCCAGCCGCGCCATCATGGTCAGCGACACCATCGACGTCTCGTCGACCACGATGACGTCATGCGGCAGCCGATTGCCGCGATTGTGCTTGAACCGCACCGACGTATCCGGCCGGGGACCGAGCAGGCGGTGCAGCGTGGTTCCCGACAGCCCCGTCAGGCGGGCCCTGTCCACCGCGGTGAGCTCCTCGCTTCCCGCGGCCACAGCCTCGGCCAGCCGGGCGGCCGCCTTGCCGGTCGGCGCGGCCAACGCGATCCGCGGCCGCGGCAGACCCACGCGCTCCGCCTGTTCGACCAGCAGGGCGAGCAGGCGGGCGACCGTGGTGGTCTTGCCGGTGCCGGGGCCGCCGGTCAGCACGGTGAGCGCCTGCGCCACCGCGACCTCGGCGGCGGCCCGCTGTTCTTCGTAGCCGGACGGGAAAAGCCGTTCGTAGCTGGATGATTCGACGGTTACCGGGGCCGCCGACAGGGCCAGCAGGTCGGCGCAGACCTGCTCTTCCTCGAGCCAGTACCGGTCGAAGTAGAGCAGGTCGCCCAGCAGCCGCAGCACCGGTGGCGTCCTAAGCAGGGCGCTGGCCCGCACCGCCGCCATCCAGTCGTCGGCGTCCGGCCAGGGCAGCTCGTCATCCGCGCCGGCCTGGGCGGGCAGAGCGCGCAGGTCGACGCAGACCGAGCCGCCCCGCAGCGCGCGTACCGCCAGGGCGACCGCCAGTGCCACCCGCTCATCGGTTTCGCCGGTGAGCGAGGTAAGCCGTTGCGCCACATGGACATCAGCGGGCTCGAACACACCGGCATCGCTGAATGCGCGCAGCAGTCCGGTCGCGGACATGACTTCCACGGTCACGCGGCCACGCCCCGGGCGTCGAGCAGGTCCGACAGGGCCGCGATCAGCGCCCAAGGCGGCCGCCAACCGAAGACGCCCGCCGGGTGGCCGTCGAGCACCGGGGTCTGCGCGCCGCACATGCCCCGCAGGAACAGGTACAGCACGCCGCCGAGGTGCCGGCTCGGGTCGTAGTCGGGTAACCGCCACCGCAAAAACCGATGCAGCACCGCGCAATACAGCAACGCCTGCAGCGGATAGTCCGAGTGCAGCATCGCCTCGGCCATCCGTGACCGGTCGTAGTCGGCGGCGGTCAGCGGGCGTTCCGGGTCGCCGAGCCGGTTGGTCTTGTAGTCCACCACCACGAAGCGATGTCCCGCGCCGTCGGGAACGCGCAGCACGGCGTCGATCGAGCCGGTGAGGTAGCCGCGCAGCGACTGATGGCCGAGCCCGCGCTCGGCCAGCCGGTCGGCATACGAGGCCAGCACGTCATCGGCCGGCAGGTGCTCGCGCAACAGCGGCGCCAGGTCGGCGAGCCGAACATCCGGCGCCGTCGAACGGCGATCACCGCCGGCCAGGGGGATCTCGAAATCCAGCTCGCGCAACCGGTCTGACAATCCGATCTGGCGCAGCGTCATGCCGCCCGTCAACGGGCCCAGCGGCGTGTCATGCATCGGCACCATCGCCGCGGCCAGTTCCTCCGGTGTGGCGGCGACCGGCCACCACGCCGCGTGCGCCCGGATCTGCGTCTGCAGCTCGGCGGCCAGGTCCGGGGCGAACGGGTCGGCGGTCTCCAGCACGGCGTGCACCAGCGTGCCGAACGTGGCCCCGGCCGGCAGGTCCGCCATCGGCGAGGGCACGTCCGGCCCGGATGCCGGGGACACCAACGGAATGTCGCCGGCTTCGTCGTCGAGTTCGCCCATTTCGGGTTCGCTGCTCACCCCGCTGGTCTGCGCCGCCCGGATCAGGCCGGAGTAGGAGGTGCGCCGCCAGCCGGTGTCGATGCCGCGATGGAAGTGGCGATTCTCCAGGCGTCCGGGCACCGGCCCGGCGGGCAGCGACGGGGCCGGGGCCACCAGCGACTCCTCGATGACCGGCCCGCCGGCCGCCTCCCACTCGCGCAGCCGGTCCATGGCGTCGTCGTCGGAGATCTTGGCGGGCTCGCATCGGTCCGGCACCACCGGCTCGCCGGGCCGGCGGCCGCGCAGCAGCCGCGACAGGCCGCCATTGGGTTCGTAGTACGCCGGTGACCACCACGCCACCACCTGGGCCTGCGCCCTGGTCAGTGCGACGTAGGTCAGCCGGCTGTCGTCGCTGGCGTCCTCCTTACGCCCAAGCCGCTCAACGGCTTTGAAGTCGGGGCTGTCCTTGCCGCCGACGTGCAGGCAGCGCGTGCCGTCCTCGTCGTGGAACAACACCACATCGCTGTCCTGGGTGTTGCGGTTGAACGCGAACGGCAGATACACGATCGGGTACTGCAGCCCCTTGCTGACGAACACGGTCATGATCTGCACGGCCGCGGCGTCGCTGTCCAGCCTGCGGTTGCGCTCGGGCGCGCCGCTGCGCTCGTCACGCTGCCGGCGCAGCCAATCGCGCAGCGCGGGCAGGCTGTAGTGCTCGCGGTGCGCGACATCCTGCAGCAGCTGGGTGACGTGCGCCAGGTCGGTCATGTGCCGCTCACCGCCCTGCCAGGCGAGCACGCGGTTGCCCATGCCCGTCAATTGGGCGGCCTCGAAGATGGCCGCCACGCCGCGCTCGCGGGCATGACCGGCCCACTCCCGCAAGGTCTTCGCGATCCGGTCCGTGAGCGCGTCGCCGCCGGCCGCCAGCGTTTCGGCGGTCTCGCCGAAGAACATCGTCGCCGCGGCCGCCCGCACCATCCCGGGCCGGTGCGGCTGATCGAAGGCCTCCAGCAGGCACAGCCAATCCTCGGCGGCCTCGGAGGTGAACACGTCCGAGTTGCCGGTGTAGACCGCGGGCACGCCCGCGGCGCAGAGCGCCTTGAAGCACGCGTGCGCGTCGCGGTGCTTCTCCACGATCACGGCGATATCCCGGGCCTGCAGCGGTCTCCCGGCGAACGTGGCACCGCTGGCCAGCAGCGCGCGGATGTCCGACGCGAGGTCGGCGCCGATGTGCTCGCGCACCTGGTCGATCGGCAGGTTCTGAACACCGCGGCGGCCCAGCGTCTTCCGTGCGACCACGCGCAGCCGGAACGGCTCGTTGTGCGGCGCGCCGGCGAGGCGATGACCGCGGTGATGCGCGTCGACGTCGTTCACCACGATCGCCGGGTCACCGAGTTGGGCGCCGCGCAGCACCACCTGCAGCCGCTGCAGCAGCGCGGAGTCGCTGCGCCAGTTGGTGTCCAGCGTCCTGCGCGCACCTGCCGTCTCGGCCGCTCGCAGGTAGGTCACGATGTCGCCGCCGCGGAACGCGTAGATCGCCTGCTTCGGATCGCCGATGAGAATGACGGTGGAGCGCCCGCTGAAGGCGCGGTCGATCACCTGCCATTGCACCGGGTCGGTGTCCTGGAACTCGTCGACCATCACGATCGGCCAGCGTTGATGCATGCGCACCCGGGCGGGGGAGTCGTCGGTGGCCAGCGCGTCGGCCAGCCGGATCAGCAGGTCGTCGTAGCCGAGTACCCCGAGCCGGCGCTTGCGCGTATCCAGCTCGGCCAGAACATCATTGGCGAACCTGACGCTGGCGGCCGCGCGCGAGTCGGGATCCGGGTCGAGCGGGCGCAGCTGGGTCGATGGATTCTTGACGACCTCGCGCGCGAGCCGCAGCGCTTCGCGGTAGTGCAGCGGCGGGTCGTCGCGCTCCTGGCCGAAGTGGGCCAGGTACAGGTCGTCGACGATCTCGGTCACCAGGTCGTCGAGGCTGTCCAGTAGCGTCACGCCGGCCGCGGTGTCCCCGGCGACGCCGAGCGAGCGCAGCACCAGCTGGCAGAACTGGTGGGTGGTGGCGATCGTCGCCGCATCGAAGCCGGCCAGTGCGTCGCGGAGGCGCTGCAGGCGCGCCGCGCGCTGTTCGTCGGTGCCGTCCAACAGGTAGGCCACCACCTGGTTGTCGCCCACGGTCGACGGATCTGCGAAAGCCTTTACGGCGTCTACGATTTGGCAGCGCACGCGTTCGCGCAGCTCCTGGCTGGCGGCCCGGCCGAACGTGATGAGCAGCATCTGGTCCAGCGTCGCGGCTCCGTCGGCGATGTACCGCGTGACGAGCCCGGCCAACGCGAAGGTCTTGCCGGTGCCCGCGCTGGCCTCCAGCACGGTGGTGGAGCGTGCGGCCGGCAGCGCACCCAACAGGTCGAAGCGCTCCATCAGATCGGCTTCCGCTCGGCGCGCAGCATCGGCAGCCAGACCCGCGCGGCGTAGGCGCCGAGCCGGTTGTCCTCGCCGTCGCACTCCTCGCCCGGCCGCACCGGCTGCATCAGCTCGTCCAGCGGCGCGCCCTTGCCCCACGCCCGGGCGTGCGCCGGGGCCTGGTCCTCGCCCGGGAAGCGGTCGCTGGATTTCCATCGGTACCGCGCCTCGGCCACCGGGTCCTCGCCCTCGTAGCGGGCGGCGGCCCAGGCATAGGACGTCTTGATGGGCAACGGAATCGGCTCACGCCGTCCGGCGTCGTAGATCGCCACCAGCTCGCGCAGCAACTCGATGGCGTGCTCACCGTCGCGCGGCGGACCCAGCCCCTCGGTGCGGGTGCCGGCGCCCCGGCGCATGCGGCCGATGCACACCGCGGCCCAGTCCCGGCCGGGGTCGTGAGCGACCAACGCCAGCAACGGGATCCACGATTCGAGCAGATGCTTGCCGTCCAGCCGCGAATACGTCACCGACACCAGGCGGTCGTCGTACACCGGCGACACCGTGCCGGTGAGGCGCCGCCCAGCACCGAGATCGACGTCGACGTCATGGGCGGACGCACCGAGCGGGCGGTCCCCGCGCATATGGCGAAGCGCCTCGCTCGCCAGCAGGGCGGCCTGGTCGCGGATCTCGGTGACCTTGCGCCAGCCCAGTTGACCCGGTGGCAGCGTGCCGCGTCGCCACTCGGCCTGCCGCGCGTCGTCGGGGGTCATCCCGCGCAGGATGTCGCCCAGCATCCGGTCGCCGACGGTCCACTCCTCGAGGCCGTCGATGTCGACGGGCATGGCGTCCTGCACGCCGTCGACGTCGTAGGGCAGCGTGAATTCCAATGCGCGGAAGAAGCCCTTCACCGGGTCTTTGAAGAAGCCGACCAGGTCGGCGAGGATGACGTCGCCGGCCGGCGGTGGCGGTAGCGGTGCCGAGATGAATTTCGGCTGTTCGCCGTGGTCGCCGGTGGTTGCGCGCGCCGCGCGCAGCACCGTGGGGTCGAAACTGAACGGCACGTCCGGGACGAGGCCGCCGGGAATGACGTTGCGAATGTCGAACGGCTGCAACGGATGTTCTACGACGATGCGGTCACGCACCTTCGTCACGGTGGTGACGTCGAGCGTGTCCAGCAGTTCGGCCAGCGGCACCGCCGGCGGGCGCGGCTGCCCCGAATACTCGTTGGCACCGGTGTAGGTGATCACCAGCTTCTCGGTGGCCGCGCCGATCGCGTCGAGCAGCAATTGCCGGTCCTCGGAACGGATGTCGCGTTCCCCGGTCATCGGGCACCGGGCCAGCGCGTCGTCACCGTCGACGATGCCGAGGCGCGGGAACAGCCCGTCGTCCAGGCCGATCAGGCACACCACCCGGTGCGGCACCGAGCGCATCGGCACCATGGTGCACACCGTCAGGGTGCCGGTGCGGAAGTTGGCCCGCGTCGGACGACCGGCGAGGCGCTGGCTGAGCAGCGCGCGAATGTCGGCCAGCCGCAACGCGATGTCGCCCCGGGACCCGGCCTGACCCAGCGTCTGCGCGAACTCGCGCTGCACCTGACCGGTCTGCCATTCGTCCGCATCGCGGACCCGCGTCAGCAGCGCGATGCCCTCGGTTAGCGCGGCCAGCCATTCGGTCAGCGGCCTGGTGCCGGTGAGCGAGTCGAGGGTGTGCTGCAGCCGTGCGACGAATTCGGCGAACTGGCCGGCCAATTGGACGCGGTTGCTGCTGACGTCGTCGAGCGGCAGCGTCGCGTCTATCCACGCGTTCGAATCGTCGGACATCGCGACGCCGGCCAGTATCCGGTCGATGCCGAAACGCCATGTGTTGTGCACGAAGTCGACGCGATAGGGCCGCCGATGCTGCTGATCCAGCCCCCACCGGATGTTCGCCTGCCGGACCCAGCGGGTGATGGCCTCGAGGTCGTCATCGGTGAACCCGAACCGGGCGCGCACCGGCGCGGCCTGGGCCAGGTTGAGCACCTCGCTGGCCGTCACCCGGCCGGCCGCCAGGGTCAGCAGTTGCGCGGCCACCCCCAGCAGCGGGTTGGTCTGGATCGGCGAGCGGTCCGCCAGCCGCACTCGCAGCTGATGGGCGGGATGGGCGCCGTGCACCACGTCGCCCAGGCCGAAGTCGGCCATGATCAGCGGCGCGTAGGTCTCGATGTCCGGGCACATCACCAGGATGTCGCGCGGTTCGAGCGTCGGGTCGTCCTGCAACAACCCGAGCAACACCTCGCGCAGCACGTCGACCTGGCGGGCCGGGCCGTGGCAGTTGTGGATCTGCACCGATCGGTCGCCGGCCGCGATCGTGCGGCCAAGTGGGCGAACGGCATTGGCGGCGATGTCGGACTGCAACCAGCCGAGCAGCGTGTCCGGGCGAGCGGCACCGGCCAGATAGTCGTCGGTCGCGGGATCCGCCGGCAGGCCGCGTTGCAGTTCGCGCAGGTCTCGCCCCAGCGTCGCGAGCAGCGGATGCGAGACCGCGCGATGGCTGACGTCGTCGCGCCGGGGGATCGCGCCGTGGGTGCCGGCCAGCGCGCGCCACAGCACCTCGCTCGGGTGCGGTAGCCACAGATGCAGGTCGTGGTGGGTGGCCACCGCCTCCAGCAGCTCGATATCGGTGCGGGTCAACCGGGTGTGCCCGAACAACGACAGCCGCGGTGGCAGGTCGCTGGGCGCCTCCCGCAGCCGCTCGATGGTCTTGGCGTGGCGGACATGCGGCGGGTCGGCGGCGACCCGCGCGACCAGCGCCCGCCACAGCTCGGGCTGCCAGCGCAGGTCCTCGTCGAGAGCACCGGGGTCGCCGTTGGCCCAGTCGACGAGCAGCTGCGGGCGCTGCCGCGCGTAGGAGTCGAACAGTCCGGCCAGCCGGCGCGCCACCTCGTATCGGCGGCCCTGCCGCAGCTCGGCCTCCGCCCCGGTGTGGAAGTGGCCCACGTGCATGGCCAGCGCGTGGCACCAAGGCTCGTCCAGCGAGCAGTCGATCGCCTCCAGCAGGGGCCAGGCCAGGGCGTCCGGTGACCATGGATCGTTGTCGGCGGTGCCGGTGATCTCGGCGATCAGCGAGCCCGGGCTGCGAAACGCCACCCCGGCGCACACTCCGTCGCCGCCGCGCGCACCGAGCACGTGCGACAACCGCTGGCTGAGCCAGCGTTCCACGCCGCGCGCCGGGACCACGACGAGTTCGGTGGCGAACGGGTCGGTCAGCGGGTTGGCCAGTAGGGCGCCGAGACCGTCGGCCAACAGATCGGTGCGCTCGGCACGGTGCAGATGAAGCGGCATTGCGCTGTCACGATAAACCCGAACACCGACGCGGGTGGGCGCTACGGCCGCGCAGTGTGTCGCCCGACGGGCGGGCCCGGTGTTACTTGGCCAGCGTGAACTGGTTGACGTCGATGTATCCGGCCCGGAACGCGTCGGCGCAGCCGGTCAGATATCGCATGTAGCGCTGGTAGACCTCTTCGGACTGGATCTCGACGGCCTCGCTGTGGCGCGCCTGCAACGCCTCGGCCCAGCGGTCGAGGGTGCGGGCGTAGTGCAGCCGCAGCGACTGCCTGCGCTTGAGGTTGAACCCCATCTTCGACGCGTGGAACTCCACTATCTCGATCGCCGGCAGCTGACCGCCCGGGAAGATCTCGCTGGCGATGAATTCGTTGAAGCTGGTCTGCTCCTCGGTCATCGGCAGTTCGCGCTCGACGATCTGCTCCGGGGTCAGCATGGTGATGGTGTGCAGCAGCATCACCCCGTCCTCGGGCAGGGTGCGGTAGGCCATCGCGAAGAAGTCGTCGTAGCGGTCGTAGCCAAAGTGCTCGAACGCGCCGATGGAGACGATCCGGTCCGCGTGCTCGTCGAATTCTTCCCAGCCGTGCAGCAGCACCCGCTTGCTGCGTTCGGTGTTCATGCTGTCGAAGAGCTGCTGTACGTGCGCGGCCTGGTGTTCCGACAGGGTCAGGCCGACGACGTTCACGTCGTAGTTTTGCAGCGCGCGGCGCATCGTGCCGCCCCAGCCGCAGCCGATGTCCAGCAGCGTCATGCCCGGCCGCAAACCGAGCTTGCCCAGCGAGAGATCCATCTTGCGCAACTGCGCCTCTTCGAGCGAGATGTCCCGGTTGCGATCCCAGTATGCGCAGCTGTAGGTCATGGTGGGGTCGAGGAACAACCGGAAGAAGTCGTCGGACAGGTCGTAATGGGCCTGTACCTCTTCGAAGTGCGGCGTCAGGTGCTCTGCCACGGCGGATACCCGCCTTTCTGAGTCGGGGCCATTCAGTTGTCCACGAGACGGCCGCTCGATTGGTTCACCACGTCTTCCCGGAAACGTGGCGATCAAACCCGAGCGGCAGCCCGCGCAAACTGGATCGATCCGGCGTCGCATGGCCACCGCGGTGGCGGCCGCCCTCGCAAAAAAAATATCGTGTTTACTTGTGGCCCAAGGTGTTTGGCTGCGTTGGCGCCCGTTTACTCACACTTACCGGAGCTAGACTACGGGCGAACGCGCAATCCCTGCCTGGGAATTCACCCGATCCTACGCCGGTTTATCCGGAAAACAGTCGCTGGAGGGAGCCAGATGGAAGCTTGGGACGCGCTCTGCGCACGTCGCAACGTGCGGGAGTACCAACCGAAGCCGGTACCGGCCGAGGACCTGGACCGCATCGCCGAGGCCGGCTGGCGCGCGCCGTCGGCCAAGAACCGTCAGCCGTGGGACTTCGTCATCGTCACCGACGGTGACCAGCTGGCCGAGCTGTCGACGGTGTGGCGGGGCGCCGGTCACATCGCCGGGGCCGCGGCCGCGATCGCCATCGTGGTCCCGGTGCCACCCGACGAGCGCCGCGTGGTCACCGACAACTACGACGTCGGGCAGGCCACCATGGCGATGATGATCGCCGCCACCGACCTGGGTATCGGCACCGGCCACTCGTCGGTGGGAGACCAGGAAAAGGCGCGCGCGATCCTGGGCGTGCCCGACGAATATCTGGTGGCCTTCCTGCTCGGCGTCGGCTATCCCGCCGATCGCCCGCTCACCCCGATCCGCAAGCCGAACCGGCGGCCGTTCGCCGAGGTCGTGCACCACGGCCGTTGGTGATTCCCACCGCGAAAAACCTTCGGCGACTTGTCGAGTCGTAAGGTGATGGGCGTGCATGACCACCAGGGCGATTACGGGGTCGACGGTTCCTTTCACACCCTCTCGGCGCGCGCGCAGGCGATAGGCATCGGCGCCCAAGCCGCCGCCCTGGCCGTGTTCGCGGGTATCAGCTGGGCGCGCGGCAGGCGGCTTTGGGCGGCGTTGGCCGCCGTGTCCTCCGCCGGGGTCGCGGGTGCGGTGATCCTGTACATGTACGCCACCCGGGCCGGGAAATTCGTTGTCTGGGAACGGGTCCTGCGCGACCTGCGGCTCGCGGGCGACGAAACGGTGCTCGACCTCGGGTGCGGGCGCGGCGCGGTGCTGCTGGCGGCGGCCAAGTGGCTGCCGCGCGGCCGCGCGATCGGCGTCGACCTGTGGCAGGCCGACCAAACCGGCAACTCCGAGCAGGCCACGCTGGCCAACGCGGTGGCCGAACACGTCGCCGACCGCATCGAGTTGCACACCGCCGACATGACCGCGCTGCCGCTGCCCGACGAGAGCGTCGACGTGATCGTGAGCAACCTGGCCATCCACAACATTCCAGGTCACGCCGGCCGGCGCCGCGCGCTCGACGAAGCCGTGCGCGTGCTGCGGCCCGGGGGCCGGCTCGCCATCGCCGACCTGTGGGAGACGCGCCAACACGCCGCCCGGCTGCGCGAACTCGGCTGGCGCGACGTGCGCCGGCGCAACGCCGGCTGGCGGATGTGGTACGGCGGCCCCTGGTTCTCCACGCGCTTGGTCACCGCAACCAAGCCGGAGTGAGATCCGGCGGGCATGCTTGGGGCCATGAACCGAACCGAAATCACCGAACAGGTCGTCATCGCCCGGCTGCGCGAGGGGCTGACGTGGCAACAGCTGGCCGATGCGATCGACCGGCCGCTGTTGTGGACCACGGCGGCGTTGCTCGGCCAGCACCCGATCCCGGTGGAGCAGGCCAAGGTTCTGGCGGAGAAGCTGAAGCTGGACGACGCGGTGGTGCCGGTACTGGCCGCCGCCCCGATGCGCGGCGGCCTGCCCACCGCGGTCCCCACCGACCCCACCATCTACCGCTTCTACGAGGCCCTGCAGGTGTACGGCGGCGCACTCAAGGAGGTGATCGCCGAACAGTTCGGCGACGGCATCATGAGCGCCATCAACTTCAGCCTCGACGTCCAGCGCAAGCCGCACCCGTCCGGCGACCGGGTCGTGGTGACGTTCGACGGGAAATTCCTCCCCTATCAGTGGGTCGAGGCGCAGGACTGACGAGAGGCCGCCAAAGTGGCGTGACGGCACGGCGCGCGCGTGCCAGACTGGCACGCGAGGAGGCGAAGGGAACGCGGTGGCGGCCCGTGGCGGCCACCGCGTTCGCCGCTTCAGTTCATCAAGACTTGTGGGGAAAGCTCTTTGAGCATCGCGTTGGCCCAGCGCATCTGGCGCAGCGTCGCGGGGTGACAGCGCGACGTCAGGCTCAGCAGTTCGGAATCCTTCGCGGCCTGCGCGCCCTGGGCCAGCAGCTCCCAATCCAGCGAGACGCCCGCCGAGAGCCGGTGCAGCCGGCGCAGGTCGGCCAGCAGCGCCAGGCCCGGCTCAGGGCGGTGCCGCAGCAGGCCGCTCATCCGCGACTGCACGAAACCGGTGATCGCGGTGGTGCGCGGGTCGGCGGACAGGCGCAGGCCGTAGTGGCGGCCGTGCCGCGCCAGCTCGCCGACGTGCTCCTGCGACCAGCGGGCCATGTCGCGGGCGAGGTGATGGATGTCCTGGTCGCTGTGGTGGCGCGCGGCCACCACGTTGAACTCGTGCGCCAGCTTGCGTTCGGAGCGGTGCAGCTCGCGGATCGCCAACTTCAGCTTCATGGCCGTCCTCCCGTGGCGACGACCTCGGTGACGCCGGCCAACTCGCCGCCCACCGTCGCGGGCACCGGCCCGTTGAATGGTGCCGCGGTGGTCGGCGCCTGCCCGTTCCGGTCCGGCGGCCTCACGCCGACCTTGCGCAGCCGGGCGGCGGCCGTCTTGTAGATCGGCTGCTTGGAGACCGGATCCCAATCGGTCAGCGTCATTTCGTTGCCGGCCCGGTGATGGGTCTTGCCGTCGGTGTCCCAGTAGCCGTAGTGGAAGGGAACGAACAGCACGCCCTCGCGGATGCCGCAGATGCGCGCGGCGCACGCGACACGGCCGCGCGGCGTTTGCACCTCGACGAGATCGCCCTCGCCGATTCCCAGCCGCTTGGCGTCGCGTTCGGACACTTCGACCCACACCTCGGGGGCGGCCTGCTGAAGTTGCTGCGCCCGAGCGGTTTTGGTGCGGGTGTGGAAATGGTAGACGGTGCGACCGGTGATCAACGCGAACGGAAATTCGGAGCTGGGCCGCTCGTGCGGGGGCACGTATTCGGCCGCCTTGATGACGGCCTTGCCGAAGGGGTTCATCGAGCGGTACTCGTCGGGCTGCAATGGCGCGCCGGTGATCAGGTCCTTGCCGTATGCCTCACAGTAGTCGGGGGTCGACCAGAACTTCGCGTCGGCGTAGAGCCGTTCGGTTCCGTCGGGATGCTCTGCGTTGCAAGGCCATTGGATGCCGCTGCCGCCCCGCAGCTTGTCATAGGTCAGGCCCGTGTAGTCGCACGGGCGGCCCGCGGTGCACTTCTTCCACGCCTCGAACGCCGACTCGGCATCCGTCCAGGGCGGGAACGGTTGGCCGTCGGAGTCGCGGAAGTCCATCCGTCGCGCGTAGTCCAGGAAGATGTCGAGGTCGGATCGCGCGGAACCCGGTGGCTCCACGGCCTTTTCGGACAGGTGCACGGTGCGGTCGGCGTTGGTGAAGACACCGGTCTTCTCCGCCCACGCCGCGGCGGGCAGCACCACGTCGGCCAGCGCGGCCGTCTCGGTCATGAAGATGTCCTGGACGATGAGGAACAGTCGTTCCTGCGACAGGATGTCGCGGATCCGCCGCAACTCCGGCAGTGACACCGCGGGATTGGTGGCGGTGACCCACAGCATCCGCAGCGTTCCCTCCTCGGCGTAGCGGAACATCTGCATGGCGTGCGTCGGCGGGCCGTAGTGCGGGATCTGCAGCAGGTCCAGGTTCCACAATTCCGCCAGCTCGGCGACGTGGGAGTCGTTGGACCAGTTGCGGAAGCCGGCCAGGTCCCCGTTGGCGCCGCACTCGCGGGTGTTCTGCGCGGTCGGCTGCCCGTTCATCTGCAGCACCCCGCAGCCCGGCTTGCCCAGCATGCCGCGCACCAGGTGAATGTTGTTGACCTGCACGGCCGCCGCGGTGGCCTGGTGGGACTGGTAGAAGCCCTGCAGGACCGTGGACATCAGGCGTTCGGCCGTGCCCAGCAGCCGTGCCGCGCGGCGGATGTCGTCGGCCGCCACACCGCAGATCTCGGCGACCCGCTCGGGCGGGAACTCCTCGACCCGGCCGCGTAGTTCGTCGACACCGACTGTGTGCGAGTCGATGTAGTCCCGGTCGATCCAGCCGTGGGCGATGATCTGGTGCAATAGGCCGTTCATCAACGCGACGTTGGTGCCCGGCTGCGGCGCCAGGTGAACGGTCGCGTGCCGGGCCACCGGCGTGCGCCGCGGGTCGACGCAGATGATCGCCGGTGGCGATTCGCCGGCCAGCCGGTCCAGCATCCGCGCCCACAGCACCGTCTGCGTCTCGGCGACGTTGTGCCCGAACAACGCGATGACGTCGGCGTGGTCGACATCGGTGTAGGACCCCGGCTGCCCGTCGCAGCCGAACGATTCCTTGAGCGCCTCGGCCGCCGTCGCCGTGCACAGCCGGGTGTTGCCGTCGACGTGGTTGGTGCCGATCGCCCCGTGCGCGATGGCCCCCTGGGTGTAGTACTCCTCGGCGAACAGCTGGCCGGAGGTGTAGAAACCGATCGAGCTGGGGCCGTAGCCGTCGAGTAAGTCCTTGGTGTGGTCCACGATTCGTTGCATCGCGGTATCCCAGTCGCACGGCTTCAGCTTGCCGCGGTCCCGGATCATCGGTGTGGTGAGCCGGTCAGCCGAGGCGTTGGCCTGCCAGCCGTACAGATCCTTCGGATCGAGCCGCCCGTGGTTGACCCGGTCGACGGCGCGCCCGCGCACCCCCACGATCCGCCCGTCCTTGACGGCGATGTCCAGGCCGTCGCCGTTGGAGTGCAACACCGCGGCCGATTGCACCCAGCGATCCACCGACTCGGCGGTGACCCCGTCGGCCAGGTAGGTGTCGACCCGTTCCGGCCACCGCGTGCCGGGTCCGTAGGGAGTCCGCGTTCCCCAGGGATCCGCGATGCGATCTATGGCCATGCCGGTGACTTCCCCGGCAGCGGCCGGCGAAACCGGCTGGGGCGGACGCCCTCAGCGGCTCACACCCCGAATTCGGCTTCGATCCCGTCGATGCCGGCGCGGATGGCCGCCAGGCCGTCCGCCCGGGTGCGCAACTTGGTGGCGGCGTGCGCGTGCTGATGCAGGCCGGCGAATTCCCGCGCGGCCTCTACGGCGCGGTCGACCACCACCTCCGGCAGCACGATCTCGTCGATAAAGCCTGCGGCGAGCGCGGTTTCACCGAAGAAGGTCTTGGCCAGGCCACCGGCCTGCTGGTAGGCCGACGGTGTCAAGCGCAGCTTCATGATCTCGCACGCGGCATAGGGGATCACCATGCCGATCGCGACCTCGTTGGCCTGGATGTTGTAGGCGTGCGCGGCCACCCGGTGATCGCCCGCCGACAACAGGAACGCCCCCATCGCGATGGCGTGGCCGGTGCAGGCCATCACCACCGGCTTGGGAAACGACAACAGGCGATACGCCAGCTCGAACCCGCCGCGCAGCATGTCGATCGCGGGCTGCACCTCCCCGGAGGTCAGGATCTTCAGGTCGAAGCCGCCGCTGAACACCCGGTCGTTGCCGGTGATCACCAGCGCCCCGGCGTTGTCCGCCTCGGCCGTGTCGATCGCGTCGTTCAGGGCCTGCTGCATGGTGGGGCCCAGCGCATTCACCTTGCCGTCGTCCATCTTGATGACGGCGATGGAGTCCTTGATGCTGTAGTGGACCGGGGCGTTCATCGGTTGCTCCTTGCCGTCAGGCGGGCTGGCTGTGGTGTTTGCCCAGTTCGTCTTCGGCGTTACTCCAGCGCAGGCTCACATCGGTGGGTTCGTCGAGTTGGCGGGTGCGCCATCTGTCTTGGGTTTCCCGTACCGCGGCGTTGATCCGTTCGATCTCGCTGCGGAACACCTCGGGGCGGGTTTCCTTGCTGGCGTAGTGGAAATAGGTCAGCAGGCCGCGCAGCAGCTCCAGCTTCTCCTTCTCCCGCTTCGCCAGATCATGGGTGGTCATCAACTCGATGCGCTGGACGGGCGGCAGGGCGTCCCAGTCCAGCACGACGTCGTTGTGCAGCGGCGAGCGCTCCCGCTCCCAGAACCGCCGGCCCTGCGAATGGTTGGGCCGGTCGTAGTAGGTCAGGGCGCCGGTGAAGCGGGATTCGATGCCGCTGCCGATCTCGGCGCGGTCGAGCGCGGAATCCCACACCATGCGCCACTCCTGGCCGGGCGCCAGCATCGGCAGCTCGCGGGGGAGCCGCAGTTCGATGACGTCGGCGTAGCCGTCGGTGGCGTTCTCGTATTCGGCCACCGTGGGGGGATTGACGAAGGAGAACCCGATGTCGTAGGCCGCGGTGCGGCCGAAGTTCCGGACGACGAGTTCGATCACGTGCCAGTCGGCGGAATGCGGCTCCATGAACATCGCGACCTGGGGGCGCGTCTGCTCGGCCGCGGCGCGGCGATTGCGGTTGATCTGGCTGTTGGTGAAGATCAGCGTGACGATCGCCAGGACGATTGCCGCCCACGCTGCCCACGCTATCCAGGTGCTGGACCCGACGTGCGTGACATCATGCCAGCTGTCCTGGATCCAACCCATGGAATCCACCCTCCGCTTATATCACAGGGGCGGCCGCCGAATGGTCGTGACCGAGCGATCCTGGGAAGCTCAGCCGCCCATCAGCATCCGCCATTGACCAAGGTCCGAGGCCCGGTACACGTAGTTGGAACGCTTGACCTCCGAGAGCGAGGCGCTGGGCTCCGCCGAATACCAGTGGCCCGGAAAAACCGTCGGGTCACCGGGCAGGGTCGCGAGCCGCTGCAGGCTGCGGTACATCTCGTCGGAGTCCCCGCCGGGGAAATCGGTGCGCCCGCAGCCCTCCAGGAACAGCGTGTCGCCGGCGACGAGACGGCCGTCGAGCAGAAAGCACTGGCTGCCCGGCGTGTGGCCCGGGGTGTGCAGCAACTCGATCTCGATGTCGCCGATGCTGACCTTGTCATGGTTCTCGTGGGGGGTCAGATCGCCCAGGCCTATCCCGGTGACCCGCGAAACCCACAGTGCCTCATGGGTGTTGACGTGCACCGGCACCGGTGCCCGCTCCAGCAGTTCGGCAAGGCCGGCCAGCGCGAACCCCATCATCGATCCACCCACGTGGTCGGGGTGGTGGTGGGTCACCAGCACCCCGGACAGGTGCATGCCGTCGGCCTCGAGCGCGTCGAGCAGATCGCCTGCGGCATAGGCCGGGTCGACGACCACGCAGTCACCGGTTTGCCGATCGCCGATCAGGTAGGCGAAGTTGCGCATCTGCGTCGCGATCATGTCGCCGGCAGCGAAGTCGCGACCGGAGAGCAGTTGACGAAAGTACAGCCGGTCCTCGGGCACGTGACCAGACTAGGACCCCGCGCGGCACCGCCGTTTCGGGCCCGGCTCGGCCGCTATCCGGTGGGCACCGTCGGCGCATGAGGAAGAAGGTGGCAACCGCACCGGCGGTGGAGCTCCGCAATACCCGTGGTTTGGTTCCGCTGCGAGCCAGGCTGTACCCTCTTTTAGGCCCGCGCGGACTGCTCGCTTCGGGTGAACGGCCCCCTTAGCTCAGTCGGTAGAGCGTTTCCATGGTAAGGAAAAGGTCAACGGTTCGATTCCGTTAGGGGGCTCGGCGGACGCCGAGCAGGCGTGGCGGCCCCGACCCCAAAAGGGGTGGCCAGAGGCGATGTAGCTCAGTCGGTTAGAGCGAACGACTCATAATCGTTAGGTCGCCGGTTCGAGTCCGGCCATCGCTACAACACAACAGCACAGCTTTTTTGAAGGAATCGAGAGAGAACCGTCATGGCTTCCAGTACCGACGTACGGCCGAAGATCACCTTGGCATGCGAGGTGTGCAAGCACCGTAACTACATCACCAAGAAAAACCGCCGGAACGACCCGGACCGGCTGGAGCTGAAGAAGTTCTGCCCCAACTGCGGTAAGCACCAGGCGCATCGGGAGACACGCTAGCGGTCACCCGCGGGCGTTTAATCCGATTGACTAGGTAGTTTAAGAACCGTGCCGTTAACCGAAGACATCGTGGGGATGCACTACCGCTACCCCGATCATTACGAGGTGGAGCGGGAGAAGATCCGCGAGCACGCGACGGCCGTGCAGAACGACGACGCCTGGTTCTTCGAGGAGAAGGCGGCGGCCGAACTCGGCTACAAGGGACTGCTCGCCCCGCTGACGTTCGTCTGCGTGTTCGGCTACCAGGCGCAGACTGCCTTCTTCAAGTACGCCAACATCGCCGTCCACGACGCCCAGATCGTTCAGGTCGACCAGGTGCTGAAGTACTTCGCCCCGCTCGTCGCCGGGGACAAGCTCTACTGCGACGTTTACGTGGACTCGGTGCGGGTGTCGCACGGCACCCAGATCATCGTCACCAAGAATGTCATCACCAACGAAGCCGGTGACGTCGTGCAAGAGACCTACACGACCCTGGCGGGCCGTGCCGGCGAGGATGGAGAAGAGGGATTTACTGATGCCACTGCGTGAGTTCAGCTCCGTGAAGGTGGGTGACCTGCTTCCGGAGAAGACCTACCCGCTGACCCGACAGGATCTGGTGAATTACGCGGGCGTCTCTGGCGACTTGAATCCGATCCACTGGGACGACGAGATGGCCAAGGTCGTCGGTCTGGACACCGCGATCGCGCACGGCATGCTGACCATGGGCATCGGCGGCGGCTACGTCACCGCGTGGATCGGTGACCCGGGTGCCGTGACCGAGTACAACGTGCGGTTCACCGCCGTGGTGCCGGTGCCCAACGACGGGAAGGGCGCCGAACTGGTCTTCAACGGCCGGGTCAAGTCCGCCGATCCCGAGACCAAGTCCGTGACCATCGCGCTCACGGCCACCACCGGCGGCAAGAAGATCTTCGGCAGGGCCATCGCGTCCGCAATACTCGCATAGCCGATGGCGCTCAAAACAGACATCAGGGGGATGATCTGGCGCTACCCGGACTACTTTGTTGTAGGGCGGGAACAACTGCGCCAGTTCGCACTGTCCATCAAGAACCGGCACCCGGCCCACTTCGAGGAAGACGCTGCCGCCGACCTCGGTCATGACGCGATCGTCGCGCCGCTGACCTTCGGGACGATTTTCGCCAAGCTGGTCCAGCTGGACTTCTTCCGGCACGTCGACATCGGCATGGAGACGCTGGTGATCGTCCAGGTCGACCAGCGGTTCGTGTTCTCCAAGCCGATCAAGGCCGGCGACAAGCTGTGGGCGCGGATGGAGATCCAATCGGTGGACGAGCGTTTCGGTGCCGACATCGTGGTCACCAAGAACATCTGCACCAACGATCGAGGTGAGGTGGTCCTGGAGGCCTACACCACGCTGATGAGTCAGTACGCCGACAACTCCGCGAACCTGCGCTGGGACCCGGAGTCCGGCCAGGTCGTCAGAACGGCGTAATTAGTATCTGACTCGCGCGTCGATGTACACTCGGTCCTCGGGGTTTTCCCAGCATTAGCGCGCTTTCCGTGAGTCGAGCAATCGGAAGGCGCGCGTGTCATGTAGGCCCCGGTAGGTAAGCGCAGGTTGGCCTGCCAACCGCGAAGGGGCGTAGCTCAACTGGCAGAGCAGCGGTCTCCAAAACCGCAGGTTGCAGGTTCAAGTCCTGTCGCCCCTGCTAATGGCGAACGTCCTGGCATGGTGGACACTGGAAGAAAGTTCCCACCACAGGCGGGACGGTTCGCGAAGTACGAGCAAACAAAGGAGCATGCGGTGAGCGACGAAGGCGACGTTGCCAACGACGCCGCAAGCGACGGCACTGACAAAGAGGACGGCCGCGCGAGCGGCGGTCGGACGGCGGTGGTGACGCGGCCACAGCGCCCCACGGGCAAGCGTTCCCGGCAGCGGGCCGCCGAGGCCGGCGAAGACGCCGAGTCGGCGGACGACGTCGAGGCCGCGGCGCCGGAGAAGACCAAGAAGGGCGCCAAAGCCAAGAAGGCCGCAAAGACCAGGGTCGGCGACCATCGGGCCAACCCCTTCGTGTTCGTCTACAACTACCTCAAGCAGGTCGTTGCAGAGATGCGGAAGGTCATCTGGCCCAACCGCAAGCAGATGCTCACTTACACCTCCGTTGTGCTGGCTTTCCTGGCCTTCATGGTGGCGCTGGTCGGCCTGGCGGATTTCGGCCTGACCAAGCTGGTGCTCTTGGTGTTCGGCTGAGCGAGTGACAGAGAGGACTCAAACCGTGACTACCTTCGACGGTGACCCGTCCGCGGGTGAAGCGGTCGACGTGGACGAAGCCGCGCAGGCGCAGGCCACGGACACCTCTGCGGCCACTGAGGTCACCGAGGCGACTGCGGACGAGGCCGCCGACGAGACGACCGAGGCCGCCGAGGCGCCCGACGAGTCGGCCGAAGAGGCCGACCCGGCCGCCACGCTCAAGGCGGAGCTGCGCAGCAAGCCCGGCGACTGGTATGTCATCCACTCCTACGCGGGATACGAGAACAAGGTCAAAGCCAACCTCGAAACCCGTGTGCAGAACCTCGACGTCGGTGACTACATCTTCCAGGTGGAGGTGCCCACCGAAGAGGTCACCGAGATCAAGAACGGTCAGCGCAAGCAGGTCAATCGCAAGGTGCTGCCCGGCTACATCCTGGTGCGCATGGACCTGACCGACGACTCGTGGGCCGCGGTGCGCAACACCCCGGGCGTCACCGGGTTCGTCGGGGCGACCTCACGTCCGTCGGCGCTGACGCTCGACGACGTGGTGAAGTTCCTGCTGCCGCGCGGCGCGACGAAGAAGGCCGCCAAGGGTGCGGCCACCACGGCCGCCGCCGCCGAGGTCGGCGGGCTGGAACGCCCGGCCATCGAGGTCGACTACGAGGTCGGCGAATCGGTGACGGTCATGGACGGCCCGTTCGCGACGCTGCCGGCCACCATCAGCGAGGTCAACGGCGAACAGCAGAAGCTCAAGGTGCTGGTGTCGATCTTCGGCCGCGAAACCCCGGTCGAATTGACCTTCAGCCAAGTCTCCAAGCTCTAAACCGGCGCATACGCCCGGCGTAAACCAGGAAGGAACAGCACAATCTCATGGCCCCGAAGAAGAAAGTCGTCGGGCTGATCAAGCTTCAGATCCAGGCGGGGCAGGCCAACCCGGCGCCGCCGGTCGGGCCCGCGCTCGGTCAGCATGGTGTCAACATCATGGAGTTCTGCAAGGCATACAACGCTGCCACGGAGAACCAGCGCGGCCAGGTCATCCCGGTGGAGATCACGGTCTACGAGGACCGCAGCTTCACCTTCGCGCTCAAGACCCCGCCCGCCGCCAAGCTGCTGCTCAAGGCCGCCGGCGTGGGCAAGGGATCGGCCGAGCCGCACAAGACCAAGGTCGCCAAGGTCAGCTGGGACCAGGTCAAGGAGATCGCCGAGACCAAGAAGGCCGACCTGAACGCCAACGACATCGACGCAGCCGCCAAGATCATCGCCGGCACCGCCCGGTCGATGGGTATCACCGTCGAGTAATAACCGCCAAAGACCGTGGGAGGGCTGGCTTCGGCCCGAGTTAACCACGACCCAACACCAGATTGGATTAATCAATGAGCAAGAACAGCAAGGCATACCGCGCCGCCGCCGAGAAGGTGGACCGCGACAACCTCTACTCCCCGCTGGAGGCGGCCAAGCTCGCCAAGGAGACGTCGTCGAGCAAGCAGGACTCCACCGTCGAGGTGGCGATCCGGCTCGGCGTCGACCCGCGCAAGGCCGACCAGATGGTCCGCGGCACGGTCAACCTTCCGCACGGCACCGGCAAGACCGCCCGCGTCGCGGTGTTCGCGGTCGGCGACAAGGCCGAGCAGGCCCAGGCCGCCGGCGCCGACATCGTCGGTAGCGACGACCTGATCGAGAAGATCCAGGGCGGCTGGCTGGAATTCGACGCCGCGATCGCGACCCCGGACCAGATGGCCAAGGTCGGTCGCATCGCCCGCGTGCTCGGTCCCCGCGGCCTGATGCCGAACCCCAAGACCGGCACCGTGACCCCCGACGTCGCCAAGGCCGTGGCCGACATCAAGGGCGGCAAGATCAACTTCCGGGTGGACAAGCAGGCCAACCTGCACTTCGTCATCGGCAAGGCCTCGTTCGACGAGAAGGCCCTGGCCGAGAACTACGGCGCCGCGCTGGACGAGGTGCTGCGGCTCAAGCCGTCCGCCTCCAAGGGTCGCTACCTGCGCAAGATCGTGGTCTCGACGACCACCGGACCGGGCATCCCGGTCGACCCGGCCGTCACCCGCAACTTCTCCGAGTCCTAACCCCCGCACTCGACGATGCGCCGCCGCAGAAACGCGCGGCCGGGGTCGGATCCATTGGCCTGGAACGCCTCTCGATACCAGGGCAGCGCATCGGCGGGTCTGCCCGCGCGCCGCAGCAGGTCGGCGCGCACGGTCGCGACGAGGTTGGACCGGGTCAGCCGCGGATCGTGGGCCACCTTCTCCAGGGCGGCCAGGCCGGCGTCGGGCCCGTCGCGAAACCCGATCGCCAGCGCCCGGTTGGCGGCCACCACCGGCGAGCCGGTCAATCCGAACAGCCGGTCGTAGGCGGCGCAGATGGTCACCCAGTCGGTCCGCTCCCAGGACGGTGCCGTGGCATGCAGCGCGGCGATCACGGCCTGGGGCAGGTAGGCGCCCGTCGAGCCCTGGGCGCGACGCAACCGCTCGAGCCCGCGTGAAATGCGCCCCCGGTCCCATCGGCGCCGGTCCTGGTCCTCCAGCGGCACCAGCATTCCCGTGTCGTCCACCCGGGTCGCGCGCCGCGAATCGTGCAGCAGCATCAGGGCGGACAGCGCGTGCGCCTCGGGCTCGTCGGGCAGCAGCGCGCACAGCTCGGCGCCCAGCCGGATCCCTTCGTCGCACAGGTCGTCGCGGATGGCCGACGGACCGGCTGTCGACCAGTAGCCCTCGGTGAAGACCGAATACACGCAACCGAACACGTGCGGCGTGCGCTCGGGCAGCAACTCGGCCGGCGGCACCCGCAGCGGGATGTTGGCGTGCCGAATCTTGTTCTTGGCGCGCGTGATTCGCTGACCGACGGCCGCCTCGGTCTGCAGGAGCGCCCGAGCGATCTCGCCGACGGTCAGACCGGACACCAACCGCAGCGTCAGGGCCAACTGGGATTGCCGGTCCAGAGCCGGGTGGGCGCAGGTGAACATCATCCGCAACTCGTCGTCGCGTACCGGATGCGGATCGGTGCGATCGGTGCGCGCCCTGATGTCGTCCACGTTGCTTCTCCAAGCCGCCAATTCCTTTCCGGGGCGCACCGATTCGCGGCGTAGCCGGTCCCGGGCGCGGTTGCGGCCGACGGTCACCAGCCAGCCGCCCGGGCTTTCGGGCACGCCGTCGCGCGGCCAGGTGCGCAGCGCTTCGGCGCAGGCCTCCTGGACGGCGTCCTCGGCGACGGTGAGGTCACCCGACCACCGCGCGAGCGCGGCCACGGCGGGGGCCCATTCCCGGCGGAAGACGCCGTCCAGGTCGGCCATTCGCTACAGGCTGGAGATGCCCGCCAGTTGGCGCACCTGCACGGTCGAGGCGGGGATCATCGACGCGATCTTGATCGCCTCGTCGCGGTCGGTGGCGCCCAGCAGGTAGATCCCGGTCGCGATCTCGGCGCCCTCGACATAGGGCCCGTCCGTGATGAGGACCTCGCCATCGCGCACCCGCACGGTCGTCGCCGTGGAACGGTCGTGCAACGCGGCACCGCCCAGCACGTGATCACCGGCGGCGGCGTGCAGATCCGCGTGCTTGGCGGCGACCGCCTCCCACTCGGGGGTGCCCGGCGTGTGCGCGGTGGCGGGGGGTTCCAGCAGGAGCGCGAGCCAGTCGTTGCCGGTCAGGTTGCGCGCCGGCTCGATCGACTGGACCACCGGCCACAGCTCCACCGCCCCGAACGCGGCGATCGGGACGTCACGCGCCAGTGCGAGGGCCTCGTCCAGGTTGTCCGCTTCGAAGACGTAGTAGCCGCACGCCACCTCGGCGGTCTCGGCGAAGGGGCCGTCGGTGACGGTCGGCGCGTCCGGGCCGCCGTTGATCACCGCCGCGGCCGCCGCGGGGGCCAGCGCGTCACCGGCCTTGATCGCCGATGCGGCCTTGGCGTGGAAGTTCTCCCAGGCCGCCATCGCGGTGGCGGCATCGTCGGGCGTACGGTCCTGTTCCTTGCTGATCAACAAGGCGAAGTACTGCATGTTCGTCACCTCCGGTAGTGAGCGAAGCCGTGTGCTCCACTCTCTACCTACTCGACGAACCGCGCAGCGCCAATCCGACGGGCGGCGCGAAAATAAGGCCGACTAGTTCGAGGCGCCCGGCTTGAGGTAGGTCACCAAGCTGACGTCGAGCATCTCGTCGCCGAAGTAGTGCTCGCAGCCGCGCAGGTACTTGATGTAGCGGTTGTAGACCTCTTCGGAGGTGACCTCGATGGCCTTCTCCCGGTTCGACTCGAGTGTGTCGCCCCAGATGTGCAGCGTCTTGATGTAGTGCGGCCGCAGCGAAAGCGGCTCGGGCACAATAAATCCCGCCTTCTCGCCGTGATCGACCATCATCTGGGTGGACGGCAGCCGGCCGCCCGGGAAGATCTCGGTGACGATGAACTTGATGAACCGCGCCGTCTCGAAGCTCAGCTTCTTGCCGCGGGCGGCCAGGTCGTACGGGTGGTAGCTGACGCTGCTCTGAACGGTCATCCGGCCGTCGTCGGGCATGATGTCGAAGGTCCGCTTGAAGAAATCGTCATAGTTCTCGTGACCGAAGTGCTCGAAGGCCTCGATCGACACGATGCGGTCGACGGGCTCGTTGAAGTCCTCCCAGTTCTGCAGGCGGACCTGGCGGGAGCGGCCGGTGTCCGTGGAATCGAGCAGCGCCTGGGCGCGGGCGTGCTGGTTCTTGGACAGCGTCAGGCCGATGACGTTGACGTCGAACCGCTCGACGGCGCGCTTCATCGTGGTGCCCCACCCGCAGCCGATGTCGAGCAGGGTCATGCCCGGCTTGAGGTCCAGCTTGTCCAGGTTGAGGTCGATCTTGGCGTACTGGGCCTCTTCCAGGCTCATGTCGTCGCGCTCGAAGTAGGCGCAGCTGTAGATCCGCGAGGGGTCCTGGAACAGGCCGAAGAAGTCGTCGGAAACGTCGTAATGCGCCTGGATGTCCTCCGAACGCGTCCGCGTCTTCGTCGGGCTAGTCGGTTGCTCAGCCATGTTCGTCCTGTTCTCCTCCGATGAGGTTCACTTCCTACAACCCGCGCACGCATCGGAGGGGTCGCGTTTGACCAGCAACGATACCCAACGTCGAGGCGTATTTTCGAAAAGGGTACGGGTGCGCGTCGCGGGCCCGACCGCGGATACGGAGTCTACTTTTGCAGGGTGGACTGGTTCGCGTCCACCCAGCCCGGGCGCTACTTGGTGAGCGTGTACTGCGCGACGTTGGAGATGCCCTTGCGGAAGAGCTCCGCGCAGCCGGTCAGATAGCGCATGAAGCGGTCGTAGACCTCTTCGGACTGGATGGCGATGGCGCGTTCACGATTGGCCGCGAGATTGGCCGCCCAGGAGTCCAGCGTCCGCGCATAATGCGGCTGCAGATATTGCGTGTGCTCGAGCGAGAATCCGCTGGCCCGGGAATTGTCGACGATATCGGGTTCGCCGCACATGTTCCCGCCGGGGAAGATTTCCTTGCCGAGGAAGCGCAAAAATCGCAGATCCGACATCGTGATCGTGATGCCGTGCTCGTGCCAGTAGTTCTGCGGATGCGTGAAAATGCTGTGCATCAACATTCGACTGCCTTCGGGAAGGGTCTTGTAGGCCCAATCCCAGAACGCGGGCCAGCGTTCTTTTTTGAATGCGTCGAACGCCTCGAAGCTGATGATCCGATCGACCTGCTCGTCGAACTCTTCCCAGCCCTGCAACCGAGCCTCGGTGCGCCGCTTCGTCGGGATCGCATCCAGCCTCGCCTTGGTGCGCGCGTAGTGGTTGCGGCTCAGCGTGATCCCGATGACGTCCACGTCGTATTTTTCGGCCGCGCGGACTACGGCGCCGCCCCAGCCGCAGCCGACGTCCAGCACCGTCATTCCCGGCTCGAGTTGCATCTTGTCCAGCGCCAGATCGATCTTGGCCAGCTGGGCCTCTTCCAGACTCATGTCGTCGTTCTTGTAGTAGGCGCAGGTGTACACCATGTTCGGATCGAGGAACAGCGCGAAGAAGTCGTCCGAAATGTCGTAGGTCGCCTGCGACTCTTCGTAATATGGCTTCAGCTTGGCCAATTGAGACACCCACCCTTCTCTGCCAACCGTACAGCCCTGCGACATGGACGGAAAATCACGGGGATGCGTTTCTACCGAGTGTTTTTGGCTAGCTGGCCCTGCTGAAGTTTTTCGTCAGCACGCCGATCACCTGATCCCACAACTGCTGTGGAAGATCATGACCCATTCCGTCGAATGTCACCAATCGGGCTCCGTCGATGGCCCGCGCGACGGCGCGCCCCCCGAACGGGCGCATCAGCTTGTCGGCGCGGCCGTGGATCACCACGGTCGGTGCGGTGGTCTCACGGTTGTAGCGGCGCAGGCTGCCGCTGCCCAGCACGGCGCCGAAATGCCGCGCGACGCCCTGGGGGTAGTAGTTGCGGTCGTAGCCCTCGGCGGCCTCGGCGCGGGCCTGCTCCTCGGGCACCCGATAGCGCGGGCTGCCGATGATGTTGCCGACGCGCACCGCGTTGTCGATGATCACCTCGCGCGGCGAGTCCGGCGCCGGGCCCTTGAGAAGTGCCAGCAGCGCGCGCGGGGCCGGCGGCGGCAGCAGTGCCGAATTGTTGCTGGAGAAGATGACCGCCAGAGTCCTGGTCCGCTTGCGGAATCGCGCGGCGAAGATCTGCGCGATCATGCCGCCCATCGACGCGCCCACGATGTGCGCGTCCTCGATGCCCAGATGATCCAGCACGGCGGCGGCGTCGTCGGCCATGTCTTCGAGCCGGTACGCCGAGTGGCTGGGCAGACCCAGCCAGGACCGCAGCAGCCTGATCACCAGTGGCTGCCCCGAGCTGCGGTGCTGCGTCTTGCTGGACAGGCCGACGTCGCGGTTGTCGTAGCGGATGACGCGCAGACCGTGGCCGACCAGCTTTTCGCAGAACGCGACCCGCCACAGCAGCAGCTGGGCTCCCAGCCCCATGATCAGCAGGACGGGCGGGTCGTCGATGTCGCCCATGTCCTCGTAGTACAGCTTCAGATCGCCGGAAATGGCATGCCCCTTGCGGACCTGCACCAGAGAAGCTCCTAAACCTCGACGTCGGAGGAGTGCTCGCGACTGACTTCGACCATGAAGTTCGCGAAATAGCCCGTCAGTTGCGGATCCGACATCATCTGCCACTTGGGCGCCAGCAGCTTCATGTACCGCTCGACGTAGAGGAATTGCTTGCCGATCAGCACCAGCTCGCGGGGGAGCTTGACGTCGTAGGCGTCGGCCAGCGTCGACAGCTGGCGGCCGATGTCGGCGTAGGACATGTCGCCCAGCGTCGACATGGTCAGCGGGGTCGCGAACTTCTCCAGGTCCTTGGCGGCCTCGGCCTCCGGCTTCATGGTGCCGACGGCGCCCATCAGCACGACGATCTTGCCCGCCGCCGCGTGGTCCTTCTTGACCAGCAGCGCGTACACCAGCTCGCGCAGCAGCCAGCGGGTGCGCGGGTCGATGCGGCCCATGATCCCGAAGTCGAAGAAGACGATGCGGCCCTGGTCGTCGACGTAGAGGTTGCCGGCGTGCAGGTCGCCGTGGAACAGCCCGTGCCGCAGCCCGCCCTCGAACAGCGAGAACAGCAGCGCCTTGACCAGTTCGGTGCCGTCGAAGCCGGCCTTGCGGATGGCGGCGACGTCGTCGATGCGGATGCCGTGCACCCGTTCCATGGTCAGCACGCGGTCGCTGGTGAAGTCCCAGTACACCTGCGGCACCCGGATGTTCTTGCCCAGCGGGGAGGCGTGCAGGTGCGACACCCACGCCTCCATCGACTGCGCCTCCAGCCGGAAGTTCAGCTCCTCGGCCAGGTTGTCGGAGAAGTCGGCGACCACGTCCTGCGCCGAGAGCCGGCGGCCCAGCTTGGCCAGTTCGACGGCCTGGGCGAAACGCTTCAGGATCTGCAGGTCGGCCGCGACCCGGCGCCGGATGCCCGGGCGCTGGATCTTGACGACGACCTCCTCGCCGCTGTGCAGGGTGGCGTAGTGCACCTGCGCGATGGACGCCGACGCGAACGGTGTCTCGTCCCATTTGGCGAACAGCTCCGACGGGTCACCGCCGAGGTCTTCGACGAAGAGTTTGTGCACCTCGTCGGCGTCGGCGGGCGGCACCCGGTCGAGCAGGCCGCGGAACTCCCGGGACAGCGATTCACCGAACGCACCGGGACTGGACGCGATGATCTGGCCGAACTTGACGTACGTCGGTCCCAGGTCGGCGAAGGTCTGGGGGAGCTGCTTGATCACCTTCTGCTGCCACGGACCCCTGCCCGGCAGCTTGGTGACGATGCGAGCCGCGGTGCGGGTGACCTGCCAACCTGTTACGGCAACCCGGGCCGCTTCGACCGGCAACGGCACCCGGTCGAGCTTGGCGCCCTCTCGATGTTTGGCGGAGCTCATCTGTGCAGTGTGCCAAATCGGCACGGATGAGTCCCAATCCTCTAACTCGGCCGCCCGCCGCTGTCCCCGCTTTTCCACGGCTGCACCCAGCCCTCGATCGCCCAGTCCTCCCGCGCGGCGATCAACTCGTACATGGTGGCGCCGTCGATCGTCTCCCGGATGATGTCGGCGTGCCCGGCATGCCGGGCCAGCTCGTTGATCACGTGCAGGATCACCCAGCGCACCGACCAGGCCTGCTGGTTCTTCGGAAACCACGGGATGTCGTGCGGAACGGGCACGGCGGCGTCCAGGTCGGCGGTCTCCACCAGCCGCAGCGAGGTCGCGTTCTGCGCCTCGAACGCCCCCAGCAACCCGGCCAGCGTCTCGTCGGGCCGCATCACATGCTGGTCGGCGAACTCCGCGGCGATCTGTTCGAAGGGTCGCGGGTCTTTCGCCGGCGCGTCCGGTGCGGCGGCGACGCGCGCCATCCAGCTGTGCTGCATTCCGGTCGCGTGCTTGACCAGCCCGCCGATCGACAGCGCGCTGACCGAGGGCGCGGACCGGGCCTGATCGTCGGTGAGGCCGAGGCTGACCGCGAAATACGCGCTCTGGTGAAACGCCAGGAATTCGCGCAGGGCGCTGCGTTCGTCGGCGACCGGTGGGGCGAGGGCGGGCATTGGTCGATCCTAGGTCGCGCGCGCCGTAAGGTGCGGTAATGCAGGTGGTTTCGGCATGCGAATAACCAAGGCCGAGCCGACCGAGCTCTTCGTCGGGCCCCCGGACGCGCCGCTGCAACTGGTCCGCGTCACCGTGTCCGAGTGCGCCGAACCCACGCCGATCCGCATCGACGGCCGCGGCCTGCGCGGGCGGGCGGTGGCCGAGCCCGGGGACGAGTTCGTTGAGGTGGCGGTGAGCGTCGACGAGGCCGTCGTCGGCCAGCGCCGGCCCGCGCGGGCGCTTTCCGGCGGTCAGCGGCTGCCGTTCGAGTTCACCGTGGCCGAGCCCGGCTGGACCATGTTCATGGTCAGCCATTTCCACTACGACCCGGTGTGGTGGAACACCCAGGGCGCCTATACCAGCGAGTGGACCGAGGACCCGCCGGGCCGGGCCCGCCAGCGCAACGGCTTCGACCTGGTGCACGCGCACCTGGAGATGGCGCGCCGCGACCCCGACTACAAGTTCGTGCTGGCCGAGGTCGACTACCTAAAGCCGTACTGGGACACCCGCCCCGAGGACCGGGCCGACCTGCGCCGGTTCATCGGCCAGGGCCGCGTCGAGGTGATGGGCGGCACCTACAACGAGCCCAACACCAACCTCACCAGCCCGGAAACGACGATTCGAAACCTGGTGCACGGCATGGGTTTCCAGCGTCACATCATGGGGGCCAACCCGGCCACCGCGTGGCAGCTGGACGTGTTCGGCCACGATCCGCAGTTCCCGGGGATGGCCGCCGACGCCGGCCTGACGTCGAGTTCGTGGGCCAGGGGACCGCACCACCAGTGGGGCCCGGCGCTGGGCGGCGACGTCGAGCGCATGCAGTTCGCCAGCGAGTTCGAGTGGATCTCGCCGTCGGGCCGCGGCCTGCTCACCCACTACATGCCCGCGCACTATTCGGCGGGCTGGTGGATGGACTCCGCGGCGTCGCTGGGCGAGGCCGAGGACGCCACATATGAGCTGTTCGAGCAGCTCAAGAAGGTCGCACTGACCCGTAACGTGTTGCTGCCCGTCGGCACCGACTACACCCCGCCGAACAAGTGGGTCACCGACATCCACCGCGACTGGGCCGCCCGCTACACCTGGCCGCGCTTCGTGTGCGCGCTGCCGTGCGAGTTCTTCGCGGCGGTGCGCGCCGAACTGGCGCGGCGCGACCGCGTGCCGTCACCGCAGACCCGGGACATGAACCCGATCTACACCGGCAAGGACGTGTCCTACATCGACACCAAGCAGGCCAACCGGGCCGCCGAGAACGCCGTGCTGCAGGCCGAGCGTTTCGCGGTGTTCGCCGGGGTGCTGACCGGCGCCGAATACCCGCAGGCCGCCCTGGCCAAGGCGTGGGTGCAGCTGGTCTACGGCGCGCACCACGACGCCATCACCGGCTCGGAATCCGACCAGGTGTACCTCGACCTGCTGACCGGATGGCGCGACGCCTGGGAGCTGGGCCGCGCGGCGCGCGACAACGCGCTGGCGTTGCTGTCCGGCGAGGTCGGTTCCGGCGAGGGCGACGTGATCGTGTGGAATCCGCTGACCTGCCGGCGCAGCGACATCGTCACCGCGCGCCTCGACAGGCCGCTGGGCGCCCGGGTGCGGGTGCTCGACGCCGACGGTGCCGAGCTGGCGGCGCACGTCGAGCACGACGGCCGGTCGGTCAGCTGGCTGGCGCGCGAGGTGCCGTCGTTGGGGTGGCGGGCGTACCGGCTGGAGCCCGGGCCCGGCCGGGGCGAGGCGGCCGGCTGGGAACCGGTGGCGGGATCGGTGATCGCCAACGAGCACTACCGCGTCCGGGTCGACCCGGCGCGTGGCGGCGGGGTCGCCTCGCTGCTGCAGGACGGCCGCGAGCTGATTGCCGCCGGCCGGTTGGGCAACGAGCTCGCGGTTTACGAGGAGTACCCGGCGCACCCGAACCAGGGTGAGGGCCCGTGGCACCTGCTGCCCAAGGGGCCGGTGGTGTGCTCGTCCGAAGAGCCCGCGCGGGTGCAGGCCTTCCACGGGCCGCTCGGTGAGCGCCTGGTGGTGCACGGCCGGATCGGCACGCTGCTGCGCTACACCCAGACCCTGACCCTGTGGCGCGGCGTCGCGCGCGTGGACTGCCGCACCACCGTCGACGAGTTCAGCGGCGCCGATCAGCTGGTGCGGCTGCGCTGGCCGTGCCCGGTGCCGGGCGCCATGCCGGTCAGCGAGGTGGGCGACGCCGTCGTCGGCCGCGGTTTCGCGCTGCTCCATGACGGCCCCGGCGGCTCCCGCTCGGTGGACACCGGCCGGCACCTGTGGACCTTGGACAACCCGGCGTACGGCTGGTTCGGCCTTTCCTCGGCGGCCCGGATCCGGGTGTCGGGCACCGGCGTGCGGGCCGTGTCGGTCGCCGAGGTGGTGTCGCCGACCGAGGCGATGGCCGGGCCGCTGGCCCGGGAGCTGATGGTCGCGCTGGTGCGCGCCGGCGTCACGGCCACCTGCAGCGCCGCCGGCAAGCCGCGCTACGGCCACCTCGAGGTCGATTCGAACCTGCCCGACGTGCGCATCGCGCTCGGCGGCCCCACCCGCAGCTCCTTCGCCGCGGCCGTGCTGGCCGACGCTCCCGCGTACGCCGACGAGCTGGAGCGCCAGTTGGCGGCGACCGGCCGGGCCCTGGTGTGGGTGCCGGCCGAGACGTCGCTGGACGCGGTGTGGGTGCCCGACGCCGACCTGCGTGCGCCGCGGGCGCTGCCGGTGCTGATCATCGACGGCCGCGACGACGACGACCTGCGGGCGGCGATCGCCGCGGTGGCCTGCGACCTCGGCGACGCCGAGGTCGCCGTGACGCAGCAATCACCCTCAGGAACGGACGCTTTCGAAGACCACACCGTCGCCCTGCTCAACCGCGGGGTGCCCAGCTTCGCCGTCGACACCGAGGGCACCCTGCACACCGCGCTGATGCGGTCGTGCACCGGCTGGCCGTCGGGCATCTGGATCGACGACCCACGCCGCACCGCGCCGGACGGCTCCAACTTCCAACTGCAGCACTGGACCCACGCCTTCGACTACGCGTTGGTCAGCGGGGCGGGCGACTGGCGGCGGGCCGGGATCCCCACCCGCAGCGCGCAGTTCTCTCAGCCGCTGCTCGCCGTCACACCGGGCCGGCGACGGGACGCGCTGCCGCCGGCCGGATCGCTGCTGCGCGTCGAGCCCGAATCGGTACAGCTGGGCGCCCTCAAGGCCGCAGGCAACCCACTCACCGAGGGCCGCGCGGCGCCGGTGGACCCGACCGCGGTGGCCTTGCGCCTGGTGGAGACCACCGGCGCCGGCACCCCCGTCGTCCTCGACTCCGACGTCGCGACGCTGCGCGACCTGCGTCGCGCCGATCTGCTGGAAACCCACCCCGAAGCCGTGTCCGCGGTCGAGCTGCACGGCTATCAGGTGTCGACTGTGCTGGCCCGGGTGGACGCGTCGCGGGCCGCGGCCGGCGGTGCCGTTCTGGCCCCGCACGCCGAGGCCGCGCAGCCGCTGTACGCCCGGTATTGGCTGCACAATCGCGGCCCCGCGCCGCTCGGCGGACTACCGGCGGTCGCCCACCTGCACCCGCAGCAGGCGAGCGCGGAGGCCGGCGGCGCGGTGACGCTGCGCCTCACCGCGGCCTGCGACAGCACCGACGCCGCGCTGCGCGGCGCCGTCACCCTCCGGTGTCCGGACGGCTGGAAGGCCAGGCCCGCCGAGTTGCCCGTCACCCTCGGCGGCGGCGACTTCTTATACAAAGACGTACTGGTGTCGGTCCCGGATGGCGCCGAACCCGGCTGCTACCCGGTCCGCGCCGAACTCCGCGTCACCGGCGACGAGGTCCCGGTGTCCTGGCGCCAGCCCGTCGAGGACGTCTGCGTGGTGACCGTGGGCGGGGCAGCGGGCGAGCTGGTCTACCTCGTCGACGGACCCACCGAGGTCACGCTCGCACCCGGCGAGGTAGGCGCCGTGACCATCACGGTCGGCAGCCATGCCGGCGCCGAGTTGGCGCTGGAGGCGCACCTGATCAGCCCCTGGGGCACCTGGGAATGGATGGGTCCGGGCGCCCTCGGCGCGGTGCTACCCGCCCGCGGCACGGTCGACCTAGGCTTCCAGCTGACCCCGCCGGCCTGGCTGGAACCCGGCCAGTGGTGGGCGCTGGTGCGAATCGGCTGCGCCGGCCGACTCCTCTACTCGCCGGCGGTGAAGGTGACGGTGACATGAGCATCCATCCGATAGCGACCGTTGCCGGCGTGCCCGTTTCGCCCGGCGTCCTGGACGCCGCCGAGGCGCGGCTGCGCGCCGGCCGGGGAGCGGCCGCCCTGCCCGTCAGCGGCACCAGCGAGGGCCGCCAGCTGCGGCGGTGGCTGACCCAGCTCATCGTCACCGAGCGGGTGGTCGCCGCGGAGGCCGAGGCGCGCGGCCTGAGCGCGCGCGGCGCGCCGTCCGAGGCCGAACTGCTGCCCGACGTCACCGCCCGGCTCGAGATCGGCAGCGTCGCCGCCGCCGTGCTGGCCGATCCGCGCGCCCGGGCGCTGTTCGCCGACGTCACCGCCGAGGTGCGGGTGACCGACTCCGATGTGGCCGCCTATCACGCCCGCAACCCGCTGCGCTTCGCCGCGACGCAACAGGTCGAAGATGGCTGGTGCACAACGGCATCGGCGGCTCCACCGCTGGATGAGGTGCGATCGGCGATCGAGGAGCACCTGCGCGGCGCCGCACGGCGGCGCGCCTTCCGGTTGTGGCTGGACGCGCGCCGCGCCGCGCTGGTGAAGCTGGCGCCCGGCTACGAGCATCCCGGCGACCCCCGCCAACACGACAACACCCACCGGCACTGAGCCCATGCTCACCCTCTGCCTGGACATCGGCGGCACCAAAATCGCCGCCGCGCTGGCGGATCCGGGCGGAAAACTGGTGTACACCGCCATCCGGCCTACCCCCGTCACCCCCGCCGCCGGCGACGTGTGGGCCGTCGTCGAAGCGATGATCGCCGACGCGCTGCAGGCGGCGGACGCTCCGGTCGGCGCCGTCGGGATCGCCTCGGCCGGACCCATCGATCTGCCCAGCGGATCCGTCAGCCCGATCAACATCCACAGCTGGGACCGGTTCCCGTTGCGCGACAAGGTCGCCGCGGCGGTGCCGGGACTGCCGGTGGTGCTGGCCGGTGACGGCGTCTGTATGGCCCTGGGGGAGCAGTGGATCGGGGCGGGAAAGAACGCGGCCCCGGACGCCCGGTTCCTGCTGGGCATGGTGGTCTCCACCGGGGTGGGCGGTGGACTGGTGCTCGACGGCGTGCCCTACTCGGGGCGCACCGGCAACGCCGGTCACGTCGGGCACGTGGTGGTCGAACTGGACGGTCGGCCCTGCACCTGCGGCGGTCACGGCTGCGTGGAGACCGTCGCATCCGGGCCGTGGATGGTGCGCCGGGCGCGGGAGAGCGGCTGGGCCGCGCCGCCCGAGGCCGGCGCGAGCGACCTGGCGGCCGCGGCGGCGGCCGGAGACCCGTTGGCCGAGCAGGCATTTCACCGGGGCGCCAACGCGCTCGCCGCGATGATCGCGTCGGTCGGCGCGGTGTGCGATCTGGATCTCGTGGTGATCGGGGGAGGTGTCGCCAGATCCGGGCCGCTGCTCTTCGACCCGCTGCGGGCGAAGCTCGCCGAATACGCCGGCCTGGACTTCTTGTCCGGGCTGCGGGTCCTGCCGGGCCAGCTCGGCGGTGCGGCCGGCCTGATCGGCGCGGCCCGGCTCGCGATGCTCAGCTGACCCGTTGCATGTGCTTTCGGCCCCAGTCGCACAGGCTCGCCAGCACCGGCCCCAGCGTCATGCCGTATTCGGAAATCGAATAGTGCACGCACGGCGGCACCGTGCGCGCGTCGTGGCGCTCGATGATCCCGGCGTCGACCAGTTCGTGCAGGTGCCGGATGAGCATGCGTTCGGTGATGCCGGGGATGCTGCGCCGCAGTTCGGCGGTGCGCATCGGGCCGTCGCACAGTCGCCACAGGATGGTGCCCTTCCAGCGGCCGTCGATCACCGACAGCGCGGCATCGATCGGGCAGTCGCTGAGTTCCTTCTTGGATACGGCCACGACACCTCGCTGACTAATTTGTCAGTACCTTGATATTTGTCAGCATAACCGCCAAGGTCGTTGCCATGAACAACAGCATCGACGCGGTCGCGGTCGTGGTTACCGGACTGATGGTCGGCGTGGAGCTGGCGGTCGCGGTCTTCTTCAACCCGCTCATCGCCCGGCTGCCCGACGACGGCTTCCGGGCGGCCCGCGGCGGAGCCGCCCGGGCGCTGGGCACGACGATGCCGTTCTGGTATGCCGTCACCCTGCTGCTGGTGGCCTCGCTCGCCATCCAGGAGCGCGGCGAGCAGCGCGACTGGCTCTGCGGCATCGCCGCGGCACTGATGGCCGCGGTGATCCTGCTGACCCTCGCCCTGCTGGTGCCGATCAACAACCGCATCGCGAAGTGGCCGAGCACCGGTGAGCTCTCCCGCGAGCTCGCCGCCCGCTGGGATCGACGGCACCGGGTGCGGGTGATCCTGCTGCTGGCGGTGTTCGTCCTGCTGGTCCTGGCCGTCACCTGAGCCCGCCGTTTTGGCTGATCGCGCGGGCCACGCTATTCTGTTAGCCGATCCACCGAAGACCGTCGGTCACCGAGCAATCGGTTGAAGGTCCGGGAGCATCCCGGCGGCCCACGCAGGAGGACGAGGCATCAGCGCCGGCTCGCGCCGGCGTACTTTTACGCCCCGGCCGCTTCTGCGCCGGGGCTTTCGTCGTTCTTCGGGGGCATCGAGACGACACGTCGCATTGACTTTCACTTCAGGAGGTAGGCATGGCCAGGGCTGACAAGGCCACCGCCGTTGCAGACATCGCCGAGCAGTTCAAGGAGTCGACCGCAACCCTGATCACGGAGTACCGCGGTCTGACCGTCGCCAACCTGGCCGAGCTGCGGCGCTCGCTCAACGGGGCGGCCACCTACTCGGTGGCCAAGAACACGCTGGTCAAGCGTGCGGCTTCGGAGGCCGGGGTGGAGGGGCTCGACGAGCTGTTCGCCGGCCCGACGGCGATCGCATTCGTCACCGGGGAACCGGTCGATGCCGCCAAGGCCATCAAGACCTTCGCCAAGGACCACAAGGCGCTGGTCATCAAGGGCGGCTACATGGACGGCCGTGCGCTCACGGTCGCCGAAGTCGAGCGCATCGCGGACCTCGAGTCGCGCGAGGTGCTGCTGGCCAAGCTGGCCGGCGCGATGAAGGGCAACCTCGCCAAGGCGGCGGGGCTGTTCAACGCTCCCGCTTCGCAGGTCGCCCGGCTCGCGGCCGCCCTGCAGGAGAAGAAGGCCGCCGAAGCTCCGGCAGGCCCCGCCGCTGCTGCAGAACCCGCGGCAGCCGCGGAGCCCGCCGCGGACGCCACCCCGGAACCCGCTTCGGAAGCACCCGCTGAGGCGCCGGAAACCCCGGCCGAAGCCGAATAACAACCAACCCGAACCTGGAAAAACAAGGAAGGACCCATACCCATGGCAAAGATGTCTACTGACGACCTGCTCGACGCTTTCAAGGAAATGACCCTGCTGGAGCTCTCCGACTTCGTGAAGAAGTTCGAGGAGACCTTCGAGGTCACCGCGGCCGCCCCGGTCGCCGTTGCCGCCGCCGGTGGTGGCGCCGCCGGTGGTGCGCCCGCCGAGGCCGCCGAGGAGCAGTCGGAGTTCGACGTCATCCTCGAGGCCGCCGGTGACAAGAAGATCGGCGTCATCAAGGTGGTCCGCGAGATCGTCTCCGGCCTGGGCCTCAAGGAGGCCAAGGACCTGGTCGACGGCGCCCCCAAGCCGCTGCTGGAGAAGGTGGCCAAGGAGGCCGCCGACGAGGCCAAGACCAAGCTCGAGGCCGCCGGCGCCACCGTCACCGTCAAGTAAGTCGCAAGCGCAAACCCCCGGGATCACCGTCCCGGGGGTTTCGTGCGTTCAGTGCCGGGCCGACTGCAGCGACTGCGCCACCCGCTCGGGTGAATCCCCAAGGGCGACAAGTAAATTCGTAGTCATCGCACCAAGCACCGGTGCGACTGCCGAGTCGTCGGTGCCGTAATAGCCGGCCAGCTCCAGCATGACGAACCCGTGGATCAACGCCCAGAACTGGGCCGCGGTGGCCACGACGGACGCGTCGTCGACACCGTTTTCCACACCGCCCCCGGCTTCGATCCGGCCGGCCAGCATGCACCGGTGCACCCCGCGCACCACGTGCGCGAAGCTGGGGTAGCTCCGCTCGATCTCGGCGACCGTCAACGTCAGCACGTTGTGGGTGGGCGCGTTGATGCCGTGTGCGCTGGTGCTGCCGAACATCAGCCGGTACATGTGCGGGCGCCTGATGGCGTAGCGCCGGTACGCCGCGCCGGTGACGAACAGATCGGCGACGGGATCGGCGGTCCGCGGCACCGTCAGCGCGGCGTCGAACTGCCGCAGGCCCTCCTCGGCCACCTCCGCGATCAGCCCCCGCATCCCGCCGAAGTGCGTGTACACCGCCATCGTGGAGGTGCCCGCGACGCCGGCCACCTTGCGCGTCTGCAGGGCGTCGGGCCCGTGCTCGTCGAGCAGGCCGACCGCGGCGTGCAGCATTTCGTCGCGAACGCTGCGCTGAACCTCTGAAGTCATCGTTGCCATCTTCTCATCGGCGGCGTACCGTGCCAATAACGCTGCAATAACAATGTTATAGGAGCTCAGCGATGGTGACTACAGAAACCGCCAAACCCGGCAACCCCTACCTCGAGGACTTTCTGGCGCCGGTGAGCGCGGAAGTCACCGCGCACGATCTGCGCGTCACCGGACGCATTCCCGAACACCTCGACGGCCGCTATCTGCGCAATGGGCCCAATCCGGTGGCCGAGGTGGACCCGGCCGTCTACCACTGGTTCAGCGGCGACGGCATGGTGCACGGGGTGGCACTGCGCGACGGGCAGGCCCGCTGGTACCGCAACCGCTGGGTGCGCACCGCGCACGTCTGCAGGGCGCTGGCCGAGGCGGGGCCGCAAGGGCTGAACCCGCGCGCCGGGATGCTCTCCGTCGGCCCGAACACCAATGTGCTGAGCCATGCCGGGCAAACGCTGGCGCTCGTCGAGGGGGGCGGGGCGAATTACCGGCTTACCGACGAACTGGACACCGAGGGGCCGTGCGATTTCGACGGCACCCTGTTCGGGGGCTATACCGCCCATCCGCACCGCGATCCCCGCACCGGCGAATTGCACGCGGTGTCTTACGCGTTCACCCGCGGGCGCACCGTGCAGTACTCGGTGATCGACACCGCCGGCCGCGCCCGCCGCACCGTCGACATCGAGGTGGCAGGGTCGCCGATGATGCACGACTTCTCGCTGACCGATAAATACGTGGTGATCTACGACCTGCCGGTGACGTTCGATCCCGTGCAGGTGATGCCGGCGAACGTGCCGCGTTGGCTGGGTCTGCCCGCCCGGCTCGTGATGCAGTCGTTGATCGGACGCGTCCGGGTCCCCGGTCCAATGACCACGATGATCAACCGCAATCGCGAACCGATCAATCGGATGCCGTACCGCTGGAATCCTGACTACCGGGCGCGCATCGGAGTCATGCCGCGCGAGGGCGGCAACAAGGACGTCCGCTGGTTCGACATCGAACCCTGCTATCTCTACCACCCGCTCAACGCCTACTCCGAGATGCGCGGTGGCGCTGAGGTTTTGGTGCTCGACGTGGTCCGCTACTCGCGGATGTTCGACCGCGACCTGCGCGGTCCCGGCGACAGCCGGCCGACGCTGGACCGCTGGACCGTCAACCTCACGACCGGGGCGGTGTCCAGCGAACGCCGCGACGATCGCCCGCAGGAGTTCCCGCGCATCAACGAGGGCCTGCTGGGCGGGCGGCACCGATTCGGCTACACCATCGGCACCGACGGCGGCTACTTGTCGAACGGGGCGTCCCAGATGTCCACCGCGCTCTACAAGCACGACTATGCGACCGGATCGAGTACGGCCGCGGCCCTCGATGCGGGCCTTTTACTCGGCGAGATGTGCTTTGTGCCAAACCCCGCCGCCCGTGCAGAAGACGACGGTGTCCTGATGGGCTTCGGCTATCACCGCGGCAGCGACGAGGGCCAATTGCTCTTGCTGGACGCGCAGACGCTCGAGCGGGTGGCCACCGTGCACCTGCCGCAGCGGGTGCCGATGGGCTTCCACGGCAACTGGGCGCCAACTGGCTAACGTTCGGCTAACACGCGCGTCAAATAAGTTGTGCCGTGCGGGCTTCCGGCTGATCTCAGGACCGTCAATTTTTCCCCGCTGTCGCCCGCATCCCTGCTGCCGTGTGGCAGGCGTGCGCTACAGTGACTCATGCCACACAAAAGGGCAGGTGGCGGGCACGAGTTTCGACGGAAGGATTTCCCATGGGCGTCGCTATCGAGGTGAATGGACTCACGAAGTCCTTCGGCTCCTCGAGGATTTGGGAAGACGTGACGCTGGAAATCCCCGCCGGGGAGGTCAGCGTTCTGCTGGGGCCGTCGGGTACCGGCAAATCGGTGTTCTTGAAGTCCTTGATCGGTCTGTTGCGGCCCGAGCGTGGCTCGGTGGTCATCGACGGCACCGACATCCTGCAGTGCTCGGCCAAGGAGCTCTACGAGATCCGCACGCTGTTCGGCGTGATGTTCCAGGACGGTGCCCTGTTCGGTTCGATGAACCTGTTCGACAACGCGGCCTTCCCGCTGCGCGAGCACACCAAGAAGAAGGAAGGCGAGATCCGTGACATCGTCATGGAGAAGCTGACCCTCGTCGGTCTCGGTGGCGACGAGAAGAAGTTCCCCGGCGAGATCTCCGGCGGTATGCGCAAGCGCGCCAGCCTGGCCCGTGCCCTGGTGATGGACCCGCAGATCATCCTGTGCGACGAGCCCGACTCCGGTCTGGACCCCGTCCGTACCGCGTACCTGAGCCAGTTGATCCTCGACATCAACGCCCAGATCGACGCCACCGTGCTGATCGTGACGCACAACATCAACATCGCTCGCACCGTGCCGGACAACATGGGCATGCTGTTCCGTCGCAAGCTGGTCATGTTCGGCCCGCGCGAGGTGCTGCTGACCAGCGACGAGCCGGTGGTGCGGCAGTTCCTCAACGGTCGCCGGATCGGGCCGATCGGCATGTCGGAGGAAAAGGACGAGGCCACCATGGCCGAAGAGCAGGCCCTGCTCGACGCCGGTCACCACGCCGGCGGTGTCGAGGAGATCGAGGGAGTGCCGCCGCAGATCACCGCGACGCCCGGCATGCCCGAGCGCAAGGCCGTCGGCCGCCGCCAGGCCCGCGTCCGCGAGATCCTGCACACCCTGCCCAAGAACGCTCAGGCCGCCATCCTCGACGACCTCGAAGGGACCCACAAGTACCGCACCCACGAGTTCGGCGACTAGCCGGCCGGCCCGTCGTGTTTCGCGATAACTCCGCGTAACACGACGGCCCGCCCTCTTGACGGCGGGCCGTAAACGGGCCAGTCTGTTGGGCAGCATGTATCCAGCGGAAAGTCGAAACGCCAGCCAGCGCCGATGTCCCTGGACTGCTGATAGTGGGAAGTTGAGGAATGCGCCGTCCTGCGCTATTGTTGGACGTTGCGCTGGCTACCTCCTGCCCACCTCACCCGCCACCTGACACCGTGGTCTAAGCCTGAGCCCCCTCAAGCGGCTTAGTTCTAGTTGCGCGTGAGATCCGGACAGATCGTTCGCCGGCCGAACCGACACAATTCGCGGCGAGCTGGCCGGTGGTCCCGGTCTTCGTGAGTCGCACGAGGTGCTGGAAGGATGCATCTTGGCAGATTTCCGCCAGAGCAAGACGGATCGCCCACAAAGTTCCTCTAACGGAAGTTCCTCAAACGGCTCCGTGCCTGGAGCGCCCAACCGAGTTTCCTTCGCCAAGCTCCGCGAACCGCTCGAGGTTCCGGGTCTGCTTGACGTGCAGATCGACTCCTTCGAGTGGTTGATCGGCGCGCCGCGGTGGCGTGAGGCCGCCGCCGCGCGCGGCGAGACCGCGGCGGGAGCGACTCCGGTGGGTGGCCTGGAAGAGGTGCTCTACGAGCTCTCGCCGATCGAGGACTTTTCCGGCTCGATGTCGCTGTCGTTCTCCGACCCGCGTTTCGACGAGGTCAAGGCGCCGGTCGACGAGTGCAAAGACAAGGACATGACGTACGCGGCCCCGCTGTTCGTCACGGCCGAGTTCATCAACAACAACACCGGCGAGATCAAGAGCCAAACGGTCTTCATGGGTGACTTCCCGATGATGACCGAAAAGGGCACCTTCATCATCAACGGGACCGAGCGTGTGGTGGTCAGCCAGCTGGTCCGCTCGCCGGGCGTGTACTTCGACGAGACCATCGACAAGTCGACCGAGAAGCTGCTGCACAGCGTCAAGGTGATCCCGAGCCGCGGTGCGTGGCTGGAGTTCGACGTCGACAAGCGCGACACCGTCGGCGTCCGTATCGACCGCAAGCGCCGCCAGCCGGTCACCGTGCTGCTCAAGGCGCTGGGCTGGACCAACGAGCAGATCACCGAGCGGTTCGGCTTCTCCGAGATCATGATGTCGACGCTGGAGAAGGACAACACCGCCGGCACCGACGAGGCGCTGCTGGACATCTACCGCAAGTTGCGTCCGGGCGAGCCGCCGACCAAGGAGTCCGCGCAGACGCTGCTGGAGAACCTGTTCTTCAAGGAGAAGCGCTACGACCTGGCCCGCGTCGGCCGCTACAAGGTCAACAAAAAGCTCGGCCTGCACGCGGGCGAGCCGATCACCAGCTCGACGCTGACCGAGGAAGACGTCGTCGCCACCATCGAGTACCTGGTGCGCCTGCACGAGGGCCAGGCCACGATGACCGTCCCCGGCGGCACCGAGGTGCCGGTGGAGACCGACGACATCGACCACTTCGGCAACCGCCGGCTGCGCACCGTGGGCGAGCTGATCCAGAACCAGATCCGGGTCGGCATGTCGCGCATGGAGCGCGTGGTCCGGGAGCGGATGACCACGCAGGACGTCGAGGCCATCACGCCGCAGACCCTGATCAACATCCGGCCGGTCGTCGCCGCGATCAAGGAGTTCTTCGGCACCAGCCAGCTGTCGCAGTTCATGGACCAGAACAACCCGCTGTCCGGGCTGACCCACAAGCGCCGCCTGTCGGCGCTGGGCCCCGGCGGTCTGTCCCGTGAGCGCGCCGGCCTGGAGGTCCGTGACGTCCACCCGTCGCACTACGGCCGCATGTGCCCGATCGAGACCCCGGAGGGTCCGAACATCGGTCTGATCGGCTCGCTGTCGGTGTACGCGCGGGTCAACCCGTTCGGCTTCATCGAGACGCCGTACCGCAAGGTCGTCGACGGTGTGGTCTCCGACGAGATCCACTACCTGACCGCCGACGAGGAGGACCGCCACGTCGTGGCGCAGGCCAACTCGCCGATCGACGACAAGGGCCGGTTCGAGGAGTCCCGCGTCCTGGTCCGCCGGAAGGCGGGCGAGGTCGAGTACGTGCCCTCGTCCGAGGTGGACTACATGGACGTGTCGCCGCGCCAGATGGTGTCGGTGGCCACGGCCATGATCCCGTTCCTCGAGCACGACGACGCCAACCGTGCCCTGATGGGCGCCAACATGCAGCGCCAGGCGGTTCCGCTGGTGCGCAGCGAGGCGCCGCTGGTGGGTACCGGCATGGAGCTGCGCGCGGCGATCGACGCCGGCGACGTGGTCGTGGCCGACAAGGCCGGTGTGATCGAGGAGGTCTCCGCCGACTACATCACCGTGATGGCCGACGACGGCACCCGGCACACCTACCGGATGCGCAAGTTCGAGCGGTCCAACCACGGCACCTGCGCCAACCAGTCGCCGATCGTCGACGCGGGGGAGCGGGTGGAGGCCGGCCAGGTCATCGCCGACGGTCCCTGCACCGAGAACGGTGAGATGGCGCTGGGCAAGAACCTGCTCGTGGCGATCATGCCGTGGGAAGGCCACAACTACGAGGACGCGATCATCCTCTCCAACCGGCTGGTTGAGGAGGACGTGCTCACCTCGATCCACATCGAGGAGCACGAGATCGACGCCCGCGACACCAAGCTGGGCGCCGAGGAGATCACCCGGGACATCCCGAACGTCTCCGACGAGGTGCTGGCCGACCTGGACGAGCGCGGCATCGTGCGCATCGGTGCCGAGGTCCGCGACGGTGACATCCTGGTCGGCAAGGTCACCCCGAAGGGTGAGACCGAGCTGACGCCGGAGGAGCGGCTGCTGCGCGCGATCTTCGGTGAGAAGGCTCGCGAGGTCCGCGACACCTCCCTGAAGGTGCCGCACGGCGAGTCCGGCAAGGTCATCGGCATCCGGGTGTTCTCCCGCGAGGACGACGACGAGCTGCCGGCCGGCGTCAACGAGCTGGTGCGCGTCTACGTGGCCCAGAAGCGCAAGATCTCCGACGGCGACAAGCTCGCCGGGCGCCACGGCAACAAGGGCGTCATCGGCAAGATCCTGCCGGCCGAGGACATGCCGTTCCTGCCGGACGGCACCCCGGTGGACATCATCCTGAACACGCACGGTGTGCCGCGACGGATGAACATCGGCCAGATCCTGGAGACCCACCTCGGGTGGGTGGCCAAGTCCGGCTGGAACATCGACGGTTCGCCCGAGTGGGCGGTCAACCTGCCCGAGCAGCTGCGGCACGCGCAGCCGGACCAGATCGTGTCCACGCCGGTGTTCGATGGCGCCAAGGAGGAGGAGCTGCAGGGCATGCTGTCCTGCACGCTGCCCAACCGCGACGGTGAGGTCATGGTCAACGGCGACGGCAAGGCGGTGCTGTTCGACGGCCGCAGCGGTGAGCCGTTCCCGTACCCGGTGACCGTCGGCTACATGTACATCATGAAGCTGCACCACCTGGTGGACGACAAGATCCACGCCCGCTCCACCGGCCCGTACTCGATGATCACGCAGCAGCCGCTGGGTGGTAAGGCGCAGTTCGGTGGCCAGCGCTTCGGTGAGATGGAGTGCTGGGCCATGCAGGCCTACGGCGCGGCGTACACGCTGCAGGAGCTGTTGACCATCAAGTCCGACGACACCGTCGGCCGGGTCAAGGTGTACGAGGCGATCGTCAAGGGTGAGAACATCCCGGAGCCGGGCATTCCCGAGTCCTTCAAGGTGTTGCTCAAGGAACTGCAGTCGCTCTGCCTCAACGTCGAGGTGCTCTCCTCGGACGGTGCGGCGATCGAGCTGCGCGAAGGCGAGGACGAGGACCTCGAGCGGGCGGCGGCGAACCTGGGAATCAACCTGTCCCGCAACGAATCTGCGTCTGTTGAGGACCTGGCTTAGCGGCAAACCTATTGCAGCCAAGCCAGCCTCTTATTGGTAACTAAACCCGCAAGGGGAAAGGGAGTTACGTGCTCGACGTCAACTTCTTCGATGAACTCCGTATCGGCCTGGCCACCGCGGAGGACATCAGGCAATGGTCTTACGGCGAGGTCAAGAAGCCGGAGACGATCAACTACCGCACGCTGAAGCCGGAGAAGGACGGCCTGTTCTGCGAGAAGATCTTCGGACCGACTCGCGACTGGGAGTGCTACTGCGGCAAGTACAAGCGCGTCCGGTTCAAGGGCATCATCTGTGAGCGCTGTGGCGTCGAGGTAACCCGCGCCAAGGTGCGTCGCGAGCGGATGGGCCACATCGAGCTGGCGGCGCCCGTCACGCACATCTGGTACTTCAAGGGTGTGCCGTCGCGGCTGGGCTACCTGCTCGACCTGGCGCCGAAGGATCTCGAGAAGATCATCTACTTCGCCGCCTACGTCATCACCTCGGTCGACGACGAGATGCGGCACAACGAGCTCTCGACGCTCGAGGCCGAAATGATGGTGGAGCGCAAGGCCATTGAGGACCAGCGCGACGCCGACCTGGAGGCCCGCGCCCAGAAGCTCGAGGCCGACCTGGCCGAGCTGGAGGCCGAGGGCGCCAAGGCCGACGCCCGCCGCAAGGTCCGCGACGGCGGCGAGCGCGAGATGCGTCAGCTGCGCGACCGGGCCCAGCGCGAGCTGGACCGGCTCGAGGAGATCTGGACGACCTTCACCAAGCTGGCCCCCAAGCAGCTGATCGTCGACGAGAACCTCTACCGCGAGCTGATCGACCGCTTCGGTGAGTACTTCACCGGCGCCATGGGTGCGGAGTCGATCCAGAAGCTGATCGAGAACTTCGACATCGACGCCGAGGCCGAGATCCTGCGCGACGTCATCCGGAACGGCAAGGGGCAGAAGAAGCTTCGCGCCCTCAAGCGGCTCAAGGTGGTCGCCGCCTTCCAGCAGTCGGGTAACTCCCCGATGGGCATGGTGCTCGACGCGGTGCCGGTGATCCCGCCGGAACTGCGCCCGATGGTGCAGCTCGACGGTGGCCGGTTCGCCACGTCGGACCTGAACGACCTGTACCGCCGCGTGATCAACCGCAACAACCGCCTCAAGAGGCTGATCGACCTCGGCGCGCCCGAGATCATCGTCAACAACGAGAAGCGGATGCTGCAGGAGTCCGTGGACGCGCTGTTCGACAACGGCCGTCGCGGCCGCCCGGTCACCGGTCCGGGTAACCGCCCGCTGAAGTCGCTGAGCGATCTGCTCAAGGGTAAGCAGGGCCGGTTCCGCCAGAACCTGCTCGGTAAGCGCGTCGACTACTCGGGCCGTTCGGTCATCGTGGTCGGTCCGCAGCTCAAGCTGCACCAGTGCGGTCTGCCCAAGCTGATGGCGCTGGAGCTGTTCAAGCCGTTCGTGATGAAGCGGCTGGTCGACCTCAACCACGCGCAGAACATCAAGAGCGCCAAGCGGATGGTGGAGCGTCAGCGTCCCCAGGTGTGGGATGTCCTCGAGGAGGTCATCGCCGAGCACCCGGTGCTGCTGAACCGCGCACCCACCCTGCACCGGCTGGGTATCCAGGCTTTCGAGCCGATGCTGGTGGAAGGCAAGGCGATCCAGCTGCACCCGCTGGTGTGTGAGGCGTTCAACGCCGACTTCGACGGTGACCAGATGGCGGTGCACCTGCCGCTGAGCGCCGAGGCGCAGGCCGAGGCCCGCATCCTGATGCTGTCGAGTAACAACATCCTGTCGCCTGCGTCGGGCCGCCCGCTCGCCATGCCGCGTCTGGACATGGTGACCGGCCTGTACTTCCTGACCACCGAGGTCGAGGGTGACAAAGGCGAATTCAAGGCGGCCGCCAAGGACGAGCCCGAGGTCGGGGTGTACTCCTCGCCGGCCGAGGCGATCATGGCGTCCGACCGCGGCGTGCTGTCGGTGCGGGCCAAGATCAAGGTGCGGCTGACCCAGTTGCGTCCGCCGACCGAGATCGAGGCCGAGCTGTTCGGCGCCAACGGCTGGCAGCCGGGCGACGCCTGGATGGCCGAGACCACTTTGGGCCGTGTGCTTTTCAACGAACTGCTGCCGGTGGGCTACCCGTTCGTGAACAAGCAGATGCACAAGAAGGTCCAGGCGTCGATCATCAACGATCTGGCCGAGCGCTACCCGATGATCGTGGTCGCGCAGACCGTGGACAAGCTCAAGGACGCCGGTTTCTACTGGGCGACCCGCAGCGGTGTCACGGTCTCGATGGCCGACGTGCTCGTCCCGCCGCGCAAGAAGGAGATCCTCGACCAGTACGAGGAGCGGGCCGAGAAGGTCGAAAAGCAGTTCCAGCGTGGTGCTTTGAACCACGACGAGCGCAACGAGGCGCTGGTGGAGATCTGGAAGGAAGCCACCGACGAGGTCGGCCAGGCGCTGCGTGAGCACTACCCGGCCGACAACCCGATCATCACGATCGTCGACTCGGGCGCCACGGGTAACTTCACCCAGACGCGAACGCTGGCCGGCATGAAGGGTCTGGTGACCAACCCGAAGGGTGAGTTCATCCCACGTCCGGTCAAGTCCTCGTTCCGTGAGGGCCTGACCGTGCTGGAGTACTTCATCAACACGCACGGCGCTCGAAAAGGCTTGGCGGACACCGCGTTGCGTACCGCCGACTCGGGTTACCTGACCCGTCGTCTGGTGGACGTCAGCCAGGACGTCATCGTCCGCGAGCACGACTGCGAGACCGAGCGGGGCATCATCGTCGAGCTGGCCGAGCGCCAGGCGGACGGCACCGTGATCCGCGACCCGTACATCGAAACCTCGGCGTACGCACGGACTCTGGGTGCCGACGCGGTCGACGAGGCCGGCAACGTCGTCGTTCCGCGCGGTGAGGACCTGGGTGACCCCGAGATCGAGGCCCTGCTGGCCGCGGGCATCACGTCGGTCAAGGTGCGCTCGGTGCTGACGTGCACCACCGGTACCGGTGTGTGCGCGACCTGTTACGGACGCTCCATGGCGACCGGAAAGCTGGTCGACATCGGCGAGGCGGTCGGTATCGTCGCCGCGCAGTCCATCGGTGAGCCCGGTACCCAGCTGACCATGCGTACCTTCCACCAGGGTGGTGTCGGTGAGGACATCACCGGCGGTCTGCCCCGGGTGCAGGAGCTGTTCGAGGCCCGTATCCCGCGCGGTAAGGCGCCGATCGCCGACGTCACCGGGCGGGTCCGTCTCGAGGACGGTGAGCGCTTCTACAAGATCACCATCGTTCCCGACGACGGCAGCGAAGAGGTCGTGTACGACAAGCTCTCCAAGCGGCAGCGGCTGCGTGTGTTCAAGCACGAGGACGGTTCCGAGCGGGTGCTGTCCGATGGCGACCACGTCGAGGTGGGTCAGCAGCTGATGGAAGGCTCGGCCGACCCGCACGAGGTGCTGCGCGTGCAGGGCCCCCGCGAGGTGCAGATCCACCTGGTCCGCGAGGTCCAGGAGGTCTACCGCGCACAGGGTGTGTCGATCCACGACAAGCACATCGAGGTGATCGTCCGCCAGATGCTGCGCCGCGTCACCATCATCGACTCGGGCTCGACGGAGTTCCTGCCCGGCTCGCTGATCGACCGTGCGGAGTTCGAGGCGGAGAACCGCCGGGTGGTTGCCGAGGGCGGCGAGCCCGCCGCCGGACGTCCGGTGCTGATGGGTATCACGAAGGCGTCGCTGGCCACCGACTCGTGGCTGAGTGCGGCGTCGTTCCAGGAGACCACGCGAGTGCTGACCGATGCGGCGATCAACTGCCGCAGCGACAAGCTCAACGGTCTGAAGGAGAACGTGATCATCGGAAAGCTGATCCCGGCCGGTACCGGTATCAACCGGTACCGCAACATCCAGGTGCAGCCGACCGAGGAGGCCCGGGCCGCCGCGTACACGATCCCGTCCTACGAGGATCAGTACTACAGCCCGGACTTCGGCCAGGCCACCGGTGCCGCGGTGCCGCTGGACGACTACGGCTACAGCGATTACCGCTAGCACCCCGCAATCGGCGCACGAGAAAAAGCCCCCGCTTCGGCGGGGGTTTTTTCGTCTGCGATGAGTTCGGCCGGCGGGCGAGGTCTACCTTGTGACTGCCCATCCCAGGAGGAATCGCGTTGACCCAACTGCTCAGAGTCCACAACTTCATGCTGTCCCGCGACGGGTTCGGTGCCGGCCTCAATCAGTGCTTGGAGCGGCCATTCGGTGACGCCGATCAGCCCGCGTTGTTCGCCTGGGTCGGCGCGACCGCGAGCTGGGTGGGCCGCGGTGAGCCCGGCGGTACGCGCGGCCTCGACGACTACTTCACCCGCGACTACCGGAACAACATCGGCGCGGAGATCATGGGCCGCAACAAGTTCAGTCCTTATCGCGGACCCTGGGAAGATCACCTCGAGTGGCAGGGGTGGTGGGGCGACGAACCGCCGTTCCGCACCCCGGTCTTCGTGATGACGCACTATGAGCGTCCGTCGTTGACCTTGTCCGACACCACCTTTCACTTCGTCTCCGGAGAACCGGCGAAGGTTCTGCAGCAGGCCATGGCCGCGGCGGACGGCAAGGACGTCCGGCTCGGCGGCGGCGCGACCACCGTCCGGCAATTCCTTGACGCCGGCCTGGTCGACACGCTGCACGTGGCGGTCGCCGACGTCGAGATCGGCGCGGGATCGCGGCTCTGGGAGTCACCGGACGAGCTCGACGACACGTTCCATCACGAGGTGGTGCCCAGTCCCAGCGGGGTGACGCACCACCTGTTTTGGCGGCGATGACGGCCGTGCGCGGCGTCGGTGGCCGCGCCTAGACTCGACCCGTGCTCATTGGTTCTCATGTCCACGGTGACGATCCGCTGGCCGCCGCGCAGGCCGACGGCGCCGACGTCGTGCAGTTCTTCCTCGGCAACCCCCAGAGCTGGAAGAAACCGATGCCCCGCGACGATGCCGAGGCGCTCAAAGCGTCGACGGTCCCGTTGTACGTCCATGCGCCGTACCTCATCAACGTGGCGTCGGCGAACAACCGCATCCGGATCCCGTCGCGCAAGATCTTGCAGGACACCTGTGACGCGGCCGCGCAGATCAACGCGACGGCGGTCATCGTGCATGGCGGCCACGCCGACGACGACGACATGGAAGCCGGCTTCGAGCGGTGGGTCAAAGCGCTGGACTACCTGGAAACAGACGTGCAGGTGTATCTGGAAAACACCGCCGGCGGCGACCACGCGATGGCTCGCTATTTCGACACCATCGGCAAACTGTGGGATCACATCGGCGACAAGGGAATTGGGTTCTGCCTGGACACCTGTCACGCCTGGGCGGCCGGTGAGGCGCTGATCGATGCGGTCGACCGGATCAAGGCTCTGACCGGACGCATCGACCTGGTGCACTGCAACGACTCGAGGGACGCGGCCGGCTCCGGCGCCGACCGGCACGCCAACTTCGGCACCGGCCAGATCGACCCGCAGCTGCTCGTCGCGGTGGTGGAGGCCGCCGCCGCGCCGGTGATCTGCGAGACCGCGGACGAGGGCCGCAAGGACGACATCGCGTTCCTGCGGGAGAACACCAAGGGCTGACCGCCCCACGGCTGTTACACCTCTTGTGCAACTGTCGGAAAAATGTAACATTGGTGGCATGTCGGACACCCATGTCGTCACCAATCAGGTCCCGCCCCTGGAAAACCACAACCCCGCCGGCTCCGCGGTGCTGATCGAGGCCCTGATCCGCGAGGGCGGGCAGTGGGGCCTGGACGAGGTGAACGAGGTGGGCGCGCTGTCGGCCACCCACCAGGCGCAGCGGTGGGGCGAGCTCGCCGACCGCAACCGGCCCGTCCTGCACACCCACGACCGCAACGGTCACCGCGTCGACGAGGTCGAATACGACCCCGCCTACCACGAACTGATGCGCGCGGCGATCGCCCACGGCATGCACGCCGCGCCCTGGGCCGACGACCGCCCGGGCTCTCACGTCGTGCGTGCCGCGAAAACGTCGGTGTGGACGGTCGAGCCGGGCCACATCTGCCCGATCTCGATGACGTACGCCGTCGTCCCGGCGCTGCGTTTCAACCCCGAGCTGGCCAAGGTCTACGAGCCGCTGCTGACCAGCCGCGAATACGACCCCGAGCTCAGGCCGGCCACCACCAAGCCGGGCATCACCGCGGGCATGTCGATGACCGAGAAGCAGGGCGGCTCCGACGTGCGCGCCGGCACCACCGAGGCGACCCCCAACGCCGACGGCAGCTACCGCCTGACCGGTCACAAGTGGTTCACCTCGGCGCCGATGTGCGACATCTTCCTGGTGCTGGCGCAGGCGCCGGGCGGGCTGTCCTGCTTCATGCTGCCCCGCGTCCTGCCCGACGGCACCCGCAACCGGATGTTCCTGCAGCGCCTCAAGGACAAGCTCGGCAACCATGCCAACGCGTCCAGCGAGGTCGAATACGACGGCGCGATCGCGTGGCTGGTGGGGGAGGAAGGGCGCGGCGTGCCCACCATCATCGAGATGGTCAACCTCACCCGGCTGGATTGCACGCTGGGCAGCGCCACCAGCATGCGCACCGGCCTGACCCGGGCGATCTACCACGCCCAGCACCGAAAGGCCTTCGGCGCCTACCTGATCGACCAACCGCTGATGCGCAACGTGCTGGCCGACCTGGCCGTCGAGGCCGAGGCGGCCACCATGGTCGCGATGCGGATGGCCGGCGCCACCGACAGGGCCGTGCGCGGCGACCAGACCGAAGCGCTGCTGCGCCGCATCGGCCTGGCGGCCAGCAAATACTGGGTGTGCAAGCGCTCGACGCCGCACGCCGCCGAGGCGCTGGAATGCCTGGGCGGCAACGGCTATGCCGAGGACTCCGGCATGCCGCGGCTGTACCGGGAGGCGCCGCTGATGGGCATCTGGGAGGGCTCGGGCAACGTCAGCGCGCTGGACACGTTGCGCGCCATGGCAACCCGCCCCGAGTGCGTCGAGGTGCTGTTCGACGAGCTCGCCGACGGCGCGGGTCAGGATCCCCGCCTGGCCAACCACGTCGCGCGGCTGCGCGATCAGCTGGCCGACCTGGAGACCATCGCCTACCGCGGCCGCAAGGTGGCCGAAGACATCTGCCTGGCGCTGCAGGGCTCGCTGCTGGTGCGCCACGGCCACCCGGCCGTCGCCGAGGCCTTCCTGACCACCCGGCTCGACCGACAGTGGGGCGGTGCCTTCGGCACCATGCCCGACGGGCTCGACCTCGCACCGATCCTGGAGCGGGCGCTGGTAAAGGGCTGAGCCACAACATGACTCACGCGATCAGGCCGGTCGACTTCGACAACCTCAAAACGATGACCTACGAGGTCACCGATCGGGTTGCGCGCATCACGTTCAACCGGCCGGACAAGGGCAACGCGATCGTCGCGGACACCCCGCTGGAACTCTCGGCGTTGGTGGAGCGCGCCGACCTCGACCCGAGCGTGCACGTCATCCTGGTGTCCGGTCGCGGCGAGGGCTTCTGCGCGGGCTTCGACCTGAGTGCCTACGCCGATCGCACCGGCTCGGCCGGCGGCACCGGCGCGTACCAGGGCACCGTGCTGGACGGAAAGACCCAGGCGGTCAACCACGTAGCCGATCAGCCGTGGGACCCGATGATCGACTATCAGATGATGAGCCGCTTCGTGCGGGGCTTCTCCAGCCTCATGCACGCCGACAAGCCGACGGTGGTCAAGATCCACGGCTATTGCGTGGCGGGCGGTACCGACATCGCGCTGCACGCCGACCAGGTGATTGCCGCCGCCGACGCGAAGATCGGCTACCCGCCGACGCGGGTGTGGGGCGTCCCGGCGGCCGGCCTGTGGGCGCACCGCCTCGGCGACCAGCGCGCGAAAAGGCTGTTGTTCACCGGCGATTGCATCACCGGCGCTCAGGCCGTGGAGTGGGGATGGGCGGTCGAGGCGCCGGACCCGGCAGAGCTCGACGGGCGCACCGAGCGACTGGTCGAGCGGATCGCCGCGGTGCCCGTCAACCAGCTGATCATGGTCAAGCTCGCGCTGAATTCCGCACTGCTGCAACAGGGCGTGGCGACCAGCCGGATGGTCAGCACGGTGTTCGACGGTGTCGCCCGGCACACGCCCGAGGGGCACGCCTTCGTCGCCGACGCCGTCGAACACGGATTCCGCGAGGCGGTACGGCACCGCGACGAACCGTTCGGCGACCACGGCCGCCGCGCGTCCGGAGTGTAGCGATGCCGGACATGACGGCGCGGTCGGTGGTGCTCAGCGTGCTGCTCGGCGCCCACCCCGCACACGCCCGGGCCAGCGAATTGGTCAGGCTCACTTCCGATTTCGGTATCAAGGAGTCGACGCTGCGGGTGGCGCTGACCCGCATGGTCGGTGCCGGCGACCTGATCCGCTCCGCCGACGGCTACCGGCTCTCCGATCGCCTGCTGGCACGTCAGAGGCGCCAGGACGACGCCATCGACCCGCGGGTGCACCCCTGGGGCGGCGAGTGGGCCACGCTGATCGTGACGAGCGTCGGAAACGACGCGCGCACCCGCGCGGCGCTGCGAACAACGTTGCACGACAAGCGCTTCGGTGAGCTCCGCGAAGGGGTGTGGATGCGGCCCGACAACATCGACGCGGAGCTCGGCCCCGAGATCACCGCCCAGGCGAGGGTGCTGCGGGCGCGCGACGAGGACCCCGCCGAGCTGGCCGCGCAGCTGTGGGACCTGCCCGCCTGGGCCCAGACCGGCCATCGGCTGCTCGACGAGATGGCGGCCGCGCCCGACATTCCCGCCCGTTTTCTGGTGGCCGCGGCGACGGTGCGCCACCTGCTCACCGACCCCGTGCTGCCCGACGAGCTGCTGCCGGCCGACTGGCCCGGCGCCCGGTTGCGGACGGCCTACCACGACTTCGCCGCTGAGCTGCTGCGGCGGCGCGAACCACTATTTGCGGAGGCGACATGAGTGAACCGGTGCGGGTCGAGCGCAACGGCCCGGTGACCACGGTGATCATCAACCGGCCCGCGGCCCGCAACGCGGTCAACGGCCCGACGGCCGCCGCGCTGTATTCGGCGTTCGAGGAGTTCGACCGCGACGACGCCGCGTCGGTGGCGGTGCTGTGGGGCGACAACGGAACCTTCTGCGCCGGAGCCGATTTGAAGGCCTTCGGCACGCCCGACGCCAACGCAGTGCACCGCACCGGCCCGGGCCCGATGGGCCCGACGCGGATGGTGCTGTCCAAACCCGTCATCGCCGCGGTCAGCGGCTACGCCGTTGCCGGCGGCCTGGAGCTGGCCATCTGGTGTGATTTAAGGGTGGCCGAGGAAGACGCGGTGTTCGGCGTGTTCTGCAGGCGCTGGGGCGTCCCCCTGATCGACGGCGGCACCGTGCGGCTGCCGCGGCTGATCGGGCACAGCCGCGCGATGGACTTGATCCTCACCGGCCGCGCGGTGGCCGCCGACGAAGCCCTGGCCATCGGATTGGCGAATCGGGTTGTGCCCAAGGGGCGGTCGCGCCAGGCCGCCGAGGATTTGGCGGCGCAACTGGCGGCGCTGCCGCAGCAGTGCCTGCGCTCGGATCGGCTCTCGGCGCTACACCAATGGGGCGCAACCGAATCCGACGCGATCGACTTCGAATTCGCCAGCATCTCGCGGGTGGCCGCGGAGGCGAACGAGGGGGCCGGGCGCTTCGCGGCGGGCGCGGGACGGCACGGGGCGCCGGCCGGCTAGCAGCTGGTGGACGCGGGTGGTCAGCTGCCCTTGTTGATCGTGTTGCTCTGGCCGATCTTGTCGACCTTGGGGTCGCCGTCCTTGTAGGTGATGGTGTTGTTCATCCCCAGCACGGTGATGCGGGTGTTCACCTTGTCGAAGGTGATCTTGTTGTTGGTGCCGCTGACGGTGGCCGTCTCGCAGGTGCCGGTGATGGTCAGGTTGTTGTCCGAGCCGCCGACGTTCAGCGACTTGCCGCTGGCGCAGTCCAGGGTGGTTGTGGTGCCCATCGATCCGTAGTTGATCGTGTTGCCGATCTCGATGGACGCGGTGGTGCTCGCCCCGCCCGATCCCGTCGTCGGCGCGGCGCCCGCGCTGGTCGTCGCGCTGCTCTTGGTGGTGGTGGTCGAGGACCCCGCCGGCGGGTTGGCCGTCGAACTGCAGCCGGCCAGCACCAGGGCCGCCGCGGCCGGTGTCATGGCGAGCACGGCCAGGCGCAGCGAGCGGTCACGGATGTAGGCGGGCATGTTTCCTCGATTCTTGATCGGATGTCGTTGTGCTGCCACGGTTTAGCCCGGCACCTGTTGGAGCCGGTTGGTCATGCCCAGTTCGCGGCCGCGGTCCCACAGGGCGGGCTGACCGCTCTTGTAGAACACCGTCTGGTTATAGCCGTACACGGTGATGTCGTGTGACACCGAGTCGGCGATGACGGTGTTCGACGAGCCCATCACCGTCACGGCATAGCAGTTGCCCAGCGCGGTGACGTTGATGCCGGTGCCGTTGACCATGAGCGTGGCGTCGTTGCAGTCGATCGTCTGCTCGATGTCCTGCCCGATGACGTGGGTGTCACCGTTCTTGGCCTGCGCGACCCCCGGTAGGCCGACGACGGCGATGGCACACGCGGCCACCGAACCGGCGACAGTCGTCCACTTCACTGCGGGCCCCCTTTGGGACGGGTCGGCTGCTCGAAACGAGGCAAGCATGACATTACGTGCATTTGCCTGCCCGGTGGCAGACTTTGTTTTCCTTTGCCGGAAGCTCGTATCCGCTGCGGGGAGATTAATCTCTGCACGGGCGTCAACTAGAGTCATTAGTTAACCGCAACCCGTTCACGCAATCGAAGGGCGACCGCCATGGCAGCTCCACCGGATCCGCCGCCGGCGGCCGGGCGCCAGCGCGCGGGGCGGCCCGCCTCCCGTCCGGCCAAGCTCAGCCGGGACGGGATCATCGACGGCGCCCTGACGTTCCTGGACCGCGAGGGCTGGGACGCCCTGACCATCAACGCGCTGGCGATGCAGCTGGGCACCAAGGGGCCGTCGCTGTACAACCACGTCGACAGCCTGGAAGACCTGCGGCGCGCGGTGCGGATCCGCGTCATCGACGACATCATCACGATGCTCAACCGGGTCGGCGAGGGCCGCGCCCGCGACGACGCGGTGCTGGTGATGGCCGGGGCCTACCGCAGCTACGCCCACCACCACCCGGGCCGCTACTCGGCCTTCACCCGGATGCCGTTCGGCGGTGACGATCCCGAGTACACCGCCGCAACCCGCGGCGCCGCAGCGCCGGTGATCGCCGTGCTGTCGTCCTACGGACTCGACGGCGAGGCGGCGTTCCACGCGTCGCTGGAGTTCTGGTCCGCGCTGCACGGGTTTGTTTTGCTGGAGATGACGGGTGTGATGGACGAGATCGACACCGACGCGCTGTTCTCCGACATGGTGCTGCGGCTGGCGGCGGGCCTGGAAAGGCGCACCGCCGCCGATGGCGCCCGCTACTAGTCCGACGGCCGCGACGCCCAGCGCCCGGCCGGCGCCGCCGTCGCTTTGACCTGCGAGACCGGCGGCGGGTATTGTGGTCCCTCGTGCCTGGCGGCTTACGGCGCCTAACCGTAAGGGAGTGGATGCCGGGCAAATTCGCGTGTCCACGGAGCATCGGACCAAGTCCGGTGCGCAGCGCATGCGACACACCCGGGCGCGGGGTGATGCGACCGGACATAACTGCAGTACACAGACTTGTAAACGCTAGAAGTATGCCGAACACGAACACAGAAAGCCGGTAGATGCCAACCATTCAGCAGCTGGTCCGCAAGGGTCGCCGCGACAAGGTCGCCAAGGTCAAGACCGCGGCCCTGAAGGGCAGCCCGCAGCGCCGTGGCGTATGCACCCGCGTGTACACCACCACTCCGAAGAAGCCGAACTCGGCGCTTCGGAAGGTCGCCCGCGTGAAGCTGACCAGCCAGGTTGAGGTCACCGCGTACATCCCCGGCGAGGGCCACAACCTCCAGGAGCACTCGATGGTGCTGGTGCGTGGTGGTCGTGTGAAGGACCTGCCCGGTGTTCGGTACAAGATCATCCGCGGTTCGCTGGACACCCAGGGTGTCAAGAACCGCAAGCAGGCTCGCAGCCGTTACGGCGCCAAGAAGGAGAAGAGCTGATGCCGCGCAAGGGGCCCGCGCCGAAGCGTCCGTTGGTCAATGACCCGGTCTACGGGTCGCAGCTGGTGACGCAGCTGGTGAACAAGGTTCTGCTGGACGGGAAGAAATCGCTGGCCGAACGCATTGTTTATGGAGCGCTCGAGAACGCCCGGGAAAAGACAGGTACCGACCCGGTGATCACCCTCAAGCGCGCAATGGACAACGTCAAGCCCTCCCTCGAGGTGCGCAGCCGCCGCGTCGGTGGCGCTACGTACCAGGTCCCCGTCGAGGTGCGTCCGGATCGTTCCGTGACGCTGGCACTGCGTTGGTTGGTCAGCTTCTCCAAGCAACGCCGCGAGAAGACCATGGTCGAGCGGCTGGCCAACGAGATCCTGGATGCCAGCAATGGCCTCGGTGCCGCCGTCAAGCGGCGCGAGGACACCCACAAGATGGCCGAGGCCAACCGCGCCTTCGCGCACTATCGCTGGTAGGGGCTCCAACCGCGTCAAGGCAGGGTGGCCGGGCGCAAAGCGACAGCGAACAACCAAGCAATCGAAAGAGTGGGAAGACTTCTGTGGCACAGAAGGACGTGCTGACCGACCTCACCAAGGTCCGCAACATCGGCATCATGGCGCACATCGACGCCGGCAAGACGACGACGACTGAGCGCATCCTCTACTACACCGGTATCAGCTACAAGATCGGTGAGGTGCACGACGGCGCCGCCACCATGGACTGGATGGAGCAGGAGCAGGAGCGGGGGATCACCATCACCTCCGCGGCTACCACCTGCTTCTGGAAAGACAACCAGATCAACATCATCGACACCCCCGGGCACGTCGACTTCACCGTCGAGGTGGAGCGCAGCCTGCGCGTGCTCGACGGCGCCGTGGCCGTCTTCGACGGCAAGGAAGGTGTCGAGCCGCAGTCCGAGCAGGTCTGGCGGCAGGCCGACAAGTACGACGTTCCGCGCATCTGCTTCGTCAACAAGATGGACAAGATCGGCGCCGACTTCTACTTCTCGGTGAAGACCATGGAGGAGCGCCTCGGCGCCAACGCCATCCCGATCCAGCTGCCCGTCGGCTCCGAGGGTGACTTCGAGGGCATCGTCGACCTGGTCGAGATGAACGCCAAGGTGTGGCGCGGCGAGACGAAGCTGGGCGAAACCTACGACACCATCGAGATCCCGGCTGAGCTGGCCGAGAAGGCCGAGGAGTACCGCACCAAGCTGCTCGAGGCCGTCGCCGAGACCGACGAGGCGCTGCTGGAGAAGTACCTCGGCGGCGAGGAGCTCACGGTCGAGGAGATCAAGGGCGCCATCCGCAAGCTGACCATCAGCTCGGAGGCCTACCCGGTGCTGTGCGGCAGCGCCTTCAAGAACAAGGGCGTGCAGCCGATGCTGGACGCCGTCATCGACTACCTGCCCTCGCCGCTGGACGTGCCGCCGGCCGTCGGCCACGTGCCGGGCAAGGAGGACGAAGAGGTCACCCGCAAACCGTCGACCGAGGAGCCGTTCTCCGCGCTCGCGTTCAAGGTCGCGACGCACCCGTTCTTCGGCAAGCTGACCTACGTCCGGGTGTACTCGGGCAAGGTCGACTCCGGCAGCCAGGTCATCAACGCCACCAAGGGCAAGAAGGAGCGGCTGGGCAAGCTGTTCCAGATGCACTCCAACAAGGAGAACCCGGTGGAGACCGCGTCGGCGGGCCACATCTACGCGGTGATCGGGCTCAAGGACACCACCACCGGTGACACCCTGAGCGACGCGAACCAGCAGATCGTGCTGGAGTCGATGACCTTCCCCGACCCGGTCATCGAGGTGGCCATCGAGCCCAAGACGAAGAGCGACCAGGAGAAGTTGTCGCTGTCGATCCAGAAGCTCGCCGAGGAAGACCCGACCTTCAAGGTGCACCTGGACCAGGAGACCGGCCAGACCGTCATCGGCGGTATGGGCGAGTTGCACCTGGACATCCTGGTGGACCGCATGCGGCGCGAGTTCAAGGTCGAGGCCAACGTCGGTAAGCCGCAGGTTGCCTACAAGGAGACCATCAAGCGGGCGGCGAACAACGTCGAGTTCACCCACAAGAAGCAGACGGGCGGCTCCGGCCAGTTCGCGAAGGTGATCATCAACCTCGAGCCGTTCACCGGCGAAGACGGTGCGACGTACGAGTTCGAGAACAAGGTCACCGGTGGACGCATCCCGCGTGAGTACATCCCATCGGTCGACGCCGGCGCGCAGGACGCCATGCAATACGGTGTCCTGGCCGGCTACCCGCTGGTGAACTTGAAGGTCACCCTGCTCGATGGGGCCTTCCACGAGGTCGACTCGTCGGAGATGGCGTTCAAGATCGCCGGTTCCCAGGTGCTGAAAAAGGCTGCGCAGCAAGCGCAGCCGGTCATCCTGGAACCGATCATGGCCGTCGAGGTCACCACGCCCGAGGACTACATGGGCGACGTGATCGGCGACCTGAACTCCCGCCGTGGCCAGATCCAGGCCATGGAGGAGCGGAGCGGTGCGCGCGTGGTCAAGGCGCATGTGCCGCTGTCGGAGATGTTCGGCTACGTCGGCGACCTGCGGTCCAAGACCCAAGGCCGGGCGAACTACTCCATGGTCTTCGACTCGTACGCCGAAGTGCCGGCGAACGTGTCAAAGGAGATCATCGCGAAGGCGACGGGCCAGTAACGGCCAGCGGAGTAATCTTGCCGGGTCATTGGAATGCCTTGGGCGCGGCACAACTGAAAACACCAACACTGCTTTAACAAGCACCAACTAGTCCAGGAGGACACAGAAGTGGCGAAGGCGAAGTTCGAGCGGACGAAGCCGCACGTCAACATCGGGACCATTGGTCACGTTGACCACGGCAAGACCACGCTGACCGCGGCTATCACCAAGGTTCTGCACGACAAGTACCCCAACCTGAACGAGTCCCGCGCGTTCGACCAGATCGACAACGCGCCCGAGGAGCGTCAGCGCGGTATCACCATCAACATCTCCCACGTGGAGTACCAGACCGAGAAGCGTCACTACGCCCACGTCGACGCCCCGGGTCACGCCGACTACATCAAGAACATGATCACGGGTGCGGCCCAGATGGACGGCGCGATCCTGGTGGTCGCCGCCACCGACGGGCCGATGCCGCAGACCCGTGAGCACGTGCTGCTGGCCCGTCAGGTCGGTGTGCCCTACATCCTGGTCGCGCTGAACAAGGCCGACATGGTCGACGACGAGGAGCTGCTCGAGCTCGTCGAGATGGAGGTCCGCGAACTGCTGGCCGCCCAGGAGTTCGACGAGGACGCCCCGGTCGTGCGGGTCTCGGCGCTCAAGGCGCTCGAGGGCGACGCCAAGTGGGTCGAGTCCGTCGAGCAGCTGATGGAAGCCGTCGACGAGTCGATCCCGGACCCGGTCCGCGAGACGGAGAAGCCGTTCCTGATGCCCGTCGAGGACGTCTTCACCATCACCGGTCGTGGCACGGTGGTCACCGGTCGTGTCGAGCGCGGCATCATCAACGTCAACGAAGAGGTCGAGATCGTCGGCATCAAGCCGACCAGCACCAAGACCACCGTCACCGGCGTGGAGATGTTCCGCAAGCTGCTCGACCAGGGTCAGGCCGGCGACAACGTCGGGCTGCTGCTGCGTGGTATCAAGCGGGAGGACGTCGAGCGCGGTCAGGTCGTGACCAAGCCCGGCACCACCACCCCGCACACCGAGTTCGAGGGTCAGGTCTACATCCTGTCCAAGGACGAGGGCGGCCGGCACACGCCGTTCTTCAACAACTACCGTCCGCAGTTCTACTTCCGCACCACCGACGTGACCGGTGTGGTGACGCTGCCGGAGGGCACCGAAATGGTGATGCCCGGTGACAACACCAACATCTCGGTGAAGCTGATCCAGCCTGTCGCCATGGACGACGGTCTGCGGTTCGCGATCCGTGAGGGTGGCCGCACCGTCGGCGCCGGCCGGGTCGTCAAGATCATCAAGTAGTTTCGAACCACCGCAAAGCCCGGATTGCCGACTCGGCAGTCCGGGCTTTGTGCGTTGCGGCGGCGGCATCGGCCCCGACCGGCGCGGGAGAAACCATGCGGCAACGGCGCCGCTGGTTTAGGATTCGCTCATAATTCTCCTGACCGTCGCGTTGCGGGAGGTGCCGATGTCGTTCGTTCAGGCGACGCCCGAATTCGTCGCGGCCGCGGCCGGGGACTTGGCCAGGATCGGGTCGACGATCAGCTCTGCCAACACCGCCGCGATGGGTCCGACATCGGAGGTACTGGCCCCCGGTGCCGACGAGGTGTCGGCGAGCATCGCCGCGCTCTTCGACGCGCACTCCCAGGTCTATCAGGCGCTGAGCGCCCAGGCCGCCGCGTTCCACAGCCAGTTCGTCAATCTGATGAACGGCGGGGCGGCGCAGTATGCCTTCGCGGAGGCCGCCAACACCTCGCCCTTGCAGACCGCGGCGGCCCCGGCGTCGGTGGCCGCGCAGGTGCCGGCGGTGAGCGCCGGTGCCGTCGGCACGTCCGCGCCGACCGCACCCGCGGGACCGCTGGCGGCGGCGGTGGCGCCGGCCGCGGCCGCGGTGGCACCCGCACCGGCCGGCACCCCGATCGCGGCGGCCCCGGTGGGGTCGGCGACGTTGGCCTCGGCCACCACGCCGGCGGGCGCGGCGCGGGTGGTGACGCCGGCCTACGCCCCGGCCGGCTCGCCCGCCCCCGTGCAGCCGGCGGCCTCGGTTGCGACGCCGGCCGGAACCCCCGCCGCGCCGCTGCAGACCGCGGTTCCGCCGCAGACCTCGCCAGCCTCCACGATGCCGGTGTCGGCGCGCACCGCTGCGCCCGCCCCGGCCGCGGCGCAGCCGGCACACCCGGCGCAACCGGCCGGTGCGCCGGTCAAGCGGGTGCCGATCGTGCCCACCGAGTCGGTGTAGGCGACCGGACGCGGTTTGCGCGTATCGCATTCGTCGCGACACCCCCAGCGCTAATCTGACACGGATTCCCCAGTAAGCCGAGGAGGGGCATGTGTTGGCGCGCTACCTGAAGGCACAGTTGGTGGTTTTGCTGTGCGGCGGCCTGGTCGGACCGATCTTCCTGATCGTGTACTTCACCCTCGGCCTCGACAGCCTGCTGCAGTGGATGTTCTACGTCGGCCTGCTGATCACCGTCGCCGACGTGCTGATCGCGCTCGCCCTGGCGAACTTTGGCGCCAAGTCGTCGGCCAAGGTGGCCGCGCTCGAGCAGAACGGGGTGCTGGCGCTCGCCCAGATCACCGGAATCACCGAGACGGGGACGTGGGTCAACAACCAGCAGGTCGTCAAGCTGCACCTGCACATCGCCGGCCCCGGACTCCTGCCGTTCGACAGTGCGGACCGGGTCATCGCAAGCGTCACCCGGCTCGGCAACCTCAACGCCCGCAAGGTGGTGGTGCTGGTCAACCCGACCACCAGCGAATACCGAATCGACTGGGAGCGAAGCGCTTTGGTCAACGGCCTGGTTCCCGCGCAGTTCACGGTGGCTGAGGACAACAAAACCTACGATCTGAGCGGGCAGGCCGGCCCGTTGATGGAGATCCTGCAGATCCTCAAGGCCAACAACGTGGCGCTGAATCAGATGGTCGACATCCGGTCGAACCCGGCCCTGCGCGCCCAGATCCAGGCGGTGGTGCGCCGCGCGGTCGAACAGCAGGCCCCGGCCGCACAGCCGGCGCCGGCGGCGGCGGTCGTCACACCGCCCGAACCGTCGATCGCCACCCGGCTGCAGGAGCTGCGGGATCTGCACACCAGCGGGGCGCTGACCGATGCCGAATACACCAGCCGGCGCGCGGCGATCATCGCCGAAATCTGACGGCTCGCCCGGCTACACCGGGTGAATTAGAACACGTTTCAGTTGCGCTGCTAGCCTGGCTTGGTCTATCGGCGGTCGAAGGGGTTACACGTGGCTGGACAGGCCGGATCACTGCAAGGGCGGGTCGCGTTCATCACCGGGGCCGCCCGTGGGCAGGGGCGCTCGCACGCGGTGCGGCTGGCCCGCGAGGGCGCCGACATCATCGCGCTGGACATCTGCGCGGCGGCGTCCGCCAGCGTGACCTACACGCCCGCCACCCGCGAAGACCTCGACGAGACCGCGCGCCTGGTGGAGAACGAGGGCCGCAAGATCCTGACCCGCCAGGTCGACGTCCGCGACGATGCCGCGCTGCGCGATCTGGTGGCCGACGGGATCGAGCAGTTCGGCCGGCTCGACATCGTGGTGGCCAACGCGGGAGTGCTGAGCTGGGGCCGCATTTGGGAGCTCACCGACGAGCAGTGGGACACCGTCATCGGCGTCAACCTGACCGGCACGTGGCGCACGCTGCGCGCCACCGTGCCCGCCATGATCGAGGCGGGAAACGGCGGATCCATTGTCGTGGTCAGCTCGTCGGCGGGCATCAAGGCCACCCCGGGCAACGGCCACTATTCGGCCAGCAAACACGGACTCACGGCGCTGACCAACACGCTGGCGATCGAGCTCGGCGAATTCGGCATCCGGGTCAACTCCATCCACCCGTACTCGGTGGACACCCCGATGATCGAACCCGAGGCGATGATGGAGATTTTCGCCAAGCATCCCACCTTCGTGCACAGCTTTCCGCCAATGCCGGTGCAGCCCAACGGCTTCATGGCGGCCGACGAAGTGGCCGACGTGGTGGCTTGGCTCGCCGGCGACGGTTCCGGCACCCTCACGGGCACCCAGATCCCCGTGGATAAGGGTGCCCTAAAGTACTGACCGGCCATCGTGCTAAGAACTCCACGTGAGTAGTGACGCAAGCGCGAACAACGGAATCGTGATCGTCGGCGGCGGATTGGCCGCCGCCCGCACCGCCGAGCAGTTGCGGAGGTCGGAGTATTCCGGGCCCATCACGATCGTCAGCGACGAGGTGCACCTGCCCTACGACCGCCCGCCGCTGTCCAAAGAGGTGCTGCGCAAGGAGGTCGACGACACCGCGCTCAAACCGCGTGAGTGGTACGACGAGAACGACATCACCCTGCGACTGGGGTCCGCCGCGAGGAGCCTGGACACCGCGGCGCAGACCGTTACTCTCGACGACGGGTCCACGCTTGGCTACGCCGAACTCGTCATCGCCACGGGCCTGGTGCCCCGGCGCATCCCGGCGATCCCGGATCTGGAGGGCATCCGCGTGCTGCGGACCTTCGACGAAAGCATGGCGTTGCGCAAGCACGCGTCGGCGGCCCAGCGCGCCGTCGTCATCGGCGCCGGGTTCATCGGCTGCGAGGTGGCGGCCAGCCTGCGCAGCCTGGGTGTGGATGTGGTGCTGGTGGAGCCGCAGCCGACTCCGCTGGCCGCGGTGCTCGGCGAGCAGATCGGCGAGCTGGTGGCCCGGCTGCACCGTGCCGAGGGCGTCGACGTCCGCCTCGGGGTCGGGGTGACGGAGGTGCGCGGCGACTCGCGCGTCGAGGCGGTGGTGCTCAGCGACGGCATCGAACTACCGGCCGACATCGTGGTCGTGGGCATCGGGTCGCGCCCTGCCACCGAATGGCTGGAGGGCAGCGGGGTCGAGGTCGACAACGGCGTCATCTGCGACGAGGCCGGGCGCACCAGCGCACCGAACGTGTGGGCGCTCGGTGACGTCGCCTCGTGGCGTGACGCGACGGGACATCAAGGGCGCGTGGAACATTGGAGCAACGTCGCGGATCAGGCCCGTGCCGTCGTGCCCGCGATGCTTGGCCAGGACGTGCCGCCGGTGGTGGTCGTCCCGTACTTCTGGAGCGACCAGTACGACGTCAAGATCCAGTGCCTGGGCGAGCCGGAGGCCGACGATATCGTCCATGTCGTCGAGGACGACGGCCGCAAGTTCCTGGCCTACTACGAACGCGACGGCGCCCTGGTCGGGGTGGTCGGCGGCGGGATGCCCGGCAAGGTCATGAAGGCACGCGCCAAGATCGCCGCGGCCGTACCCATCGCCGAAATACTGGGCTGAGCAGTATCTTTCGTTCCTGCGGCTAGCCGACGGCGGCCGCGTACCGGTCGCTGGGCACCTCGGTGTTGCGGATCACCGTGGCGAGCTGCTCGGCGATACCCGGCGCGGTGACGATCGTCGACGCGGAGCTGTGGGTGTGCGGGTTGCCCTGCGCATCGGTGAGCTGGGCCCCGGCCTCGCGGGCGATCAGTGTCCCCGCGGCGGTGTCCCACGGCTTGTTGGACATCATCACGCAGGCGTCCAGCGCGCCCTCGGCGACGAAGGCGAGGTCGAGCGTCGCCGCCCCGATCATCCGGATGCGCTCGACCCGGGGCACCAGCTCGGTGGTGAGCGCCAGCCGGTGCTGATTGAGCCGGCCGGCGTCGTGGCCGACGGCGTAGTCGCCGAGGGACACGATGGCGCCGCTGAGGCTGTCGGTGGCGCTGGCGGTGATCCGTTGCCCGTTGACGAAAGCGCCTTTGCCCTCGATGGCGTGGTAGGTCTTGCCGAGCAGGGGAGCGTGGGTGACGGCCACCACGGTGCGACCGGCGTGCAGCAGGGCCAGTGATACGGCGCACAGCGGCAGGCCGTGGACGAAGTTGGACGTCCCGTCGATGGGGTCAAGAACCCAGAGCCACTCGGACGTTTCGATCTCCGGTTGCTGCTCGGACTCTTCGGCCAGTAGCGCGATATCGGGGGTGGACTGGGCGAGGTAGGCGGCGATGTCGCGCTGGATCGCGAGGTCGACGTCGGTGACAGTGTCGCGGTCACCCTTGTGCTGCACCGAGCTCGGCTGCGATTTCTTGAGCGTGGTGGCACCGATTTGTGTTGCCTGCCAGGCTATTTCGAAAAGTTCTTGCATTGTCTTCATGGGACAGGTCTGCCTCGCTTCCGGTGTTGGCGTGCGGTCGGCGTTTGTCGAGCATAAGGGATCGGCGAATTCCTGTCGCACGCACCCCGCTGAACTCCGCAGAAACGAAAGCACTTAGACCGTCAAGGTTTTCACTGGCGTACGCCCGTCTGCCTGGAGGTTCGACGCGAATTAGCCTTACGCCACAGCCTAATTCGATGGTGATGCACCTCACTGCACGCGTTTGTTTGGAATGCTTGTCAGGGGAAAGAATGCAGCGCTGTAGTCGGTGTCACACAATTGCCATCAAGAGCAATACCAAACGCATTGTGCTGGAAACTCGTAACTCCAAGCGGTGACGAATTTTGCTGTGTCGACAAGTGTCGCGGCATTCGGTGCACCGCTTGCAGGGCTTCGCTACTGTCTGCAGCGGGCGATGTTGCGGGACCGTGCACAACGCAGTGCGTTGGCTGAACCGCCCGGCCGTTGGCCGCCGCTGAATCATCGTTCCTTTCCTAGATAACCACTAACTTGAGCAGGCAGGTGATTGGCAAGTGACAGTGATTGATGAGATATACAGCTCGCCCAGCGCGATTCCGACCGTCGCACTCAATGACGAGGCGAAGATGCCCGTACTTGGCTTGGGGGTAGCCAAGTTGTCCGACGAGGAGACGGAAAGCTCGGTACTCGCGGCGCTGGAAGCCGGCTGTCGCCTCATCGACACCGCCGCCTCCTACGGAAACGAGGAAGCCGTCGGCCGCGCCATCGCGGCCTCGGGCATTCCCCGCGAGGAATTGTTCGTCGCCACCAAGCTGGGTACGTCGAAGCAGGGCTTCCACACCGCCCAGGAGTCATGCAAGGCGAGCCTGGACCGGCTCGGGCTGGACTACCTCGACCTCTACCTGATCCACTGGCCGGCGCCGAAGCTGGGCAAGTATGTGGAGAGCTTCGAGGGCATGAAGCTGGCCCGTGACGAGGGGCACGTCCGCTCGATCGGCGTCTGCAACTTCACCGAGGAACTGCTTGCGACGGTCATCGAGGAAACCGACGAGGTGCCCGCCGTGAACCAGGTCGAGTTGCACCCTCGGCTCAACCAGGCCGACCTGCGCCTGGCCCACGCCGAGCACGACGTGCAGACCCAGTCCTACAGCCCGCTGGGTGTCGGCAAGATGCTCGAGAACCCGACGGTGACATCGATCGCCGCCGAGTACGGCCGCACCCCGGCCCAGGTACTGGTTCGGTGGAACCTGCAGTTGGACAACGTCGTGGTCTCGCGGTCGTCCAAGCCCGAGCGCGTCGCGCAGAACCTGGACGTGTTCGACTTCACCCTCGCCCCCGAGCACATGGAGGCCATCGAAGGATTGCATGACGGCACCCGCGTGCTGCACGATCCCATGACCTTCATGGGGACCTAGTAACTCAGGCCTCAAACGCAGCCGAATGCCTTACCGCAGTAGGGCATTCGGCTGCGTGCATCAGTGCCAGTCCACCGGCGCGCCGTGCGGATGGCATTCGCCCAGGGTCTGCGGGGCGCCATCCGGCCAGCTGCGGGCCCGCACCACGAACCTGATGGGTGCGCCCGGGCCGTCGCGTGTCGGCTCCATCGTGAGGTGGGCGAACGGCGAGCGGGCGCCGGCCCGGGCGGCCAGCGTTTCCACGTGGGCGCGCACCGCGGCGCGTTCGTCGGCGGACAGGTACTGCCAGGTGATCGAATGCCACAACACGGTCAGCGCACCGTCGGCCGGCGCCAGGCCGGCGACCGCGTCGGCCGCGGTTCGGCGCTCGAGTGCCGCCGGCACCCGGCGGGCGACCTCGATCGCGCCGCGCAGCCGCGCCAGCCGGGCGGCCTGGTCGGGCCAGACATAGCTCAGCACGGTCAGCTCCCCGTCGGCGTCGCCGACGTCGATGGGCGCGATGTCATACCCGTGCCGCGCGACGATCCGCAACTCGCGCCGGGGCGGCAGCGCGCCGCGCCACGCGTCGTCGATGCTCACCGGTGAGTCGCTCGGCCCCCACTGGCCACCGGCGAAGCCGTACCGGTAGTGGTCCGCCCGCAGGTTCAGCCCCGCGCTCGACCCGATCTCGAAAAGCCGTATGGGCAAGCCGAATTCGTGGTTGATGTGCAGGAGTCCGCCGATCAGGGCGGCCGATCGGCCTACCTCGTTGGTCTGCGGTGGCCGGCTCAGCGCCGCGCGCAGTGCGTCGACGTGACCGGCGGCGGCGTCCAGGATCTCCGGCCAGGCGGGTTCGGCCTCCCACCCGCCGCCGGTGCTGGGGTAGAAGCGGCGCAACCGCGCCGCCCGGCCGTCGAGCACCAACCGGTGCAGCCCGCCGAGCAACCGCAGCGGTACGGCGTCGCGCGAGGGGGCGTCCTCGCGGCCGGCCAAGACGGTCGCGAAGACGCCGCCGGCTTCGACGTCGCCGGCCACCAGTTCGAACAGCTCGCCATACATCGGCGAGCCCGACGAGGCGCAGAACCTGCCCTGTGACCGCAGGGTGTGCACCAGGTGCTCGGCCGTCACCCGGTCAGCCCGTCCAGTCCGGCACCCACAACGTCGAAGGCGTTGCCCAGGGCGACCGGCAGCGGGACGGATTCATCGCTCAGCCAGTGCTCGTAGGCCGACAAGGCCACCCCGAGCATCGTCCAGGCGACGGTCTGGGGCAGCAGATCCGCGGTCTTGCAGTCCAGGCGGCGCGCCACGAACCCGGCGATCACCTCACGCCAGCCGGCGTACATCGTCATCGAATACGCTTGCAGCTCAGCGGTTTGCAGGATTACCCGCATGCGCTGCCGGTGCCGGGCGGTCTCGGATTCGTCGAAGGTGTTGAACGCCAACAGCGCGGCGCGCAGCGCATCACCCAGGCCCACGCCGGCATCGACGTTGTCGAGCAGGTCGCGCAAGTGGGCAAGGTGGTTGTCGAAGTCGCCCCAGGGGATGGCGTTCTTGGATGCGTAATAGCGGAACAGGGTGCGGCGGGAGATACCGGCGGCCTGGGCGACGTCGTCGACGCTCACGTCGGCGAAACCGCGGGCCGTGAACATGTCGATGGCGACGTCGGTGATGTGGTGCGGGGTGGTCGAGCGGCGCCTGCCCACCCGCGGCTGCGGCATCATCGGACCCCGCCCTTCCATTTCGGCACTCGATGCCATATTCTGGCGGCGAGTGTGACTCAGACCCCATCGTTGTCAAGACCGGACGAAAGGCAAGGCCCCGTGGACCACGAGACCGAAACTGACACCCAGCTCGTCACCGAGACCCTGGTCGAAGAGGTGTCCATCGACGGCATGTGCGGGGTTTACTGACCGTGCCCGCGCCCGCGCAGGCTCGGACGGCGACGCCGTTCGATCCTGATCGCGGCTGGCGATTGCACCCGCAGGTAGCGGTTCGGCCGGAACCGTTCGGCGCGCTGCTCTACCACTTCGGTACCCGCAAGCTGTCGTTTCTGAAGAACCGCACCATCCTCACGGTGGTGCAGTCGCTGGCCGACCATCCCGACATCCGGTCCGCTTGCCGCGCGGCCGGCGTGGACGACGCCGCGCAGGCCCCGTACCTGCATGCGCTGGGTGTGCTCGTCGAGTCCAACATGCTGGTGCCCCGGAAGGACCATCAATGACCACAGCGGCCCCCGTACCCCGGCTGATCGAGCAGTTCGAGCATGGGCTCGACGCACCCATCTGCCTCACCTGGGAACTGACGTATGCCTGCAACCTGGCGTGCGTGCACTGCCTGTCGTCGTCGGGCAAGCGAGACCCGCGCGAGCTGTCCACCCGTCAATGCATGGACATCATCGACGAGCTGGAACGCATGCAGGTGTTCTACGTCAACATCGGTGGTGGGGAACCCACTGTGCGCCCGGACTTTTGGGAACTGGTCGACTACGCGACCGAGCACCACGTCGGCGTGAAGTTCTCCACCAACGGCGTCCGGATCACGCCCGAGGTCGCCGCGCGGCTGGCGGCCAGCGACTACGTCGACGTCCAGATCTCGCTGGACGGCGCCACCGCAGAGGTCAACGACGCCGTTCGCGGACCCGGCTCGTTCGACATGGCGGTGCGGGCTCTGGAGAATCTGGCCGCGGCCGGATTCAAAGACGCCAAGATCTCCGTGGTGGTCACCCGGCACAACGTCGACCAGCTCGACGAATTCGCCGCGCTGGCAAGCCGTTACGGCGCCACGCTGCGGATCACCCGGCTCCGCCCCTCCGGGCGTGGCGCCGATGTCTGGGAAGAGCTGCACCCCACCGCGGACCAGCAGGTCCAGCTCTATGACTGGCTGGTCGCCAAGGGCGAGCGGGTGCTCACCGGCGACTCCTTCTTCCACCTGGCCCCGCTCGGCCAATCCGGCGCCCTGGCCGGTCTGAACATGTGCGGCGCGGGCCGCGTCGTGTGCCTGATCGATCCGGTCGGCGACGTGTATGCTTGCCCGTTCGCCATCCACGACCGCTTCCTGGCTGGAAACGTGGTGTCCGACGGTGGTTTTGACAACGTCTGGAAGAACGCCCCGCTGTTCCGCGAGCTGCGCGAGCCGCAGTCGGCGGGCGCCTGCGGCAGCTGCGGTCACTACGACAGCTGCCGGGGCGGATGTATGGCCGCCAAATTCTTCACCGGCCTGCCGCTGGACGGGCCGGATCCCGAATGCGTGCAGGGCCACAGCGCGACGGCGCTGGCGCACGACCGCGAGACGCCGCGCCCCCGGGCCGATCATTCCCGCGGCAAGCGCATCCGCCAGCCGGTTCCGCTGACCCTGTCGGTGCGGCCGCCTACGGTCACGCCTGAGACGCCGCCGGCACGCATGTGTAGCGAAAGCCCGGTGTAACGATGGCCGACGCATGGTTTGAGACCGTCGCCATCGCGCAGCAACGCGCCAAGCGCCGGTTGCCGAAATCGGCTTACTCGTCGCTGATTTCGGCCAGCGAAAAGGGAGTCACGGTCTCCGACAACGTGGCAGCGTTCAGCGAACTCGGATTCGCGCCGCACGTCATCGGCGCGCAGGAAAAGCGCGACTTGTCGACCAATGTTATGGGACAAGAGATTTCGCTGCCGGTGCTGATCTCGCCGACGGGCGTTCAGGCGGTACACCCCGAGGGTGAGGTCGCCGTGGCGCGGGCCGCGGCCGCCCGCGGCACCGCCATGGGGCTGTCCTCGTTCGCCAGCAAGCCGATCGAAGAGGTCGTTGCGGCCAACCCCAAGCTGTTCTTCCAGGTGTATTGGCTCGGTGACCGCGACGCGATCGCGGCGCGGGTCGAGCGCGCCCGCGCGGCCGGGGCGGTCGGGCTGATCGTCACCACCGACTGGAGCTTCTCGCACGGCCGGGACTGGGGCAGCCCGTCGATCCCGGAGAAGATGGACTTCAAGACCATCGTCAAGATGAGCCCGGAGGTCATCACCAAGCCCCGGTGGTTGCTGCAGTGGGCGAAGACCATGCGGCCGCCGGAGCTGCGCGTTCCCAACCAGGGCCGCCGCGGCGAACCCGGGCCGCCCTTCTTCCAGGCGTACGGGGAGTGGATGGGCACGACGCCGCCGACCTGGGAGGACATCGCCTGGCTCCGCGAGCTGTGGGGCGGGCCGTTCATGCTCAAGGGCGTAATGCGTGTCGACGACGCCAAAAGGGCAGTGGACGCGGGGGTTTCGGCTATTTCGGTGTCGAACCACGGCGGTAACAACCTGGACGGCACGCCGGCCTCGATCCGCGCCCTGCCCGCGGTGGCCGCGGCCGTCGGCGATCAGATCGAGGTGCTCCTCGACGGCGGCGTGCGGCGCGGGAGCGACGTCGTCAAGGCCGTGGCGCTGGGAGCGCGCGCGGTGATGATCGGCCGGGCCTACCTGTGGGGGCTGGCCGCGGCCGGCCAACCGGGCGTGGAGAACGTGCTCGACATTCTGCGCGGCGGCATCGACTCGGCGCTGATGGGGCTCGGGCTCTCGTCGGTGCACGACCTCGGGCCGGACCACGTTCTGGTGCCGCCCGGATTCACCCGGGCGCTGGGCGTGCCCTCGGGTAGCGGGTAGCAAAAGCCCGAGTATTCAGGGCGGACATCTGCGATTAAGTGACGATTACGCAAATCGTGGTACGGGCGGGGTAACCGTGACGGACGAGCCCAGAATTCGAACGGCGAGTAAACGACCCAGAAAAAAAGTTTTTTTCAAGCTTCAACAATTGGTGCACGCCAGGTGAATTCGTCCTACCATCACCGAGTGTCCGTACTCGGCGAATTGGGAACCGCGACGTCGAGCCAGCTATCAAGCACGTCGGCGTCGGTAATGGTTCCGCTGGGGTCGACCGAACAACACGGTCCGCACCTGCCGCTGGACACCGACACCCGGATCGCGACGGCGGTCGCCGGCGACGCTCGAGCCCGCCTCGGGCACGGGTGGCTGGTGGCGCCGGCCATCGCCTACGGCGCCAGCGGCGAGCACCAGAGTTTCGCCGGAACGATCTCGCTGGGCACCGAGGCGCTGACGCTGCTGCTGGTCGAGTACGGCAGGTCAGCGGCCGACTGGGCCCGGCGCCTGGTCTTCGTCAACGGCCACGGCGGCAATGTCGAGGCGCTGAGCAGCGCGGTGGCCCTGTTGCGCACCGAGGGCCGCGACGTCGGCTGGTGCCCCTGCCTGACCGCCGGCGGCGACGCCCACGCCGGCCATACCGAAACCTCGGTGGTGCTGCACATCTCGCCGGCCGTGGTCCGGACCGAGCGGTCGGTGGCCGGCAACACCGCGCCGCTGCCCGAGTTGCTCGGGTCAATGCGCCGTGGGGGAGTCGGGGCGGTCAGCCCGGTCGGGGTGCTGGGCGACCCGACCACCGCCACCGCCGCGGAGGGCAAGCGGATCTTCACCGAGATGGTTGACGGCTGTGTCCGGCGGGTCTCCCGGTGGCGGCCGGGGCCCGACGGGATGCTGACATGAGCGCGCCCCGTCTTCCGAACGGGTTCGCCGTCCAGGTCGACCGCCGCGTGCGGGTGCTCGGCGATGGCTCGGCGCTGCTGGGCGGTTCGCCGACCCGGCTGCTGAAGTTGGCGCCCGCCGCGCAGGACATGCTCTTGGACGGCCGGCTGAAGGTGCGTGACGACCTCAGCGCCCAACTCGCCCGCACCCTGCTGGACGCCACTGTGGCCCACCCCCGGCCCGCGGGCGGCCCGTCTCACCATGACGTGACGGTGGTAATCCCGGTGCGGGACAACCTTTCTGGGGTGCGACGCTTGGTGAGCTCCCTGCGGGGGCTGCGCGTCGTCGTGGTGGACGACGGTTCGTCCCCCCCGATCGAGCCGGAGGACTTCGTCGGTGCGCACTGCGACATCGAGGTGCTGCGCCACTACCGCAGCAAGGGCCCGGCGGCGGCCCGCAACACCGGGCTGGGGGCCTGCCGGACGGACTTCGTCGCCTTCCTGGACTCCGATGTCGCACCGCGCCGGGGCTGGCTGGAGGCGCTGCTCGGGCACTTCTGCGATCCCACGGTCGGCCTGGTCGCGCCCCGCATCGTCGGCCTGTCGCACAGCGAGAACGTGGTGGCGCGCTACGAGGCGGTGCACTCCTCGCTCGACCTCGGCGAGCGCGAGGCGCCGGTGCTGCCGCACAGCACGGTGTCCTACGTGCCCAGCGCGGCGATCATCTGCCGGTGCTCGGCGATCCGGGAGGTCGGCGGGTTCGACGAGACCCTGCAGTCCGGCGAGGACGTCGACCTGTGCTGGCGGCTCATCGAGTCGGGCACCCGGCTGCGCTACGAGCCGATCGCGCTGGTCGCCCACGACCACCGCACCGAACTACGGGATTGGCTCGCGCGCAAAGCCTTTTACGGCGGTTCGGCGGCTCCGCTGTCGGTGCGCCACCCGGATAAGACGGCGCCGGTGGTGATCTCCGGCTGGGCGCTGATGACGTGGATTCTGATGGCCTTCGGGTCCACCCTGTCGCGGCTGGCGTCCATCGTCCTGGCCGTGCTGACCGGCCACCGGATCGCGCGGGCGATGCGCAGCGCCGAGACGTCGATGACCGATGTCGCGATGATCGCGGGCCGCGGCCTGTGGTCGGCGGCGCTGCAGCTGGCGTCGGCGTTGTGCCGGCACTACTGGCCGCTGGCGCTGGTGGCCGCCACCATGTCGCGCCATTTCCGGCGGGTGGTCCTGGTCGCGGCCGTGATGGACGGGGTGGTCGACTGGCTGCGCCGCCGCGACGCGATCAGTGACGACGTCGAACCGATCGGGCTGCCGACCTACCTGGTGCTCAAGCGCGTCGACGACCTGGCGTATGGGCTGGGGTTGTGGTGGGGTGTGCTACGTGAACGCAACGTGCGCGCCCTGAAGCCCCAGATCCGGAGTTAACCACCACCTTGACCACAGCCGCCTCGCACAGCGATGTGCTGATCGTCGGCGCCGGCAGTGCAGGATCGGTTGTTGCGGAACGTCTTTCCGCCGATCCGCGGTGCGCGGTGACCGTCCTCGAGGCAGGGCCGGCGCTCGACGATCCGGGACTGCTCGCCCAGACCGCCAACGGGTTGCAGTTGCCCATAGGTGTCGGCAGCCCGCTGGTGCGGCGCTACCAGACCCGCCTCACCGACGAGCCCGTCCGCCGGCATCCCCTCGTGCGCGGGGCGACGGTGGGCGGGTCGGGCGCGATCAACGGCGGCTACTTCTGCCGTGGATTGCCGCGCGACTTCGAGCGCATGGCCATGCCGGGCTGGGGATGGGCCGACGTGCTGGACAGCTTCCGTGCCATCGAGACCGACCTGGACTTCGACGGTCCCGCCCACGGCGACAGCGGCCCCATCCAGGTGCGCCGCACGCACGAGATGACCGGGACCACCGAGCGATTCATCGCCGCCGCCGAGCGCGCCGGATTCGGCTGGATAGCCGACCTGAATGATGTTACACCAGAACAGGTTTCAGGAATCGGCGCCGTCCCGCTCAACATCGTCGACGGAGTGCGGCGGGGATCGGGCGCGGGATACCTGATCCCGGCGCTGGGACGGCCGAACCTGAACCTGCACGCGCGCACCCGGGCAGCAAGGCTGCGTTTCGCCGGCACCGCCGCGGTCGGCGTCGACGCGGTCGGCCCGCACGGCCGCATGACCCTGACCGCCGACCGGGTCGTGTTGTGCGCCGGTGCGATCGAGACCGCACGCCTGCTGATGCTCTCCGGCTTCGGAGAAGAAAAGATGCTACGCGCCGCCGGCGTGCCGGTGCTGGCGCCGCTGCCGGTCGGCATGTCGTTCAGCGATCATGCCGAGTGGGTGCTGCCCACCGAGTGGACGGTGGCGCCCGGACGGCCGGTGCTGGAGGTGGTGCTCAGTACGGCCGACGACCTCGAGATCAGGCCGTACACGGGCGGATTCGTGGCGATGACCGGCGACGGCACCGCCGGTCACGCCGACTGGCCACACCTGGGGGTGGCGCTGATGCAGCCGCGCGCGCGGGGGCGCATCACGCTGGTCTCGGCCGACCCCGACGTGGCGCCGCGAATCGAGCACCGCTACGACAGCGAGCCCGAGGACGTCGCGGCGCTGCGCCGGGGCAGCGAGCTGGCCCGCGAATTGGCAGGCGGCACAATCGACGCCGCGGCGGCCGTCTGGTCAACCTCGCAGCACCTGTGCGGCACGGCGCCGATGGGCGCCGTCGTCGATCCCCGGTGCCGGGTGCTGGGCATCGACAACCTGTGGGTGATCGACGGCTCGATCCTGCCCGCGATCACCAGCCGCGGCCCGCACGCCACGATCGTGATGATCGGGCACCGGGCCGCGGAGTTCGTTCAGTGACGCGACAGCAGGTGGCGCACCGGGCGTAGCTGGCGGCCGTCGCGGCCGGGGGCCCACACCCCGATCGCCACGGCGGCAAGGGCGACGATCGCGGCCATCGCGATGGTGGAGGCGTGCAGGGCCGCCAGGAACGCGGACTTGCTGATGTCGGCCAGCTGCCGCCCCTGGGGCCCGAGCCGGCCGGCGATCTCCACGGCCTTGGCCAGCGAGTCGGTGGCCTGGCCGCGGACGGGTGCCGGAAATCCCGCCAGCCTGGGTGCCAGCTCGTGCGAGTAGCGGCCGGCCAGGATGGAACCGGCCACCGCGATACCCAGCGCGCCGCCCATCTCGCGCGACGTGTCGTTCACCGCGGAGGCCACCCCCTGCTTCTCGTCGGGAACCGCACCCATGATCGCCGAAGTCGTCGGCGCCGTGCAGATTCCGATTCCCGTCGCGAGAATCAAGGTGGGCCAGGCGAATTCGAAGTACGTCGAGTGCAGGTCCAGCCCGTACATGCACCCGAATCCGACCGCCATCAGCAGTGTGCCGACGAACAACACCAGCCGCAGCCCCAGCTTGGGCACGTACCAGAACGACAGGGCCGAGAAGATGCCCAGCGGCACCATGAACGGGCCGAAGGCGATCGCCGTCGCCAGCGCGGAGTAGCCCATGATCTGCTGCACGTATTGCATGCCGATGTAGAAGAACCCGAAGGTGGCGCCGAACAGGATGACGATCGCGGTCACCCCGGTGGCGAAATTGGGGTCGGCGAACAGCCGGACGTCCAGCAGTGGTTGCCTGCCCCGCAGGGCCAGGCGCAACTCGACGGCACCGAACACCGCGGCGATCACCGCGCCGACGACGAGCCCGCCCCACACCACCGGGTCGCTCCAGCCGCGCCCGGGCGCTTCCAGGATGGCGGCCACCGCGATGGCGACCGCCGCGCCGATCAGGACCGCGCCCAGCGCGTCGACCCGGGGTGCGCCCGCGTCGCGCGACGACGCGACGGTGCAGGCCAGCGTGAAGATCACCAGCCCGGCGATGCCCAGCGACCAGAAGATGGCGTGCCAGTCCCAAAAGCGAAGCAGCAGGCCGGAACCGAGCATGCCGAGGACGCCGCCGGAACCGGCCGTCCCGGCCCAGATGCCAACGGCCTTGGTGCGATCGTCTTTTGGATAGGCCACCGTCAGCAGCGACAGCGTGGCGGGCATGACGAACGCGGCGCCGATCCCGGCCACCGCCCGGCCCGCGATGATCTGGGCCGGATTGTGCAGCAGCGCCGGCGCCATCGAACCGATCGCGAACACCAGCAGTCCGGTCAGCAGCGCACCGCGCCGACCGTAGCGGTCCCCGATCGCGCCGGCCGGCAGCAACAGGCACGCCAGAGCCACGGTGTAGCCGTCAACGACCCAGTTCAGCTGCGATGCGGTGGCCGAGGTGGCTACCGCGAGGTCGCCGAGCGTGGTGTTCAGTGCCGTCATCGAGGCGACCACCAGGGCAACGGCCATGCAGGCGACGGCCAGCGTCCAGTTTCGGGCCCGGAAGCTATCGCCGATGCCGATCGCGTCAGTACGCTGGTCAGACCGGACCAGGGTTTCGACCATGCGGTTCGCCTCCTTGGGAGCGTGCGAGTTTCGAGACCAATAGTCTTGTAGGTAGACCGATAGTCTCGTTTTCAAACAGAAAGGTGGGTCACAATCGACACCGAGACGTCCGACCCGCGCCCCGCGAGGTCGCGGGCCAGGCTGCTGGAAGCCGCCGTCACGCTGCTGCGTGCCGGGGGTCCGAGCGCGGTGACGGTCGACGCGGTCACCCGCACCGCCAACGTGGCCCGGGCAACCCTGTATCGGCACTTCCCGAGCGGAAACGACCTGCTGGCAGCGGCTTTCAACAGCCTGATCCCGGCGTCGCCCGCCCCGCCGGCCGAGGGTTCGCTGCGCGACCGGCTGGTCGCGGTGGTGCTGGCCCAGGCCGAATCCGTCGCCCAGGCGCCCACCCTCATGACCGCAATGTCCTGGCTGGCGCTGGGGCGCGACCTGGAGGGCCTGCCCGAGCCGCGGCACAGTCGCAACGCCGACAGTGCGGCGATCACCACCCTGCGCGAGCGCATCGCCCAGCAGTACGCCGAGCCCTTCGATGCCATCTTCGACAGCCCGGAGGCCGCCGAGCTGGGGGAGGTGGACCGATCGCGGGCGATCGCCTTGCTCATCGGCCCGCTGGTGCTGGGCCGGCTGTCCACGCTGCCCGATTTCGACTACCGCCAGTGCGCGCTGGCGGCCGTCGACGGCTTCTTACATGTGCAGTGCGGCAGGTCCGGCGCAGCGAACATCGAGTCGGCGGGCGCCTGACGCCCCGGCGTCCACCACTTCCAGGTCTCTGAGCAGCGCGTTTACGCCCCGGTGCTACCGTTTTCGAGTCGGGTGCGGCCGATTCGGCCTCAGATCGCGGCCGAATTTTGTTGGGGCACGATCTTCAGGCATACTGTTCAGGTTGCCTTGAGCCGGGTTTGCGCCTGGTCGGGCATACGACCAGCGTCCAAACGGGCGCGTCCGGTCCCATCCTTTGAGAGCGACGAATTTCGATCGCGGATGAGGCTGCGTGAGGGTGACACGCCCGACCGCGGGGGCCGGTGGACCACGACAGGTAAACAGCGGCGCAATATCCGGCGCAACGCTCGATCGGCCCAGAGTTGGCCGGCCCGATCGGCGCGCCGGTGGCACCAGGCCCGGATTTCGGGCCTCAACAGGAGTGAGGGTAGGAGAAGCGTGGCGGGACAGAAGATCCGCATCAGGCTTAAGGCCTACGACCATGAGGCTATTGACGCGTCGGCGCGCAAGATCGTCGAGACCGTCGTCCGCACGGGTGCCAGTGTTGTAGGTCCGGTGCCGCTGCCGACTGAGAAGAACGTGTATTGCGTCATCCGCTCACCGCACAAGTACAAGGACTCGCGGGAGCACTTCGAGATGCGTACGCACAAGCGGCTGATCGACATCCTCGACCCGACGCCGAAGACCGTCGACGCGCTGATGCGCATCGACCTTCCGGCCAGTGTCGACGTCAACATCCAGTAGGAGATCCAGACTCATGGCAAGAAAAGGCATTCTGGGTACCAAGCTGGGCATGACGCAGGTGTTCGACGAGAACAACAGGGTTGTGCCGGTGACGGTCGTCAAGGCCGGCCCGAACGTGGTGACCCGGATCCGTACCCCCGAGCAGGACGGCTACAGCGCCGTGCAATTGGCCTACGGCGAGATCAGTCCCCGCAAGGTCAACAAGCCGGTCACCGGTCAGTACGCCGCCGCGGGCGTGAACCCGCGCCGGTTCCTGGCCGAGCTGCGGCTGGAGAACCCCGAGGCGGCCGCCGAGTACGAGGTCGGCCAGGAGCTGACGGCGGAGATCTTCGCCGACGGCGCCTACGTCGACGTGACGGGCACCTCCAAGGGAAAGGGCTTCGCCGGCACCATGAAGCGCCACGGCTTCCGTGGTCAGGGCGCCAGCCACGGTGCCCAGGCAGTGCACCGCCGCCCGGGTTCGATCGGCGGCTGCGCCACCCCCGCCAGGGTGTTCAAGGGCACCAGGATGTCGGGGCGGATGGGTAGCGATCGAGTGACCGTCCAGAACCTGTTGGTGCACAAGGTCGATACCGAGAACGGCGTGCTCCTGATCAAGGGCGCGGTCCCCGGCCGCACCGGTGGACTCGTCGTGGTCCGCAGCGCGGTCAAACGAGGTGAGAAGTGATGGCAGAAGGCTCCAAGACGCTCAAGATTGACGTCAAGACGCCGGGCGGCAAGGTCGAGGGCTCGATCGAGCTGCCGGCCGAATTGTTCGACGCCCCGGCCAATATCGCGCTGATGCACCAGGTCGTCACCGCACAGCGGGCGGCGGCGCGTCAGGGCACGCACTCGACCAAGACGCGTGGCGACGTCAGCGGCGGTGGCCGTAAGCCGTACCGGCAGAAGGGAACCGGCCGCGCCCGCCAGGGTTCGACGCGTGCCCCGCAGTTCACCGGCGGTGGCGTCGTGCACGGCCCCAAGCCCCGCGACTACAGCCAGCGCACCCCCAAGAAGATGATCGCCGCGGCGTTGCGCGGCGCACTGTCCGACCGGGCGCGCAACGGCCGCATCCACGCGATCACCGAAATTGTCGCCGGGCAAACCCCTTCGACCAAGAACGCCAAGGCGTTCCTGGGCACGCTGACCGACCGCAAGCAGCTGCTGGTCGTGATCGGCCGCAGCGACGAGGCCGGCGCCAAGAGCGTGCGCAACCTGCCCGGTGTGCACCTCCTGACCCCCGACCAGCTCAACACCTACGACGTGCTGCGCTCCGACGACGTGGTGTTCAGCGTTGAGGCGCTCAACGCCTACATCGCCGGGGCCACCGGCGGTGCCGCCGACAAAGATGTGGAGGTAACGGCGTAGATGGCGACCATCACTGACCCCCGCGACATCATTCTCGGCCCGGTCATCTCGGAGAAGTCCTATTCGCTGCTCGACGACAACGTGTACACGTTTGTGGTGCACCCCGATTCGAACAAGACGCAGATCAAGATCGCTATCGAGAAGATCTTCTCCGTCAAGGTCGCATCGGTGAACACCGCGAACCGGCGAGGTAAGCGCAAGCGCACCAGGACCGGATTCGGCAAGCGCAAGAGCACCAAGCGGGCCATCGTCACGCTGGCGCCGGGTAGCAAGCCGATCGATCTGTTCGGGGCACCGGCGTAGTCGCCGCGAGAGGAAACCTGATTAGACATGGCAATTCGTAAGTACAAGCCGACGAGCCCCGGCCGTCGCGGCTCGAGCGTGTCCGATTTCTCCGAGGTCACTCGTGCCAACCCGGAGAAGTCGCTGGTGCGTCCGCTGCACGGCCACGGTGGGCGAAACGCGCACGGCCGCATCACCACCCGCCACAAGGGTGGTGGCCACAAGCGCGCCTACCGGGTGATCGACTTCCGTCGCAACGACAAGGACGGCGTCAACGCGAAGGTCGCGCACATCGAGTACGACCCGAACCGCACCGCGAACATCGCGCTGCTGCACTTCCTGGACGGCGAGAAGCGCTACATCATTGCGCCGCAGGGACTCTCGCAGGGCGACGTGGTGGAATGCGGCCCGAACGCGGACATCAAGCCGGGCAACAACCTGCCGCTGCGCAACATCCCGGCCGGTACCGTGATCCACGCCGTGGAGCTGCGTCCGGGCGGTGGCGCCAAGCTGGCGCGGTCGGCCGGGTCCAGCATCCAGCTGCTCGGTAAAGAGGGCACCTACGCGTCGCTGCGTATGCCCAGCGGTGAGATCCGCCGCGTCGACGTGCGCTGCCGCGCCACGGTCGGCGAGGTCGGCAACGCCGAGCAGGCGAACATCAACTGGGGCAAGGCCGGCCGGATGCGGTGGAAGGGCAAGCGCCCTTCGGTCCGTGGTGTCGTCATGAACCCGGTGGACCACCCGCACGGTGGTGGTGAGGGTAAGACCTCCGGTGGTCGCCACCCGGTCAGCCCGTGGGGCAAGCCCGAGGGCCGCACCCGCCACCCGAACAAGGCCAGTAACAAGCTCATTGTCCGACGCCGGCGCACCGGCAAGAAGCACGGTCGCTAGGAAGTCAGGAGTAGCACATGCCACGCAGCCTGAAGAAGGGCCCGTTCGTCGATGGCCACCTGCTCAAGAAGGTGGACACGCAGAACGAGAAGAACACCAAACAGGTGATCAAGACATGGTCGCGGCGTTCGACGATCATTCCTGACTTCATCGGCCACACCTTCGCCGTCCACGACGGACGCAAGCACGTCCCGGTGTTCGTCACCGAGGCGATGGTCGGCCACAAGCTCGGTGAATTCGCGCCCACCCGCACCTTCAAGGGACACATCAAGGACGACCGGAAGGCCAAACGGCGATGACCACAACGGAATTCCCCTCGGCGGTGGCCAAAGCACGTTTCGTGCGGGTGTCGCCGAGAAAGGCGCGCCGGGTGATCGACCTGGTGCGCGGCCGCTCGGTGGCCGACGCGCTGGACATCCTGCGCTGGGCGCCGCAGGCCGCCAGTGAGCCGGTGGCTAAGGTGATCGCCAGCGCCGCGGCCAACGCGCAGAACAACAACGGGCTGGACCCGGCGACCCTGGTGGTCGCCACCGTCTACGCCGACGAGGGCCCCACCGCCAAGCGCATCCGTCCGCGGGCCCAGGGCCGCGCGTTCCGGATCCGCAAGCGCACCAGCCACATCACGGTCGTGGTGGAAAGCCGGCCGGGCAAGGACCAGGGATCGGCGAAGTCGACCCGCGCCCGTCGCGCCGAGGCCAGCAAGGCCGCCGCGAAGGCACCCGCCAAGAAAGCGCCGGCCAATAAGGCACCCGCCAAGACCGCCGCGACCAAGGCACCCGCCAAGAAGGCCGCTGCGAAAGCCGAAGCCAAGACGTCTGAGACCTCTGACGCGAAGGGAGGCTCAGACTAGTGGGCCAGAAGATCAATCCGCACGGCTTCCGGCTGGGCATCACCACCGACTGGAAGTCACGCTGGTACGCCGACAAGCAGTACGCGGACTACGTCAAGGAAGACGTCGCGATCCGACGGCTGCTCTCGACCGGCCTGGAGCGGGCCGGGATCGCCGACGTGGAGATCGAGCGCACCCGCGACCGGGTCCGGGTCGACATCCACACCGCGCGTCCCGGCATCGTCATCGGCCGCCGCGGCACCGAGGCCGACCGGATCCGTGCCGACCTGGAGAAGCTGACCGGCAAGCAGGTGCAGCTCAACATCCTCGAGGTCCGCAACCCGGAGTCGCAGGCACAATTGGTGGCCCAGGGCGTCGCCGAGCAGCTGAGCAATCGGGTGGCGTTCCGCCGCGCGATGCGTAAGGCGATCCAGTCGGCGATGCGCCAGCCCAACGTCAAGGGCATCCGGGTGCAGTGCTCCGGCCGTCTCGGTGGCGCCGAGATGAGCCGCTCGGAGTTCTACCGCGAGGGCCGGGTGCCGCTGCACACGCTGCGCGCCGACATCGACTACGGCCTGTACGAAGCCAAGACCACCTTCGGCCGGATCGGCGTGAAGGTGTGGATCTATAAGGGCGACGTCGTCGGTGGCAAGCGCGAATTGGCCGCCGCCGCTCCGGCGGGCGCCGAGCGTCCGCGCCGCGAGCGTCCGTCGGGCACCCGCCCGCGCCGCAGTGGCGCGTCGGGCACCACGGCCACCAGCACCGAGGCGGGCCGCGCGGCCGCGAGCGCCGAAGAGGGCGCCGCCGCCGCCGCGACCCAGTCCGCACCCGCTGCAGAACCACAAAGCACGGAGAGCTGAATCATGTTGATTCCCCGCAGGGTTAAACACCGTAAGCAGCACCACCCCCGCCAGCGTGGCATCGCCAGTGGCGGCACGGCGGTGAACTTCGGTGACTACGGCATCCAGGCTCTGGAGCACGCCTACGTCACCAACCGGCAGATCGAGTCCGCTCGTATCGCCATCAACCGGCACATCAAGCGTGGCGGCAAGGTGTGGATCAACGTCTTCCCCGACCGTCCGCTGACCAAGAAGCCCGCCGAAACTCGCATGGGCTCGGGTAAGGGTTCGCCGGAGTGGTGGGTCGTCAACGTCAAGCCGGGCCGGGTGCTGTTCGAGCTCAGCTACCCCAACGAGCAGACCGCCCGGGCGGCGCTGACCCGCGCAATCCACAAGCTGCCGATCAAGGCACGCATCGTGACTCGAGAGGATCAGTTCTGATGGCCGTGGGAATTTCGCCTGGCGAACTGCGCGAGCTCACCGAAGAGGAGCTGGCCGAGCGGTTGCGCGAATCCAAGGAAGAGCTCTTCAATCTGCGTTTCCAGATGGCGACCGGACAGCTCACCAACAACCGCCGGCTCCGCACGGTGCGTCAGGAGATCGCGCGCGTCTACACCGTGCTGCGCGAACGAGAACTGGGCTTGGCTTCCGGGCCCGACGGTAAGGAATCGTGATGGCAGAAGCCAAAAAGGCTGCCCCCAAGAAGGCCGCCACAACCGAGGCCGCGTCGAAGGACAAGGGCTCCAAGCACACTCCCGCCAACCCGAAGGTGCGCGGCCGCCGCAAGGTGCGCATCGGCTACGTGGTGAGCGACAAGATGCAGAAGACCATCGTGGTTGAGCTCGAAGACCGCGTGCGTCACCCGCTGTACGGCAAGATCATCCGGACCACCACCAAGGTCAAGGCGCACGACGAGAACAGCACCGCCGGGATCGGCGACCGCGTCTCGCTGATGGAGACGCGCCCGACGTCGGCGACCAAGCGTTGGCGGCTCGTCGAAATTCTGGAAAAGGCGAAGTAAGCCCTTTTAGTACCACCACCGCAGCGCCCGGTCCCGGGTGTAGTCTTCACGCACGTTCGGCAAGTCCGCTACGAGAGTGAGGCTGACGATGGTGGCTGGGTCGGGGCAGTTCAACGGGAAGATCGAGCTCGACATCCGGGATTCCGAACCGGACTGGGGGCCCTATGCCGCGCCGACCGCGCCCCAGAATGCGCCCAACGTGCTGTACCTGGTCTGGGACGACACGGGCATCGCGACCTGGGACTGCTTCGGCGGTCTGGTCGAGATGCCCGCCATGGCGCGGATCGCCGAGCGCGGCGTCCGTCTCTCGCAGTTCCACACCACCGCGCTGTGCTCGCCCACCCGGGCGTCGTTGCTCACCGGCCGCAACGCGACGACCGTCGGCATGGCGACCATCGAGGAGTTCACCGAGGGCTTCCCCAATGCCAACGGTCGCATCCCGTTCGAAACCGGTCTGCTCTCCGAGGCTCTCGCCGAACGCGGATACAACACCTACTGCGTGGGCAAGTGGCACCTGACACCCCTCGAGGAATCGAACCTCGCCTCCACGAAGCGGCACTGGCCGACCTCGCGCGGCTTCGAGCGGTTCTACGGGTTCCTGGGCGGGGAGACCGACCAGTGGTACCCGGACCTGGTGTACGACAACCACCCGGTGTCCCCGCCGGGCACCCCGGAGGACGGCTACCACCTCTCGAAGGACATCGCCGACAAGACGATCGAATTCATCCGCGACGCCAAAGTGATTGCGCCCGAAAAGCCTTGGTTCTCCTATGTGTGCCCCGGAGCCGGGCACGCGCCGCATCACGTCTTCAAGGAGTGGGCGGACAAGTATGCCGGCAAGTTCGACATGGGCTACGAGCGCTACCGCGAGGTGGTGCTGGAGCGGCAGAAGTCGCTGGGGATCGTGCCGCCCGACACCGAATTGTCGCCGGTGAACCCGTATCTCGACGTGAAGGGACCGAACGGCGAACCGTGGCCGCTGCAGGACACGGTGCGGCCCTGGGAATCGCTGAACGATGAAGAGAAGAGGCTGTTCTCCCGGATGGCCGAGGTGTTCGCCGGGTTCCTCAGCTACACCGACGCCCAGATCGGCCGGATCCTGGACTATCTCGAGGAATCGGGTCAGCTGGACAACACCATCATCGTGGTCATCTCCGACAACGGCGCCAGCGGTGAGGGCGGCCCGAACGGATCGGTCAACGAGGGCAAGTTCTTCAACGGCTACATCGACACCGTCGAAGAAAGCATGAAGCTGTTCGAACACCTCGGCGGCCCGGAGACCTACAACCATTACCCGATCGGATGGGCGATGGCGTTCAACACGCCCTACAAGCTGTACAAGCGCTACGCCTCGCATGAGGGCGGCATCGCCGACACGGCAATCATATCGTGGCCCAACGGAATTGCCGCACACGGGGAAGTCCGCGACAACTACGTCAACGTCTGCGATATCACCCCGACCGTCTACGACCTGCTGGGCATGACGCCGCCGGAAACGGTCAAGGGCATCACCCAGAAGCCGCTCGACGGCGTGAGTTTCAAAGCGGCCCTTGCCGATTCGGGCGCCGACACTGGTAAAAGCACCCAGTTCTACACCATGCTCGGTACCCGGGGCATCTGGCATCAGGGCTGGTTCGCCAACACCGTGCACGCGGCGACACCGGCCGGCTGGTCACACTTCGACGCCGACCGGTGGGAACTGTTCCACATCGAGGCCGACCGCAGCCAGTGCCATGACCTGGCGGCCGAAAACCCGGACAAACTCGAAGAACTCAAGGCGCTGTGGTTCTCGGAGGCGGCCAAATACAACGGGCTGCCGCTCTCGGACCTGAACATCCTGGAGACGCTGGGGCGGTCGCGACCGTATCTGGTCAGCGAGCGGAACAGCTACATCTACTATCCCGACTGCGCCGATGTCAGCATCGGCGCCGCCGCCGAACTCCGCGGTCGGTCGTTCTCGGTGCTGGCCGAGGTGACCGTGGACACCACTGGCGCCGAGGGGGTGCTGTTCAAGCAGGGCGGCGCGCACGGCGGGCATGTGCTGTTCATCCAGGACGGGCGGCTGCATTACGTGTACAACTTCCTCGGCGAGCGCCAGCAGGAGGTGTCCTCGTCCGACGCCGTGCCCCTGGGCAGGCATCTGTTCGGCGCCAGCTATTCACGCACCGGAACGGTGGAGAACAGTCACACGCCCCTGGGCGACGTCACGCTGTTCATCGACGACAAGGTCGTCGGCGCGCTGGCCGGGGTGACCACCCACCCCGGCACCTTCGGGCTGGCCGGTGCGGGTATCACGGTCGGGCGCAACGGCGGATCGGGGGTGTCCAGCCGCTACAAGGCGCCGTTCACGTTCACCGGCGGCACCATCACCCAGGTCACCGTCGACCTGTCCGGCCGGCCCTACGTGGATGTGGAAACCGAGATCGCGCTTGCCTTTTCGCGGGACTGATGGGTACCCCCATGATCGCCGGGCCGCCGGAGCCGGCCGGCGCACGAGGGCGGCAGATCGCGATCGCGTTCGGGATCGTCGCCTCCGTCATCGTTATCTATGTGCTGTCGCTGATCGCCGTGCACCTGCTGGCTAAATCGGCGCCGCCGCTGCCCGCGGTGGACCTGAGCAAGGTCGAGGCCGAGGACAGCGTCGTCCAGGTGCGGCTGGAGAAGCTGGACACCGTCGCGAACCGGTTGACGGTCAACGTGCTTGTCTACCCCAAAGACACGTTGTACGACAAGAACTTCGGCGTGCTGACCAGCGACGCGGCGGTGCGGCTGTATCCCGACAACGACTTGGGCGACCTGCAGTACCCGGTCGGTAAGGCGCCCGCACAGGTGACCACGACCATCGAGGCGCACGGCGATCCCGCGAACTGGCCGTTCGATTCGTACCGCACCGGGGTCATCTCGGCCGACGTGTTCACCGGCTCCGGCGCCAACAAGGAGAAGACCGCCGCGCGCGTCGAAGCCACCGGCGGGCTGGACGGGTGGGACGCCACCGTCACGCGCGTCCACGACGCCGAAGACAACAACCCAGATGTCAAGGACGATTTGGTGATTACGTTGCACCGGGCGAAGGGGCAGCTGATCTTCGACGTCGGCATCTGCCTGGTCTTGATTTCGCTGCCCGTTCTGGCGCTCTGGGTCGCCATTCCCGTGGCGCTGGGCAGGACGTCGTTCCTGCCGCCGCTCACCACGTGGTACGGCGCAATGCTTTTCGCCATTGTCCCGTTGCGTAACATCCTGCCGGGCAGCCCACCGTACGGCTCGTGGGTCGACCAGGCCATCGTGCTGTGGGTATTGATCGGGCTGGTCGCCGCGCTGACGCTGTTCCTGGTCGGCTGGTGGCGACAGCGCGATCGAAAAGCGCCTACCAAGACCTGAATTCGCTCACTCGGGTTTCGGTGCGTCCACGGAGCTGATCGCGTCGACCGCGCTGGAGACCCGCGCCTGGAAGTCGGCCGACAACGGGATGTAGCCGCTTCTGGCCAGTTCGATCTGGCCGGGGCCGATGGCCGCCTGCAGAAAAGCCTTGACCGCCTTGGCCACATCGTAGGTCGGATACTTCGAGCAGACGATCTCGTAAGTGGCCAACACGATCGGGTAGACGTCGGGCTGGGCGGGGTTGTAGAACGACGACAGGTCGAGCACCAGATCGTTTCCCGCGCCGGTGATCTTGGCGCCCTTGATGGTCTTGCCGACCGTGTCGGTGCCGATCCGGACCGGGCGCAGCGACCTGCGGCTGGCCGGCGTCTTGATCTCGGCGGCGAACAGGCCCTGCTGGAGTGCGAACGAGAGCTCGTTGTAGCCGATCGCACCCTCGGTGCTTTTCACGGCGGCCGCGATGGCGGTGTTGCCGACCGCGCCGGTACCCACACCGCCGTTGAACGTCTTGCCCGCACCCCTGCCCCAGGCCCCGCCGGACGCGGACTGCAGGTAGGCCTGGAAGTTGTCGGTGGTGCCCGAGCCGTCGCTGCGGTAGATGACGTGGATGTCCTCGGCCGGTATGGAGGCGTTGAGCGACGCCAGGGCCGGGTCGTCCCAGCGCGTGATGGTGCCGTTGAAGATCTTGGCCAGCGTGGGGGCGTCGAGCACCAGCGAGTCGACGGTGGCGAGGTTGTAGGTGATGGCCAGCGGGCCGAATACCACCGGCAGGTTCCAGGCGTCGGCACCCCCGCACCGCCGCTTGGCGGCGACGTATTGGTCGCCCGACAGCGGTGTGTCCGATCCGGCGAAATCGGTTTTGCCGGCGAGGAAGTCGTTGATGCCGTTGCCGGACCCGTTGGCGGTGTAGTTGAGGGTCTGCGACGAGCAGGCCTGGCGATAGGCATCGATGAATTTGGTCATCGCGTTGGCTTGCGCGGTCGAGCCGCTGGCCGCCAGGGCCTGCTTGCCGCCGCAGTCGACCTTGGCCCCGGCGGTATACGGCAGGCTTGAGGGGGAGCTGCTGCATGCGGAGACCAACATGGCGCCGGCCGCCAGGGCGCCGACGACCGGACGATTGCGCTTCACCCCTTGACATTTACCGCTACGGATTAACAGGCAAACAAAATCCGGATGAACTGGAGCGCCGACCGGCGGTCGGCCGGAGGTTTGCGCGGAAGGGGGGGGCGGCCGCGGCCGAGCCAACATATTCGTTTCGCTGAACCGGCCCGAAGGGCGTGGCGGGCCGGGGACAATTACCTACACATGATGATTTTCGAACTTCGCCCGCCGCAGGATTCAGTTCGCTAGCATCCGTCTTCGAGTGCTCGAATCCCGCCACGGAGGTGTTCACCGATGACCCATCTAGCGCCACCCTCACCACCGCCTCCGGCGCCCTCGGAGCAACCGGCCGCAGCACCTGCACCGGCGGCCGCGCCCGATCGGCGCAAACGGCGCAGGGTCATCGCCGTGGCCGCCGTCGCGGGGTTTGTCGTCGTCTACGTCCTGTCGCTGTTCGGTGTGCACCTGCTGGCCCAGACCGCGGGGCCGCTCAAGCCGCCGGACCTCAACGCGACCAATGACACCGTGGTGCTGGTCCGGCTGGAGAAACTGGACACCGTCGCCAACCGCCTCACGGTCAAGGTGCTGGTGATCCCCGAGGAGTCGATGTTCGACAAACGCCTGGAAGTGCTGAAGACCGACACCGCGGTGCGGATGGACCCGCCGAATGACCTGGGGGACCTGCAGTACCCGGCCGGTAAGTCGCCGGCGCAGGTCGCGACGACCATTGAGGCGCACGGCAACCCGAACAACTGGCCGTTCGACTCCTACAGCACCGACACGCTCTCGGCCGAGGTGCTTGTCGGCCAGGGCGATGCCCGGCGCTACATTCCCGCGCGGGTGGAGGTCACCGGAGGGTTGGACGGCTGGGACGTCAGTGTCCAGCGCGTCGGCGAAGCCAGCCAGGACTCGGACCGTGCCGATAACGTGATCATCACGTTGCACCGGGCCAAGGGGCCGCTGATTTTCGACCTGGGCATCTGCCTGGTCCTGTTCGCGCTGCCCGCCTTGGCTTTTGCCGTGGTGATTCAAATCGCCTTGGGGCGAAGAAAATTCGTGCCGCCCTTCGTGACGTGGTTCGCCGCTCTGCTGTTCGCCGTCATCCCCATTCGTAACTTCCTGCCGGGTGCGCCACCGCCAGGAGCGTGGATCGATCAGGTCCTGGTGCTTTGGGTGTTGATCGCGCTCGTCGCGGCGATGGCTCTGTACATGCTCACCTGGTACCGGCAATCGGATTAAGGGGTCGTCATACCCTGAAGGGGTGCTGAGCGAGCTGGTCGACCTTCCGGGCGGGTCATTCCGCATGGGATCGACCAGCTTCTACCCCGAAGAGGCACCGATCCACACCGTGAAGGTGGGACCGATCGCGGTGGAACGCCACCCGGTGACCAACGTGCAGTTCGCCGAATTCGTCGATGCCACCGGGTATGTGACGGTGGCCGAGCAGTCGATCGACCCGGCGCTGTATCCGGGAGCGAACCCAGACGATTTGTGCCCGGGCGCAATGGTTTTCCGGCCGACTCCCGGCCCGGTCGACCTGCGCGACTGGCGGCAGTGGTGGCAGTGGCTGCCGGGGGCGAGCTGGCGCCACCCGTTCGGGCCGGACAGCGATGTCGCGGACCGCGGCGATCATCCCGTGGTGCAGGTGGCGTATCCGGACGCCGCGGCCTATGCGCGCTGGGCCGGGCGGCGGCTGCCGACCGAGGCCGAGTGGGAGTACGCGGCCCGGGCCGGGTCCACGACGACGTACCCGTGGGGTGACGAGGCCACGAGCGGTGGGCGGTTGATGGCCAACACCTGGCAGGGCAGCTTCCCGTACCGCAATGACGGCGCGCTCGGCTGGGTGGGAACGTCACCCGTTGGCACTTTCGCGCCCAACGCTTTTGGGCTTGTCGACATGATCGGCAACGTGTGGGAGTGGACGGCCACCGAGTTCGCCGCGCACCACCGGCTCGAGGAGCCGCCCAAGTCCTGCTGCGCCCCGTCGGGTCCGGCCGATCCGTCGATCAACCAGACGTTGAAGGGCGGCAGCCACCTGTGCGCGCCGGAGTATTGCCACCGCTACCGTCCTGCGGCCCGGTCACCGCAATCGCAGGACTCCGCGACGACACACATCGGGTTTCGCTGCGTGGCGGACTGATCGTCGGCGTAGCAAATCCGTAGCGATGTGCCGGCCGGTTGCGCCCGGGGCGTGGCGGCCGCTGAAGTTAACGGTGCGTGTCCGGTGGGTGTCGCGCGCCTGTTATGCGTCTGGACAGGGGATTTCGCCGCGCATCAGGTTCCGTCTTTCGCTAACATCTGACGACGTGTCACCCCGCCGCAGCCCGATGTCGTCAGCGGTGCCGGCCTGGCGCCAGCAAGCCTTGCGGGATGCGCGGCCCACCATTGCTCGCGGTGTCGGCCGATGACCACGGAGGCTCCGACTCCCGTCGCGCCGGCCCCCGCGCCGGCCGCGAAGAAGAAGCGCGAGGCTCCGCGGATCGCGATCGGCGTGTGCATCCTCGCGGCGGTGATCATCGTCTACGTCCTGTCGCTTTTCGGTGTGCATTTTCTGCAGCGGTCGGAGGGGCCGCTGCCCCCACTGGACCTGAGCCAGGGCGGCGGCGACGCCACGATCGTGCAACTGCGCCTCGAAGAGTTGAAGCCCGTCGCCAACCGCCTGTCCGTCGAGGTGCTCGCCTATCCCGGGGTTGCCCAGTACGACAACCGTTTTGACGTGCTGGCCAACGATGTCGCGGTACGCCTATATCCCACAAGCGATCTGGGCGATCTGCAATACCCGAAAGGCAAGGCGCCGGCCCAGCTCAGCACCACCATCGAGGCGCATGGCGACCCCGGCAACTGGCCGTTCGACTCCTATCGGACCGAGCCGATCGCGGCCGACGCGTTCGTCGGGACAGGTGACAACCGCAAGAAGGTGCCCGCCCGCGTCGAAGTGACCGGCGCGCTGGACGGCTGGGAGATCAGCGTCAACCGGGTGCACGACCCGAGCGCGCTGCCCACCTCCCGCGCGACCGACAACGGCAACGTGGTGATCACATTGAAGCGGGCCAAGGGTCCGCTGATCTTCGACCTGGGGATCTGCCTGGTGCTGATCAGCCTGCCCACCCTGGCCCTGCTGGTCGCCATTCCGATGGCGCTGGGCAGAAGGAAATTCCTTCCGCCGTTCGCCACCTGGTACGCCGCGAACCTGTTCGCGATCGTCCCGCTGCGCAACATCCTGCCCGGGGCCCCGCCGCCCGGTTCGTGGATCGACCAGGCGATCGTGCAGTGGGTGCTCATCGCGCTGGTGACGGCCATGAGCTTGTACATCGTCGCCTGGGTCCGGCAGGGCGACTGACCGTACCTGTCGGTGGTCGGTGGCATGATCGAACCTATGTTCGAAGACGTGATCGCCCGGTTCGACGAGCTTGTCGAGCGGCACCATCCGTCGGCAACGCCGGAGTCGGCCGCGTTGCTGGAGCGGATCGGTACGTTTTCGCGGGTAGAGAACCGCGCAGCGGCTGAGCAGTTGGCGGCGATCGGAGACTTGTTCGCATATCGACTCTCGCGCTGTTCGGAGTGCGAGGAGTGGGCAGTCGACACCGAGGCAGCGGTGAGTGCGGAAGTCGCTGCGGAGTTGCGGATCAGCCAGGGACTGGCCGCCAGCCGAGTGCGGTATGCCCGCGCGATGCGTGACCGGCTGCCGAAAGTGGGTGCGGCCTTTCGCGCCGGCGATCTCGACTACCGAATGTTTCAAACGATCGTGTTCCGCACCGATTTGATCACCGACCCCGACGTGCTGGACGCCGTGGACGCCGCGCTGGCCGCCAACGTCACCAGGTGGCCGTCATTGAGTCAGGGCCGGCTGGCCGCGCAGGTGGACAAGGTGGTGGCTCGCGTCGATGCGGACGCGGTACGGCGCCGCAAGGAGTGCGTGGCGGATCGTGAGATCTGGATCGCGGATGCGGGCGATGGCATGTCGCATATCGAAGGCAGCCTGGCGAGTCCCGATGCGCACGCGCTGGATCAGCGGTTGGACGCCTTGGCGGCCACGGTGTGTGAGCGCGATCCGCGCACCCGGGAGCAGCGCCGCGCTGATGCGTTGGGGGCGCTGGCTGCGGGTGCGGACCGGTTGGGGTGCCGGTGCGGGCGACCGGATTGCGCCGAGAGGAAACGGCGCCCCGCCGGACCGGTGGTAATCCATGTGATCGCACAGCACTCCACGCTTTCTGACCGCTGGGCGCCGGGCGTCGAGGTGGGTGCTGTGGGGTTGATCCCGCCGGAGCTGATAGCCGAACTGGCCGCCTCGGCGAAGCTGGTGCCGCTGGCCCATCCCGGCGATGCGTCGCCGGAGCCCCGTTATGTGCCCTCCAAGGCGCTGGCCGATTTCGTGCGCTGCCGGGATCTGACCTGCCGCTGGCCCGGGTGCGACTGTCCGGCCACCCAATGCGACCTCGACCATACGATCCCGTATGCCGACGGCGGCCCCACGCACGCGTCGAATCTCGAATGCTATTGCCGCACACATCATTTGGTGAAAACGTTCTGGGGATGGCGCGAACAGCAGCTGCCTGACGGCACGCCGATCCTGAGCTCCCCCGCGGGACGCACCTATGTCACCACGCCAGGCAGCGCACTGCTGTTTCCCCAGCTGTGCGCCCCCACCGGCGACACTCGGGTCACGGCCCCGCCACGACCCGACCCTTGCGCCGACCGCACCGCGATGATGCCCACCCGCCGGCGCACCCGCGCCCAGCACCGCGCCCAGCGCGTCGCGGTCGAACGCAGGCAAAACCACCAAGCTCGGCAAGCGAAACGTCAAGAGCGCGAGTCCGCCTATCTTGGTCCCGCACCCCCGGGCGGCGACGAGCCACCGCCATTCTGACTGCGGGGCAACGGCTTACGATGAGGCGACGGCGAACAGGCGCCAGTCGCCGGGCACGCCCTTGAGCTGGTGAGCGCCGCGTTCCTCGAACTCGAGTCCCGATCCGATCACGAGGTCGCGCAGCGTGCTGGAGACCAGCACGTCGTCTGGTCCGGCCAGGGCGCTCACGCGCGCGCCGATGTGCACGCCGATCCCGCCGATGTCATCGCCGCGCACTTCGCATTCGCCGGTGTGCAACCCGGCGCGCACCTGAGCGCCCGGATGTCCAGTTCGGACACCACCGGCATCATGAGCGCGACGGTCCCTGGGCTCGCCGCCAGCCGGTCATGTCGCGCCCACGTTGTCCGGATTTCCTCATTCCACGGCGGTTCCCCACACCGCGACAGTGGCATCGAAGAACTCCTCCGGAGTCAGCTCATTCGCAGCCATCGGATCCGCATAGACCTCAAGCCCGACGAGCGCCGTGGTGCGAGACGGATAGCTGGCCGCGAACAGCGCTGCGGGTGCGAAGGCAGCGTTCGCGGCGACGAGAACCGCTTCGCGACTCCCGAGATCGTCCAGCACGGCGGTAATGCTGTCGGCCCATAGCTCCAACGTCGGCAACGCACCCGTCGAGACCGGATCGGAGGCGCCCGTGCCCGGCTGATCGAAAATGATCAACCGACCCAGGGATGCCATCGCCTCGACCCACCCCTGAATCGCCGGTAGCTCGGGCAGAAGTTCGCAACAGTTGAACCAGTTCGGGACAACCACGATGTCGCGAGCACCTTTACGTGACGCGCGGTAGGCCGACGCGCAAGTCTGCGTTCATCGCGTAGCGCGTCTCCGAGAACATTGCGGAAGTTTAGTTCTCAGTGAGCGGCTCAGCAGACGTTTCAGCTGTTCAAGAGGGTTCCATTGACGCCGATAAAGGCGGTTCGACGCTTTCATCCGACGACGACGGGGCCGATCTCGATGGCCTTCGCGCAGAATTTGGCTCTGAGCTGGTCGTCCCCTAGACTCTAGGGGTTGCCTTGGGCAGACCTCGGCCGGTGCGAATCGGCCCCGCGTGCCCTTCGGTGACAAAGACCGCGCACGTCAGGTTTTTGGTGGGTCATGCCCGCCGAATGCCCACCCCGGTGGGTTCTCCTGCCGTGCACACGCAACCCAGGTCAGGAGATCGAGTGATTCAGCAGGAATCGCGACTGAAGGTCGCCGACAACACCGGCGCCAAGGAGATCTTGTGCATCCGTGTGCTCGGCGGTTCGTCGCGACGCTACGCCGGCATCGGTGATGTCATCGTCGCCACCGTCAAGGACGCCATCCCCGGCGGCAACGTCAAGCGTGGGGACGTGGTCAAGGCCGTCGTGGTGCGCACGGTCAAGGAGCGCCGCCGTCCCGACGGCAGCTACATCAAGTTCGACGAGAACGCCGCGGTGATCATCAAGCCCGACAACGACCCGCGCGGGACGCGCATCTTCGGGCCGGTGGGCCGCGAACTGCGCGAGAAGCGGTTCATGAAGATCATCTCGCTGGCCCCGGAGGTTTTGTAAATGAAGGTCAAGAAGGACGACACCGTCCTGGTGATCGCCGGTAAGGACAAGGGCGCCAAAGGCAAGGTGCTCAAGGTCTACCCGGAGCGCGACCGCGTGCTGGTCGAGGGCGTCAACGCGATCAAGAAGCACACCGCGGTTTCGACCAACCAGCGCGGCGCGCAGTCGGGCGGGATCGTCACCCAGGAAGCGCCGATCCACATCTCCAACGTGATGGTGGTCGACTCGGACGGTAAGCCCACCCGCGTCGGTTACCGGGTCGACGAGGAGACCGGCAAGCGGGTTCGTATCTCCAAGCGCAACGGCAAGGACATCTGATGAGTACTGCAGAAAAGGTTCAGCCGCGCCTGAAAGAGCGCTACCGCAGCGAGATTCGCGATTCGCTGCAGCAGCAGTTCGGCTACGCCAACGTCATGCAGATCCCGACGGTGACCAAGGTCGTCGTCAACATGGGTGTCGGCGACGCGGCGCGGGACGCGAAACTGATCAACGGCGCGGTCAACGACCTGGGCCTGATCACCGGGCAGCGCCCCGAGATCCGCCGCGCGCGCAAGTCCATCGCGCAGTTCAAGCTGCGTGAGGGCATGCCGATCGGTGCGCGGGTCACCCTGCGCGGCGACCGGATGTGGGAGTTCCTGGACCGCCTCACCTCGATTGCGCTGCCCCGTATCCGCGACTTCCGCGGGCTTTCGCCCAAGCAGTTCGACGGTGTCGGCAACTACACCTTCGGGCTCGCCGAGCAGTCGGTGTTCCACGAGATCGACGTGGACAAGATCGACCGGGTCCGCGGCATGGACATCAACGTCGTCACCTCGGCGACGAATGACGACGAAGGACGAGCGCTGTTGCGGGCCCTCGGCTTTCCCTTCAAGGAGAACTGAGTAGATGGCAAAGAAGGCACTGGTCAACAAGGCCGCACGCAAGCCGAAGTTCGCGGTGCGCGGCTACACCCGTTGCAACAGGTGCGGCCGCCCACGCGCGGTCTTCCGCAAATTCGGCCTGTGCCGGATCTGCCTGCGCGAGATGGCGCACGCGGGCGAACTGCCCGGCGTGCAGAAGAGCAGCTGGTAACAGCCCCAACCCCCAAGACCAACCCAGAACAGGTGCGCGACAGGCCCGGACCGGGAACCACCGCGAGGAAGGTACCAACGCTGTCATGACCGCGATGTCGACGATGCAGAGCGTAGCGATGAAGAGGAGCAGCGCTCGATGACTATGACGGACCCGATCGCAGACTTCTTGACACGTCTGCGCAACGCCAATTCGGCGTATCACGACGAGGTGACGTTGCCGCACTCGAAGCTGAAGGCAAACATCGCCCAGATCCTCAAGAGCGAGGGCTACATCACCGACTACCGCACCGAGGATGCTCGGGTCGGCAAGTCGCTGATCGTTCAGCTCAAGTACGGGCCGAGCCGGGAGCGAAGCATCGCCGGCCTGCGCCGCGTGTCCAAGCCCGGTCTGCGGGTGTACGCGAAATCCACCAATCTGCCGCGCGTGCTCGGTGGCCTGGGTGTGGCGATCATCTCCACCTCCTCGGGCCTGCTGACCGACCGCCAGGCAGCCCGACAGGGCGTGGGCGGCGAAGTCCTCGCGTACGTCTGGTAAGGGCGGGGAGGTAACGAAAGACTATGTCTCGCATTGGTAAGCAGCCGGTTCCGGTCCCGTCCGGAGTCGACGTGACGATCGATGGTCAGAAGGTGTCGGTGAAGGGGCCCAAGGGCGTCCTGGATCTGACCGTGGCCGAGCCGATCACCGTGTCGCGCAGCGAGGATGGCGCGATCGTGGTCGCCCGTCCCAACGACGAGCGGCGCAACCGCTCGCTGCACGGACTGTCGCGCACCCTGGTGTCCAACCTGGTCACCGGCGTGACGCAGGGATACACGGTCAAGATGGAGATCTTCGGCGTCGGTTACCGGGTGCAGCTCAAGGGCTCCAACCTCGAGTTCGCACTGGGCTACAGCCACCCCGTGGTGATCGAGGCTCCGGACGGCATCACGTTCGCCGTGCAGTCGCCGACGAAGTTCTCCATCACCGGGATCGACAAGCAGAAGGTCGGCCAGATCTCGGCGAACATCCGCCGTCTGCGCCGCCCGGACCCGTACAAGGGCAAGGGTGTGCGCTACGAGGGTGAGCAGATCCGCCGCAAGGTCGGAAAGACAGGTAAGTAATCATGGCGCAAACAAAAGCTGACACCGCCACGCGAAAGCCGGTGGGGCAGAGCGTTTCCGCGACTCGGCGCGTCTCTCGGCTGCGTAGGCACGCACGTCTGCGCAAGAAGATCGCCGGCACCGGCCAGCGTCCGCGGCTGGTGATCAACCGGTCGGCGCGACACATTCACGTGCAGCTGGTCAACGACGAGAACGGCACCACGGTGGCCGCCGCGTCGTCCATCGAGGACGACGTGCGCAGCCTGGAGGGCGACAAGAAAGCCCGCAGCGTGCGGGTGGGCCAGCTGATCGCCGAGCGCGCCAAGGCCGCCGGCATCGACAGCGTGGTCTTCGACCGTGGCGGATACACCTACGGCGGACGGATCGCGGCGCTGGCCGATGCCGCACGCGAGAACGGATTGCAATTCTGATGGACAAGAGCTTGAACACGACTGGAAGGACCGCATAATGGCGGAGCAGCCGGCCGGCGGACAAGGCGCCGGCGACAGCCGTGACTCGCGCGGTGACCGCGACAGCCGCGGTCGTCGTGGCGACGGCGGTCGTGGAGGCCGCGACCGCGACGGCGACAAGAGCAACTACCTGGAGCGGGTTGTCGCGATCAACCGTGTCTCCAAGGTGGTCAAGGGTGGCCGGCGATTCAGCTTCACCGCGCTGGTGATCGTCGGCGACGGCAACGGCATGGTCGGTGTCGGCTACGGCAAGGCCAAGGAAGTTCCCGCGGCCATCGCCAAGGGCGTCGAGGAGGCCCGCAAAGGCTTCTTCCGGGTGCCGCTGATCCGCGGGACCATCACCCACCCGGTGCAGGGTGAGGCGGCGGCCGGCGTGGTGCTGCTGCGCCCGGCCAGCCCCGGTACCGGTGTGATCGCCGGTGGCGCCGCCCGTGCGGTGCTGGAATGCGCCGGCGTGCACGACATCCTGGCCAAGTCGCTGGGTAGCGACAACGCGATCAACGTGGTGCACGCGACGGTCGCCGCGCTCAAGCTGCTGCAGCGCCCCGAGGAGGTGGCCGCTCGGCGCGGCCTGCCCATCGAGGACGTTGCGCCGGCCGGAATGCTCAAGGCGCGCCGCGAAAGTGACGCGATGGCCAGTGCGGCGGCACGAGAGGCAACGGCACAACCATGAGTAGTCAACTGAAGATCACCCAGGTGCGCAGCACCATCGGGGCCCGCTGGAAGCAGCGTGAGTCCCTGCGCACCCTGGGCCTGCGGCGGATTCGCCACTCGGTGATCCGCGAAGACAACGCGCAGACCCGCGGCCTGATCGCGGTGGTCAGCCACCTCGTCGAGGTGGAGCCGGCCGAGGCGACGGCCACGGGCACCGGAGGTAGCAAGAAATGACGATCAAGCTGCACGATCTCAAGCCGGCGCGCGGGTCGAAGACCGCCCGCACCCGGGTCGGTCGCGGTGAGGGCTCCAAGGGTAAGACCGCCGGTCGCGGTACCAAGGGCACCAAGGCACGCAAGAACGTGCCGGCGACCTTCGAGGGTGGCCAGATGCCGATCCACATGCGGCTGCCCAAGCTCAAGGGCTTCCGCAACCGGTTCCGCACCGAGTACGAAATCGTCAATGTCGGCGACCTCAATCGGCTTTTCCCGCAGGGCGGTTCGATCGGCGTGGACGAGCTGGTGGCCAAGGGCGCGGTTCGCCGCAACTCGCTGGTCAAGGTGCTCGGCGACGGCAAGCTGACGGTCAAGGTCGAGGTGACCGCGCACAAGTTCAGCGGCAGCGCCCGCGAGAAGATCACCGCCGCAGGCGGTTCGGCGACCGAGCTGTCCTAGCTAGCTCAGCTGCGGAATCACCTCTGCGGCAAGGCGTTCCATCTGCTCGCGGTTCTCGGCGGCGTCGGTGCCGACGGGGTTCAACAGCACCATCTGCGCTCCGGCGTCGATGACCTCACGCAACCCGCGCGCCACGTCGTCGGCTGTGCCCGACACCGGTACGTCCTGCACGCCGGGCATCTTTCCGTAGATGCGGTCCAGCCCGGCGAGCACACGCTCCCGGGCCCTGGCCGCGTCGTCGTCGACCATCAGGTAGACCCGTTTGCCGATGGTGAAGTTCGCGGGGTCCTTCTGTTGTTCGTCGAGCTCGCGGCGCACGACTGCGACGGCGCCGGCGAACGCCTCGGTGGTCGACGAACCGGCGCCCAGGAACGAGTCGCCGTGCCGCACCGCGCGGGCCAGCGCCTTGGGTGCGAGGCCCCCGAACCAGATCGGCGGATGCGGCCGCTGCACCGGCTTGGGCTGGATCGGTAGGTCATCGACGTCGCGGAACCGACCGTGAAACGTCACCCGCGGCTCGTCGGACCACGCCGCCTTCATCAGCTCCAGGCCCTCGGTGAAATACGAGATGAAGGTGTCCTTGTCCACGCCGAAGGCCGCGAATTGCCGCCTGCCGCCACCCGGCGCGACACCGAGGTCCAGCCGGCCGTGGCTGAGCCGGTCGACGGCGGTGGCGGCCGAGGCCAACTGCAGCGGGTCGTGCAACGAGGTGACCAGGACCGCGACGCCCAGGCGCAGCCGCTCGGTGCAGGCCGCGCAGTAGGCCAGCAGCTCCAGCGGCGCCAGCAGCGGTGCGGGCCCGATGATCTGCTCGAGCAGCCAGCCGCCCTCGAACCCGAGCTCTTCGGCGCGCGCGAGAAATGTGCGCAACCCGGCTCCGTCGAAGCCCTCGTAGTCGAACTGCGGGATCGCGATGGAGAACCTCACCCGACCACCGTACGGCCGTGCATCGGTAGTCTGCAGACATGTTCGCTTTCCTGCCTTCGATCCCCGGCGTGGGTGAAGTTCGGGCCCTCGCCGGCCGGGTCGACACCGCACGCCATCACGGGGTGCCCAATGGCTGCGTGCTCGAATTGGACCTGCGCTCGATGCCGCCGGAGACGTCGGGCTTCGACCCGCTGGCGATCGTCACCGGGGGCAGCCGGCCGGTCGCGCTGCGCGACATGGTCGCCGCCATCTACCGGGCGGCCGAGGATCCGCGGGTGGCCGGGCTGATCGCCCGGGTTCAACTCAGCGCGTCGCCGTCGGCCGCGGTGCAGGAGCTGCGCGAGGCCATCGTCGCGTTCACCGCCGTCAAGCCGTCACTGGCCTGGGCCGAGACCTACCCGGGCACGCTGTCGTACTACCTGGCGTCGGCGTTCGGTGAGGTCTGGATGCAGCCCGCCGGAAGCGTCGGGCTGATCGGCTTCGCCAGCAATGCCACCTTCCTGCGCGACGCGTTCGATAAGGCCGGCATCGAAGCCCAATTCGTCGCGCGCGGCGAATACAAGTCGGCCGCGAACCGTTTCACCGAGCACGGCTTCACCGAGGCCCACCGCGAGGCCGTCACCCGAATGCTGGAAAGCCTGCAGGAGCAGGTGTGGGAAGCGGTGGCGCACTCGCGCAAGCTCGATGCCGGTGTGCTCGACGCGCTGGCCGATCGGGCCCCGCTGCTGCGCGAGGAGGCCGTGTCGTCGGGACTGGTCGACCGGATCGGGTTCCGGGACGAAGCCTATGACCACATCGCGGAACTGGTTGGTGTGCAAGAAGTTTCCGAAGAGAACACGCCACCGCGGCTGTACCTGTCACGCTATGCCAGCGCGGACCGGTCCCGGCTGACCCCGCCGGTGCCCTCGGTTCCCGGACGCCGCCCCAAGCCGAAGGTGGCCGTCATCAACATCGACGGCACGATCGTCGACGGGCGCGGGGGACCGCAGTTTTTGCCGTTCGGCGCCTCCACCGTCGGAAGCGACACCATCGCCCCGGCGTTGCGGGAGGCCGCCGCCGACGAATCGGTGTCCGCGATCGTGCTGCGGGTGAACAGTCCCGGGGGCTCGGTGACCGCATCGGAAACCCTGTGGCGCGAAGTGAAAAGGGCTCGCAAACAAGGCAAGCCGGTGGTGGCGTCGATGGGTGCGGTCGCCGCCTCCGGCGGCTACTACATTGCGGTGGCCGCCGACGCGATCGTGGCCAGCCCCGCGACCATCACCGGCTCGATCGGCGTGATCACCGGCAAGCTGGTGATTCGCGATCTGCTGGAGCGCCTCGGCGTCGGGCTGGATAGCGTGCGCACCAACGCCAATGCCGATGCCTGGTCGATCGAGACGCCGTTCACCCCGGAGCAGCGCGCCCACCGGGAGGCTGAGGCCGACCTGGTGTACGCCGACTTCCTGGAGCGGGTCGCCGACGGCCGCAACCTGACCACCGAGGCCGTCGATCGCGTCGCCCGGGGCCGGGTGTGGACCGGCGCCGACGCGCGCGAGCGCGGCCTGGTCGACGAACTGGGCGGCTTCCGCGCCGCGCTGCGCCGCGCGAAAATCCTTGCCGGACTTGATGAGGACACCGACGTGCGCGTCGTGACCTACCCGGGTGGCTCCCTGCTGGACATGCTGCGGCCGCGGGCCTCCTCGCAACCGGCCGCCGCGTCGGTGCCCGACGCGCTGGGCGCGCTGCTGGGCCGCACCATCGGCGGCATCCTGGACAACGTGGAACGGTCCTACGCCGGGGCGAGCGCGTTGTGGCCGGGCCCCTGGCGGCTCTAGCGGTTCTACCCCGCCAGCTTGGCGCTGATGAAGATGATCTCGCCGAGCGGGTCGTCGTTCTCCGGGGCGGGCGGCTGGATGCCGTTGCGCTCGAACAGTTCCGTTCGGGTGATGCCCTCGGGTCGCCATCCGATGCTGGACAGGTAGTCGACGACGTGGTTGCGTTCGCCGGCGTAGACCAGCGACGCCATGTCGATGTCGACCCCGTGCTCCCGGAATGACCCGGACATCTCGCGCACCCGTTCCGCGTCGAAATCCACGATGCCGGGCACGAATTCGGTGGCGATGGTGCTGGCCGGCGCGCTGAGCGCGGTGATGTTGTCGAACAGCCGGTCCTGCGCGTCGGGCGGCAGGTAGATCAGCAGACCCTCGGCCAGCCAGGCCGTCGGCGCCGTCGCGTCGAACCCCGCCGCCTTCAGCGCGGCGGGCCAGTCGGCGCGCAGATCGATGGGGATGGTGCGCCGCGATGCGGTCGGCTGGGCGCCGACATCGGCCAGGGTGCTGCTCTTGAACTCGATCACCCGCGGCTGGTCGATCTCGTAGACCACCGTGCCCGCGGGCCAGGGCAGCCGGAAGGCACGCGAGTCCAGCCCGGAGGCCAGGATCACCACCTGACGCACCCCGCCGCCGGTGGACTCGATGAAGTAGTCGTCAAAGTACTTGGTGCGCACAGCCATTCCGTCGACCATCGACTGAATGCGCACCGGTGAGGCATTGTCGATCGCGTCCACGTCGAGGTCGCCGTCCATCATCTTGGTGAAGAAGTCCACCCCGACCGCGCGCACCAGCGGTTCGGCAAACGGATCGTTGATCAAACCGCGGGGATCCTTGGTCGCCATCGCACGCCCGGCCGCGACCATGGTCGCGGTCGCGCCGACGCTGGACGCCAGATCCCACTCATCGTCGTGAGTGCGTGACATAGCCAAAACCCTAACCGAGCGTCACTTGAGGGTAGCGGCGACGTAGCTCATCTCGCCGAAGGTGGCCGCCATCTCGTCCTCGGGGAATTCGAAACCGTTGCGGGCGTACAACTCCCGGGCGGGAGACGGTGTGACCTGCCAGCCGCTACGGGTCAGGTAGTCGACCACGACGCTGCGCTCGCCCCGGTAGAACAGGTCGGCGGCGTTCAGGTTGAACCCGAAGCGCTGCCAGCGTTCGGAGATGCGCGCCAGGCGCTCGTCGGAGAACGCATTGGGATCGGGCACGTGTTCGGTCGCCAGCCGGCTGCCCGGGGCGCTGAGCGCGGTGATGTTGTCGAACAGCCGGTCCTGGGCCTCGGGCGGCAGGTAGGGCAGCAACCCTTCGGCGCTCCACGCGGTCGGTGCCGAGGCGTCAAACCCGCCCTCGCGCAGGGCCGCCGGCCAGTCGTCACGCAGGTCGATGCTGATGGTGCGGCGCTCGGCGGTGGGGGCCGCGCCGAGCCCGGCGAGCGTGTCGGTCTTGAAGGCGATGACCTCCGGCTGGTCGATCTCGAAGACCACGGTGCCCGCGGGCCACGGCAACCGGTAGGCCCTGGTGTCCAGGCCGGAAGCCAGGATCACGGCCTGCCGCACACCGTCTTTGGTGGCGCCGACGAAGAAGTCGTCGAAAAACCTGGTGCGCACGGTGATCTGCTGGGCCCGCGACTTGCGGTTGAACAGCGGGTCGTCCTCGAAGTCGATCTCGCCGTCGACGATGCGGATGAACGGCTCCAGCCCAACGGCGCGCACCAGCGGGTCGGCCAGCGGATCGTCGAGCAGGGCATCGGGTCCCTGCGACGCCACGGCGCGAGAGGCGGCGACCATGGTGGCCGTCGCTCCCACGCTGTGTGCCGGTCCCCAGCTGTCGCCGTCGGTGCGTCCCGCTTCGGTGGTCATCCTCCTGGCTCCTATTTCTCGCCGAGCGTGCCGCTGGTGTACAGCATCTCGCCCATGCGCATGTCGTCGTCGGTGAGGGGGTCAAGTCCGTTGGCCGCGAACAGTTCTCCGATGCTGGCGCTGTTCAGCCGCCAGCCGCGGGCCGCCAGGTAGGGAGCCGCCTCGTTGCGGTCACCGAAGTAGACCAGGCCCGCCATGTCCAGCTCGAAACCGTGCGCACGCCAGCGCTCGGAGATCGTCTGCATGCGCTCCTTCATCTTCTCCTCGGCGCCGGGCTCGGGGTTGG
>NZ_LZKI01000131.1 GCF_001672755.1 Mycobacterium colombiense | reverse complement strand
CTCCGGGCAAAAACATCATCGGCGAGTCGTCGTCCGGAGCGGACCCGAAACCCATTGCGGCACCGGTGAACTCGGCGTCATCGTAATTCCCGTAGTCGAAGATCTCCTGCACGGTGATCGAAGAGACCCGGGTGGTCAGGCTCACCGCCGAGTTCACCGGTGCCGCAATGGGTTTCGGGTCCGCTCCGGACGACGACTCGCCGATGATGTTTTTGCCCGGAGTCATCGTGTCGATGTGGGGCGGTCAGGTCCGCAGCCTGGCGGACAACCTGGGCATCGAGCTCGACGAGGTGCGTCAGCGCGTCGAACCTTGGTACACGCCTGAGCGCATCGACTGCACGATGATGACGGTGCAGCCGGGGCGGATGGCCGCGGTCCGGTTCGCCACCGAGGGCGTCCGCGGCGGCGAACCCGTCATCACCCTCGAGCACGTCACCAGGCTCACCCAGGCCGCGGCACCCGACTGGGAATTCCCGCCCGAGGGTCATACCGGGGTGCATCGTGTCGTCGTGCAGGGCGAGCCGCGGGTCGAAATCAACACCCACGTTTCCCATCCGCTGTTCGATTCCACTGATGCCGGTTGCATTTCGACGGCCGGTCGCGTCGTGAACGCTATCGATTGGGTGTGCCGCGCGCCCCAGGGGCTCATCGGTGTCGAGGACATTCCGCTCTCGGCGACCATGCGCGGCGTGATGTGGAAAGAGCGCTAGCCGCCCTTACTGAGATCGCATCAAGCCCATAGGCTGAGCTGTTGGATGGGCATTCGTCTGGCGGCCGAATTTCGCGTGTTCGCGCCCCGGCGCGCGCGGTAACGGATACAAAAGAGCTGACTTCTCGAAGGAGAGCCTTATGAATACGGTCCGGATGTCCGCGCTCGGCTTGACGGCCACCGCGTTGTTGATCGGCACGACGGTGGTGGGCTGCGGCGGGGACAAGAGTCCCACGGCGTCATCGGGTTCGGCCTCGTCGTCCGGTTCGGCCGCCTCGTCGGGCTCCCCGACCAGCGCGGCTCCCGCGTCACCGGGGGCGCCGGCGGACTACAGCAATCTGCTGATCAAGCCCAGCGACGTCGGCCCCAACGCCACCGTCGACGGGCCGCCGACCCAGAATCCCAGCGGTATCACCGGCGTGGGACAGGTTTTCAAGAACCCCGACGGCAAGCGCACCATCATCGACACGATCGCGGTATTCCCCGATGCGGCCACGGCCACTCAGACCGCGTCGAACATGCGCGACGTCGTCGGCAAGAAGGTCAATGGGCAGCAGCAACCCATCGACGTCGGCACCAACGGGTTCATGGTGATCGGGCAGGGAACCGATCCGGCCAACCCGATGGAGATCTCCGAGGCGGTGTTCGTCGAGGGCAGGGCCATGGTCGACCTGGAGTCCGACTGTGTCATCGGCAATCCCACGCCGGCCGACACCATGCTCGATCTCGCCCGTAAGCAAGAGGCCGCGGTCAAGGCGGGCTTGCCGGCCAGCTGAGCCGCCGCTCGTTACAAGGGCCAGCTGTCCGGCTGCACCTCGTAGCGCAAGGCGGCGGCCGGAGGTAGCGGCTGACGGTCGTTGACCGAGATCGCGTCGACCACGAGGGCGACATAGCGTCGCCAGCCGTCGCTGCCCGCATCCATGGTCGACAGCACGCCGAAGAGCATCGCGACCAGGCGGGGCAGGTCGTCAGTGACCAGGTCGGCGCGAATGCTGCCGACTCGCTGTCCTTCGCGGGCGAGCTCGCCGAGCGCAGCATTGAGCGAAACCGAGATGTCGGACGTGAGCGAGCCGGCCCTGCGTGCGGCGGTCAGCAGGTGGTGTTCGCGGGCGCCCAGCGATATCGCGGCTTCGATCAGTTGAGTCAGACCGCGCAGCGGATCCTTCGCCAAGCGGGCACGGTCGATCACCGGCGTCAGGTCCTCGGCGATGCTCTGCTCCAGAGCGGCAAGGACGAGGTCGGCCTTCGCCGGAAACCTGCGGTAGAGGGTTCGCTCGCCGACACCCGCGCGCCGCGCGACGGCCTCCACCGGCGCATCGGGTCCCAGCTCGGCATAGACCTCGCGCGCCGCGCGCAGGATGCGCTCGACATTGCGCGCGGCGTCGGCCCGCAACGGCCGGTCCTCAACCGCGGTCATGGTGACAGCCTATCTGACGGTTGACTGACAACTAGCCTGGCTTTACAGTCTATAACTGGCAGGCATCTGACACTTAATAGGAAACGCGGTTCATGTCAACAACTTCCGAAGTCCGCTCGGACGCTGATCTCCCCGTGCTGCCCTTACCGCGGCCCGCACGCTGCCCGCTCACGCCCCCGTCCGAATTCGGGGACTGGCGGGAACAACCCGGACTCCGAAAGGCGATGTTCCAGGGCAACCCGGTCTGGGTGGTCAGCCGCTACCAGGACATCAGGGCGGCGCTGGTCGATCCGCGCTTGTCCGCGAAGACAATTCCGGACTCGATCATGCCGAAGGACGAGGAGAACAAGGTCCCGGTGATGTTCGCGCGGACCGACGATCCCGAGCACCATCGGTTGCGGCGCATGATGACGAGCAACTTCACCTTCCGGCGTTGCGAATCGATGCGACCGCTTATTCAGGAATGGGTCGACCACTATCTCGGCCAGATGGTCAACAATGGCGCCCCGGCCGACCTGGTGCGTGAATTCGCCCTGCCGGTCCCGTCGATGGTGATCGCGCTGCTGCTGGGGGTGCCGCCCGAAGACCTCGAACTCTTCCAGTTCAACACAACCAAGGGGCTCGACCAGAAATCCACCGACGAGGAAAGGGGACTGGCGTTCGGGGCCATGTACGCCTACATCCAGGAACTGGTGGAGCGCAAGGCGCGCGAACCCCGGGACGACCTGATCAGCCGGCTGGTCACCGAATACGTGGCGACGGGCCAACTCGACCACGCCACCACGGCGATGAACAGCGTGATCATGATGCAGGCCGGTCACGAAACCACCGCCAACATGATCTCGCTGGGAACGGTTGCGCTGCTGGAACATCCCGAGGTGTTCGAGCGACTCGGGCAAAGCGACGACCCGGCCGTCATCGCCAACATCGTCGAAGAACTCATGCGCTACCTCAGCATCGTGCACAGCCAGGTGGACCGCATCGCGACCGAAGACCTGATGATCGGTGGCCAGCTGATTCGCGCGGGGGAGTACGTGTTGATGAGCCTGCTCGCCGGGAACTGGGACGTCGAGTTCGTCGACAATCCCGAATCGTTCGATGTCGACCGAAACACCCGCGGGCACTTGGGCTTCGGCTACGGCGTGCATCAATGCATCGGCGCGAACCTGGCCCGCGTCGAAATGCAGGTCGCGTTTGCCACGCTGGCGCGCCGCCTGCCCGGGCTCAGACTGGCGGTGCCGCCGGAGCAGCTGAGGTTCAAAGACGCCAACATCTATGGCATGAAAGAACTTCCGGTGAGCTGGTGAGTGGCGAGCTGAGGTTTGACGACCAGGTCGCCGTCATCACCGGCGCCGGTGGCGGGCTGGGCAAGCAGTACGCGCTGCTGCTGGCGTCCCGTGGCGCGCGCGTCGTGGTCAACGACTTGGGTGGCTCGGTGACCGGAGCCGGCACCGACAGCCGGGCCGCCGACACCGCGGCCGCAGAGATCCGCGACCTGGGCGGCGACGCCGTAGCGGACGGTCACAGCGTCACCAGTCCCGAAGGCGGACAGGCGATCATCGACACCGCGCTGAACGCCTGGGGACGCGTCGACATCGTGATCAACAACGCCGGCATCGTCGGCGACGCGCCGTTCGAGGACATGACCGCCGAACGGTTCGAGCCGCTGCTGGACGTGCATCTCAAGGGCGCGTTCTACGTCACGAGGCCGGCCTGGAAAGTCATGCGCGGGCAGGGATATGGCCGCATCCTCCATACCTGCTCGGCCGCAGGGATACTCGGGGCGGCCCGAATGAGCAACTACGGGTCGGCCAAGACCGGGTTGATCGGCCTGACCCGCGTGCTGGCCGCCGAAGGCGCCGACCACAACATCAAGGTCAATGCGATCGCCCCGATCGCCTACACCCGGATGCTGGCGCACTCGGTGGATGGCGCCGCGCAGCCGGACGATCCCGCCGCACAGGCGGTGCTGGACGACCTTGTGGGCCAATATCTTCAAAAGCTCGATCCGGCGCTGGTGGCGCCGGTGGCCGCCTTCCTGACCCATCGTGACTGTCCGGTGTCGGGGGAGATCTACACCGTTGGCGCAGGCCATGTTTCGCGGTTCTTCATCGGCAGGACAAAGGGCTTCTACCGTCCCGGGTTGTCCATCGAGGACGTGCGCGACCACCTCGCGGAAATCCGCGACGAAACCGGCTACACGGTGCCGGGCGGAACCGCCGACGAGATGAGCGAGCTTTTCGCGACCATCATGGCCGGCCTCAGCAACTGAACGCCGTGCCGACACCGTCCGGTGGTGGCGCCGGCTTCAGGCAGCCGAACGGCTCGATGCCGGCCGGGCTGAATTTGGCCGCCGACTGGTGCGCGTAATTGACGCAATACAGACCGGACTGGTCGGCGCGGCAACGGTCGTCACCGAACGACAGCGAATCGCCGTTCGCCAGTTGCGGTCCGTTGCCGTTGATGAACGGACCGGGATCGGCCCGGGCGGATCCCACCTGCAGGCTCACCCCGTCGAAGCCGATCCAGCCGCCTTGCCACTGGCCGTAGGCCGTCGCGGGCGCCGGCGGCGGGTTGGTCAGACTCACCAGGCAGGCCAGCGCGCCGCCGGTGTGTTTGGCGTCGGTCATGCAGGAGACCTTGCCCGTCATCGCCGTCAGTGCGATGTCGGCGCCCAGTGGCGTGGCCACCCCGTCGCGCGTGGCCGTGTGAAAGCGGCCCGGATCGGCCTGGTGACCGGCCTCGATCCAGGCGATGACGTCGGAGATCGCCGCTCCCGCGGCCGGTGCGGCGGCTGGTCCCGGTGTTCTGCTTCCCGGCACGCCGGCGCCGGTCGATGCCTGGGTGGTGCTTCCGGTGGGCTCGGAATGGCCGCCCGTGGTGTGTGAGCACCCTGCCACCAGTAATGACGCAGCGATCACCGCAGCTATCCGCATTCAGTCAGGCTAACCGCCGCGCCGGGCAATTAAGGCGCTGCGCGCGCGTTACGACCGTCATGTCGGTTACCGTCGGGTTATGCACCAGCGCACTGTCCGCGCACGCACGGCCATCGGCACCGTCGAAGGCTTCACCCGCGACGGGGTCACTCGGTGGCGGTCGATCCCGTACGCCCGTCCACCGGTGGGAAACCTGCGCTTCCGGGCGCCGCAGCCGGCCCAGCCGTGGTCGGGTGTCCGGCACTGCCATGGCTTCGGCAACTGCGCCCCCCAGCAGCGCCGCTACACCCTGCTCGGCATGTCGGGTTTGGGAGGCCGCTACCAGCCGATGAGCGAGGACTGCCTCACCCTGAACGTCGTGGCACCCGAGGGTGCGGTCGAGGGTCCACTGCCCGTCATGGTGTTCATCCACGGCGGCGGCTATTTCCTGGGCAGCTCGGCTACGCCGCTGTACGACGGCGCTGCCCTGGCACGTCGGGGATGTGTCTACGTCTCGGTGAACTACCGGCTGGGCGCGCTGGGGTGCGTTGACTTCTCGTCCCTGTCGACGCCGGACATCACCATCGACAGCAACCTTTACCTGCGCGACCTGGTGCTGGCGCTGCAGTGGATTCGCGACAACATCGCGGGATTCGGCGGTGACCCGGACAACGTCACCATCTTCGGCGAGAGCGCCGGCGCGTGCATCACCGCCTCACTGCTGGCGGTGCCCGCCGCCAAAGGCCTGTTTGCCAGGGCGATCTCGGAGAGTCCGGCCTCGGGACTGGTGCGGTCGCAAGAGGTTGCCGCGGAGTTCGCCAACCGCTTCGCCAACCTGCTCGGGGTGCGAAGGCAGGACGCGGCCAACGCGCTGATGTCGGTGTCCGCCGCCCAACTGGTGGAAACCCAGCATCAATTGATCGACGAGGGCATGCGGAACAGGCTAGGCGCCTTCCCGATCGGCCCCGTCTTCGGTGACGACATCCTGCCGCTGGATCCGGTGGAGGCGATGCGGCGCGGCGAGGCCCACCGGGTCCCGCTGATCGTGGGCACGAACGCCGAGGAGGGACGGTTGTTCACCCGATTCCTGGCGATGTTGCCGACCAACGAGACGATGGTCGAGGAGCTGCTCGCCGAGGCGGAACCCGCTATCCGCGAACGCATTACCGCCGCGTATCCCGACTACCCCGAGCGGGCGGCATGCATCCAGCTCGGCGGTGACTTCGCGTTCGCGTCGGCGGCCTGGCAGATCGCGGAGGCCCACGGCACGCACGCGCCGACGTACCTCTACCGCTACGACTACGCACCGCGCACACTGCGCTGGTCCGGTTTCGGAGCCACCCATGCCACCGAGTTGCTCGCGGTCTTCGACGTCTACCGCACCAGATTCGGCGCGTTGTTGACCGCGGCTGCGGATCAGCGGGCCGCGTTGCGGGTGAGCAATCAGGTGCAGCGGCGCTGGCGGGACTTCAGCCGCACCGGCGTGCCGGGGAAGGACTGGCCCCTCTACACCGCCGGCGAGCGGGCCGTGATGGTCTTCGACCGCAAGTCCCGCGTCGAGTTCGATCCGCATCCGCATCGCCGAATGGCATGGGACGGCTTCTCACTGGCGCGTTGACCTGGCACGCTAACCCTCATGCATGCCGAGACCGAGCAAGTCATCGAACGACCGAGTGACCTCACCGCCTCCTGGCTGGCCGCGGTCATCGGCACCGGACCCATCGCCGACTTCTCGGTGGAACGCATCGGTACCGGTCAGATGAGCGAGTGCTACCGAGTCCGGCTGAGCTATGCCGAGGGGCCCTCGGAGGGACCCGAGTCGGTGGTGCTGAAGGTCGCGGCCACCGACCCGATCAGTCGGCAGACGGGGCTGGCGCTAGGGCTCTACGAGCGGGAGGTGCGCTTCTACGGCGACATCGCGCCGCGGCTGGGTGGGCCCATCGCGCCCTGCTACCACGCGGCGGTCGACACCTCGACGGGCGTGTTCGACCTGCTACTGGGTGATGCCGGGCCGGCCGTCGTCGGCGATGAAATCGCCGGCGCCACAGTCGAACAGGCCCGCCTGGGGGCGGACGAATTGGGCCGGCTGCACGGGCCCCTGCTCGGCGACGCCTCGCTGGCCGAGGCGCCGTGGCTCAACCGTGAGCCTCCGCTGAACCAGGCCGTGATCACCCCGCTGTACGCCGGCTTCGTCGACCGCTACGGCGACCAGATCGCGCCGGAGCACCGCGTGGTGTGCGAACGCCTGGTGGCCACGTTCGACGGCTACCTGGCCCAGGAAGGGGAGGAGCCCGAGCGCCGCCGCCTCCAGGGCCTGGTGCACGGCGACTACCGCCTGGACAACATGCTGTTCGGTATCGACGGCGCCGATCGCGCGCTGACGGTGGTCGATTGGCAGACCGTGTCCTGGGGTCCGCCACTGACCGACCTGGCCTACTTCCTCGGTTGCGCGTTGCCCACCGAGGACCGCCGGCAGCACTACGGCGCGCTGCTGCGTGCCTACCACGAGGCGCTGGGTCCGCAGGCACCGCTCACGCTGGCCGATGTCGCCGGCGGGGTGCGCCGGCAGAGCTTCTTCGGGGTGATGATGGCGATCGTCTCGTCCATGCTGGTCGAGCGCACCGACCGCGGCGACCGGATGTTCATGACGATGCTGCAACGGCACTGCGACCATGTGCTCGACACGGACGCGCTGTCGACCCTGCCCGCACCGGTCGCGCCCGAGCCGTTGCGGCCGTCGGACGAGGACGAACTCGCCCACGATGCCACCGCCGAACCGCTGTGGAGCGAGAGCTGGTACGCCGACTTCGCCGACGCGGCACAGGGTTTGGGCGGCTGGTTCCGCCTGGGCCGGGTGGCCAACGAGCAGACCGCCTGGGTGCACGTCCTGTTGTGCGGCCCCGACATGCCCACCGTCGCCGTCGACGCGCAGGTGCCGCTGCCGTCGGACCCGTGGGCGGTGCGCACCGAGGACTTCGAGCTCGGCCATTCCGCCGAGGTGCCGCTGCAGAGCTACCGCGTCGACGTGCGGGCGCGGGGCCAGGCCTACGCCGATCCGTCCGCGTTGTTGCGCGGGGAGCCTGGAACGCCGGTCGAGATGGTCCTGAACCTGGTGTGGGCCACCGACGGCACGCCGTACAAGTACGGGCTGACGACGCGCTACGAAATTCCGTGCACCGTGTCGGGCACCGTCACGATCGACGACAAGGGCTACCGTCTGGAATCCGTTCCCGGGCAGCGTGATCACTCGTGGGGCGTGCGCGATTGGTGGGGCATGGACTGGATCTGGAGCGCGCTGCACCTGGACGACGGCACCCACCTGCACGGCGTGAACATCCGCATTCCCGGGGCACCCGCGTTCAGCATCGGCTACGAACAGGGCGCCGACGGCAAGGTCACCGAGCTGCAGAACGTTGACTCGCGAGAATCGTTCGCCGACAACGGTTTACCGCTCGATGCGACTTTGCGGCTCGCGCCGGCGGAGATCACCGCGGACGTGAACGTGCGCGGTCAGGCGCCGGTCCGGCTCGTCGCGACGGACGGGCGGGTCAGCCAGTTCCCCCGGGTCTGGGCCACGATCAGCACGGCCGACGGGCGCAGCGGTGTGGGCTGGCTGGAATGGAACCGCAATCTCGGCGACCGCACGTAGGTGAACGGATCGGCCCCCGTCGTGGTGATGGGCGTCTCCGGATCGGGCAAGTCGACGGTAGGGGCGGCGCTCGCGCAGCGCTTGCGGGTTCCGTTCGTCGACGCCGACACCCTGCATCCGGCCGCCAACATCGCCAAGATGGCGGCCGGCGAGCCGCTCGACGATGGTGACCGCTATCCCTGGTTGGAGCGGGTCGGCGACTGGTTGGCGGCCCACCGCGACGGCGGCGTGGTGAGTTGTTCGGCGCTGAAGCGCAAATATCGCGACCAGTTGCGCGCGCACTGCCCGGGCGCGGAGTTCCTGCACCTCTCGGGATCGGCCGAGCTGATCGGCGGCCGGTTGGCGACCCGGACCGACCACTTCATGCCGGCCGCGCTGCTGCGCTCGCAACTGGACACGCTGGAACCGCTCGGTCCCGACGAGGCCGGCATGACCGTCGACGTGGGCCCCGATGTCGACGCGATCGTGGATACCGTCGTACAGACTCGCGGGTAGCCGGGACCTGCCCAACCGTGTAGCATTGTGCTACAGATTGTAACGAAGTGTTGCATTGGAGGAAGCCATGGCCGAGGCGCTCGATCGTGTCACGCGGGTCGCGTCCGACCTGATGGACAGCGCGGCGGCTGAGGGTGCCCGGCAGAGCCGCTCTGCCAAGCAGCAACTCGACCACTGGGCGCGGGTCGGGCGCGCGGTGTCCAGCCAGCACACCGCTTCGCGGCGACGGGTGGAAGCCGCCCTTGCCGGCCAGCTCGCTACCAGCGAGCTCACCGTCGAGGAGGGCGTGGTGTTCAACGCCGAGATCTCCGCGGCCATCGAAGAAAGCCTGGCGCGCACCAACTACGGGGCGACGCTGGCCGGGCAGGGGGTCACCACGGTGGCCCTCAATGATGACGGCGAGATCGTCGAGCACCGGCCCGACGGCGCCGCGGTGGTGCTCGCGGTCGGGCGCTGACCCGGCGATCGTCGGCGGTTCGGCGGCCCGATGGATCGACTTGATCTGGTGGTCGGGCCGAACGGTGCCGGTAAATCCACGTTCATCGCGTTCACCCTGGCGCCGCTGTTGCCGGGAAGCCTCGTGGTCAATGCCGACGAGATCGCGCGGCAGCGCTGGCCGGAGGATCCGGCGTCGCGTTCCTACGACGCCGCGCGCATCGCCGCCGAAACCCGCGCCAAGCTGATCGAACTGGGTCGGTCCTTCGTCGCCGAGACGGTGTTTTCCCATCCCTCCAAGCTGGACCTCGTCCATGACGCGCGCCGCGCGGGCTTCACCGTCGTGCTGCATGTGCTCCTCATCCCGGAAGACCTTGCGGTGGAACGCGTCCGGCACCGCGTAAGGGCCGGCGGTCATGACGTGCCGGAAGCCAAGATCCGTGAGCGCCACCGTCGGTTGTGGACGCCGGTTGCCGAGGCCATCGCGTTGTCTGACCTCGCGACGGTCTACGACAACAGCCGGCTGCGCGGCCCGCGCGTCGTGGCGCGGCTCAGCGGCGGCCTGACGGTCGGCGCACCCGAGTGGCCTGCGTGGGCGCCGGAGAACCTGCGGGCCCGCTGGCCCGACTAGCTCGAACCGGGCTGACCGCTCCCGTGACTACCAGGACAGCTTGCGGCGGCCGGTGTCGACCTGACTGCCGACTCGCTCGCGCGCGGTGTCGGCCAGATCGCTGCCACGCTGACGGGCGGTTTCGGCGAATTCCTCGCCGCGTGCCCGTGCCGTGCCGGCCAGCTTCTCGCTGCGTTTGCGCGCCTTCTTGGCCAGTTTCTCACTGCGCTTGCGGGCCTTCTTGGCCAGCGGCGCGGCGCGGTCGGCGGCCTCGTCGGCGAGTTCTTCGCTGCGCTTGCGTGCCTTCTCGGCCAGGTACGCTGCGCGGTCGGCGGCCTCGTCGGCCCATTCCTCGCCACGCTTGCGCGCCTTCTTAGCCAACGGCCTGCTGCGTTCCGCCGCGGTGCTGGCCAGTTCGCGGCCGCGTTCGAGTGCGGCCTCGGCGTAGGGCGCGCCACGCTCGGCGGCGGTGCTGGCGAGTTCGCGGCCCCGCTCGGCGCCGACCTGCAAGCCGTGTGCGATCCGATCACCCAGCTCGGAGAAATCGGCATCGAAGGCCGAGTCATCGGAACCGGGCCACGCCGACGACACCCGCTCGGAGAGCCGTTCCGCCGCCCGCCGTCCGCGCCACCCGAGTGAGGGCTTACCGGCGGTGTCGGCGGAGGCGATCAGCAGGCCGCCCAACAGGCTGAGGTCGGTGAGAAATTGTTGGCGTTTCTGGGCTTTGGCCACCGGGTCGCTCTCGTTCCAGAACGAGTGCGTCCCAAGGTTGGCCGGCAACACCGTCACCGCGAGCGCCGCCGACGCGATGCGGGGGAGTTTGCCCGTGGCAAGCAGCAGGCCGCCGCCGATTTGAACCGCCGCGGTGATCTGCGCGACCGTCTCGGGGTCGCTGGGGATGCTGCTGCTCACCGAATCCGGCAACGCCTGAAGACCGTCCACCGCCGGGGCCGCGGCCTCGGCCGCGGATTTGGGATTGAGCAGTGAATTGACTCCTTGCCCGATGAAAGCCACTGATAACAGGGGTCGCGCGATTCTCCTGAGCACCATGGCGGGTGTATTACCCGGCTGCCTGTCGAGCAAACCGTGGGGTCGATATCCCCAGCTAGACCGGCATAGACATGGAGGTGCACACCGATAGGGTGGAGCGCGTGCGAGCGTTGATCATCGTCGACGTGCAAAACGATTTTTGCGAGGGCGGCTCCGTGCCGACGGCCCGCGGCGCCGCGGTGGCGCCCGCGATCAACGACTATCTGTCCGGCGATCCGGGCTACCGCTACGTCGTGGCCACCCAGGACTTCCACATCGACCCGGGTGATCATTTCTCCGACCGGCCGGACTTTTCCGCAACCTGGCCAGTGCACTGCGTCGCCGGAAGCGCGGGCGCGAATCTACGGCCCGACCTGGACATCCGGCGCCTCGATGCGATCTTTCGCAAGGGCGCTCACGCCGCCGCATACAGCGGTTTCGAGGGCGTCGACGAGAACGGGACGACGCTGCTTGATTGGTTGCGGCGGCGTGGGGTCGACGAGGTCGACGTGGTCGGCATCGCCACCGACTTCTGCGTCCGCCGAACCGCCGAGGATGCGGTGGCGGCGGGCCTGACCACCAGGGTGCTGGTAAACCTGACCGCGGCCGCGGCCGTGGACTCCGCTGCCGAGGCGCTGGCGGAAATGCGCTCCGCCGGCATCGAGTTGGTCGGGGGGCCGTAATGGTGATGCCGCTGGATCGGGAACTGCTGGCCGCCGTGGAGCGCTCGCCGCAGGCGGCGGCCGCCCATGATCGCGCCGGGTGGGTGGGACTGTTCACCGGTGACGGCCGGATCGAGGACCCGGTGGGCTCGCGACCGCACGTGGGGCATGAGCAGATCGGCCGCTTCTACGACACATTCATCGGTCCGCGTGACATCAAGTTCCATCGCGATCTCGACATCGTCGTCGGCACGGCGGTGTTACGTGACCTCGAGCTCGAGGTGGCGATGGGTTCGGCCGTGACGATGTACATTCCGGCCTTCCTGCGCTATGACCTCCGAGAAGCCAACGGCGAGTGGAAGATTGGCGAACTGCGGGCCTACTGGGAGCTTCCCGCCATGATGGCGCAGTTCCTGCGCACGGGCTCCGGCGCGGTGGGGCCCGCGCTGAATCTGTCCAGGGGGCTGCTGAGCAACCAAGGCTGGCGGGGGACCGTCGGTTTCATGACCGGATTCCGTCGGGTAGGAGCGCGTCACCAGCGGCTGGTGACCACCTTCCTCGACGCGGTCGCGCGGAAAGACACGTTTTCCGCGGCACGGCTGCTGTGCTCGGATGCCGCAATAACTGTGGGCGATCGCGATCCACTCGAGCTGGCCGAGCTGGCGCAGCAACTGGACGGGGCTGACACGACCAAGATGAACAGCGCGGGGCCCACCGTTGCGGTGTCGCTCCACTCGGGTCACGGGCGCGCTATCGTGTTCGCCGATGTGGCCTGGCGCGGCAACGCGATCAACCGGATCAGGTACTTTCCCGCCTGACCACCGCATGCCTCACCGGACCACCATCAGCGCCAGCGAAGCCGCGGACAGGCACAAAAACGCGCCGGGAAACGCGATGTTGTACAGGACGCGTGCCCTCAGGTGCGTTGCCACCGCTCCGACGAAAAACGCGACCAGGCCGGCGGCGGCAGCGATGCCCAATTCCCGCGGGCCCAGCAGGCCGACAACGATGCCGGCGGCCCCGGCCAGCTTCACTGCGCCCAGCGCGGGCAACCACGACCGCGGCACCCCGACCTGGGCAGAGTTCGCCAGCACGAATCGCGCCGGAACGAAGTCGGCGATCGCGATCGCGGCGGTGATGGCGGCAGTGATCAGCGTGATCACGACAAGTGCGGTGTTCATCTGGATCAATCCCTTGTCGCGCAGCGATTTCCGCAGCGGCGAGTCGAATGCCTGCAGTGCGCGCCGCGGCGCACAATCGGTAAGGTCATGGTGCTTGTCTCCTTTGTCACAGGAAGTCCGTTGGACGCGGTCATCTACTTGACGACTTCCGTGCGGGAAAGGTGACCCATGAGCGCAACTAAGGATCTGGCAAATCTGGCACGCCGTTTCGACGCCGATCGCCGGCACCTCAGGTCGGTCGCGTTCCAGCTGCTGGGCTCGGTGGCCGACGCCGACGACGCCGTGCAATCGGCGTGGCTCAAGGCCAGTCGTGCGGACTTCGACGCCGTCGACAACCTCTCCGGCTGGTTCACCACGATCACCGCGCGCGAGGCGTTCGACCAGCTTCGGGTGCGCAAGCGTCGCCCCGAGCTACCGCTGGGCGGGTCCGACGAACTGGACCGGCTGGCCCAGACGGCGTCGGCGGCGGCCGACGAGGACACTCTGCTGGCGGAGTCGGTGAGCGGCGCCCTGCTCGTCGTGCTCGACCGGCTGTCCCCGGCGCAGCGTGTTGCGTTCGTGCTGCACGACGTCTTCGGCATGCCGTTCGAGCAGATCGCCGGGCTGATGGATCGGTCACCGGAGGCCACCAAGAAGCTGGCCAGCAGGGCGCGCGGGCGCCTGCACGCGGAGCCGCCCGCCCCGCCCCGCCGCACGGCCGACCACCTGCAGGTGGTGGAGGCGTTTCTGTCGGCCTCGCGCGGCGGCGACATCGCCGGCCTGCTCGACCTGCTCGCCCCCGAGGTGGTGCGCACGGTCGATCCGGCCCTCGTTCCGGCGGGCGTGCCGACCACGTTGCGCGGCGCCCGCCGGGTCGCCGAGGAGACCCGCCGGTTCGCCCAGCGTGCGCGCGCCGGTGCTGTCATGCTCGTCGACGGGGCGCCGGGCATCGTGCTCGCGGCTCGCGGACGCGCTCAGGTCCTGCTGGTGATCGGCATCGGCGCCGACGATCGCATCAACACGATCGACATCACCGGCGATGCCGAGCGAATCCGTCGGGCCGCGCTGACGCTGCCGCGGTGGCCGATCCAGGAACGTCACATGCTCGTCGGGTACCAAGGACGTCAGACACAGTCGACCGGGAAACCGGACACGGGGCAAGACCGGGAGAGCCATGCTCGATAAGCCGTTCGGACGGCGCAACCTGCTGCGGGGCGCCGGCGCGCTTTCGGCGGCGGCACTGGCACCGTGGCCGGCCGGGTGCGCTTCGGACGACGACGACGCCCTGACGTTCTTTTTCGCGGCCAACCCGGACGAGCGTGACGCCAGGATGCGCATCGTCGACGAGTTTGCGCGCCGCCATCCCGATATCAAGGTACGGCCGGTGCAGTCCGGTCCGGGCGTCATGCAACAGCTTTCGACGTTTTGTGTCGGCGGGAAATGCCCCGACGTGCTGATGGCGTGGGAACTGTCCTACGCCGAACTCGCCGACCGCGGTGTGCTGCTGGACATGAACACGCTGTTGGCCCGCGACAAGGCGTTCGCCGACCAGCTCAAGGCGGACAGCATCCCGGCCCTGTACGAAACCTTCACCTTCAACGACAAGCAGTACGCGCTGCCCGAACAGTGGTCGGGCAACTACTTGTTCTACAACAAACGGCTGTTCGCCGAAGCCGGGGTGCCCGCACCGCCCAAGACGTGGGAACAGCCTTGGGATTTCACCGAATTCCTGGACGCAGCGCGAGCGCTGACCAAGCGTGACGCATCCGGGCGGGCCGCGCAGTACGGTTTCGTCAACACCTGGGGTTCCTACTACTCGGCCGGTCTGTTCGCGATGAACAACGGCGTCGCCTGGTCCAACCCGAGGCTGAACCCGACCCACTTCAACTTCGACAACGCAGCGTTCCAGGACGCGGTGCAGTTCTACGCCGATCTGTCCAACAAGTACCGGGTTGCGCCCAACGCATCAGAGACGCAGTCGATGTCGACGCCCAACCTGTTTGCCGTGGGGCGGGCGGCGATCGCGCTCGGCGGACACTGGCGCTACCAGACCTACATCCGCGCCGAGGACCTGGATTTCGATGTCGCCCCGCTGCCCGTCGGCCCGGCGCTGGGGAAGGGTCACGCCGCGTGTTCCGATATCGGCGCCACCGGACTGGCCATCTCGGCGAGCAGCCCCCGCAAGGAGCAGGCGTGGGAATTCGTGAAGTTCGCGACCGGGCCCATCGGGCAGGCCTTGATCGGTGAATCCTGTCTCTTCGTTCCGGTGCTGCGGTCGGCGCTGCGATCGGACGGATTCGCCAAGGCCCATCGACGACTCGGCAATCTCAGCGTGCTCACCGAAGGGCCGGCTTTCTCGGAGGGCTTGCCGATCACGCCGGCATGGGAGAAGGTCAATGCCTTGATGGACCGCAACTTTGGCCCCGTCCTGCGGGGCCGCGAGCCGGCTACCTCCTTGAGCGGGTTGTCCCGCTCCGTCGACGAGGTGCTGCGCAGCCCATGACCTCGATGGACGCACCTGGCGTGACCGCCCCGGCCGGGCGGGCGACGCGGAAGGCCCCGGACGATCCGAGCCCGTGGCGCCGACACGCCTGGGCGGGCCGGTTGTTCGTCGCCCCCAACATGGTGGCGGTCTCCGTGTTCATGCTCTTTCCGCTGGGCTTTTCGCTGTACATGAGTTTTCAGCAATGGGATGTGTTCACCCCGCCGAAGTTTGTGGGCCTGAAGAACTTTTCAGACCTGTTCACCTCCGACCCGCTCTTCCTGATCGCGATCCGCAACACGGTGATCTTCACCCTCGGAACGGTGGTGCCGACGGTCCTCATCAGCCTGGCCGTCGCGGGCGTGCTGAACCAGAAGGTCCGGGGCATCGGCATCTTCCGTACGATTGTCTTTCTGCCGCTGGCCATCTCGTCGGTCGTGATGGCGGTGGTGTGGCAGTTCGTGTTCAATACCGACAACGGCCTGCTCAACATCATGCTCGGCTGGGTCGGGCTCGGCCCGGTTCCGTGGTTGGTCGACCCTCACTGGGCCATGGCCTCGCTGTGCATCGTCAGCGTCTGGCGCAGCGTGCCCTTCGCCACCGTCGTCCTGCTGGCCGCGATGCAAGGCGTACCGGAAACGGTCTACGAGGCGGCCAAGATCGACGGCGCCAGCGAGGTAAGGCAATTCGTCTCCATCACCGTCCCGTTGATCCGCGGGTCAATATCGTTCGTGATCATCATCTCGGTCATCCACGCTTTTCAGGCGTTTGACATGGTCTATGTGCTCAACGGCCCCAGCGGCGGGCCGGAATCGGCGACCTACGTCCTGGGCATCATGCTGTTCCAGCATGCGTTCTCGTTCCTCGAATTCGGATACGCCTCCGCGCTGGCGTGGGTGATGTTCGCCGTCTTGCTGGTGCTGACCGTGGTGCAGTTGCGCGTCAGCCATCGACGATCTTTGGAGACTTCGCGTGGCCTTAAGTGAGGGCGCCATCAGGCACACCGTGGTGCGCGGCGGCACAGTCTATGGCGCGCTGCTCGCCGTCGCCTGGTGTGCGCTGTTCCCGATCGCGTGGGCGGTGTCGGGTTCGCTGAAGACGGAAGGCGAGGTCAGCGAGCCCACGCTGCTGCCGGCCCACCCGCGGTGGTCCAACTACACCGAGGTGTTCGCGCTGATGCCGTTCGGGCGGATGTTCTTCAACACCGTGCTGTACGCGGGATGCGTCACCGCGGGGCATGTCTTCTTCTGCTCGCTGGCCGGATATGCCTTTGCGCGACTGGATTTCCGCGGCCGCGATGCGCTGTTCGTCGTGTATCTCGGCACGTTGATGGTGCCCCTGACGGTGACCGTGATCCCGCAATTCCTGGTGATGCGGACCCTGGGTTGGGTCGATACCCCGTGGGCGATGATCGCGCCGGGTTTCTTCGGCAGCGCATTCGGCACGTATCTGATGCGGCAGTTCTTTCGCACGCTACCCACCGATCTGGAGGAGGCCGCGATACTCGACGGCTGTACGCCGTGGCAGGTCTATTGGCGAATCCTGCTGCCCCACGCGCGACCGGCGGTGATGGTGCTCGCCGTGCTCACCTGGGTCAACGTCTGGAACGATTTCCTGTGGCCGCTGCTGATGATTCAGCGCAACAGCCTGGCCACCCTGACACTGGGCCTGGTCAGGATGAAGGGCGAATATGTTGCCCGGTGGCCGGTTCTGATGGCAACCTCGATGCTTATCATGCTGCCCCTGGTCATCATCTACGCCGTCGCGCAACGCTCCTTTGTTCGCGGAATCGCCGTCACCGGGATGGGCGGCTAGCCATGGCCTCGGTGACATTCGACCAAGCGACGCGGCGCTACCCGGGAGCCGACCGCCCGGCCTTGGACAACCTGGACCTCGTGGTGGGCGACGGCGAATTCGTCGTCCTGGTCGGACCGTCCGGCTGCGGCAAGACCACGTCGCTGCGCATGGTGGCCGGGCTGGAAGTCGTGGACTCGGGGCATATCCGGATCGGCGACCGGGACGTGACCAACGTCGACCCCAAGGATCGCGACGTCGCCATGGTCTTTCAGAACTATGCGCTCTACCCGCACATGACGGTGGCCCAGAACATGGGCTTTGCCATGAAGATCGCCAAGACGCCGAAGGACCAGATTCGTGAGCGGGTGTTGGATGCGGCGAAACTCCTTGACCTGCAACCCTATCTCGATCGCAAGCCGAAGGACCTTTCTGGTGGGCAACGCCAGCGCGTGGCGATGGGCCGCGCGATCGTGCGCCGGCCGCACGTGTTCCTGATGGACGAGCCGCTGTCCAATCTCGACGCCAAACTCCGGGTGCAGACACGTAACCAGATCGCCGCGTTGCAACGGCGGCTGGGCACCACCACCGTCTACGTCACCCACGACCAGGTCGAGGCCATGACCATGGGCGACCGCGTTGCCGTCCTGCGCGACGGGGTGCTGCAGCAGTTTGCGCCGCCCCGCGAGCTCTACCGAAACCCGAACAACGTCTTCGTGGCGGGTTTCATCGGATCGCCGGCGATGAACCTGTTCACCCTTCCCATTGTGGATTCAGCGGTGTCGCTTGGCGATTGGCCCATCAAGCTACCGCGTGAGATCACCAGTAGCGCGGGCGAGGTCGTGGTCGGGGTCCGGCCTGAACATTTCGAGCTGGGTGGCCTCGGTGTCGAGATGGAGGTGGACGTCGTTGAGGAGCTGGGGGCAGACGCCTACCTGTATGGGCGAATCACCGGCTCCGGCAAGGGAATCGATGGGCCCATCGTCGCGCGGGCCGACGGACGCAACCCACCGGAGAAGGGCAGCCGAGTACGCCTGCATCCGGAACCCGGGCACCTGCACTTCTTCGGTGTGGATGGCCGCCGAATCTGTTGATCGTGCTCCCGGCACAAATCACCGCGGCGGTGGTCAATCGCTCGGCGACGCCTATCCGCGGGAGCAGCGAAGCGCATGAACGCGCCGCTGGATGCGCGCGACGTCGTCGGGGGACGGCAGCTGATTGGTGATCCGGGTGATCTCGACGCCGATATCAACGAAACCGATCGGCCAGAGCCGAAGCGCGATGAGATCCCTTGCGATGGCGGTGATGTCGTCGTCGCAGAGCCGTCGGCGCGTGAGCGCCACCAGCGGAACGTACCCGGTGGCCGGCATGCCGGCGGGGTAGCCGGCCCGCACGAAAGCCACAATGCTCGTCACCCAATGCGACAGGTCCATATGTCCACCTCGCTAACCGCCGCAAGTTGTCAAGCGGCAGTGCTTGCTTGGCTAGCAACGTACCATCGGCGAGCCCATCAGCTGCGTAACGCCACACAGTTAAACGCATTTTTTACGGCCGTAGTTGCGGGTGCACCGAGAGTGACTTGGGCGACGATTCGCCGAACGTGGCGCGCCGTAACGGCGTTTGGCCGCAAGGGTTTCTAGTATTGCCGCGTGGTGGATCGCTATGGAACCGATGTCCTCGCCGCGGGGCGACGCAAGCCGCGCTCGACCGAGCACCCGGCCGAACTGGGACTGGTGGTCGAGGACGCGGAGACGGGTTATGTCGGCGCGATCGTGCGCGTGGAATACGGTCGAGTGGACCTGGAAGACCGGCGCGGGCATGTGCGTGGCTTCCCCTTGGGCCCTGGGTATTTGCTCGAGGGGCGTCCCGTCATCCTCACCGCGCCGCGGCGGCCGGCGCCGACCGCCGGGGGCAGGACCGCATCCGGTTCGGTCGCCGTGTCGGGCGTTCGTGCCCGCGTCGCGCGGGCCAGCCGAATCTACGTCGAGGGTCGCCACGACGCCGAGCTCATCGCGCAGGTGTGGGGCGAGGACTTGCGAATCGAAGGCGTCGTCGTCGAGCAACTCGGTGGCGTGGACGACCTGGTGGACATCGTCACCCAATTCGCGCCGCGGCCGGGGCGCCGGCTGGGGGTGCTCGTCGATCACCTTGTCGCCGGTTCCAAGGAGGCGCGAATCGCCGATGCGGTGCGGCGAGGGCCGGGCGGCAGAGACACGCTGGTCGTCGGTCATCCCTACGTCGACATCTGGCAGGCCGTGAAGCCGCAGCGGTTGGGCCTGGGCGCCTGGCCGAAGGTGCCGCGGCAGGTGGAATGGAAGCACGGCGTTTGCCAGGCGCTTGGTTTGCCCCACAACGACCAGGCGGACATCGCCAGGGCCTGGCGGCACATCCGTTCGCGGGTGCGCGACTGGAACGATCTGGAGCCGGCACTGATCAGTCGGGTCGAAGAATTGATCGACTTCGTCACGGCGCCGGTCTCCTGATACGGCAGCCACCGGACCAGGGCTGATGCCCTTCGCTTCAGTTAGGCTACGCTAGCCGACAGTCCCGACCGGCGGGACAGAAACAGAGCATATGCAGGGCGTATTCGGCGTATTCATCGGCACGTTCCTCATCGGTCTCCGTGAAGGCCTAGAGGCGTCGCTCATCGTGAGCATCGTCGGTGCCTTCCTCAAGCGAAACGGCCAGTCCATCCGCCCGATGTTCGCCGGTGTCGCCCTGGCCGTGCTGCTCAGCGTCGGCGTGGGCGTCGGCCTCGACCTGTTCGCCGCCAGCCTGCCGCAGGCCCAGCAAGAGATGATGGAGACCGTCATCAACGCCATCGCGGTGGTGTTCGTGACGTCGATGATCATCTGGATGAACGGCAACGCCGCGCAGCTCAAGGGGGAACTCGAGCGCGAAGCCCGTCAAGCCGTCAACCGTGGTGGCGCGTTCGCCCTGGTCGTCATGGCGTTCCTGGCCGTGTTGAAGGAGGGCTTCGAGACGTCGGTGTTTTTGCTGGCGGCCGCCGAGACGTCGCACGGCAATCGGTGGTTCGCCGTGCTGGGCGGCGCCGTGGGCATCGTTACGTCGGTCGGGCTCGGGGTGGGGCTTTACTACGGCGGCCTGCGGATCAACCTCGGCCGATTCTTCCGGGTCACCGGGGTGTTTCTGGTGCTGATCGCCGCCGGGCTGGTGCTGGGTGCGCTGCGCACCGCACACGAGGCCGGCTGGGTGACCATCGGCCAGCAACAGGTGCTCGACCTGTCCGGCTGGATACCCAGCAATTCGGTGCTGGGCGCGGCGACGACCGGGGTGTTCGGCATCCCCGCCGATCCTCGCCTCATCGAGGTGCTGGGCTGGCTGCTGTATGCCGTGCCGGTGCTGGTCGTGTTTCTCTGGCCCGCCCGGCTCACCGCCGCTCCGCGAGCCCGCAGCAGGCTGCTGGCGGCGGCGTCGGCGGTGCTGATCATCGTCGGGGCGGCACTGGCCGTCATGACGCCCGCCGCGGGCTCGTCGCAGACGCACGGCGCTCGCACCGTCATTGACCGCGACGGCCACACCGCCGCGGTGTCGATGGTGACCGGCCCGCACGGACGCGAGCTGGCCGTCGCACCCCAGGGCACCTCGACCGTCCGCAACATCGTGCTCATCCCCGCAGACGACCAAACGGTGGACGGCGTGCCCGTACAGGTCTGGCAGGCTACCGAGGCCGCCGGGGCCGACGGTGCGCCGGAAGTCACGCTGGATCAGTTGCTGAGCATGGCGGGGGGCCGGCTGCCGGTCGGTCTCGCGGCCGGCCGCACTCCGGGGCCGTTTCAGGGTCAATGGTCAACGACCACGACGTACACCGTGTTCGCCCGGGGCGATTCCGTGATCAGTGCGCACACAACGAGCAACCGCACGGCGATTTTGACCGGCGGCGGGCTGACGGGCGCCAAGACCGTCAGTCTCGGCGGGCTGGCGACGGACTGGTCCACGTCCGCTGCCGAAGACCACGCGACGGTGGCTGAGATCGTCGCCGGTGACCGCGATCGCGGGGAGCGGCAGCTCTGGACTGTCTGGCTTCCACTGTTGTTAGCGGGATTTGCGTTGGCGTGCGCGCTGTCAGCGATAGCCTCGCTGCGCGTGGACCGCAGGCAAGAGGATGAGAGGAAATCGATTGATGGTGAGTCGCATCGCCTCGGCAACGTGCCGGTCTCGTGACTTCTGGTTGACCGCAACAGTTCTTGTTGCGGTGGCGGTGTTGCCGGCGACCGCGTGCGGCCACTCGGGCGAGAACTCGAACCATGCTCAGCAGCCGAAGCCGGGGACCGCCAATGCGGTCAAGGTGACCCTGGCCAACAACGGCGGCACTGACGGCTGCGCACTGGACACCACCAGCGTGCCCGCCGGCCCGGTGACCTTCACGGTCGCCAACACGAACGCACCGGGCATCAGTGAGGTCGAATTGCTCAGGGACCAGCGGATTGTGGGGGAGAAGGAAAACCTCGCGCCCGGCCTGGATCCGGTGTCGTTCACCGTCTCGCTGGACGGTGGCGCCTACCAGCTCTACTGCCCGGGGGCGAGCACCGAATACCAGACACTGACGGTGACGGGCAAAGCGCCGGCGACGCCTACGGGCACCGTGGCCAGCATCCTCAGCCAGGGCACCAAGGACTACGCCGCCTACATCGTGAACCAGATCGGTCAGCTCAACGACGGCGTGAAGGCGCTCGACGCGGCCGTGCAATCAGGCAACCTCGACGCGGCAAAGGCCGCCTACGCCAAGGCCCGATTGTTCTGGGAGCGTTCGGAATCCACCGTGGAGGGTTTCGTGCTGCCGGGCTTCGCGGTCGGCGACAATGCCGGCAGCCTGGACTATCTGATCGACATGCGTGAGTCGACGCCGGTCGATGCGAAGGTGGGCTGGAAGGGCTTCCACGCCATCGAGCGCGATCTGTGGGAGGGCGGCGCGATCACGCCCGGGACGAAGGCGTTCAGCACCGAATTGGTGGGCAACGTCGGCAAATTGAACGGCATCGTCGCGAGCCTGCAGTACAAACCCGAGGATCTGGCCAACGGGGCCAGCGACCTGATCGAAGAGATCCAGAACACCAAGATCACCGGAGAGGAAGAGGCCTTCAGTCACATTGACCTGGTGGACTTTTCGGGCAACGTCGAAGGCGCCCAGCAGGCGTACGCGTCGCTGCGGCCGGGCCTGGAGAAGATCGACGCCAATCTGGTTCACCAGATCGATCAGCAGTTCCAGACCGTGCTCGCCACGCTCGACGGGTATCGCGACCCGGCCGCACTAGGCGGCTACAAGACCTACACCCCGGCGCTGAAGGCCAGCGACGCACCGAAATTGACCGCGGTGATTCAGCCGTTGCACCAGAGCTTGTCCACCGTCGCCCAAAAAGTAGTCACGGCCGGCTGATCATGACCGACGACATCACCGGACCCTCGGACCGCGATCCGAACAACGCCGGCACACCGACCGACGCCACCGCGGTGTCGCGTCGGCGCGCGCTCGGCGGCGCCATGCTGGCCGGGTTCGGCGGCGCCGCCCTCGGTGCCGTCGGTGGCGGTTTCGCCGGTCACGCCATGGCGGCGGGACAACGCGGGGACGACGACGACACCGTCGATCTACGCCGCAGCTACCCCTTCTACGGCCAGCCCCACCAGGGCGGAATCCAAACGCCGCCACAGCGATACGCCATGTTCATGTCGTTCTCGGTGGCCGGCGGCGCAGGCCGTACCGAGCTGCAGACCCTGTTGGCCCGCTGGTCGGCGGCCGCCGCGATCCTGCAGCAGGGCAAGCCGGTCGGAACCGTTCAGCCCCAGGTCGAGGTGCAGCCGCCCGTCGACACCGGCGAGGCCTACGGGCTGAGCCCCGCCAGTCTCACCGCCACCATCGGGTTGGGGCCGTCGCTGTTCGGCGATCGGTTCGGACTGGCCGCCCGGCGACCCGCCGTGTTCACCGACCTGCCGCCGCTCAACGGCGACAACCTGGATCCCCGTCTGCACGGCGGCGACCTGTCCGTGCAGGCGTGCGCCGACGACCCCCAGGTCTGCTATCACGCCGTGCGCAACCTGGCCCGGCTCGGCCGCGACATCGTCTCGCCATACTGGGCGGTGTTGGGCTTCGGTCGCGCCTCCGCCGGCCCCGGCCAGCACACGCCACGAAACCTCTTGGGATTCAAGGACGGTACCCGCAACATCGCCACCGACGAGGAGTACGCCAAGTTCGTCTGGGTTGACAACAGCGACCAGCCTTGGATGAACGGCGGGACGTACCAGGTCGTCCGCAAGATCCGGATGTTGATGGAGACATGGGATGTCGACCGGATCGGCAATCAGCAGAGGATCTTCGGGCGCTCGAAAGAAGAAGGGGCGCCGCTGAGCGGCAAGCACGAATTCGATACACCGGATTTCGCCGCCAAAGGCGCCGACGGCAACCCGCTCATCGATCCGATGTCTCACGTCGGCCTTGCCGCCCGGGAAAACAACGACGGCATCATGATCCGCCGACGCTCCTACAACTACACCGACGGGCTCGACGCCAACGGCCAACTCAACGCCGGACTGCTGTTCATCTCGTACCAAAAAGATCCCCAAGATTTTATTCGCCTACAGAACCGGCTGGGCGCGCACGACCTGCTCAACGAATACATCCGCCACATCGGATCAGCAATCTTCGCGGTGCCGCCACCGCCGGCTGAAGGCCACTACATCGGGCAAAGCCTGTTCAGCTGAGCAAATCTCGCCGATCGGCGGTGGGCGGTCGGCGGCGGAGCGTTTCCGACGCGTGACATTTCGTGTCGGGCCGGTAAATCAAGCGCGCCCGCCGTCACGCATCGGCGCCCGCCGCGCACTAACTCCGTGAACCCGCAGAATCAGCGAGAAACGGAGAGAGTCACATGACCGATGCGCTCGTCATCGACGCCGCAGGCCTTGACCGGCTGTCGTGTAACGCCAAGGCCAACCCCGAAACAGGCAGAAAGACACTCAAAGCCACGACGGTGTGCGAGACCGGGTTCCGCAACATGACCTACGTCCGGGACCTGGCGCCGATGCTGGTGGGCGAGCCACCCGCGCTGCTGGGTGATGACTCGGCCCCCAATCCTTCGGAGACCGCGCTGGCCGCGCTGGGCTCGTGCGTGTCGGTGGGCCTGTTGGCCAACGCGACCCATCGTGGTGTGACGTTGACCAAGATCGAGGTCGAGATGGAAGGCGACATCGACATCTCCGCGGTATGGGGCGTGGGGGACACCCCGCAGGGCAAGCGCCTGGGATTCAGCGCGGTCCGCTGCAGGGTGAGCCTGGCCGGCGACGCCGACGACGCCACGCTCAAAGAGATCCACGACAACGCCGTCGCCTGGTCACCTGTGCTGAACACGTTTCGCAACCCGGTGATCGTCGACTCGACTCTGAGCACGGAATGAGTGCAATGACGGCGACCATCGATCCCGCGGCCGGCACGCTGGATGTCGAACTGTTGGAGGATATTCGGGCTCACGCCGCCGCGCTGGACCGCGGCGAAGATCATTCCCGTCGCAGCTTCCCCAGGCTGGGGGAGGCGGGACTGCTCGGGATCGGCGCCCCGGGCAACATCGACAACCGGCTTCCGGCGATGGCCGAGGTGATTCGGGTGATCTCCGGGGCATGCATGAGCACCGGGTTCTCGTTGTGGGCCCATCGCATGGCGGTCGAGTATTTGCTCACGGCCGCAACCGAATTCAGTGTTACTGCGGTCGCACCGTTGCTTTCGGGAACGGTGCTGGGGGTCACCGGCATGGCCGCGGCGTTCAAGGAGGTGGCCGGGTGCGGCAGCGTGGAGCTGACCGCCACATCCGTGGCCGGCGGCTACCAGGTGTCGGGCCCGATCAGGTGGGCAAGCAATCTATATCCCGACTCGACGATGGTGACCGCGGTGCGTACCGATGCCGGCGAGAAATTGATCGTCGCGCTGGCCCTGGGCACGCCCGGGGTGGTCGTCGGCGAGCATTTCGATCTGCTGGCCATGGGCAGCACCGCCTCCTCCTACCTGAACCTGGACGGCGCCTACGTTCCCGCCGAACAAGTGCTGTCGCGCGACTTCGATGGTTTCCTGCAGGCGGTGCGCCCGACATTCCTTGTCCTGCAGTCGGCCATGTGCCTGGGGCTGACCCGGACGACCCTGGATCAGGCCCGGCTGGGGCTCGACGGCGTCAACGCGGTCTTCGGTGACGATGTCGACCGCGTCACGCAGAAGCTGATCGGCGCCGAAGCCGCGCTGGCAAACCTGGCCGCGGCCGTCGGAGGAGCCGAGCCACCCGCCAAGAAGGAGCTGCTGTCCCTACGTCTTACGGCGGCCGAATTGTCCAGCGCCAGTGCTGATCTGGAGATCCGTACCGCCGGCGGAAAGGGGTACGCGAGCAGGACGCCGGCAAGCCGGCGCTATCGGGAGGCCGCGTTCATCCCCGTCCAGTCGCCGTCCGAAGGGCAACTGCGCTGGGAACTGGCCAGATGCGCCTGAGCGCGGGTCGATGGTGACTCCGGTGGCGGTGCCGCCGGAGGGCACCGAATCCGAACGCCTGGTCGGCGGGGTGCCGCTGGCCAGCCTGGTGCGCGATTTTCACCGGCCGATGGTGAATTTCGCTCGCACCATGGTGGATTCAGCGACGGTCGCCGAGGAAGCCGTGCAGGAGGCATGGGTGCAGGTGCTGCAGTCGTCGGATTCGTTTCAGGGCCGTTCATCGGTGAGCACCTGGCTGTTCGGCATCGTGAAACACACCGCATCCCGGCACCGGCGACGGGAATCGCGGATCCGTCACCATGAGGTGCTGGCCGCCGCCGCGGAGGGTGAGGCCGACGACCCGCTGTCGGACCGCATGCATCCCGCCGGTCATCCCGATGCCGGGCATTGGCGCCTGCCGCCGTCGCGGCGGTTTCTCCCCGAAGATCACACCGTCGAAAACGAACTCCTCGGCTACGTGCGGGCGGCGCTGGACGCGTTGCCCGAACGGCAGCGGCAACTGGTCATCTTGCGTGACATCGTCGGAACCTCGGCGGACGAGGCGGCCGCGCTGCTCGAACTGTCCGCCGAGGCGCAGCGGGCGCTGCTCTACCGCGCCCGGGGAAATCTCCGAGCCGAATTGGAAAAGCGGTACCAACGATGACCGTTCATGACAACACCGTTCCCGCCATCGATTGCGTCGACTTCGTGCGCCTGGTCGACGATCTCGTCGACTCCGACCCGCAACAGTGGGGACCGATCGTCGCCAAGCACCTCGACGAATGCCCACCATGCCTGATCTATCTGCAACAGATGCTCGACCTCAAGATCCTGCTCAGCCACGTCTTCGACGGTGAGCAGCTCAGCGAGGACCACGTTGCCGGTGTCATCAACGCGATCAACACCTTGAGGAAAGGCGAACACGGATGACGATCAACGCGCAAGCGCCGCAGCTGAAAAGCGATGCCGCGGTCGCGGATAACGTGACCGCGTTCCCATCGGGCGTCAGGGCAAGCGGCCCGCCCGAGGATCCGTTCGAGCCGCTGTCGGTGGGCGCGATGGTGGATCGGGTGGCGGCCATGGCGGTGGAAAAGGCCGCGCACCCCTGGGCATTCCTGATGCGCTCGTTGGTGGGCGGTGTGATGGTGGCGTTCGGCGCCCTGCTGTCGCTGGTGGTGAGCACCGGGGTCAAGACCCCTGGTGTGGCAAGCCTTTTGATGGGCCTGGCCTTCGGGATGTCTTTCGTCCTCATCCTGGTGTCGGCCATGTCACTGATCACCGCGGACATGGCCGCCGGCTTTCTCGCCGTGCTCAAGCGCACGCTGAGCGTGCGCGGCTACATCGTGTTGGTCACCGTCGGACTCATCGGCAACATTCTCGGCGCGCTGGTGTTCGTCACGGTGTGCGCCGCGGCCGGCGGCCCCTACCTGGGCGCGTTCGCCGAGCGAGCCGCGACCGTCGGCACGCTGAAGGCCGGCCAGCCCTTCTGGACGGCACTGCTGCTCGCCGTCGTTTGCACGTGGTTCCTGCAGACCTCGATGTGCATGTTCTTCAAGGCCCGCAGTGACGTGGCCCGGATGGCGTTCGCGTTCTACGGGCCGTTCGCCTTCGTCATCGGCGGCACCCAGCACGTGATCGCCAATGTCGGATTTCTCGGTCTTCCTTTGCTGCTCAACCTCTTTCACCCGGTCGCACCGCGCGGCACTGTCGGTTGGGGTTTCGGTCAACACGGTCTGCTCACCAACATCGGCACCACCACGCTGGGCAACCTCATCGGCGGCACCGTGTTCGTGGCGTTGCCGTTCTGGATCATCGCGCAACTGCAACGCCGCGAGATCTAGCCGGCGACGGGAGACCTCCGGCCCGACGGTTGAGGACTAAAGCCCCACGACTGACACGCCCTCCTCGGATAGCGTGGGTGACGATGGAGGGAGAACGTAATGTCCGCACCCGTCAAAGAACTCGGTATCGTCGTCGCGGTCGACGGTTCGCCGGCGTCAACTGCCGCCGCGGCCTGGGCGGCCCGGGAGGCGGCGATGAGAAACATCCCGCTGACCGTCGTCCACGCGGTGTCGACTCCCACCGCAACGTTCCCGCCGGTTCCGTACCCCGAATCCCTCGTCACCAGCCTGGAAGACGAAGGCAAAAAGGCGATCATGCACGCGACGAAAATCGCCGAAGACGTGGTGCGGGCCGACCGCGCGGTGCCCATCGGCAGGAAACTCGTGTATTCGCCCCCGGTGCCGGCCCTGCTGAAGATGTCGGATGCGGCGGAGATGATCGTCATGGGCAGCTCCGGGCGCGGGCTGTTGGCACGTGGTCTGCTCGGGTCGGTGAGCTCGGCCGTGGTGCGGCACGCGAATTGTCCGGTCGCGGTCGTCCGGGACGGTGAGCTGCCGGATCCGCGGAATGGTTACGTCCTGTTGGGCACCGACGGCTCACCGGCGTCCGAGCTCGCGACGGAAATCGCCTTCGACGAGGCTTCGCGTCGCGGTACGGACCTGGTGGCCATTCACGCATGGAGTGACGCCGCGGTGGTCGAGGTTTTCGACATCGACTGGCCGGCAGTCGAAGGCGAAGCGCAACGCAGCCTGGCCGAGAGCCTGGCGGGCTGGCAAGAACGCTATCCCGACGTCTCCATCCATCGCTTCGTCGCCCGGGATCGGGCGGCGCGGCACCTCATCGACAATGCGGATGCTGCGCAGCTGGTGGTCGTCGGCAGTCATGGTCGGGGTGGGCTGAGCAGGATGCTATTGGGCTCGGTCAGCAACGCGGTCCTGCACTCGGTCCGGGTGCCGGTCATCGTCGCTCGGCCGCCCTCCAAATAGGCCCGTCACCGCCGTTCGCGTAGCACTCCGGTTATCCACGCGCACAACGCCGCAACGTCGCGTCCGGCCCCTGCGACGGTCCGGTCGGGGCGCACCACGGCGGCGTCGGCGCGCCCGCGGCGCAACCACGTCGCCAGGTCATCGCCGGGCTGGGCGACCAGGATGACGACGCCGCGGCGCCGCAGGGACGCTTCGTCGGCGGCCGCCGGGCGAACCGTGGTGATCAGCGCGAAACCCGCGCCGAGCGCATCATCCAGGCGCCGGCCATCGCGCAGCAAGGGATTCGGGCAGAGCCTGCCGGCGAGCCCGCGCGAATTGCACACCAGCGCAGAGCAATGCAGCGGCGGGGTCGTGGAATCGACGATCCGGTGGCGCAGGCCCGGGATGAAGCGCAGCCGCGGCAACACCAGCCGGCGGGCCGCGTCGCCCACGCGACCACCGCCGGTCATCGCCCAGCCGACGCCCAATGCCAAGCGGATCATCTGTCGGGTATGCGGCGCGCGTTCCTGTTCGTAGCTGTCCAGAACGTCCGCACCCATGGTGCCGTGCTGGACCGCGGCGAGCTTCCACGCCAGGTTGACTGCATCCCGAACCCCTGCTCCCATACCCTGGCCGATGAACGGGGGAGTGAGGTGCGCCGCGTCGCCGAGAAGGAACACGTTGCCTCGGCGCCAGCGATCGGCGATCTGAGCGCGAAAGGTGTACTCCGCGACGCGCAGCAGGGTCAGCTCGCTGTCGGCCACCGTTGCCGTCCAGGGTGTGATCAACGGCCGTACTGCATCCAATGTGCCGAATTGATCGGCGTTTTCGTCGGCCAGCAGTTGAAATTCCCATCGGTAGCGTGCATCTCCGATGCGCATGTAGGTTGCGGCGCGGGCAGGGTCGCATACCTGGTGCACGCCCTCCCACTGGGCTAGATCGGCATCGGTGGCGACATCGACGACCAGCCAGCGCTGTTCGAAGTTCAAGTCCCGCATCGTGGCATCGATGTGCTCGCGCACCATGCTGTTGGCGCCGTCGCATCCCAGCACATAGTCGGTGTCCACGTGGTCCACGTGACCGTCGGAGCGGTCGGTGAACGTGACACGGATGCCGTCGGCGCCGTCGGTGATCTCGGTGACCTCGGCGTTGCCGCGCAACCGTGCGTTGGGGTAGCGCTTGAGGTTGGCGCGCAGCAGCGCCTCCAGCTCCGGCTGGTCGAACATGTTGGCCTGCGGGAAGCCGTTCGCGACGCGCGATTGGTCGCGGTTGAACTGGGCGAGGACACCGAAATCCGCTCCCAGCAACCGTAGCCCGAGCGTGGGCCTGGAGATCGACGCGAACTCGTCGGCGATGCCAAGACGGGCGAGGACGCGATAGACCTCGTCGTCCAGGTGCACGGCCCGCGGCTGCGGGTACACGGCGGGCCAACGATCGAGCACCAGGCAATCCACGTCGTGTTGCGCCAGCAGGGTCGCGGCGGTGATGCCCGTCGGTCCGGCGCCGACTATGACAACCGAGCGGCGCCGACCGTCTCCGTCGCTCACGCGAATCGTACTGTGGCGCGCTGTGTTCCGAGATCGATGGCACCGTCGTCGGTGCCGATCGAAGCCTCCACGATGTCACCGTCTTGCAGGTAGTTCGTGTTGTCGGCCTGGCGTGAGAAGAACACCTTCCACTTGAGGTTGGGCGGCAACAGGTTTCCGATGATCTGCAGCGGCTTCGGCGGAGCGCTCAATGCGGTTCCAGCCGGGGTTCCGGTGAGCACCAGGTCGCCGGGCGCGAGTTCCTGAAACTGGGTGAGTGACTGCAGGGCCTGCAGCGGCCGGTAGAGCATGTCGGGGTCGACGAGCGCGTTCTGGCGCTCGTCGCCGTTGACGCTCAACCGCAGCCGCAGGTCGCCGAACCGCTTGAGTTCGTCCGCGCTGAGCAGCACCAGCTCCGGGCCCACCGGGGTGAACGTCGGATACGACTTGGCCTCGTAGAACTGGGTCTGGGGAAGCTGGACATCGCGCGCCGAGACGTCGTTGGTGACGACCAGCCCGGCGATGAGGTCGCCGAGGTCGGCATCGCAGACGGTGGTGCCGACCGGGATCGTGCGCCCGATCACCAGCCCGATCTCCACCTCGTAGTCGAGGAGCCTGACGTGTGCCGGTTTGACGATGTCGTCGAACGGGCCGTTGATCGACGCGGACGCCTTGCGGAAGAAGGTCAGTGGAACCGACGACGGGTCCATGCCCGCGTCCTTGACGTGCGACTCGAAGTTGGTCATCTGGGCGATCACCCGGCACGGCCTGGTCACCGGCGAGACCAATCGTAGACGGTCGAGCTCCACGATGTCGGTACTGTTGGCCGCCGCGTCGACAGCGGCCCGGTCGGCAAGCAGCCCGGCGGTGCTGGTGGCGGCGGTGTCGATCTTTGCGGCACCGTTCGCGGTTTTGAGCCACCAGGCATCGGCGGTGTGCAGGACGGAAACGGTCATGAGGTAGGCACTTTCAGTAGTCCGGCCAGGCGGCCGATATCGAATTCGTTGCGTGTGCGCAGTGCGGTGGCGATCGAAACCAGTTCGTGTCGAGCAGATTTGAGGTCCGTGCCGAGGAAGTCCCTGCTCGCCGCGGGCCCCCATTGGGCCAATCCGGAGGCGCTGAACGGTGCCCATCCGGGGTCGAGGGTGTTGTCGAAGAGGTCGCCGTCGGTGAAGTGCTCGAACAGGTAGCCGTCGGGATCGCGCCAGTAGTCGAATATCTGGCTGCCCTGAATGTGTCTGCCGATTCCCCAGGACCGGAAATATCCACGCTCGCGCAGGTATTCGCCGCCGGCGGCCAGGGCGTCGAGGTCGCTGACCTGATACGCCGAGTGGATGTAGCGGTTGGCCGGACCCAGCGCCAACGCGAGCGTGTGATGGTCGGCCGGGGTGAGGCCTCGATCGCAGCGGATGAAGCTCATCGTCGGTCCCCGGTCGCGCTGGCCGGGGAAGTGCAAGAAGTCGCTGACGATCATCCCCAGGTTGTCCAGGTACCAGTTCAGCGCCTCGAGGTACTTCGTCGACTGCATGACCAGATGGCCCAGACGCAACACGCGGGCGGGTGCCCGCGGCGGACGCTGGGTTTCGTTGAGGCGCTGCGGGTCTGCTCCGTAATTGAGCGAAAGAGGTTGCTGCGCGGATAGTTGCGGTAGCTCGATCATGCCGGCGGCAACGCTTACCGGTGTCCCGCTGGGGTCGACCAGGTCGACCGCGATGCCACCGATGGCGTCGGGAAGCGGCCGCGTGCGAGCGCCGTGGGCATCGGCCAACCTCAACACGTCCGCCTCGTCGCAGGCGCGGAACGCCACCCCGGCGAAGCGTCGCCTGTGTCCGCGACGAAGGATGAGGCACGGTCCGCCGGGCAGCGTGCCACGCAACTGCACTTCGTCCGGGGTGCGCTGGGCCGTCTGAAAACCGAAGGCCCGCGCGAATGTCTCGGCGCGTGTCAGGTCCGGTCGCTCGAACACCAGCCAGGCGATGTCGACGATTTTGATCACCGGGTCGCGCGACCGGCCGGGGTGCTCGCCGGGTAGCGCACCCTGCGGGCTGTGCGCACCCCGCGGGGCGCTGTTGGTCAGATTCATCAGCCGTCTCCCAAACTAACTGACGAAATCGTCACATACGAGTCAACGTTCAGTCAAGGTTTCTGACGGAATCCTCATAACTGATGCATACTGCTGAAGATGAGCGCAATGCCCGACCGTCAGACGCCCAACCGCTTGGCGCGGCGCAAGCAGCGCACCCGAGCGGCGCTGGTCAGCGCCGCGCAACGGCTGATCGCCGAGGGCAAGGTCAACGTGCCGGTCCTGGAGATCACCCAGGCCGCCGACGTCGGGATGGGTTCGTTCTACAACCACTTCGACAGCAAGGAGCAGCTGTTCGACGCGGCCGTCGCCGACGTACTCGACGCGTACGGGGCGATGCTGGACCGGCTCACCGACTCCATCGACGACCCGGCCGAGACGTTCGCCACCAGTTTCCGGCTGACCGGCCGGCTCTTCCGGCGACGCCCGCAGGAGAGCCAGATTCTGTTGGCCAACGGGTTGGCGCTGTTGTCCTCGCCCGATGGGCTGGCGCCACGCGCGCTGCGCGACATCAAGGCGGGCGTCGAGGCCGGCAGGTTCACCGTGGACGATCCCGAACTCGCCCTCGCCATGGCCGGGGGTGCGTTGCTGGGGCTGGGCAACCTGTTGCGGGATCAGCCGGACCGCGACGACGCGCACGCCGCCGACACTGTCACCGAGAGCGTTCTGCGGCTGTTCGGGCTCAGTGCCGCCGAGGCGCGTGCGGTGTGTCGACGTCCGTTGCCCGACAGTGTCTTCGGCGAAGCTTAGCAATTGTGACCGGACGCCCGATCACGTTGTGGCTCAAGGCATATCGACGGACATCGCTACTTATTGGACGGACCGACCGGCTAGCGTTGCGACGGCGTCGACCGAGAATGCGACATTCCTTCCAACAGCGCCATCATCACCGGCCGCGCAGGGCGTGGTCCACCGCACGTGCGCGGTCCCGCTGATCTGCAAACTGGCGCCGGTATCGAAGTCGAGGAACAGCAAGGCGGCTTTGTCGTCGACCGCCAGGTTGCCGTAGCTGTTGAACATGTTGTTCCCCGGAAAATCCGGCCACCAGAGCCGGTCCGGTGTGTCGACGCGGACAAATCCGGGTTGGCCGCCGCGGTGTGAGGCATCGCTGCCGCGGGTGGGATGGCTTGTGCCCAAGAAGAACGTGTCGGACGTTGCGATCATTGCCCGATCAGACGGGCCGAGAAGCGTTGCGCGTTGCGCGCGTTTCGAAGGAGGGGCAGCAAGACTAGCGACGTCGATGGCGCGGCGGTGAATGTACTTGGGGCAGTTGCCGTACGACTGGTCGACGCGGACGGTCATGCTCTTGTGGTCAGCGCCGACAAGTTCGCCGTTTATCCGTAGCCTGCGGCGGGTGGCGAAGTCGATGGCGATCAGTCCGACCTGCTGACCGATCTGGATCTCATGCAGGGGATCCCCGTCACGGGGAGAGGCAGACACGTGCAGGACACCCTCTGCACCGCGGAGAAAACCCGGTGGCGCGGCCAGCGGCGATACCCAGAGTAGGCCGTTGTGGTCGCGTCCGGTCAGCGCGGCGAACCGCTGTGACGCGAGAAAGCGGGCGGCGCCTCGGGACAGATCCGACGAGTCAAGCATGCTCTCGAGCCGTCCGGCCTCGGCTTCGACACCCGCTCGGCGCTGCATTGACAGTTCTCCCTCGTGGAAACCCGTCGCGGTCATGCCCTTCGTAACAACCGCACCGACGTAATGCTTCCTGGCGGCACGGGCGGGCCCGAGGGTTGTTAGCGCCAGGGTTAGGCCTCGCGGCCTTGCTGGGCCGCCTGTGCACGAGCTGCGGAGCGCGACGCCGGGCGAAATGCCGCCAGTAGCGCTCCGGCCGCGAAGATCACTGCGGTCAACCACGCAAAGCGCCCGTCAGGAGCGAAGCCCTCGGCGGCAATCATGGACAGCGCGTAGGCCGCCATCGCTGCGCCCGCCAGCATCACCGGCTCCGCCCAGCGCTCGGTGAGCGAGACACCGAGCAGGGGCAGGGGAGCGGCGAAAAGCCTTCGCGCCCAAAACAGCAGCACCATTTCGACCGCGGTCACGACGCTCAGGATGACCACCCATTCCAGCCGGGCCAGCCACCAGTCCGCGCTACCTTCGGGTGGCTGCGGCAACAGGCCGGCCGGATAACCCACAATCGCCACGATCACGACGGGAATCATGTGCCACAGGTAGAGGGCCATGATGTTGTTGTTGGCGATCGACAACGCGCGCTCCACGCGGATGGCGCGTAGCGCACGGTTGAGCGCGGGCGCGACCGCCATCGCGATTCCGGTTTGGGCGCACCCGAACGCCAACAGGGCCACGGTCGGTGGTGTCGTGTTGTCGATGGTCTGTCCGGGAACGCCGATCATGCTGACCGGATAAATCTTGAGCCAAACCAGCAGCGCCAGCGCCAATGCGGAAGCACTGGCCAGTATCCAGGGCCTGCGCCCGGCCAATGATCCGCCGTGCCAGGCGATCCCGAGCTGATACAGCGTGCCCCACCCCAGCAGATAGTTCACCCAGTTGAGGTAGGGCACGTGCCCGGCGAGCCGGGCGACATCCACCATCGCGACGGCCAACGCGAGCACACCGGGCACCAGCAGTCCCCAACGGCGTTGTGCGGCAATCGCAATCGGCGTCAGTGAGACCACGACCAGATACACGGCCAGGAACCACAGGTGCATCGCCACCGCCCAGCCGGCGTACTCGAGCACCGAGCCGGCCACCCCGGAGGCGCCAAGCGCCACCACCACCAGCGACACCAGCACGACGTACACCGCCGTCGGCCCGAGGACCCGCGCCAACCGGTGCTGCACCCAGGTTCGACGCGATACCCCGTCGGTGTCGTGCCGATGGGTCCAGGACACCGCGGCGGCGTAGCCGGCAACCAGGAAGAACGCCGGCACCGCCTGGAAGGGCCACGTCAGCCACTGGGTCCAGGGCAGGTCGACGAGCGGGTTCTGCCGCCCGAACTGCCCGTCGTGGTAGGTCACCGATCCGGCCAGCCAGTGTCCCAGCACGATCAGCACCACGCCCGACACTCGGTAGTAGTCGACCGCCAGATTGCGGGCCGGCCGCGGGGTGTTTGCGTGGTCCATCAGATCGGGGGAAGCTCGACGCGATACACAGCGCCACGGTACCGTCCGGCACTCAGCGGGGTCTCGCGCAACCGTAGAACAGGAGACATCCCATGAAATTGGCTCAACTCGCCGAATTGCAGGTCGGTCGCCTCGGATTGGGCGCGATGGGGATGTCGGTGGCCTATGCCGGCGCGGGCAGTGACGACGCCGAATCGATCCGCACCGTTCATCGCGCCATCGATCTGGGTGTCACGCTGATCGACACCGCCGAGGTCTACGGCCCGTACGTCAACGAGGAACTTCTGGCCCGTGCCCTGCAGGGACGACGCGATCAAGTAGTCCTGGCAACCAAATTCGGGCTGATTTCGCACACTGGTCGCGACGGCCTCGACAGCAGCCCCGCCAGCATCCGCGTCGCCGTGGACGGTTCGCTGCAACGGTTGGCGACCGACCATATCGATCTGTATTACCAGCACCGCCTCGACCGCCAGACCCCGATCGAAGAGACGGTCGGTGCGCTGGCCGAGCTGGTCGCCGCCGGGAAGATCCGGCACATCGGCCTGTCCGAAGTCGGCGTGGACACCATTCGTCGCGCCCACGCGGTGCACCCCGTTACGGCCGTCCAATCGGAATACTCGCTGTGGACACGCGATCAAGAAGACGAGATCCTGCCGGCGCTGCGCGAGTTGGGGATCGGGTTCGTCGCCTATTCGCCGCTGGGTCGTGGCTTCCTCACCGGCGCCATCCGCTCCACCCGGGAGCTACCCGATACCGACTACCGCAAGACCAACCCGCGGTTCTTCGACGACAACTTTCAGCACAACCTGCGGTGCGCGGACGAGGTGCGCGACATCAGCGCGGACGTCGGCGCGACGCCGGCTCAGGTCGCCCTGGCCTGGCTGCTTGCGAAAGGTCCTGACATCGTGCCCATTCCGGGAACCAAGCGTGTCACGCGCCTGGAAGAGAACGTCGGTGCCGACGCGGTGGAACTGTCCGCCGACCAACTGGCCAGACTCGATGGACTCACCCCGCCCGTCGGAGGGCACCACGCCGAGGCGCAAATGGCCTGGATCGACCGCTAGTCGACGCTCGCCAATGCCGCTGTGCCGTACTTCTTTTCGATCAGCGACCACGGGTCGGCGTAGGGGCCGCGTCCCTCGAGCCGGCGCTGAACGATCAGAACCGCACGCAACGCCGGCCGCAGCACCGGGGCAAGCACCCGCAGCAGCAGGCGCAGACGGCCCTGCGATTCGGCCATCCACGCCAGCGTCTGGCTCCAGTCGTGCTCCTGAAAGTCCAGCAGCGCCTGCGCTTCGGTGGTGTCGTACCAGCCGGTGAAACTCCAGCCGCGGTCGTCGGCCGGGTCACCGGGCAGGCTCGCCGACGGGCCCAGCGGGCCCACGCCGATGGCCTGCATCATGCTGTCCTCGAGCCCGCGCTGCGTCAGCACGTAGGACTCGTTGCCGCCGATGAGCACGACTTTGCCGGAGATGGTCGCCTCGCGATCGACCCCGTTGGCGAATGCCAGCGCCACGTCGCGCGCGTCCACCGCATGCATGCGGTTGTCACCGGGCATCGATCGCATCAGCAACAGGGAGTCGCCGTTGACGGTCGTGTGGGTGTCCGGCGAGATGACGCCGCCCAGCCGGAAGAGCGCGTACGGCAGTCCGCTGCCGCGGATGGCCGCCTCGGCGAGCACCTTGTCCTGGCCGTATTGATCGATGGGGTTCACCGGGGTGTCCGGGGTGATGCGCTCGGGCTGGCGGTAGGGGTTGCGCGATCCGTACACCGCGGCGCTGGAGGCCATCAGGAACAGCGGCGGGCGGGGGAGCGTCGAGCAGGCCGCCAAAAGGTTCTCGGTGCCACCGACGTTGACGCGCCGGGCCAGCCCGGGGTTGCGGTAGGACAGCGGGGAGACCACGGCGGCCAGGTGGACGACGGCTCCGGGCTGATGAGCCGCGACGAGCTCGCTCACCGCCTCGGCGTCCAGGAGATCGGTGTACGCGGGAATCAGCGTCCCCGGCTGCCCGCCGGCGGCGAGTTCTTGTTCGGCGGCGACCGTGTTGTCGTTGCGCAGGTCCATCGCGACGACGGTCCGTCCCCGCTCCAGCAGGATCTGCGTGCAGCGCTTACCGATCTGCCCGAACGCGCCGGTGACCAATACGGTATCGACTGTCATGGGCTTGTCACCGATCCATCAGGCGGCCGGCGATCCGGCCGATCGCCGTGCGAACCCGGGGGGAGACGTAGATCGAGAAGAACGGCGTCATGATGTCCTCGCGGAGTCGAGTTAGCTTGGAGCTCTTGATAAGCCACACGCCGGCGATGTTCTCGTAGGTCTCGTGGTAGTGGCCGTAGCCGACCAAGGTCACCCCGGGCCCGAATCGGACCACGTCTTGCAGTGCCCATATACCGCGCGCAGTCGTCGCCGAGGTGAGCTCGATTTCGGGGGTGTGCACCTGGTGGGCGGTGGGCTGCGTCGGGCGGGCAAGGGCGCGGCGGGTGAACGCCACGAAATCGTCGGCGCCGGCGATGACCTTGCCGCCGGCTTCCGACGTGTCGCTGACGAAGTCGTCGGCGAAGATCGTCCGCCATGCCGCCCAGTCCTTCGTGTCCAGGTGGCGGCAATAGCGGGCTTTGAGCTGTTTGATGGCTTCGATCGCCGGCAGCGTCTCGGCCACCAGGCCCTCCGCGCGCTCTGTCATTACGGCTCGATTCTTCGGGTAAGCGTCCCCGCGTGACGTTCCACTGGCGAAGTGTAAACCCGTCATCCTTTGAAGTAGACGATCTGATGTGTGGTGGCCAGCAGCCCGCCGTCGGCGGTCCACACTTTCGCGCTCTGGTCGAAATAGCCGCGGGAAAAACGGTTCGCATGCGCGGTGGCCAGCACGAAGTCATTGTGCAGGGCGTCGAGCTGGGGCTGGTCGGCGTGGAAATACGTGGTCAGCGAGATGGTCCCAGACGGGACGAAGCCGCCGCGACGCAGGAACACCCGCGGGTAGAAGATGTCGCACAGCGCGGCGAGTGCGGGATAGTCGACCGGGCGTCCCGCGCCGTCGCGGACCCACAGGGTGGACGTGGACGACGGGCTCGGATCCCCACCCTTGCCGGGCATCGCGCCCTCTACGTAGCGGGTGTCGTAAAGGCTGGTCCATCGAACGAGGCCCGGATCGACAGCGGGCACCTGCTCTGGCGGCGGCGCGCTCGGCGGGTGGCTCTCCGTGTCGGCCCAGCTCTCGCGCCGGACCGCGAAGATCGCGGTCGCCGTCGTCTTGACCACGTCGTCCTGGCTGAGCTCGACGATCCAGTGCTGATTGGTCCGGTTGGTGCGCGCGGCCCGCAGTGTGATGTCGAAGTCGCCGTCGGCGATGGGAGCGGCGTAGTTGACGGTCAGGGCCAGTGGTTCCCCGATGCGATCGGGGTGTGCCTCGACGGCGCGCAGCATGACGGCGGCGGTGATCCCTCCGAACGGTCCCACCATGTTGGCCCACTCCGGGTGCGTGCGGCCGCGCCTGACGTTTGCGCCGATCAGGTCGAGCTGGAGGGCTTCGTCGAAGGGATGTGTATCGGTCATGTGGGTTCCTTGTTCGCCAGGGCGGGCAGCGCCGTACGGCCGGGCCGCGCAATCGTCACAGGACCTGGCACGAGTCGACCGCAGATTACTTGCGGGTGCCCTCGCCGCCGGACACGGGGTCTTGGCGTGTGGCCGCGGCGAACACCATCGGTTGATGTACGGTCCGGCGAGCGACAACCTCACCGAAAGCGAGCCACGATGGCGACCCCCCAGGATGACGCCGCAGCCAAATCTCCCGCCGAACTGATCGACGCCAGGATCAAGGAGTTGGGGGATTGGCGCGGTGAGATGCTTGCGCGCATCAGGCAACTGATCAAGAAGGCCGACCCCGACGTGGTCGAAGAGTGGAAGTGGCGGGGCGTTCCCACCTGGTATCACGACGGGATGATCTGCACCGGCGAGACGTACAAGAACGTCGTGAAGATGACGTTCGCCAAGGGCGCGTCGCTGCAGGATCCCGCGGGCCTGTTCAACTCCAGCCTGGACGGAAACACCAGACGCGCGATCGACTTCCACGAGGGCGACAAGATCGATGAGAAGGCGTTGGCGGCGATCATTCGCGCCGCGGTGGCATTGAACGGGTCCTGAAGGCGCCGACCTGTACACCCGCGGGGCGGTGCTGTACAGTCGCCCAGCACAAGGTCGACGCTCGAACGAGAGGCCATCCGGTGACTGCCGAGTCGGTCGAGGAATTTCGGAGCCGGGCCAGGGCCTGGCTGGCCGCGACCATGCCACGACTCGATCCGGCCAAGGCGGCGCAGCTGGAGCGCGATGAGTTGCCGTCCTGGCACCGGGCTCGCGAACTGCAAAAGCTGCTGTGGGACGGCGGATTCGCCGGGATCTGTTTCCCGCGCGAGTATGGCGGGCTCGGACTGAGCTACGAATACAAGAAGGCGTTCGACGTCGAGTCCCAGGGGTATGAGACTCCGCTCCTGCTCAACGTCCCGTCGTTCGCCATCTGCTGCGCAACGATTCTCGACATGGGCAGCGAGGAGCAGAAGCGCGCACACATCGCCGCCGCATTGCGCGGCGACGAGGTGCTGGTGCAGTTGCTGTCCGAGCCCAACGGGGGATCGGATCTGGCGGGCGTCATCACCCGCGCCGAGCGCCGGGACGGACGATGGATCATCAACGGCGCCAAGACCTGGAGCACGTGGGCGTTCGCCGCCGACTATGGCCTGTGCCTGGCCAGGACCAACTGGGACGTGCCCAAACACGACGGGCTGACGATGTTTCTGGTGCCGCTGCACCATCCCGGTGTCACCATCAACCGCATCCAGCAGGTCAACGGCTCCATCGAGTTCTGCGAGGAGTTTTTTGACGACGTCGACGTGGGCGACGACGCGGTGGTGGGTGAACCGGGCAAGGGATGGGACGTCGCGTCACGGCAGCTCTACCACGAGCGGCGCACGATGGGGGACGGCTCGGAGTACACCAGCGGGCCGGGAATCGCTGAGGCCCATGATGTTTCGGTCGATCTGATATCGCTGCTCGAAAAGACGAACCAGGCCGGCAACCAACGACTCGAGGAGATGGTCGGCCGGGCGCTGGTGCACCGGGCCGTGCATGGCCAACTCAGTGAGCACGTCTTCCACGCCGTGGCCGGCGGATCACTGCCGCCCGCCGCCGGGTCCATCATCCGGCTGTACATGGCCGAGGTGCACGACGTCGAGACCGACACGGCGCTGGCCGTAGCGGGCCCGGCTGCCGTGGTCGACGACGATGGCGGGTTGGTCGATATCGGGACGCGCTACCTGGGCCGCCAGACCGCGAGCATCGGCGGCGGTACCACCGAGATGGCGCGCAATGTGATCGGCGAGCGGGTGCTGAACTTCCCGCGCGAGCGAGCCGACGACCGCGGTGTGCCTTTCAATCAGGTGCGCCGCGGCAAAAGCTAAGGAGGCGAAGGGAATTGAGCGGTCAACTTCGTGACATCCGAGAGTTGATGGGAGATTCCGACGCCTACCGCGACGAACTCTACCGGCGTTGGACGGGCCTGCTGAGCTACCGCTATATCGGTCGCAAACACTCGTCGATGAACCTGGGGGAGACCGACGACACCGTGACCATCCGCCGCGACATGCGCAACGAGGCCGGCGGAATCATGGTGGCGCCGTTGGCTATTTCCTCCCCTGAGGGTTGCCAGACCGACATGGTCGCCGTGCCCAATCCGGTCATCGCGTCGGTACAGATCGTCGATCCCGGCTACGACGTCGAAAGGATCGAGATCGTCGGGTCGGGCATCGTGCACCAGGGCCGCACCATGGGCTACGGGCGCTGCACCATCGTCGACGCCGACAACCCCACTCGGGTGATCGCCTTCAACGAGGGGCAGGGCGCGATCATCGGCATCCCGCCGGAAGGCCTGGATCGCATGGATGTTTCGGGCACCGAACTGGTGGTCGAAGACTCTCCCGATCTGCCGCCGCTGTGGCAGGCCTTCGGTGCCAGCCGTCGGGACGACGGCCACTGGATCCTGCCCGAGCTCAGCACCGAACTCGCGTCGCCGGATGCCGCGCTGCACATCGGACCCCAGCACGTCGTCCTCGAAACCGCGGCGATCGACCTCGCCGCCGAGGTCGCCGGCACCAAGAAGTTGCAGGTCGTCAGCTGGCATGTGATGTTCATGTCGCGCGGCAAGGTGGGGCCGTTCCGGGTCGAGGGCACCGCCCATCCGGGCGGACCCGGGCGCGTCGGCGTGCGCATGCTGCTGCACGACGAGGGCAACGCCGACAAGCCGGTCACCTCGGCCGCCGCGGTCTTCGACATCGTCGGCTGAGCCGGGTTCGAGCGGTCATTCGGTCAGGGACCTGGTGACGTATGGCACTAGGCGGTCGTCGCCGTCCCGTACAGGCTCAAGAGCGTGCGGGAAAGGAGTATTCGATGATTGAGGTGCTGCCGGACATGCCGGACGGCGTCACCGGAATTCGCGTCTCGGGCCGGCTGCGAGGTGATGAACTGCGCGAGATCAGGCCCATCCTCGAGGAGACGCTGAAGTCCGGTGAGGTCAGGATCGTGGAGGTCATCGCGCCGGATTTTGAGGGCTTCGGCCCCGGTGGTTTGGTCGAGGACCTCAAGCTGGGCTTGGGCACCGTCTTGACGCATTATTCGGCTTTCAAGCGAATCGCGGTCGTGTCGGATAAGGATTGGGTCGCCCACACCCTGCACGCGCTCGCGTGGATGGTCCCCGGCGAGCTCGCGGTGTTCGGGCTCGACGAGCTGGAGCGCGCCAAGGTCTGGGCGTCCGGCTGAGGCCTGGGATCTCCACGCTGCGTTCTGGCAGCTTGGTGGCACTACCCGCTGAAAGCCCGTTTAAGTCAGAGCAATTCGGCGAACTGGTGGCAATGGCTGCTGTGCGCGTGGGCTCGGTACCCGACGAAGGTCTCTCGTCCATGTGGTTGGGGACGAAAGTCTCATGACCGGGCTGAGATTGGGCCATAGCGTTGTGGATGGACTAGGAGACCGAAATGACTGAATCCACACAGCGATACGGCATCGTCGTCGGAGTCGATGGATCACCTGCGTCGAATTTCGCTGTCTGCTGGGCCGCACGTGACGCGGCAATATCTAATGTTCCGCTGAGCTTGGTCCACATGGTGAACGCCACGACGGTCTGGCCACAGGTGCCGATGGCGGCTGAAGCGGTGGCATGGCAGGAGGACGATGGCCGCCGGCTCTTGCAGGAGGCGGTCAAGATTGCCGAAGACGCCACGAGAACAGGCCGGAAGATCGACATCACGAGCGAGCTGTGGCATGCGCCCCCGGCGCCGACGTTGGTCAGGATGTCGGAAGAGGCAGCAATGATCGTCGTCGGATCCTATGGGCGCGGAGCCCTTGGTAGGGCCTTACTAGGTTCGGTCAGTTCCGGAATCGTGCGACGCGCGAGCTGCCCGGTTGCCGTCATTCACGATGAAGACCCCTTGATGCCGTACCCGCAACAGGCACCGATATTGGTCGGAATCGATGGTTCGCCGGCCTCCGAACTCGCCACGGCCATCGCCTTCGACGAAGCGTCACGACGAGGCGTCGAACTCAAGGCGGTTCATGCCTGGTGCGACACCGGAGTCTTCGAACTTCCCGGAATGGACTGGGCGGCGGTGAAGGCGGAAGCCGAACGGAGCCTGGCCGAACGCCTGGCGGGCTGGCGGGAACGCTACCCCGATGTCACGGTGCACCGAATCGTCGTCTGTGACCGGCCCGCTCGGCAGCTGATCGAGCAGTCGAAGACCGCGCAGCTGACCGTCGTGGGCAGCCACGGCCGCGGTGGCTTATCCGGTGTTCTGCTGGGGTCGGTGAGCAACGCCGTCGTGCACTCGATTCGGATGCCGGTGATCGTGGCCCGGCCGTCTTGAAGGGCGTGCCGAGCCCCCGGTACTGGTCATGCACCCTTCAGTGACATCCGACGATAATGGTCAGGCAACGCCTGGCCGTAGAGTTGACCCACGACAACCTTCCCACCGCGGAAGCGACGCAGAGGAGCGTGTTGGTCATGCAGGTCAGTATGTTCGGGCAGCTCAGCGGAACGGGCAGCGAATCGCCGATCGACGCGACGATCGCCAACCTCGCGATGCTTCGCGATGAAGGCTTCAAGCGCTTGTGGATGAGCCAATTGCCTTACGAGCCGGACCTTCTCACGATCCTGGCCATCGCGTTGCACGAGGTCGACACGATCGAGGTCGCCAGCGGTGTGGTCCCCATTCAAAATCAGCATCCGATGCAGATGGCGCAACGCGCCCTCACGGTGAGCCTCGCCTCGGGCGGGCGGTTCACGCTCGGGTTGGGCATGACCCACCAGGCGGTCACCGAGGGGATGTGGGGCATCCCGTGGGACAAGCCGGTGCGCAGGCTGAACGAATTCCTCGACGGGCTACTGCCCCTGCTGGCCGGTGAACGCGCCGACGCGACGGGGGAGACGGTGACCACTCGCGGCGCGCTGATGATCGCGGGGGCGCCGCGGCCCGACGTCTACATCGCGGCGCTGGGGCCCCAAATGCTCAAGCTCGCTGGGCGGCGCACGTCGGGCACCTGCACCTGGATGACCGGACCGGCGACGCTGGCCGGGCACGTCGCGCCCACGCTGCACCAGGCCGCCGCCGATGCCGGACGTGAGGGTCAGGTCCGCGTCGCCGCGTCGTTGCCGGTCAGCGTCACCGACGACGTCGACGCCGCCCGCAAGCAGGCGGCCGAACAGTTCGCCATCTACGGCCAGCTGCCGTCGTACCGCGCGATGCTCGACCGCGAGGGCTACGCGGGGCCGGAGGATGCCGCCATCATCGGCGACGAGGACACGGTCCGCGGCCGGCTCGACGAACTGCGCGCCGCGGGTGTCGACGAGTACGTCGCGGCGGCATTCGATCCGTCGCCGGAGGGCCGGGCGCGCACGCGGGCGCTGCTTCGGGCGTACGACTCCTGACCCGAAGAGATCGTCCAGCCCAGTCCTTCGGCTATGGCCATACATAGCTCCCGGTACGTATGGTGCATAGACGAACTCACACGACAGGAGAACGCAGTGGCAGAACGGTTGGCGGGCAAGGTCGCCCTCATCAGTGGCGGTGCCCGGGGGATGGGCGCATCGCACGTGCGGGCGCTGGTCGCCGAGGGCGCCAAAGTGGTGTTCGGCGACATCCTCGACGACGAGGGCAAGGCGGTGGCGGCGGAGGTCGGTGACGCATCCCGCTACCTGCACCTCGACGTGACCAAGCCCGAGGACTGGGATGCGGCGGTGGCCACCGCCCTGGGCGAGTTCGGCCGGATCGACGTGCTGGTCAACAACGCCGGCATCATCAACATCGGCACCCTGGAGGATTACGCGCTCTCGGAGTGGCAGCGCATCCTCGACATCAATCTGACGGGTGTGTTTCTCGGTATCCGCGCCGTGGTCAAACCCATGAAGGAAGCGGGCCGGGGATCGATCATCAACATCTCCTCGATCGAGGGCATGGCCGGTACCATCGCCTGCCACGGCTACACGGCAACGAAATTCGCCGTTCGCGGACTGACCAAGTCGGCCGCGCTCGAGCTGGGCCCGAGCGGAATCCGGGTCAACTCAATCCATCCCGGGCTCATCAAGACCCCGATGACCGATTGGGTTCCCGACGACATCTTCCAGACGGCGCTGGGCCGCGCGGCCCAACCGGTGGAGGTCTCCAACCTCGTGGTCTATCTGGCCAGCGACGAGTCCAGCTACTCCACCGGCTCGGAGTTCGTCGTCGACGGCGGCACCACCGCCGGCCTCGGACACAAGGACTTCGCCAACGTCGAGACCGACGAGCAGCCGGACTGGGTTACGTAGCGGCGGTTACCGATTCGCGTTCCTTGGCCGGCTGCGGCCAGGGTGACGGAACCGGACGCTGACGGACCCGTTGCGGCCACCAGAACCACTTGCCCAGCAGCGCGGCAATGGACGGTGTCATCAGCGACCGCACGATCAGCGTGTCGAACAGCAGACCCAATCCGATCGTGGTGCCGACCTGCCCGATGACCGTCAGCTGGCTGACCGCCATCGTCATCATCGTGAAGGCGAACACCAGCCCCGCCGAAGTCACCACCGAACCGGTGCCGCCCATCGACCGGATGATGCCGGTGTTCAGGCCGGCGTGGATCTCCTCCTTGAACCGGGCGACCAGCAGCAGGTTGTAGTCGGCGCCGACGGCCAGCAGGATGATGACCGACATCGCGAGCACCATCCAGTGCAACTCGATGCCGATCAGGTGCTGCCAGATCAGTACTGAAAGCCCGAAGGACGCTCCCAGCGAGAGCAAGACGGTTCCCACGATGACCGCCGATGCCACCACGCCTCGCGTGATGATCAGCATGATGATGAAAATCAGGCACAGCGAAGCGATCCCGGCGATCAACAGGTCGTAGGTATTTCCGTCGCTGAGGTCTTTGTAGATCGACGCGGTACCCGCGAGGTAGATCTTCGAGCCCTCCAGCGGCGTGCCCTTCAGCGCTTCGTAGGCGGCCTTCTTGATCAGGGGGATGTGCGAAATGCCTTCCTGCGACATCGGATCGCCGTCGTGGCTGATGATGAAGCGCACGGCGTGACCGTCGGGGGAGATGAAGTTCTTCATGCCCTTCTTGAATTCGGCGTTGTTGAACGTCTCCGGGGGCAGGTAGAACGAGTCGTCGTTCTTGGAGGCGTCGAACGCCTTCCCCATCGCGTTGGAGTTCTTCTGCGCCTCGTTCTGCTGATCCTGCAGACCCTTCTGGGTCGAATACATGGTCAGCATCGTCGTTTTCATGGCCTTCATGTTCTCGATCATGGAGGGCATCAGCGCCACCATCTGGGGCATCAGCGTGTCGAGATGATCCATGATCGGCAGCAGGCTCTGGATGTCGTCGGTCATCGTGTCGATGCCGTCGAGGCCGTCGAAGACCGAGCGGAGCGACCAGCACACCGGGATGTCGTAGCAGTGCTTCTCCCAGTACAGGTAGCTGCGGATCGGACGGAAGAAGTCCTCGAAATCCGCCATATGATCGCGCAATTCGTTGATGTCGATGGTCATGTCGTGCATCTTCTTGACCATCTGGTGCATGTCGTTCGACATCTGCACGGTGATGCTCGACATCTTTTCCATGCTCTCGATGGTCGTCTGCATCATGTCGGCCTGATGCAGCATGTCGGCCATCTGATCTTCCTGGTACTTCTGGTTCATCTGCTGGGTGACGCCCTGCATGCTGATCTGGAACGGGATCGAGGTGTGCTCGATCGGCGTGCCCTGCGGACGGGTGATGGCTTGCACGCGACCGATTCCCGGCACCCGGAAGATCGTCTTGGCGATCTTGTCGATCACCAGGAAGTCGGCCGAGTTCCGCAGATCGTGATCGCTTTCGATCATCAACACTTCGGGATTCATCCGCGCCTGGGAGAAGTGCCGGTCCGCGGCCGCGTAACCCTCGTTCGCGGGCAGGTCCGCGGGTAGGTAGTTGCGGTCGTTGTAGTTGGTGCGATAGCCCGGCAGGGTCAGCAGGCCCACCAGCGCGATCCCGATGGTCAGCACCAGGATCGGGCCGGGCCAGCGGACGACGAGCGCGCCGATCTTGCGCCACCCGCGAATCCGTTGCGTCCGTTTGGGTTCGAGTGTCTTACCAAAGCGCGTCGCCACCGAGATGACCGCGGGACCCAGCGTCAGCGCCGCGCCGACCACGACCACCATGCCGATGGCCAGCGGAATACCCAGCGTCTGGAAATACGGCAGGTTGGTGAAGTGCAGGCAGAATGTCGCGCCGGCGATGGTCATACCCGATCCGAGCACCACGTGGGCGGTGCCCTTGTACATGGTGTAGTACGCCTCTTCGCGGGTCTCGCCGATGGCCCGGGCTTCCTGATATCGGCCTATCAAGAAGATCGCGTAGTCAGTGGCGGCCGCGATCGCCAAGGTGACCAACAGGTTCGTGGCGAACGTCGAGAGCCCAATGATTTTGAAGTAGCCTAGGAAAGCGACCATGCCCCGCGCGGCGGACAGCTCGAGCACCACCATCACCAGCGTCAGCAGCACGGTGATGATCGACCGATAGACCAACAGCAGCATGCCGATGATGACGGTGAACGTGGCCGCCGTGATGAGCTGCAGGCTGCGGTCGCCGGCGGTGTGCTGATCCGCTGACAGCGCCGCGGGCCCGGTGACATAGGCCTTGACCCCCTTGGGGGGCTGCACGCTCTTGACGATCTTCTGGACGGATTCCACCGACTCGTTGGCCAGGGCCTCGCCCTGGTTACCGGCGAGGTAAACCTGGACGTAGGCGGCCTTGCCGTCATTGCTTTGCGCGCCCGCCCCGGTCAGTGGATCGCTCCACATATCCTGAACGTGTTCAACGTGTTTGGTGTCGGCGTCGAGCTTCTTGACGATCTGGTCGTAGTAGGCGTGCGCGTCGGCACCGAGGGGATTCTGGCCCTCGAGGACGATCATCACCGAGCTGTTGGACTTGTACTCGTTGAATATCGCGCCCATGCGCTTGGTCGCGACCACCGATTGCGCATCGTCGGGTGCCATTGACACCGAACGCATCTTGCCGACCTCGTCCAGCTGCGGAACGACGACATTCAGCACCGCGATGATCGCGATCCAGCCCAGGATGATCGGCACGGCCAAGGTGCGGATGATCCGGGGGATCTTGTCATGCACGGGTTCTTTGACGACGGGGATGGTGTCGGTTCGGGTGTCGTCGACTGTTGTGCTCATGCGGATTTCACCAAGCAGAAGGTCAGGGCGTGCACGCCGTTGGTCATGTTCTCGGCCTTGACTTCGTCATCGATCGTGATGCGGCAGCCGAGGGAGTTGCCATCGCTTTGTGCCGAAAGGTTCGGGAAGACGGAGGGGGCGGTCGTGCTCAGGACCAGCGTCCACGGCAGCGGCGCGCCGTCGACCCGCCTCGGATCGGCGGACAGGTCCAAGTAGTTCACGTTGGCCTGGCTGGCCGAGCCGAAGACCTCGTACTTGACGACCTTGGGCTTGAACGGCTTCGAGTCATCGAGCCGCGGGCTGCTCATGATGCCGGTGTCGTGGGCACCGAAAAACGATTTCACCCTGACGACCGCAAAGCCGCCGACCACCAGGACCGCCACGATCAACAGCGGCAACCAGGCGTTGCGCACAAGTCTCGATATCTGCACCTAGGTGGTCCCTTCCCCGCCACGCGGTCGTGACGTGGATCAGCGTCTGCGCGACCGGAGGTCGTGGGCGGGTGAGTGCCCACAAGTCGCATTGCTCAACAACGAAGTACGTCGATTGCTACGGTTCGCGCGCTGGAGCGCCGAGCGCGGTGAATGCTGCCCACCCACACCGGCTGACGTTCCCGGCACCGACACCCGGCTCGCCTTCTTGCTCAAGCCTCCCCGGGTACCGCCACCAGCGCATAGTACATAATGTGCATATCTTGCAGTGCATGCAACTTTTGCTACTGGTGTTTCAGGTCACTTTGTGAAGATGCTGTTGACCAGCGCCGCGGCACGCTCAACATAGGGCATCGGCGTGTCGGCGGTTTCATTTGCCTCCCCGCTGGCCCACCTCTCGATGCCGGAACGCACCGCCGTCAGCGCCAGTGCGGAGATCAACGCCGCCATCTCGTCGTCCGGCTTCATCGCCTGGCGACGCACGATGATGTCGGTCAGCTGCTTTTGAAACCGCTCCAAGTCGGCGAGGAACGCCGCCAACACGGCGGGAGAGGTCTTGGCGAGTTCCAGCATGTGGGCCGCGTGTTCGCGTTGCGGCGGCACGTCGCGGAGGTGGTGTGCGGCCAGAGTGATCAGCTCCGCCAGCACCACCGAGTAGGGGGCAGGACCTGCGGCGACGAAGTCCGCCACCAGTTCGGGAGGTATGTCCGAGGGGCCGTAGGCGAGCGCGGATTCCTTATTGGGGAAGTAGTTGAAGAACGTTCGCGTGGCGATTCCGGCTTCGGCACAGATCTCGTCGACGGTGACCTTGTCGAATCCGCGTTGCAGCGTGAGGCGCACCGCGGCGTCGCGAATGTCGGCGCTCGTCTGGCGTCGACGGCGCTCGCGTAGCCCCACGGGATTGCCCATGCCCATATAGTTGCACGTTGTGCACACTTTGCACCCAAAAGGTGCCGAGTTCGGGGGCGACGGCGTCGTCCGTCACGCCCGGCAGCAAAGATCGGCCGGTCGAGCCCAGTGGCCGAGGCGACGCGCCGGCTAACCCGACATCGGGGCACAAGCCGTTGTCGCATAACGTAATTCGGCTGCGTGCGGCGGATGATGGGCTGAATGATGGCGGTCATCCGCTGGGAGTAAGCGCGCCCCGCAGGTAATCGCATTGGCTTTCGAAGAACCGCGTCGATATCGGCGCCTTCTCCGCGATCTGATCGAACGCGTGAAACGCGCCCGGGACGATCTCCTCGTGCACCGGCACGCCTGCCTCGCGCAGGCGTCGCGCGTACTCGAGGCTCTCCTGATAGAAGAGGTCCAGGGTTCCGACTCCGATCCAGGCGGGCGGAAGACCCGATAAGTCTTTCCGGCGAGCCGGTGCCGCCTCTTCGGGATCGGCCCCGTTGAGGTACCACTGCCAGGCCAGTTGATTGTCGGATTCGGTCCACATGATGCGCCTGGGGCCGTCGCGCTTGGCGCCGGTGCGATCGTCGAGCATCGGATAGACCAGCATTTGGAAAGCGATTCGGACGTCGTCGCGGTCAAGCGCCCGCTGGGCGACCGCGGCCGCGAAATGCCCACCGGCACTGGCGCCGCCGATGGCGACCCGGTCCGGGTCCACCCACGGCTGGCGGGCCAGCCACAGCAGGGCGGCATAACAGTCCTCGACCGGTATCGGGTAGGGGTGTTCGGGTGCCAACCGGTGTTCTACCGCCGCAATCGCGAACCCGGTGCGGTGAGACAGCTTGCGCAGGTACTTATCGTCCTGGGCCGCGTGCCCCATGAGGGTCCCGCCACCGTGGATCCACAGCAGCGCGGGTGCGTGATCGGGAAGGCCGGCCGGGCGATGCAGACGGACGGTGACGTGCGCGTTGACGGTGGCGACGGGCACGTTGCGGAGGCGTCCCGCATTGCCCATCAAGTTCATGACGGCACGCTGAAACTTCATACCGCGGTACAGGGCATAGCCGCGCGGCACGAATCGCGCGACCTTGCGAAGGCCGGGGTCCAGAACTTGTGGGGACGTGAAGGCGTTGTCGGGGAGCCTGTTTGCCATCGAAAAGCCCCTGTTCCCTTGCGCCGGCAGACATCGCTGACCATACAGGAACGGGCTTAGTGTCCAGGGGCAGTTATTGCGACTCGTTCGCGTCATCGATCAGTGCGCGCACCACGTGACCGAACATGGTCTGTTTGATCGCCCCCAGCGTGCCCGGATCCTTGCCGTGCAGCGGTCGCAGCATGTCGACGGCGGTATCGGTGACCGCGTCCTCGGGGCAGACGGCGTCGACGATGCCGAATTCTTCCGCGTCGGGGCCGCTGAAACGTCGGCCGGTGGTCATCGAAGCGACGGCGGCGCGGGGCGCGAGTTTGGATTGGATCAGCGCGGCCATGCCGGGGTTGAACGGGATGCGGATGTCTACCTCGGGAAAACAGAAGTACCCGCGGTCGGCGCGCATCACGCGAAAGTCGTGCGCGACGGCCAGCATCGCGCCGGCACCGAACGCGTGACCCACCACCGCGGCCGCGGTGGGTATCGGCAGGGTCAGCATGCGTGCGAGCAGTTGGTGCACCCGGGCGATGTACCACTGCCCCTGGTCGGTGTGAGCGCCCAGCCATTCCAGATCCAGGCCGTTGGAGTAGAACTTTCCGCCGGCGCTTGTGATCAGTCCCTGGGCGCCGTCGGAGACGGCTTGGTTGAGCGCATCATCGATGTCATCCAGAAAGGTAGGGGAGAAACGGTTCTCGTCCTCGCCTAAGCGGACGATGGCGATTTTGTCCGCGTAGTCCAATGTCAGTGTCATGTGTTACCTCCTGAGTTGCGCTGGTAGTCAGAATGATTCGTCAGCCGCGCCGCTGTCGGGGTGGGGGCCCTACCGTCAGCACGGCGCGTACGGCCGCGTGCAGTTGCGTGCGCGCGGTGACACTCCCTAGCCGGTCGCGACGCAGTAGTAGCGCGGTGGGCAGGTCGACGACACAGCTCGTTATCGCGTCCACCGCCGCCGCGTCTTTGCGGTCCCAGACTGCGATGGCAAGCCGCACCATCAACGCGACGAGAAGCTTGTCGAGACGGCGCAGCTCCTCGGCAACGTCGTCGGGAACGTCGTCGGCGAGCACTTCCTCGCGGCGTACGCGCAGCACGAGGGCCGATGAGCCGGGATACTGCTGGGCGAACACCACCGCCGCGTCGGCGGCGGCGACCACGGCCTCGAGGGGACCGCCACCACCTGTCATCGCTTCGTCGGCCAACGCAGTCTGCACCGCCAAAAAGCGCTGACCGGCCCGCAGCCAAGCCTGGCCCATCAGGCCGCCACGCGACGTAAACGTGTGATAGACAGCGCCGTTGGACATACCCACCGCCGCGCTGATTGCCCGGATGGTCACCGCGGTCGGGCCTGACCGCGCCACCAGGTCCTCGACGGCGTCGAGCACAACGTCGCGATCGTGAACACGCGGGCGTGGCATGCGGCCACTATAACAGAGCGAGCGCTCTGTTACTCTCCACCGGCCGCTGAGGCGTTCGAGACCGCGGTTAACATCGGATGTCCGGATGTCGATGGGGAGGGCAAGGGTTTGGCTGCGATACCCGTCATCGCGCTCACCGGCCATCTCGGAGCCGGCAAGACGACGCTGCTCAACCACCTGCTGCGGCATCCTGGCACACGAATCGGTGTGGTGGTCAACGACTTCGGCGATATCAACATCGACGCCGGTCTGGTGGCCGGCCAGGTCGACGAGCCGGCCTCGATTGCCGGAGGATGCATCTGTTGCCTGCCCGACGACGGTGGGCTCGATGAAGCGCTGATCAAGCTCGCCGACCCGGCCCGGTGCCTCGATGCCATCGTCGTCGAGGCCAGCGGCCTGGCCGACCCGGTGGCGATCGCGCGGATCATCGGCTTCAGTGAGATCCGCGGCGTCCGGACGGGCGGGCTTGTCGACGTCGTCGATGCCGTGAACCACTTCGACACCGTGGACTGCGGCGCACTGCCACCGATGCGCTACGGTGCGGCTTCGCTGATCGTGGTCAACAAGCTCGACCAGATTCCTGAGGATGAGCGGTCGGCGGTGGTCGGACGCGTCACGCAACGGGCGGCACAACGCAATCCGCGCGTACATGTCGTCGGCACAATGGCTGGGCGGATTGACCCGGGACTCCTCTTCGACGCGTCCGCCGCGCCCCGAGAGGTTGGGCAGCTCTCGTTTCTGGATCTGGAGCCCGAGCACGACCATGACCACGTCCATGCCGATGCCGTCACCGTCAGCAGCGCGGGCTGCGTCGACCCCGATGCCCTGTTCGATCTCCTCGAAGATCCACCGTCGCAGGTGTTCAGGATGAAAGGCATTGTGGCGGTGCGCCACCGCGCGACCGTGCGCGACTACGTCGTCAACCTGGTCGGTAGCGCGGTCGACATCGGGAAGGCACCCCCGGGGTCCGTCGCGAATTGTCTGGTGGCGATCGGGATGCACCTCGACACCGACGCCGTCCGTGCGCGACTCGACGACGCGCTGCAGCCGGCGTCCGGGGCGGCGTCCGCGCAGGCCTTGCGGCGGTTACAGAGGTACCGGCGACTCGGCGCGTGACACGCGGTCCGGCAAAATACGTCGTGATGTCATCTTCGTTGGGCGACGTGCTCGCCACCTTGGAGCTCGAGAGGATCGACCAGTGGGTCTTCGTCGGGCGGCAACTACCTGCACCCGCCAACCACATTCTGGGCGGCCATATCTCCGCTCAGGCTTTGCTGGCGGCAAGCCACACCGCGCCGGGTCGCATCCCGCACAGCGTCCACACGTACTTCCTGAGGTCCGGCGATTCGCGCCGGCCGGTGGACTTCGAGGTCGTCGACCTCCAAGAAGGCCGGACGTTTTCGGCGCGACGGGTCACCGCGCGCCAGGACGGCAAGATTCTGATGGAGGCGATGTCGTCGTTCAAGGTCGCCGATTCCGCGCCCAGGCAGGTCGTCTATCAACCACCCATGCCAGAGGCGTCCAGCCCGGAATCCCTGCCGTGGGTCGCGCCGCATCTGGCCGAGTCCGACGAGAGCGCTTCGGGGCGGTGGTCGAGCCTGCGCTGGTTCGAGCGCCGGATCATCGACACCGAGGTCGCGCCACCCGCCCGGGCGCCGATGTGGTGGCGACCCGACGGCGAGGTTCCCGATGATCCGGCGCTCACCGCCAGCCTGGTGGCCTACCTGTCGGCTGTGACGCTGACCGAGCCGGCATACGCCGCACGCGGTGGTGTCGGGGCGTCGGCTCAGCGCGATCATTCGGTGTGGTTCCACGCGCCGGCCACGCTGTCGGACTGGCTGCTCTACGACCGGTCGTCGTCGAGCAGCGCTGGTTCCCTGGCGCTGGCGAGCGGGACGATGTTCAACCGCAGCGGCGACCTGGTCTGCACGGTCAAGCAGGAGATGTACTTCCCGCCGGACACCGACTGAGACTCCGGCCCGGTGGTCTCATCGGGCTAGGCGGGCAAGCATCGGCAGTCCTCAAAAGCCCTGTCCTGCAGACATATTCGTCACAGTGACGTATTGTCGGCGACGGGCGGGAGGGGAGCCGGGGGCGCGCGGGCCGGTTTCGGGCTTGCTGCGGGCTGCCCCCCTCGCGTCGTCGTCGCCGCGTCGACCGGCGCTCGTGGGTGCCGGTGTTCGGCGCCGAGTGTGACGAACGTCAACCGGGGACAGTGACGTAGGTCATAGCTTGACCGGAGTCAGTTAGGGAATCCTGACCGTTCGTTTGCATATCTATTCAATGGCTGGGAGCGCGATGGCCGACCTCGATTTTGCCTATGACCTGACCCTCGACGAGGCGCGTAGGCGCAGCGCGATGTTCGAAGCAATGGGTGACGACTGGGACCCGATCGCTGCGCTGAGCGAGGAAGACCAGGCGTACGACATGCTGTATTCGAATCTGGATGAGCACCAGCAGCGGGTCTACGACGAGTTGGTCAGCGCCGGCGTTCTGCCCGACCGGATGGCTGCTCGTGCTACCGATTGATCCGACCGCCGATCGTGGCCGCCGCGCATGGCTGCCTTGCCCGCGCTGCGATCACAATGCCAGGTGTGGTGATTGCCGAAGCAGCCGCAACTGCGATACGCACTGGCAGTATCTTCTGAGCAACAAGGGCACCCTGGTGCATCTGCAGTGCTCGGATTGCGGCCATCTCTGGTCGACCGATACGCACCGCCGCACGCGTCCCAGATCGTGGGGGCACAAGGCGAACTGATGCCGGTCTACGCCGCAACCCGATAACCCTGCGCTGCAACGATATTCGTCACGGTGACGTATTGAAGGCGATGGGCGGGGAGCAGGGGACGGGGCGCCCGGGCGGTGCCGTGGGCAAAACCCTGGATCACGGTACATTGCGTTGACGGCGCCTCGCTTCGGATGCGACCTCGATATGCCGGGCGTGCCCGACGCCGCCGGCGCTGCGCATCGTTGAGCGGCCACCCGCAATGCCTCCAGGTGTCATCTCGAAAGCGCCTGCACTGCAGAGCGATTCGTCACAGTGACGTATTAATCCCTGTGCAGCCCGGAAGGCGGAAGGGGTAAGCGGCCGCCATGCGTTGGGCGGTGCTCGAGTTCATCGCCTGCTCGAGTTCATCGCCGCCATTGGCCGCACCGGTCCCGGCGCACCGGTCGATGACTCGTATCCGCACGGCCAGCAGGCGAGTCCGCACGTTGGTGTGGGCCACCGCGTAAAACGGCAGGTCACCGCCCGGAACGGCGCAACCTCGGCGTTTTCGATTGCCGATAAGCAACATTATGTCAAGTTAAATACTTCATTTTCACCTATGCAACTGCCGCAACTGGATCCCCTGCTCCTTAAGGGAGATCACGCCAATATCAAGTGCGCTGCGCTGGCCGCACCGCAATCGGCAAGTAGAGGAACTTCAGCGGGACAAGACACTCTTGGACTGCTTCGAACCGCCGATACATACGCATAAAGCGGCTGGCGAAGCTGCGTCGGGCTAACCCATTGTCAAGATTGCGCCCGCGGCGATGCCAATCACCGTCACAAGGGCCACCAAAATCACCGTGATCGCCGCGCGCACGATCTCTTCTTCCGTGAGCCTCGGGCGCGGGTTCAATTCGACGCGATCGGTGTCCCCTAGGCAGCCATTTGCGTTGAGTTTTGCGACCGCCAAAAAGAGATCGTCATGCCCGTCGGTTCCGACTGGGTCGTGCGCGGCGATTGCGGTCGTCATATCAGCCCCCGGGCTTTCGGCTTTCTCGTATATCCGAAGATACGAGGCCGAGATCACGATTGCGGTAACGATCCTTAACGGTCACAGCACACAGTCGATCAGTCGTGTATTGCCTCGTACCTCAGCAGGACCGTGCCGCCCGGAAAGGTGCGGTTTTCCACAAGTCGCAGCGAGGTCCATGACGGCAGTGTTGGGAAGAACGGGGTGCCGCCGCCGACGACGATGGGCGCGACCACGATCCGGTACTCGTCCACCAGTCCGGCCTGCACGATCGGTGCGGCCAGCGTCGCGCCGGCCACCTCCAAGCTGCCGTCGGTTTCGGCTTTCAGCTTCGTCACCACCTCGACCGGGTCGCCGCGTTCCAGACGGGAGTTCCAGTCGACGGACTTACACGTGTGCGAGAAGACGACCTTGGGCATCTCGCGCCAGATGTGGGCGAAGTCGACAATCACCGGGGTGGCGTCCGGGGCCTCGTCGGCGGTCGGCCAGTACGCGGACATCAGTTCGTAGAGCCGACGACCGTAGAACGACAGGGCGGTCTCGCGCTCGAGGTCATTCCAGTACTGGTGCAGTTCCTCGCTCGGATCAGCCCAGTCGATACTGCCTTGTGCGTCGGCGATGTACCCGTCCACCGACACGTTGAAGCCATAGATGAGTTTGCCCATGAAGGTAAGACTGCACCGGAGAGCGAGACTCATCGCGACACCAACAGTTTTCAGATGCCGAGGCTAAAGCCTTGTGCTTGGTCATGGTCGGCTCTGGTGGGGGCCACCCATTCCCCGACGAGACGACGCCATCGTCGCGCACACTAGGACGCGCATCCGACGCTTGGAGGACCGATACCGGAATGAGCACGCTCACCGAATTCGACTTCATCATTGTGGGAGCAGGCAGCGCAGGCTGCCTGCTCGCAAATCGGCTCAGCGTCAATCCCGATCGCCGTGTGCTTCTCATTGAGGCCGGCGGCAAAGACGACTGGTTCTGGATCAAGGTGCCGGTGGGCTATCTGTACACAATGGCCAACCCTCGTACCGATTGGGGTTTCACCACCGAGGCCGACCCAGGTCTGGCCGGCCGCAGCATTCTCTACGCGCGGGGCCGCGTGATCGGCGGCTGCTCGTCGATCAACGCGATGATCCACATGCGCGGACAGGCCAGCGACTACGACCTGTGGGCGCGGGCCACCGGCGACGACCGATGGCTTTGGGGCGGTTCGGACTCCCCAGGCGAGACGCTGGCGATCTACAAAAAGCTGGAAAACTACTACGGCGGCGCCGACGACTGGCATGGCGCCGGTGGTGAGATCCGCGTCGAGCGGCCGCGCGTGAGTTGGAAGATCTTGGACGCCTGGCAGGCCGCCGCTGCCCAGGTGGGCATCGCGCCCATCGAGGAGTTCAACCGGGGCGACAACGCCGGCAGTGCGTACTTTCATGTCAACCAACGGCGTGGCCGTCGCTGGTCGATGGCTGATGCCTTCCTACACCCTGTCGCCCACCGACCCAATCTCACCGTCTACACACAGACGCAGGCATTGCGGCTTCTGATGGACGACCAGGTCCACGATGATCAGCGTCGCGGTGCCTGGACCACGGCGCAGCAACGCGTCACCGGCGTGCGGCTGCTCAAAGGTGATCAAATCATCGACGTCCGAGCCCGCCGGGAGGTGATCCTGAGCGCCGGAGCCATCGGCTCTCCGCACCTGATGCAAGTTTCGGGTCTGGGCCCGGCCGGTCTGCTCGCCCAGCATCAGGTGCCGGTGGCCGTCGATCTGCCAGGAGTGGGCGAAAACCTCCAGGACCACCTGCAGCTTCGAACGGTCTACCGGATCCGGGGCGCCCCTACCGTCAACACGCTGTACCGGAACTGGATCACCCGCGCGGGCATGGGACTTCAGTACCTGCTGTTGCGGTCGGGGCCCATGACCATGCCGCCTTCCACCCTGGGAGCTTTCGCGAAGAGCGACCCCGCGCTGAGCAGTCCCGATATGGAGTGGCACGTCCAGCCCCTGTCTTTGCCGAAGTTCAGCGAACCCCTGCACCCCTTCGGAGCCATCACTCCCTCGGTCTGCAATCTGCGACCCAGTTCGCGTGGCCATGTGCGCATGGCCGACGCAGACCCACTGACCCACCCCAAGATTTCCTGCAATTACCTGTCGACTGACGCCGATCGTCAAACCGCGGTGATTGGCCTCCGGATGACCCGGCAGATCATGGCGGCGCCGGCTCTCGCCCGCTACCGCCCGCAAGAGTTGCTTCCCGGCCCACAACTGGTGAGCGACGACGAGCTGCAGCATGCCGCTGGTGAACTCGGTACCACGATTTTCCACCCGGTGGGCACCTGCGCGATGGGAGCCTTCGACGCACGCGGCCGGCCGCGGTCGGCCGCCACGGTGCTCGACACCGACTGTCGCGTGTATCGCGTCGCCGGCCTTCGTGTGGTCGATGCTTCGGCGATGCCCACCATCACTTCCGGCAACACCAACGCGCCGACCATGCTCATCGCCGAGCGCGCAGCGCGGGCGATCGTGGGACAACCCGGTTAACCGCGAGACATCAATCTGCTTGCACGGCGGGTTGTTTCGTACGCGGCTGCCGAGGTCATAGCCGAACGGTCACCACTCGGTATCTATTTGGGAATGCAACCGCGTTTCAGCTGGCGCAGGTCTATCGGTAACAACAGTCACATCGTTAACATCGCGCGATGCATAGTTTGCGCCCGCCGGCCAGCGAAGTGCGACTGCGCACGGTTCCCCGGCGCGACGTGCTGCGCTACGCCGCCGCGTTGGCCGGCCTGGGCGCCGCATCGATAGCCTGCGGCATGCCCACGGCGGCTGCCGCCGCTCCCCCTCAGCTCATCGACTTCGCTGCCCGCCAGATCCCCGCGCAGCAGATCCGCGCTGCCGGCTATAGCGGCGTAGTCAACTACGTTTCGATGTCACGTCCTGGCTCGTCGTTTGGCGCCAAGCCGATCACTCGGTCCTACGCCGACTCGCTGATAGCCGCGGGCTTGGCGATCGTCAGCAACTACCAATACGGCAAGCCGGGTGGGTCGGCACCGTCAGACTTCACGCGGGGCTACGCGGGCGGCGTCGCAGACGCGCGCACCGCCTGGAGTTTGCACACTGCGGCAGGCGGCTCCCAGCGTGCACCGATTTTCTTCACCATCGACGAGGACATCAATCGCGACACCTGGAATCACACCGCGCTGCCGTGGTTTCGCGGAATCAACTCGGTTCTTGGGGTTCAGCGCACTGGGGTCTACGGAGGCGTCAGGGTGTGCCAGTGGGCCGCGGCCGACGGCGTTATCGGGTCTTCGAGCACACCTGGCCGCCGGTGGGCCTGGCAAACTCGAGCCTGGTCCGGTGATCAGGTCCACCCCGCCGCCGTTCTCTACCAGCGCGTCGTGAGCACCGCGTCCAATCCCGGGCCGAAGGTCGGCGGACTCGAAGTGGACGTCAACGACGTCCTGGCCCCCGACTGCGGCCAGTGGAACCTCAATGCGGGTCGCCCAACGGGCGATGTGCGATAGGTGTTGCTGTCACTTCCGGCAACATCAACGCGCTGGTCATGCTCATCGCAGCGTGCGCAGCGCAAGCGATCGCGGAATAAGTCGATCAGCAGGGACATCAAACATGTTGCAGAACAACATGTTTCGTACCCATGAACGCAGGGTGTCGGTCTACGGCCCGGCGCGACGGCGGCCAGGCCGACGTCTGCCGCGCGGCGGTACGCGATCGTTCTCATGGGTTTCCTTTCGCGCGGTTACAAAAGGCGAGCCAAGCCGCCGGCGGGCGCTATTCAGCAAACATCAGGTTTGAAATTCCGGGCTTTGGATAGACCTCAATTCAGCTGCCGCTCCTGGATAGCCGGCACATTCACGAAGGGAGCCCGACGTGGCGTTCTCACACATTGCATCGAAAACAATGGCAGCAACAGCTGTATTGGCGGCGGCCGGAATCCTCGCGGCGACGCCGGCGTTCGCCGATCCGCAGGTGCTGCAATTCGGCCAGATGGCAGAGCTTTCCAGTAACGGTGGCACTATCGACTACACCGTGAGCAACCTGCAGCCCAGCGGCCACAACGACGGTATTTGGTATTCCGACGTCACGGCCAAAGGCGTGAGCGGTAATGCGACTCCGAACATTGCCGACTTCAACGCTCGGGCCGTCAACAGCTCCACTTTCGCGGTGATGAAAGGCAACCAGACCGACGGCCTTCCTGAGGGGCCACTCCCCTTGGGCAACCCTGTTACGGGACGCATTTACTTTGACGTTCGCAACGGTACGAACCCCGACAGTGTCGTCTACCGGGATGCCGGAGGCACGGACAAGGTCGTCTGGAAAAGCTAGCAACTCGCCCCGCCAGTAAGCAGTCGTGCACTCGGTTGGGCACCGCATAGTGCGCAGCGCCCAAACTTGTCATACCCGGCTGCAATGCTGATTTCATGTCCCCGACTGCGACTGCAGCAAGCGTCGAAGTGCGCCCCAACGAACGTCTCGAGGTGCTCTTCGACGAACTGGCCGAGTTGACCGGTCAGCGCAACGCGATCGATGGACGCATCGTCGAGATCGTCGCGGAAATTGAGCGCGACGAGCTCTGCGGTGCCACCGGGGCACGGTCCGTCGCGGCGCTGGTGGCCTGGAAGACCGGCTGTTCGCCGAGCAACGCCGACACGATCGCGACCGTGGCGCGCCGGCTCGACTCGTTTCCCCGGTGCGCCCAGGGCATGCGGGAGGGCCGGTTCTCGGTGGACCAGGTTGGCGTGATCGCGCAGCGAGCGGGCGATGGATCCGACGAGCACTATGCGGAGCTGGCCAGGAACGCGACGGTCAGCCAACTGCGCACCGCGGTCAAGTTGGAGCCGCGGACGGAACCCGGTCCTCGGCCCGAACCGCAGCCGACGATGACGAAGACCGCCAATGCCGAGTTTGCCTGCTGGCGAATCACACTCCCCCACGTCGACTCGGCGAAGTTCGACGCGGCGCTGCAGTCTCACCATGATGCGCTGATCACCGAGTGGAAAGGCTACTCCGACGTCCGCGACCAGGCGTCAGGCCCAAAACCCCCAATGCCGACGAACATCGATGCGTTCCTACGGCTGGTCGAGGCCGGATGGGACACGGAAGTGGAACGTCGTCCCCACGGGCATCGCACCACGGTGGTAGTGCATCTGGATATCAAGGAGCGGGTCGCCTCCCTGCATTTGGGCCCGCTGCTCACGAGCTCCGAACGGCGGTACCTGACGTGCGACGCCACCTGTGAAGCGTGGTTCGAACGCGACGGCGACGTGATCGGCTCCGGTCGGTCTACCCGCATGATCAGCCGCCGGCTCCGCCGCGCGCTCGAGCATCGGCACCCCACGTGCGCTGTTCCGGGTTGCGGAGCCACCCGCGGTCTGCACGCGCATCACATACGGCACTGGGAAGACGGCGGCCCTACTGAGCTGGACAACCTCGTGCTGGTTTGCCCCTATCACCATCGTCAGCACCACCGAGGTGCCATCACCATCACCGGACCGGCTAGGCGCCTCGTCGTGACCGACAGCGTCGGGCACGAACTCCGCCCAGGATCGCTGGCCCGTGTGCCGAAGAGCCCACCGCCCGCAGTCGCACCCTGTCTCGGCCCGACCGGCGAGCGGGCCGACTGGTGGTGGTATGAACCGTTCCAACCTCAACCGCCACCGACGACGAACTAGGCTCCGTCTACAGCCCGGACGGTACGACCTTGCCGTTTACCGTTACCTCGACCTGGCCGGTCGTCGGGTTGAACTCGATCTTGCCGTGTTCGAAGTTCGACACTTGCAGATCGCCGACGGCGGTCACATCACTGGTCGGGAGGCCCAGCGGACCTGCCGAACCGTTCGTGCCGGTGACCGCAGGCACGCCGTCCGGGTCGCGTGGGATGTTCCATGCCTCCCGGATCTTGCCCAGGGTGATGTATGCGGGCGTGCCGGCCTGGTCGTTCTTGGCGGTGATCGCGCCGCCCTGGAACTGCTGGAATACCACCCCGCTATCCCGTGTCCCCGCGTTGCGGTCGCCGGTCAGCGGCTTGCCGAGTGCCTTCTTCTGATCATCGGTTGCCGACAAGTACTTAGCGGCGATCGGGCCGGTCAGAGTCACCTCGACGTCCCTGTCCCCGGTTAGCTTGACCTCGGTGGGCTGCGCTGGGGGTTTGGACGTGGAGGTGGCGTTCGCAGCGACCTGAGGCGATGTCGATGTCGATGCCGACGCGTCGACGCCCTTGCCATTGCTGCAGCCCACAGTGATCAGTGCGACGGCGGCCAGGCCGGCGACTGTCGCATGGCGGTATGCGATCGTTCTCAAGGGCTTCCTCCCGCGTCTTCCCGTGGTGTCGTAGTTCCGAACGAACTTACGCCGCGGTCATAGACGGCGGGCCAGATCACCCCGCGCGCAGTCCCCCGGCAAAGCTTCCGCCATGGAAGCCGTCGAGCCTTAGGGCGCAGTCGCCTCTAGGAGCACGGATACTGCCCGTTGAGCACACAATTCGCCGGTGGCGAGTAGGAACCGCTCAGCACGCGTGGAATAGCACTGTCACCCAATCCGGGACTCACTACGTACTCACCCCTGCGAATTGGAATCGCGTCATACCGCCCGGTGGTTCGGCCACAGGTGGCCTAAGAGGCGTGCTGAGCGGTTCCTACTCGCCACCGGCGAATTGTGTGCTCAACGGGCAGTATCCGTGCTCCTAGAGGCGACTG
>NZ_LZKI01000130.1 GCF_001672755.1 Mycobacterium colombiense | reverse complement strand
GGCGATCCGGTCACGGTTTCGGGGACCACGACCAGGCGCCCACCCCTGAGCAGCGGAGTGAAGATCTCCCACACCGAGACGTCGAAGGCCAGCGAGTGACTGTGTGTCCATACGCCCGCCGCGGGCAGCCCGGCGTCCAGGGACTCCAGCAGTTGAGTCACGTTGTGGTGGGTGATGGCCACGCCTTTGGGGGTGCCGGTGGTGCCCGAGGTGTAGATCAGGTACGCGATGTCGGCCGGCGCCGGTGTGGGCAACGTGTTGCTGGGCTGGGCATCGGGGGCGGGGTCGTTGAGGTCGATCACCGGCACCGCGCACCCGCTCAGGCGCTGGGCGCCTTCGGTGGTGGTGAGCACCGCCGCGGGTGCGGCGTCGGTGAGCACGAAGCGCAGCCGGGCCTGGGGGACCGCGGGGTCGATCGCCACGTAGGCGGCCCCGGTCTTGAGCACGGCCAGCATCGCCACGATGGCCTGCGCCGAGCGGGACAACAACAGGGCCACATACTGGCCCGGGCCCACGCCGTGGCCGGCCAGCAGCTGGGCCCACCGCTGCGCGGCGGCATCCAATTCCCGATAGGTCATCGACGTATCCCCGAAGCGCAGCGCCACCGCCTGCGGCACCCGCGCGACCTGCTCGGCGAACAACACCGGAATCGACGCGGCCCTAGCGGGTTTGGTCAAAACCGCCCGATTACCGACCGCATCCACACGCGCATGCTCGGCCCCATCAAGCACATCGATCGACGACAACGATTGCCCCACATCGGCCGCCATCGCCAC
>NZ_LZKI01000129.1 GCF_001672755.1 Mycobacterium colombiense | reverse complement strand
ACGCCGGTGTCACAATCCGCTAAGGCCCCGATGCGCGACGGCGCGCGACATGAACGCGGGGTGCGCACCTTCGCCGAGGTGATGACGTTCGATCCGCCCGATGGCGACAGTCCGTACGCGGGCGGACTGATCGACTTTGTCTTCGGCGAGGTGTGGTCACGGCCGGGCCTCAGCCGCCGCGATCGACGGTTCGTGACACTGGCCTGCGTCGCGGCCGCCGACGCGCAGACCCCGCTGGAACAACACGTCTATGCCGCACTCAACAGCGGCGACCTCACGATCACCGAAATGCGGGAAACCGTGCTGCATTTCGCGGTCTATGCGGGCTGGCCGAAGGCGTCTCGGTTCAACATCGCGGTAGACATGCAATGGGCCAAGATCGCCGAGGCCCGCGGCGAGGCACCCCCTCCCCCGGAACCGTTGCTGCCGCTGGTCACCGCCAGCGACCCCGAGCAGCGGCTGCAAGGCGGCGAGGAATCTTTCCGGGAGATCAACTGCCTGCCGTTCGCGCCGATGCGCGACAACCCGTACTCGGGTGCGGGCATTCTGAACTTCGTCTTCGGTGAGATGTGGCTGCGCCCCGGCCTGGGGATGAAGGAACGCCGGTTGATCACCGTGGCCTGCGTCGCCTTTCAGGACGCCGAAATCCCGATCATGTCGCACGTGTACGCGGCGCTGAAGAGTGGCGACGTCTCCTTCGACGAGATGGACGAACTCGCACTGCAGTTCGCGGCGTACTACGGCTGCGCCAAGGCCGAATACCTCAACCAGGTGATCGCGGAACAGAAACAGCGCGTGACGGCCGAGCGCCGGGCCGAGCACACGTCCGTCGGCTGACACCACAACGAAGGAAAAAATCCGCCATGACGGCAACCGCGTCCACGCCCGCGCTCTCAGGTGCGCTACTCATTGGCGGAGAACGTATTAGCACGGCATCGGGCGGCGACTATGAGCACGTCTACCCCGGCACCGGCCGACCCAACGCGACCATCCCCCTGGCCGGCGAGAACGAGATCGACAGGGCGGTCGACAGCGCCTGGGAGGCGCACCGGGAATGGGTGTCCTATCCCGTCGACCGCCGTCGCGATCTGCTGTTCGGGTTGGCCGATGTGGTGCGCGACCACTTTGCCGAGCTGACCGAACTCAACGTGCACGATTACGGCGTCCCGGTCTCGGTGGCCGGTAACTCCGTGCTGACCGAACGATTCCTGCGTTACTACGCCGGTTATGCCGACAAGACGCACGGGGCAAGCACTCCCGTCGCCGGCGCGTTCGACGTCAATCTCGTCGAACGCGAACCCTACGGCGTCGTCGGTGTCATCGCGCCGTGGAACGGGCCGCTGGTGGTCGCCGGCGCGGCGGTGGCGCCCGCGCTCGCGGCGGGCAACGCGGTGATCCTCAAACCCTCCGAGCTTGCGTCGTTGGCGCCCTTGCGCTTTGGTGAACTGTGCATCGAAGCCGGTCTGCCGCCGGGACTGGTGAATGTGTTGCCCGCGGGCCCGGAAGGCGGCGACGCGCTGGTGCGTCATCCGCGGGTCGGCAAGATCCACTTCACCGGCGGCCAGGCGACCGCCCAGAAGGTGCTGCAGGCAGCGTCGCACAACCTCACCCCCGTGACGGCCGAATTGGGCGGCAAGTCCGCCTATCTCGTGTTCGCCGACGCCGACCTCGACATGGCCGCCGTCATCGCCGCGCACCAGGGGCCGATCACCCAGGCCGGCCAGAGTTGTGCCTGCGCCTCGCGGATCCTGGTCGAGGCATCCGTGTATGTCCGCTTCGTGGAGAAACTCGTGGCGACCGTGCAGGCCGCCAAGGTCGGTGATCCGCTGCAACCCGATGTGGTGCTTGGTCCCGTCATCACCGAAGCCGCCGTCGAACGCATCCTCGGGGTCATCGACCGGGCGGTCAGCGAACGGGCTGGTGATCTGGTCACCGGCGGACGGCGACTGGGTGGCGAGCTGGCATCCGGCTATTACCTCGAGCCGACGATCTTCACCAACGTCGACAACCGTTCGTCGCTGGCGCAGACCGAAACCTTCGGGCCGGTGGCGTCGGTGATGCCCTTCGGCGACGAGGCGGAGGCGGTCCGGATCGCCAACGATTCCCGCTACGGTCTCAATGCCCTCGTGGCGACCTCCGACCTGGAACGTGCACACCGGGTTGCGCGTCAGCTACAGGCGGGCTCGGTGTGGGTGAACAGGCACAGCGACATCGAACCCCAGGGCCCCTACGGCGGCTACAAACAGAGCGGGTTCGGGCGCACTGGTGGAGTCGAAGGCCTGTACGAGTTTCTGCAGGTGAAGAACATTCGCATCGGCATGAGCTGACGTCCTCGAATTTCAGCCCCAACCGGCAGTGGTTGCCGTGAAATATCGTGCAAACCAAGTATTTCCGCTAAAGGGGTAGAGTCGCGGGCATGAATTTGGTCGAGTGGCTCAGGACGCCTCGCTACCTGCGGACGCGTTTCATGATGGAAACGCGGCCGTTGAACCGCCTGGAAATGGAGATCGTGTTCCTCGAGGTCGCCGGCCGCGACGCGCTGGTACGCCTGCCCGTGGCGTTCATGATTCTGCCGAAGAGCCCGCGCCCCTGGCGCGATGGCCCGGTCAACCCGGAGCAGGTCAAGTAGCGGCTCCGCATCGGCACGCGCGTCGCTGCGGCGGGACCACCGACGGTGACCGTCGACAACCCCTACTGGGACGCGGTCAAGGACTGCGTCGAGACCGACAGCGTCGGCGGCAACCCGGTGGTCGGCTATTTCAGCCTGGACCGCACGGTCGAAGAGAACATGGCCCGCTCGCCGAACCGGCAATGGCTGGTACGCCGCTACTGCTGGACCATCCCCGATCCCGACACCGTGCAGTTCGTGGCCGACCACGCCGAAGGCAGGTTGCTCGATCCCATAGCGGGCACGGGTTATTGGGCCTACCT
>NZ_LZKI01000128.1 GCF_001672755.1 Mycobacterium colombiense | reverse complement strand
CCGCGCTCCAAGTCCGGCCGGGTCCGGCGCAGGACGATCACGCCGGCCGAGACCAGGACGAACGCGAACAGGGTTCCGACGTTCACCATCTCCTCGAGCTTGGTGATGGGAAACACCGATGCAGTCACGGCAACCACCACGGCGACCAGCACGGTGATCCGCACCGGGGTCCCGTGCGAGCCCGTCTTGGCCAGCGAGCGCGGCAACAGCCCGTCGCGCGCCATGGCGAACAGGACCCGGCACTGGCCGAGCATCAGCACCATCACCACGGTGGTCAGTCCCGCCAGCGCGCCGATGGAGATGATCTTGCTCGCCCAGTGGATGCCGTTCGCGGTGAAGGCGGTGGCCAGGTTCGCCTGCCCGCGGCCCGGAACGGTCTTGAGTTGGGTGTAGGAGACCATCCCGGACAGCACGATGGCGACCGCGACGTAGAGCAGCGTGACGATGCCCAGCGACGCCAGGATTCCCCGCGGCACGTCGCGCTGCGGATTCTTCGTTTCCTCGGCCATGGTGGCGACGATGTCGAACCCGATGAACGCGAAGAACACGATGGACGCCCCCGCCAGCACGCCGTACCAGCCGTAGTGGCTGCTGTGCGCGCCGGTCAGCAACGACAGGACGGACTGGTCGATACCTTTGGCCTGGCTACCGGCTTGCGCCTTGGGGACGAACGGCGAGTAGTTGGCGCGCTTGATGTAGAAGACGCCGACCACGACCACGAAGAGCACGACCGACACCTTGATCGCGGTGACCACCGCGGAGAACCTGGACGACAACTTGGTGCCCAGCGCGATCAGGGTCGCCACTCCCCCGACGATCACCAGCGCCCCCCAGTCCACCTGAGCGGAGCCGAATTTGGCCGTGCCGCCGGCGAATCCGAACACCGTGCCCAGGTAGCTCGACCAGCCCTTGGCCACCACGGCCGCGCCGATCGCCAATTCCAGCAGCAAGTTCCAGCCGATGATCCAGGCCAGGAACTCGCCGAAGGTGGCGTAGGAAAAGGTGTAGGCGCTACCGGCCACCGGCAGCATCGAGGCGAACTCGGCGTAGCACAGCGCGGCCAGCGCGCAGGTGCCCGCCGCGATCACGAACGACACCCAGATCGCCGGGCCGGTGATGTCGCCCGTCGTCGACGCGGTGACCGTGAAGATACCGGCCCCGATCACCACCGCGACGCCGAACACGACCAGGTCCCGCCAGGTCAGGTCCTTGCGCAGCTTGGTGTCCGGCTCGTCAGTATCGGCGATTGATTGCTCGATCGACTTGGTCCGCCATCGATTGGCCATACTTTCGCCCTTTCCCAACCCATCATTGGTCCGTCACAGTACTGGGTACTCTCCGCGAATGCCGGATAGCACAGCAACGGTCAGGGACCATGCCGTGGTCATCGGGGGGAGCATCGCCGGTCTTTGCGCGGCGCGGGTGCTTTCGGATTCGTATTCGCGGGTGACGGTGTACGAGCGCGACGAGTTGCCGGCCGAACCGGCGAACCGGGCGACGGTGCCCCAGGATCGGCACCTGCACATGCTGATGGCCCGCGGGGCCATCGAATTCGAGGACCTTTTCCCCGGCCTGCTGGACGACATGGTGGCCGCCGGCGTGCTCAAACTCCAGAATCGGCCCGACTGCATCCACCTGGGTGCCGCGGGCCACGTGCTGGGCACCGGGCAGACCCTGCGCGACGAATTCACCGCTTACGTGCCCAGCCGCCCGCATCTGGAATGGCAGTTGCGCAAACGAGTTCGCGACCTCGACAACGTCACCGTGGCGCGCCGTTCGGTGGCCGAGCCACGGTTCGACCGCGTGCGGCAACGGGTGACCGGCGTGCTGCTGGATGCCGACGGCGACGACCCGGAATTCGTCGCCGCGGACCTCGTCGTCGACGCGGCCGGCCGCGGGACCCGGCTGCCGGCGTGGCTGACGGATTGGGGATTCGAGCGCCCGGTGGAACAGGCCGTGGACATCGGCATTCATTACGCCACCCAGCGGTTCGCCATCCCCGACGCGCTGATCGCGGAGAAGGTGGTGGTCGCCGGGGCCTCGCACGACCAGTCGCTGGGGTTGGGCATGCTGTGCTACGAGGACGCCACCTGGGTGTTGACCACGTTCGGCGTGGCGAACGCCAAACCGCCGAGGACCTTTCCGGAGATGCTGGAGCTGGCCCGGCAACTGCTGCCGGCCCACTTCCACGCCGCTTTGACGCGGGCCGAGCCGCTGGGCGAACCGGCGTTTCACGCCTTCCCGGCCAGCAAGTGGCGGCGCTACGACAAGCTGGAGCGCCTGCCGGCCGGCATCATCGCCTTCGGCGACGCGGTGGCCAGCTTCAATCCCACCTTCGGCCAGGGCATGACGATGACCTCGCTGCAGGCCGGGCACCTGCGCCGCGCGCTGCAGTTCCCCGACGATCGGGTCGCCGCGGAGCTGAACCGGGCCACCGCCAAGAGCACTTTCCCGGTGTGGGTGATGAACGCGATCGGCGACGTCACCTTCCACCACGCCGGCACCAAGGGGCCGATCCCCTGGTGGTGGCGGCCGTCGGGGGCGCTGTTCGATCAATTCCTGGGCGCCGCGGAGACCGAACCCGTTCTGGCGGAATGGTTCCTGCGGCGGTTCTCGCTGCTCGACAGCCTCTATATGGTTCCGCCGCCGCGGATCGTCGGCCGCGCGATGGCGCACAACCTGCGGCTATGGCTGAGCGAGCGGCGTCAGGCGGCCAAGGACCGTCGGGCCCTCACAACCCAACCGTCGCCCTGAACAGCTTGGTGGGTTCGTGCGCGACCAGCCGGATCGGGGCGTCGTCGGCGGCCACCCAGGCGGCCATTCCCCGCTTCAGCGTCAGTGAGCCGGACTTGCCGTACACCGTCGTGGACCCCTGGCTGCACAACAGGATCTGCGGACCGTCGTGGCTGCACGTCGCGTCCACCTCGTGCCCGACGTACTCGTCGTCGAGCTCCAGCAGCGCGACGGCGAACTCGTCGGCGGGGGTCTCATAGATCAGTCCGAAGCCCTCGCGGCGGATGCGCGGCCGCAGTTGCTGCTCGGTGGTGGGCGTGAAGTCCAGCACGCGCAACAGCTCGGGTACGTCGACGTGCTTGGGGGTCAGCCCGCCGCGCAACACGTTGTCGGAGTTGGCCATCACCTCCACCGCGAAGCCCCGCAGGTAGGTGTGCAGGTTGCCGGCGGAGACGAAGATGGCCTCGCCGGGCGCCAGGCTGACGCGGTTGAGCAGCAGCGCCGCCAGCACGCCCGCGTCACCGGGATAGCGTTCGCCGAGCTCGAGCACCGTCTTGGCCTCGGCGGCGAATTCGGTTGCGCCCGAACTGAGATAGGCGATGGCGCCGTCCAGCACGGCGGTCACCAGCACGTCGATGTCGGGCTGCGGGGCGGTGATCCAGGTGGTGAACAGCGCGCGCAGACCGTCGGCGTCGGACTGGTCGTTCAGCAGATCGATGTAGGGGTCGAGGTCGGAGACGGCCAGGGCCCGCAGCAGCTCGACGGTGCGCGAGGCCTGCCGGAATCCGGCCAGCGCCTCGAACGGGTGCAGCGCGACCAGCAGCTCGGGCTTGTGCGACATGTCGCGGTAGTTGCGCACCGGCGAGGTCAGCGGGATGCCGACCCGCTCCTCGCGCATGTACCCCTCGGCCGCCTGCGCGGCGCTCGGGTGGGCCTGCAGGGACAGCGGCTCGTCGGCGGCCAGCACCTTCACCAGGAACGGCAGCACGTCGCCGAAGCGCGCCCGCGACACCGGCCCGAGCTGTCCCTCCGGGTCGTCGCCCAGCGCCTCGAGCAACGTGATTTCGCCGTTGTCCGTCTCCAGCCACGCCGGATCGCCGGGGTGCGCCCCGAACCAGAGCTCCGCCTCGGGATGCGCTGCCGGCACCGGACGCTCGGTGAATTCGGCGATGGCAGTACGCGAACCCCAGGCGTACGTTCTCAAGGCACCGCGAAGCAGTTCCACTGTTGTATCTATCCCCGCACCAGTCGCATATAAACCGCAGCCATTTCCAGCCGGACGGCCAATACTGCCAGTTGCTGCTCGGGGCGCTGAGCACCGGCCGACCCGCGCGAACCATCGGACCCGATCAGACCCACGGCGGCATCGGGCCCCTCGGGCACGTCCTCGGCAGCAACCAGGTCGGCGTCGTCCAGGCCGGCCAGCCGGGCGGCCACCACGGTGCGCTCGGCGGTCAGCGCCAGGGCCAGCACCCGCAGTCGCTGCGGCAGCGGTCCATCGATCTCTTCGTCGTGGAACAGGGCGGCGTCCGGGTCCTCGAAGCCGGCCCCGAAACCGGCCGAAGCTCCGGAACGCAGGGCGACCACGGCGTCGGCCAGGCAGGTGGCCGCGGTGACGTGATGCGCGATCCGCAACAGCGCCGAGCTGCCGTGCCGGGCCAGCGCCAGGGTGGCGGCGCTGTCGCCGGCCAGGGCCACCTGGCGCTCGCCGATCCGTGCGGCCAGGGTCTTGGCCGGGTTGGTGAACAACTCGCGGGCGGCGCTGTTGCGCAGCGCCTCGGCGTCCAGCTCGTCGGCCAGCAACGCCAGGTCGACGCTCGGCCGCGGGTCGACGGCGTGCAGCACGGCCAGGCCGGCGGCCAGGTACCGGCACAAGCCGAATTCGTCGGGCACCCACAGCCGGGGCGACAGCACCGCCACGCGCCCCGCGGTGGAATCGCGCAGCGGGCCCTCGAACGGCGCGGCCACCACCACCCGGGCGCCGCGGCGCACCCCGGCCGCGGCGGCGGCGACCAGCGCGGGATCACCGGGATCGTCGCCGGCGATGATCAGCACGTCGAGCGGACCCACCCATGGCGGCGCCTCGCCGGTCAGCGTGAACGGCTGCGAGGCCGTTCCCCCCAGCGTGGCGGCCAGTATCGTGCCGGCGGTCTCGGCGGTACCGCGCCCGGCCACCCAGATGACGCTGCGCGGCCGGTCGTCGGCGCGCAGCGGGTCCAGCGCACCCTCGTCGACCGCGGCGGCCACCGTACGGACCTGGGCGCCGGCCGACGACGCGGCACGCAGCAGGCCTTCGCGGTCGGCGGCCAGCAGGCGCTCGGTGTCCTCGAGATCGATCGACCGGGTGGCGTTCACGGCGCGGCCTTCACGCCCGAGGTCGTCGTGGCGATTTCGGCACTGATCTGGGCGACGACCGCGGCCACGTCCTCGGCCGTGCGGGCCTCCACGTTCAGCCGCAGCAACGGCTCGGTGTTCGAGCTGCGCAGGTTGAACCAGCTGCCGTCGCCGAGGTCGGCCGTCACCCCGTCCACGTGGTCGAGGGAGTGGATCCGGGTGCCGAACGATTTCAGCACCGCCTCGGTGCACTGCCCGGCGTCGGAAACGGTGAAGTTGATTTCGCCGGACGATTCGTAGCGCTGGTAGTCCGCGGTCACCTCCGACAGCGGGCGGTCCTGCTCGCCGAGCGCGGCCAGCACGTACAGCGCCGCCAGCATCCCGGAGTCGGCGCCCCAGAAGTCGCGGAAGTAGTAGTGCGCCGAATGCTCACCGCCGAAGATCGCGCCGGTGTCGGCCATCAGCGCCTTGATATAGGAGTGGCCCACCCGGGACCGCAGTGGAGTGCCGCCGCGCTCGGCGACGAGTTCGGGCACCGCGCGCGACGTGATCACGTTGTGGATGATCGTCGCGCCGATCTCCCGGCCCAGCTCGCGGGCGGCCACCAGGCTGGTCACGGTCGACGGCGACACGGGGTTGCCGCGTTCGTCGACCACGAAGCAGCGGTCGGCGTCGCCGTCGAAGGCCAGCCCGATGTCGGCGCCGGTCTCGCGCACATAGGCCTGCAGGTCCACCAGGTTGGCGGGGTCGAGCGGGTTGGCCTCGTGATTGGGAAACGAGCCGTCGAGCTCGAAGTACAACGGCTTCAACGTGATCGAGTCGATCGGGCCGAGCACGGCGGGCGTGGTCAGACCGGCCATGCCGTTGCCGGCGTCCACGGCCACCCGCAGCGGGCGCAGCCCGGAGGTGTTCACCAGCGACCGCAGGAACTGCCCGTAGTCGGCCAACACATCGCGATCGCTCACGCTGCCCGGTTCCCCGTGGTAGCCCTCGACGCCGGCGATCACGTCATCGGCGACGACGCGCAGGCCGGTCTCGGCGCCGACCGGTTTGGCCCCCGCCCGGCACAGCTTGATGCCGTTGTAGGCAGCCGGGTTGTGGCTCGCGGTGAACATGGCGCCCGGGCAGTCGAGCAGCCCGGAGGCGAAGTAGAGCTGATCGGTGGACGCCAGGCCGATGCGCACCACGTCCAGACCCTGGCCGGTCACCCCGGCGGCGAACGCGGCGGCCAGCGTGGGCGAACTGTCCCGCATGTCGTGGCCGATCACGACCTGGCGGGCGCCCTCGCCGCGCATGAGTTTGGCGAAGGCGGCGCCGAGATCGGTGACCAGCGGCTGGTCGAGCTCTTCGCCGACTAGCCCACGCACGTCGTAAGCCTTGACGACACGGTGGACAGTCGCGGCGGGCCGAGACATGCGGGACTCCTGACGACGTGAACTCTTGGCCGTCAGCCTATCGGGCCACCGACAACTGGAGCCCCGGCGGTGCGTGAGGATTTCGCGTCGGGCCGGTCAGGACGGCGGGTCGCCACCATCGGGGCTAGTCGCTGGGATCGGGCAACACGCGCAGATGTCCGCGACGCCGTCCGGAGCGATGCTCGGGCGGTGCCAGCAGGCTGCTGCTGGGCGCGGTGGCCTGGGACCCGCCGTGATGAATGTGCGCGTCGGCGAAACCGTTCACCGGCGTCGCCGCGTACGGCGCGCGGCGATCGCCGCCCTCGCGCACCGCGTCGGCCAGGGCGACCAGGTCGTCCTCGTCTGGGTGGGCGGGCTCAGAAACGAGGGGCCCGGCATGGCGCACCAGCTCCCACCCGCGGGGCGCGGTGATCCGGCCGGCATGGTTGACGCACAAATCCCAGGAATGCGGTTCCCGCGCGGTCGCCAACGGACCGACGACTGCCGTCGAGTCCGAATAGACGAACGTCAGGGTCGCCACGGCGTAGTGCGGGCACCCGGGCCGGCAACAGCGACGGGGAACGTTCACGCTCGAAAGGCTATCGTGCGCAAACGCTGCCGAAGCGCCGGACACGCGCAACTCCCGGGCCCTCGATGTGCAACCGTTACCATCGGCGCGTGGGTGATTCGCGCAGCTCCCCGCGAAGAGATCGGTTTTCCGACGGTTCGGCTCCGCGGCGAACCGGTACCCATCGACTCTTCCGCAGGGGTCGCGATATGCGCGGCCCGCTGTTGCCCCCGACCGTGCCAGGGTGGCGCAGCCGCGCCGAGCGGTTCGACATGGCGGTGCTGGAGGCTTACGAACCCATCGAGCGGAGCTGGCAGGACCGGCTGGCCGAACTGGACGTGGCGGTCGACGAGATTCCGCGCATCTCGGCCAAGGATCCCGACAGTGTGCAGTGGCCACCCGAGGTGATCGCCGATGGGCCGATCCCGCTGGCGCGGTTGATCCCGGCCGGCGTCGACATCCGCGGCAACTCCACGCGGGCGCGAATTGTGTTGTTCCGCAAGCCAATTGAGCGACGGGCTAAAGACACCGTCGAACTCGGTGACCTGCTGCACGAAATCTTGGTGGCCCAGGTCGCCATCTACCTCGACGTTGAGCCGTCGGTCATCGATCCGACAATCGACGACGAATAACATCGCCTTGCGCGTTGCGCGTCGAGTGCTGGAGGCTTAACACTCGGCGCGCATTGCGATCAGCGTGCGTCAGATTATGCCGCGCTTGAGGCGGCGGCGCTCACGTTCGGACAAACCGCCCCAGATACCGAAGCGCTCGTCGTGCTCGAGGGCGTACTCGAGGCACTCATGACGCACCTCGCAACCCAGGCAGATCTTCTTCGCCTCGCGGGTGGAACCACCCTTTTCCGGGAAGAAAGCCTCGGGGTCGGTCTGGGCGCACAGCGCGCGATCCTGCCACTGGTCGGCGGCAGGCTCCGGCAAGGGCTCGGGCTCGAAAGCGATTGGCGCATCAGGAACCACGGTCAAATGCGGCCGAGCGGGGCGGTCCAGTGCCGGGTCGATGTCGGTGTGCGGCGTGCTCGCCATGGCGCCTCGAAAAGTTTCGTAAGACATACGGTCGTCCGCCTCCTCAGCTTGATTGAGAGAGAGTGATTGGTTTCCCACTGTTCTGATGTACAGACAATTCGAACAAGTGATCGAATCTCGGTCTGCGACACCGGAGTCGGCCGGCCAACCGGGAAATGACACTGTTGTGATTAGACACGGGTTGATCTGCCGGGTCAAGCACTTCGGCGCATTTCCATACCATCTCGTGATCGAATTTCGGCGTTTCTGTTGTTTTGGGCCTTCGGCGTGTCGATCACAGGGCCCTCAACTTTCCCACAAGTCGCCCACAACCGCTGGGGAACCGCAACTTTGAGGCACCCCCAATGGGCCCGTCACAGCACTGCGGCCGGGCAGTACTGTCGTGCAATGTGAAGGTCACCGTTCTGGTCGGTGGGGTTGGCGGCGCCCGCTTCCTGCTGGGGGTTCAACAGCTGTTCGGGCTCGGTCAATTTCAATCGCAACGGCGCCCGGACACGGAGGCCGGCAGTCACGAGCTGACGGCGCTCGTCAACATTGGCGATGACGCCTGGATCCACGGACTGCGTGTCTGCCCCGATTTGGACACGTGCATGTACACCTTAGGTGGAGGTGTAGATCCGGAGCGAGGGTGGGGGCACCGGAACGAAACTTGGCACGCCAAAGAGGAATTGGCGCGCTACGGCGTGCAGCCGGACTGGTTCGGACTCGGCGACCGTGACCTGGGCACCCACCTGGTGCGCACCCAGATGCTCAACGCCGGCTACCCCCTGTCACAGATCACCACCGCGCTGTGCGACCGTTGGCAACCCGGCGCGCGGCTGTTGCCCGCCAGCGACGACCGGTGCGAGACCCACGTGGTGATAACCGATCCCGACGATGGCAGCCGGCGGGCCATCCACTTCCAGGAGTGGTGGGTCCGGTACCGGGCCCAGGTCCCCACGCACAGCTTCGCGTTCGTCGGCGCCGAAAAAGCGGCCGCCACAACTGATGCCACGGCGGCCATCGCGGACGCCGACGTGATCCTGCTGGCGCCGTCGAACCCGGTGGTGAGCGTCGGCGCCATCCTGGCCGTGCCCGGCATTCGCGGCGCGTTGCGCGCGGCGCGCGCACCGATCGTCGGCTACTCGCCGATCATCGGTGGAAAGCCATTGCGCGGCATGGCCGATGCCTGCCTGTCCGTGATCGGGGTCGAGTCGACCGCCGAGGCGGTCGGCCGCCACTACGGCGCGCGCCGCGACACCGGCATCCTGGACGGCTGGCTGGTGAGTGAGGACGACCGCGCCGGCATCGACGGCGTCAAGGTGCGCTCGGTGCCGCTGGTGATGACCGACCCGGCGGCGACGGCCGAGATGGTCCGGGCCGGGCTGGACCTGGCGGGAGTGAGCCCGTGACGCGGGCCGCCGACGATGCAGAGCGAAGCGATGCGAAGGAGCGGCGCCGATGACTTCTGTGCCCGGCGAGCACGGCAGCGCCGCCGCCATCGAAATCCTGCCCGTCGCCGGGCTGCCCGAATTCCGGCCCGGCGACGATCTGGGCGCGGCCGTCGCCGCGGCCGCGCCGTGGCTGCGCGACGGTGACGTCGTCGTGGTCACCAGCAAGGCGGTGTCCAAGTGTGAGGGCCGGCTGGTGCCGGCGCCGCGGGATCCCGAGGCTCGCGACGAACTGCGGCGCAAGCTGGTCGACGACGAAGCCGTCCGGGTGCTCGCCCGCAAGGGCCGAACCCTGATCACCGAGAACCGGATCGGCCTGGTGCAGGCCGCCGCGGGCGTGGATGGATCCAACGTCGGCCGCGACGAACTGGCGCTGCTGCCGGTCGACCCGGACGGCAGCGCGGCGGCGCTGCGGGCCGGGCTGCGCGAGCGGCTCGGCGTCGAGGTCGCCGTCGTCATCACCGACACGATGGGCCGCGCCTGGCGTAACGGCCAGACCGACGCGGCCGTGGGCGCGGCGGGTCTGGCTGTGCTGCACGGCTATTCGGGGGCCGTCGATCAGCACGGCAACGAGCTGCTGGTCACCGAGGTCGCGATCGCCGACGAGATCGCCGCGGCCGCCGATCTGGTCAAGGGCAAACTGACCGCGATGCCGGTGGCGGTGGTGCGCGGCCTGTCCGTGACCGACGACGGCTCCACGGCCCGACAGTTGCTGCGGCCCGGCACCGAAGACCTGTTCTGGCTCGGTACCGCCGAGGCCCTGGAGATGGGCCGCCGCGAGGCGCAGCTGCTGCGCCGATCGGTGCGCCGGTTCAGCGCCGAGCCGGTGCCCGCCGATCTGCTGGAGGCCGCCGTCGCCGAGGCGCTCACCGCACCGGCGCCGCACCACACCCGCCCGGTGCGGTTCGTCTGGCTGCGCACCCCGGCCACCCGGACCCGGCTGCTGGACCGCATGAAGGACAAGTGGCGCGCCGACCTCGCCGGTGACGGCCGGCCCGCGGACTCCATCGACCGCCGGGTGGCGCGCGGCCAGATCCTCTACGACGCGCCGGAAGTCGTCATCCCGATCCTGGTGCCCGACGGCGCCCACGCCTATCCCGACGCCGCCCGCACCGACGCCGAGCACACCATGTTCACCGTCGCGGTCGGCGCGGCCGTGCAGGCCCTGCTGGTCGCGCTGGCGGTGCGCGGGCTGGGCAGCTGCTGGATCGGCTCGACGATCTTCGCCGCCGACCTGGTGCGCGCCGAGCTCGAACTGCCCGCCGACTGGGAGCCGTTGGGCGCCATCGCCATCGGCTATGCCGCCGAACCGGCCGGGCCGCGCGATCCGGGAGACCCCGGTGATCTGCTGATCCGCAAGTAATACTGAGCCCATGAAGTTCGCGGGCAAGGCGACGGCCTCGGCCGACAAGGTCCGCGGCGGCTACTACACCCCCGCGCCGGTGGCCCGCTTCCTGGCCGCCTGGGTCCGCGCGGCGGGACCCAAGATCGTCGAACCCTCCTGCGGCGACGGCGCCATCCTGCGCGAGCTGGCTCGCCTCAGCGACCAGGTCCGGGGCGTCGAGCTGATCGCCGAGGAGGCGGCCAAGTCCCGCCGGTTCGCTCCCGTCGACGCCGCGAGCCTGTTCGCCTGGCTCGCCACCGCCGAGGCCGGCGGCTGGGACGGGGTTGCCGGCAACCCGCCCTACATCCGGTTCGGCAACTGGTCGTCGCAGCAGC
>NZ_LZKI01000127.1 GCF_001672755.1 Mycobacterium colombiense | reverse complement strand
CAGCCGGCTCGCCGAGCGGCTGCCGGCCTACATGGTGCCGGCCGCGGTGGTGGCCATCGAGGCATTGCCGTTGACACCCAATGGCAAACTCGACACCCGCGCGCTGCCGGCACCCGAATACGCCGCCGGTGAATACCGGGCCCCGTCCACCGCAGTCGAGCAAATCCTGGCCGGCATCTATGCCCAGGTGTTGGGGCTCGAACGGGTCGGCGCCGACGATTCGTTCTTCGATCTGGGCGGGGACTCGCTGTCGGCGATGCGGGCGATCGCAACGATCAACACCACGCTCGATGCCCATGTCGGGGTGCGGATGTTGTTCGAGGCGCCCACGGTTGACCAGCTGGCGTCGCGCGTCGGTGCGGGTGGGGGCAGGCTCGTCGGCGTGGTGGCGCACGAGCGGCCCGCGGTGCTGCCGCTGTCGTTCGCCCAATCGCGGTTGTGGTTCATCGACCAGCTGCACGGCCCGTCACCGGTGTACAACATGGCGGCGGCGTTGCGGCTGAGCGGACGCCTGGATGCCGACGCCCTCGGGGCGGCGCTGCGAGACGTCGTGGCGCGCCACGAAAGTCTGCGCACGGTGTTCGCCGCCGTCGAGGGCATACCCCGGCAGGTGGTGTTGGCCCCCGAGCGGGCCGACGTCACGTGGCGCGCCATGGACGCGGCCGACTGGTCGCCGGCCCGGCTGGAGGACGCCATCCGCGACACGGCGCGGCACACGTTCGACCTGGAGACCGAAACTCCGCTGCGCGCACAGCTTTTCCGTACCGATGACGAAGAACACGTCCTGGTGGCGGTGGTGCACCACATCGCCGCCGACGGCGGGTCGCTGCATCCGCTGGTGCGCGATCTGGCGGTGGCCTATGCCAGTCGCGCGGCCGGCGACGCCCCGGACTGGGCGCCGTTGCCGGTGCAGTATGTCGACTACACGCTGTGGCAGCGCGGCCAATTCGGTGATCTGGAAGATCCGGACAGCCCGATCGCGGCGCAGCTGGCGTACTGGGAGCAGGAGCTGGCCGGGCTGCCCGAGCGCCTCGAGTTACCCACCGATCGGCCGTATCCGTTGGCCGCGGACTACCGCGGGGCGAGTGTGGCCGTGGACTGGCCGGCCGAGCTGCAGCAGCGGGTGCGCGCGATGGCCAATGCGCACAACGCGACGAGCTTCATGGTGGTGCAGGCCGCGCTGGCGGTGCTGCTGGCCAAGATCTGCGCGAGTTCGGATGTGGCGGTGGGGTTCCCGATCGCCGGACGACGCGATCCGGCCCTGGACGACGTGGTGGGCTTCTTCGTCAACACCCTGGTGTTGCGCGTCGAGTTGGGCGGAGATCCCACCATTGCCGAAATCCTGGCCCAGGTCCGCCAACGCAGCCTGGCCGCGTACGAGCACCAGGACGTGCCCTTCGAGGCGCTGGTCGAACGGCTCAACCCGACCCGCAGCCTGGCGCATCACCCGCTGGTTCAGGTGATGCTGGCCTGGCAGAACACCGAGGCCACCGACCTGAGCCTCGGCGACGTGCGGGTTACCCCGGTGCCGGTCGAGACACGCACCGCCCGTACCGACCTGGCGTGGTCGCTGGCCGAACGCTGGACCCGGGACGGCGCACCGGCCGGGATCGGCGGAGCGGTGGAGTTCCGCACCGACGTCTTCGACACCGCCACCATCGAGACGCTGATCGAGCGTTTGCAGCGGGTGCTGTACGCCATGACCGCCGACCCCGCCCGGCGACTGTCGTCGGTCGACGTGCTCGGCGCCGCGGAGCGCGCCCGCCTCGATGCGATCGGCAACCGCGCGACACTGTCCCGGCCCCGCGTCGAACCGCCGTCGATCCCGGCGCTGTTCGCCGACCGCGTGGCGCATAGCCCGCAGGCGATGGCGCTGACGTTCGACGGCCGGTCGATGACCTATCGGGAGCTCGATGAGTCGTCAAACCGGTTGGCGCACCGACTCATTGCCGAAGGTGCGGGTCCCGGGCAGTGCGTGGCGGTGTTGATGGAACGCTGCGCGCAGGCCGTCGTCGCAATCCTTGCGGTGCTCAAGACGGGCGCGGCCTACCTGCCGATCGACCCCGCGGCCCCGCAGAACCGGGTCGGGTTCATGCTCGCCGACGCCGGGCCCGTCGTCGCCATCACCACCACCGGCCTGCGGTCGCGGCTGGACGGATTCGACGTGGCGGTCATCGACGTCGGCGACACCGCCGCACAAGACCACCCCGGCACCGCGCTGCCGGCGCCGGCGGCCGCGAACATCGCCTACGTCATCTACACCTCGGGCACCAGCGGAACCCCGAAGGGCGTCGCGGTCACGCACCGCAACGTCACCGAGCTGCTGGAGTCCGTGCACGGCCGGCTCGCGTCGACTCCCGGGGCGTGGAGCCAGTGCCATTCGCTGGCCTTCGACTTCTCGGTGTGGGAGATCTTCGGCGCGCTGCTGCATGGCGGACGGGTGCTGGTGGTGCCCGACGACGTGGTGCGCTCGCCGGAAGACCTGCGCGCCTTGCTGATCGACGAAGACGTCAGTGTCCTCAGCCAGACCCCGTCGGCGTTCTTTGCGCTGCAGAACGCCGACGCCCCGCGCACGGGACGCCAGCTCAGCCCCCACACCGTGGTGTTCGGCGGCGAGGCGCTGGTTCCCCAGCGCCTGGGCAGGTGGGTGCATGACCACCCACGGCACCCGCAACTGATCAACATGTACGGCATCACCGAGACCACGGTGCACGCCTCGTTCCGCGAGATCGTCGACGCCGACATCGACGGCCACGTCAGCCCCATCGGAAAACCGTTGGCGCATCTCGGTTTCTTCGTGCTGGACGCGTGGTTGCAGCCGGTACCCACCGGCGTGATGGGCGAACTGTATGTGGCGGGGACCGGCGTGGCCGCGGGCTATTTGGGCCGGGCCGGTTTGACGGCGTCGCGGTTCGTGGCCTGCCCGTTCGGCAGCGACGGGGCGCGCATGTATCGGACCGGCGATGTGGTGCGCTGGGGCCCGGATGGGCAGCTGCAGTATGTCGGCCGCGCCGACGAGCAGGTCAAGATTCGTGGCTATCGCATCGAGCTCGGCGAAATCCAGAGCGCGATGGCCGAATTGGACGGCGTAGGGCAGGCCGCGGTGATCGCCCGCGAGGACCGGCCGGGCGACAAGCGGCTCGTCGGTTATCTCACCGGGCCCGCCGATCCGGCCGAAGTCCGCAGCCGGCTCGCCGAGCGGCTGCCGGCCTACATGGTGCCGGCCGCGGTGGTGGCC
>NZ_LZKI01000126.1 GCF_001672755.1 Mycobacterium colombiense | reverse complement strand
CGGCGCCGGGAAACCGCGGCCAGGGATTGGGGCCGAGTGCCGCTGAGGTCGATGTCGTATTCGTCGCGCATGACCCGGATGGCGTTGACGTGGAGCTGAGATTTCGGATGACTGCCGGCGCTTGCCGTCCGAATGCGGCCCTGGCCGCGCTTTTCGAGCAGCGCCGCGGCCATGGGTGAGCGCGCGCTGTTGCCGGTGCACAAGAACAACACAGCCCGCGGCGACCCCTTGGTAGGGAGCCCGGGCGCCAACGCCGGATGCAAATCGGCGGCGGCCTCACGAAATGCTTTGGCGCACTTCGTCAGGTCCAACCAGTAATAGGTGTCGCGGCCATCAAAGCTACTGCGTCGCGCATCGACCAGTCCGGCCGAACGCAACAGCCGCAAGTGATACGAGACCAGGTTCTGTGGCTCGCCGACAGCGGCAGCCAATTCCCGCACCCGGTGGTCCCCGGATGCCAGTTCGGTCAGCAGCGCCCACCGCAGTGGGTGCGCCGCCATCTGCATCAACGGTGGAACGTCCGCTCGATCGGCCGCCGCCATACTCCGGCACAATACATCAAATTGATTTGATAGGTTAGGCGTTACGCGAGGTGACGCAGGCGTGACCATTTCTCCGACTTCGAGGAGACCGAGTGTCCGGAAGCACCCCGATGAGCACCCCGCCGGCCGGCGGCGAACTGCGCCGGAGCCTAGGCGTTTTCGACGCGGTGGTGATCGGGCTGGGGTCGATGATCGGCGCCGG
>NZ_LZKI01000125.1 GCF_001672755.1 Mycobacterium colombiense | reverse complement strand
TTGAGATTCGACGATGTCCAGGCCGAAGGGCCGGATAACGGCGAGTTGGCGTCGCGTTTGACGAAGCTCTTCGAGGTCATGCGCAAGGCCGGCACGGCCCCGCTGTCCAACGCCGCGGCCGCGGCCGCTATCACCGAGAAAACCGGTGTATCAATCAGTCCGGCATATCTGTGGCAGCTGAGGAGCGGCATCAAAAGAAACCCGACGGTCGCGCATTTGCGGGCGATCGCAGAGTTTTTCGGGGTGCCGGCGTCCTACCTGATAGATCGAGACCCAGATCAGAAGATCGACGCACAGCTGACTTTGATGCAAGCGCTGCGCGACGTCGGTGTACGGGATTTGGCGGTGCGCACGTCCGGACTGACTCCGGAGGCCATAACGAGTTTGGCGGCAATGGTCGACGAGGTTCGTAAACTCCAAGACCTGCCGGCGATACCGCGCGAAGGGCGGTGAGGCGTAGATGGCATCCAAGACTGACATGCTCGCGTTGGTTCGAACCCTGCCCGTTCCCGCGCCCTGGGATCGCGCGGCGTTCATCGACGGCGTCGCCCGCTTGCGGGGCCGGCCGATTCGCCTGGTGCCGACGGTAGATGAGCTCGCGCTGGGCCCCTGCGGGGTGTGGCTGAAGCGCGATGAAGACGACATCATCATCCACGAGGCGGGTACCTCGGAATACCACATCGACCAGATCGTGTGCCACGAAATCGGGCACATGGTGTTGGAACACGATGGCGGGTCGCGAGGGGATACGAGCGCGGAGTACTTGCCCAAGATGATCTTCGCGAGCGCACTGGCCGGATTCGACCCCGGCACCGGGGTGATATTGGGCCGCACAAGCTTCGATGACAACCGCGAACGCGATGCTGAGATGTTCGCGTCGCTGGTGATGCTTGCCGCGGCCGAAGCCGGTGCGCGACAGTCGATGATGAGCAGCGTGTTCTTCCGCCGGTGATCGCCTCCACTGTGCCGGGCGTCATCGCCTGGCCTTTGATCGCCTTCATGATGCTGGTGCTGCTGGGGCGCTACCGGTGGTGCAACAGCAACCTCTATGAGAAATACTTCAACACCACACTGGCGCTCATGTTGGCGGCTCAGTTGTTGCGCGAGCACCTTGTGCAAAACGTGCTCGTCCGAACGGCCTTCATGACGCTGCCGGCCACGTGGCAATTGAGCACCGCGGTGCTGAGCTACAGCTACAGCGAATTCATCGGGTTCACCCTGTTGTGGTCCGGGCTGTCGGAAGCCGAAACCCGCCGTAGGCACAAGTATTATCGCCTGGCGGGTGCGCTGCTCGCAATCGGGTTGCTCGTGTTCGGTACTCCTGCCCGAATGGCGGGGCAGTCCCTGGAGTTCACGATCGGCTGGAACTCAGTGACGACCATGACCTGCTTTATTGCCATGCCGATGGCCCTGGTAACGCGCGTGATCTGGAATTCCGTGCGCGAGTTGCGGATTGCCGACCGGCGGCGGGAGCGCCTGATCGCGATCAGCACACTGGCGATGGGTCTGACGGCTGTTGCGACAGCGCTTCACGAAGCCGCCCTGCAGATATCCGACCAACTTGGCTGGACTCACACCGCCGCCTTCAGGCAGCAATTCCACGCGTCCTGCTTTTTCTACATGATATTCAGCCTGTTCGTGATCGCCCCTGTCCCCCTTGGGATGAAGCTGCGTCATTCGCTCGGACTCGATCAGATCAGTCGCAGCTGGCGCGAATTGCAGCCGCTGCGACAGGCCATGAGAGTTGTTGTCCCAGAATGTGTCTTCGAATTCGCCGATGATGAGCCGGGGCGACAGAAGACGGAGTTGCAGCTGCACCAGACGGTGGTCGAGATCCGCGACGCCATCTTGGGACTGCGCCCATATTTTCGTGCAATACCCGGCGATGAGCTGATGCACTTTCTCGCCGGGCCCCACAACGTGCCTGCGCGCGAACGCAACGCGGCTATCTCAGCCCTGCGCCTGGCTTACGCCGCCAGAGCCAAAGCTGCCGGCGTGGCGCCGGAAGCCGCCGATGTCAACTCAACGTCGGTCGTCACGTCCCGGGCGGCGACGCTTCGACAGGAAGCCGCCGAACTGACGATGCTGGCGAAATGGTGGCCTGCCGCTTACACCGCCACTGAGAACCTCACCGAATCCGCGGCCCAGGCGAAAGCGCGCTCAACAGAGTTGATCGACGAAGTGAACTAGCTATCGGCGAATGCGCTTTCCTACCTTGCCAGCACGGCCGACCGGACGCTGCGCCGAGCCGCGGTCGTAGCCCGATGGCATAATCGAAAGTATGTTCGAATCCACGACGGCCCGGCTCGACGAGCTGTTCGAGCGGCGCCATCCGTCGGCAACGCCGGAGTCCGCCGCGCTCCTGGAGCGGATCGGTGCGTTTTCGCGGGTCGAGAATCGGGCGGCGGCCGAGCAGTTGACCGTGATCGGAGAGTTGTTCTCGTATCGGCTTTCGCGGTGTGCGGAGTGTGAGGAGTGGGCCATCGACACCGAGGCGGCGGTCAGTGCTGAGGTCGCCGCCGAGCTGCGGATCAGCCAGGGCCTGGCCGGCAGCAAGGTTCGCTATGCCCGCGCCATGCGGGAGCGACTGCCGCGGGTGGGCGAAGTGTTCAAGGCGGGCGACATCGACTTTCGGATGTTCGCCACGGTGGTGTATCGCACGGACCTGATCACCGACCCGCAGGTGCTGGCGGCGGTGGATGCCCGGCTGGCGGCCAACGTGGCGCGCTGGCCGTCGATGACACCGGCGCGGCTGGCCGCGCAGGTGGACAAGGTTGTCGCGCGGGCCGACGCGGATGCGGTCCGGCGGCGGCGGGAGCGGGCGCGGGGGCGCGAAGTCTGGATCGGCGACATGGGGGACGGTCTTGCGCGCATCGAGGGCAGCCTGCTCGCCCCGGACGCGCATCTGCTGGACCGGCGCCTGAACGCGTTGGCCGCCACGGTGTGCGGGGACGACCCACGCACCCGTGAGCAGCGCCGCGCCGATGCGTTGGGAGCGTTGGCGTGCGGAGCGGACCGGTTGGGGTGTCGCTGCGGACGCCGCGATTGCGCGGCCGGTACACGGCGCGCGGGTCCGGTGGTAATCCACGTGATCGCCGAGCGCGGCAGTCTGGACGGCACCGGCTCGGCGCCGGGCTACGAGCCGGGTGCCGAGGGCTTGATTGCCCCGGAGTTGGTCGCCGAGCTGGCCGCGTCGGCCACCCTGGCGCCGCTGGTTCACCCGGGCGATGCGCCGCCCGAACCGGGTTATGTGCCGTCGAAGGCGCTGGCCGATTTCGTGCGCTGCCGCGACTTGACGTGCCGCTGGCCCGGCTGTGACCAGCCGGCCCTCAACTGCGACGTGGACCATACGATCCCGTACGCAGACGGTGGGCGCACGCATGCGTCGAACCTCAAATGTTATTGCCGCACACACCATTTGGTGAAAACTTTCTGGGGCTGGCGGGAAAAGCAGCTGCCCGACGCGACGCTGATCCTGACCTCACCGGCCGGGCGCACGTATGTCACCACGCCGGGCAGTGCGCTGCTGTTCCCGAGCCTGTGCCAGGGTGTCGGCGCGATTCCGGCCCCCGAGGCCGACGTGGCGTCGGACTACTGCGGTGACCGGACGGCGATGATGCCGACCCGGCGCCGCACCCGCGCCCAGAACCGCGCCGGGCGCATCGCGGCCGAACGCCGGCATAACCGCGACACCCGTATGGGCAGGCGGATCGACAGCTCCGCCGTGGCCGAAAGCCCTGGCATGGCAGACAGCCTCAGCGGGCCCGCCCCGCCCGGCGCCGACGATCCGCCGCCCTTCTAGCGGTATGGCCGGCGCGGGACCGGGTAGCCCGCGGCTATGGACATCACCGTCACGTTCGTCGGCAACGCCACCACGCTGATTTCTGCGGGCGGGCTGACGCTGCTCACCGACCCCAACTTCCTGCACCGGGGGCAACGCGCCTACCTCGGCCACGGCCTGGTGTCCAAGCGGCTCAAGGAGCCGGCGTTGCAACTCAGCGAACTCCCGCCGCTCGACGCGATCGTGCTGTCACACATGCACGGTGACCACTGGGACAGGGTGGCGCAGCGGGGCCTCGACCACGAACTGCCCGTCGTCACGACCCCGCACGCCGCCAAACGGCTGCATCGGCGTGGCTTCGCGCGGGCCCGTGGCCTGCGGACTTGGCAGCAGCACACGATCACGAAGGGCGGCACCACGCTCACCCTCACGTCGCTGCCGGGGCGCCACGCACCGGGGTGGAGTCAGCGCCTGCTCCCGCCGGTGATGGGCACCATGCTGGACGTTGCCGCCGACGACGGCTCGTCCCGGCGCCGGCTGTACATCTCCGGCGACACCCTGCTGATCGAGGAGCTCAAGGAGATTCCCGAGCGGTTCGACCCGATCGACGCCGGCATGCTGCACCTCGGGGGCACCCGACTGCCCGCGGGAAACCGGCTCCCGTTCGGACTGACGGTGACCATGGACGGCCGCCAGGGCGCCGAACTGGTCGCGATGCTTGCCCTCCCGAAGGCGATCCCGGTGCACTTCGACGACTACGCGGCGTTCGCGTCGCCACTGGTCGACTTCACCCGGGAGATGCAGCGTCGCGGCTTGGGGGACCGGATCATAACGGTGAACCGCGGCGCCTCGGTGACCGTTTGATGGACGGCGGGTGACGGGTAAACGGCCCTGGCCAGCAAATGTCAAATCGCTCTCAGCCAAAGGTATAGGGTGTCCTAACACGTGGCGGTCGAACTGGGAGGTACCGACTGCAGGTGACAGGCTTCGACGTGCAGAGTTTCAGGGTTCTTCGTTGCCTGGTTAACGCAAATTTGCTGGGGACGTTCTCAGCGTGGGCATTGTGAGATGTGATGGATCTTTTTGCACCCCCCGAGGTCACCTCGACGCTCATCCACACCGGGCCGGGAGCGGGCTCGCTGATTGAGGCCGCCGGCGCGTGGCAGCAGCTGGCGGTCGAGCTGGAGAATTCGGTCTCTACCTATACGTCGACGTTGTCGTCGCTCATGGAGTCGTGGGACGGCTCGTCGGCGACGGCGATGCTGCAGTCCATCCAGCCCTACCTGCAGTGGCTACGCGAGACCGCCCAACAGTCGTCGCAGATGGCTAACTCGGCCGAGGCCGCCGCGACGGCGTTCAGCACCGCTCGCGCCACGGTGGTTCACCCGTCGGTGGTCAGCGCCAATCGGACGCGTCTGAGCCAGCTGCTGGCCACCAACCGGTTCGGCCAAAACACCGCGGCCATCGCCCAGGCCGAAGACGAATACCAGACCATGTGGTCGAACAACTCGGCGGCGATGAGCCGCTATCAGGCGACCTCGTCGCAGGCGACCACGCAGCTGTCGCAGTTCAATTCGCCACTGTCCACCACGGACCCGAGCGGAACGACCAGGCAAGCGCTGGCGGTGAACCAGGCCCAAGCTTTGGGCGCAAACAACGTGGTCCAGAACCTGACTACAGCGGACTCCTCGCTCGGCGGCCTCTTCGGCAGCGACGGCGACCCCAACAGCGGGTGGTTCGGCTACTTCAGCACCTGGGGTAACCAGTTCATCTCGTCCGGGTTCCCCATCAACATGCTCAGCTACCTGGCGCAGAACTCGTCGGCCAGCGCGCTGCAGAGCGTGGGCGGCGACATCGGCAGCGGCCTGTCGGAGGGCCTCGGGGCCGCCTCGGCGAGCCTGTCCAACGCGGTCAAAGGCATCGGAGCGGGCATGGCGCCGTCAAGCGCGATGGGCGTCGGGGTGTCGCTGGGCAAGCTGACCGCGCCCCCCGCCGTGGTGGGGCTGCTGCCGGGTACGCAGACCGGGGTGCAACTCGCGTCGGCGGCCTCGCCGCTGCCGGCGGGCGAATCGGGGCTGCCTCTGATGCCGATGATGGTGCCGCCGACCACGGGCTCGGCGGGCACGGGCTGGCGCAAGCGCAAACAGCAGAAGTACGAGGACGTTGCCGTGGGCCGGGAGGTCAAGGGCAAAGTGATGCCTCGCAACCCATCTGCGGGATGACGTCAATGGTGCCCCACGACTGCGGACGCCGAACCTCGCGGTCAACGGTGACCGGCAGCGGGACACCGCGATGCCTTATCGCCACCCACTCGCGAATTGCCGGACGGGCCAATGCACGGCGTTCGCCCCACCCACGTTCTTCTCCAAGGTAAAGGTTCATGGATTTCGGGATGCTGCCGCCGGAGGTCACTTCGGCGCTGATCCACGCTGGGCCCGGAGCATGGTCATGGATCGCGGCCGCCGGCGCCTGGCAGGAGCTCAGCATGGAGCTCGAGCAATCCGCCGCCGGCTACAGCGCGGAGCTGTCGTGGCTGATGACGACGTGGCACGGCCCGTCCGCCTCAGCGATGGCCCAAGCGCTGGAGCCCTATCTGGACTGGCTGCGCGTCACCGCGCAGCAGTGCCAGGAGGTCGCCACCTCGGTGCAGGTGATGACCGCGGCATTCGAGTTGACGCACTGGACGGTGGTACATCCCTCGGTGGTGGCCGCCAACCGCGCTCGCCTGGCGATGTTGTTGGCCACCAACTTCTTCGGGATCAACTACCCGGCGATCGCCGAAACCGAAGCCGAGTACACCACCATGTGGGTGAACAACTCGGCGGCGCTGGTCCGCTACGCCGCGACCTCGGCGAGCACCGTCCGAGCGCCCTCGTTCACGCCGCCGCCGCAGGTCGCCAATCCTTCGGGCGTGACGACCCAAGCCGCCATCGTGCCCGCCTCGGACACCGTCAACTCGGGCACGATGACGGCCGCCAACCTGGGGGCGAGCCAGGATCTCGCCACCTCCAGCGCCTTCGGCCTGGATCCCGACTCGGGCTGGTTCAGGTATTGGAGCGTCTGGGGCTGGCAGGAACTCGCGGGTGGAATGCCGATCAACCTGCTCAGCTACCTCGCCCAGTTCAACACCGCGCAGGCCCTGCAGGGAGGTGTGGCCGGCGACATCTTCGGCGGCCTGGCCGAAGGCACGGCCGCGCTGTCGTCGGCCGAGACGCAGCTGATCAGCGCGGTCAACGCCGCCGGATCCCTGGCGCCGCGCGCGACGCTGGGCATCGGCATCTCGCTCGGCAACCTGACCATGCCGCCCGCGACGGTGGGGATGCTGGGATCGTCGGCGCCGGTGCAGCTGGTGTCAGCGGTCTCCGCGCTGCCCCCTGGCGCCGGGCAGACCCCCATGCTGCCGATGGTCCCGGCGCGCCCGGCGGGCGGCTCGGCGAACGGTCGCCGGCGCAAGGGGGGACGCGACTACGACGATATTGAATACGGTGCGGAGCTGCCCGGCACCGTGATGAACAGGCCGCCGTCGGCGGGATAGCGCTGGTTGGGCGACTCCATCATGCGGTTGCGGACGATGTGTTCGACGAGGATGGGGACGAAGGTCTGCACCGGCGCGTCAATGAATCGTTGCGCCGTCTCCTCGCACCAGCGCCTGATCTGAGCGGTGCGCCGCTCGTCACCGAGCCCCTCGTGACGGGCCAGCTTGTCGGCCACGTCCGCCACCGATCGCCCCACGGTGACCCGGACGGCCGGGGACACCACGGTCTCAGCGGGTGCCCGCACCGCGTCGAGTGCCCGGCGGGCGACGTCCTCGTCGGTGTCCGGTCGGATGACGTGCAGGGTGATGTGGCGGCCGTTCTCGCCCATCACGATGACGCTGGCCTCCTCGTCATTGATAAAGCCCAGCAATTCGATTGTGTGCCTGTCGATTTCGACCAGCGGCGGTGTCTCGTGCCAGGCGTTGCGGCGGTAGCCCACCATGACGATCTGCCCCAGCCGGTCGGACAGCGAGGCCACCAGGCCGGGCAGCTCAACGGCCAGGTTCGTCGACCGCGGCCACCAGGCGCCGTCGACGTGCTCGGACACAGCCCGATATGTCTTGAGCTGCAACCGGTTTGATTGCTCCATGTCACCCACCTGCTCACCGAATCTCCCGGATCGGCCTGACGGCCCCGTGACGTCAAGACCATCACGGATAGTCGGCGGCCGCTGCGCCAGCGAGTGGCTGGCGGGTTTACCGATCGTGAACAACGATTGAGAAGATGTCGTGATGCAGATCGCTTCGAGTATCCAGGGCCGGGTGTGGCGCGGCGGCAATGCGCAGGACGATTTCGAGTTCGACAAGATCTCGGACTACCTCACCGAACCCGACACGCTGGTGTGGGCCGACCTGTGCGAACCGGACCATGACACGCTGTGCGGGCTGGCCGACGAACTCGGCCTCAACCGCTGGGCGGTCGAAGACGCCGTGGCGGCCGCCGAGCGGGTCAAGGCCACCGCCTACGAAAGCCACACCTTCTTCACCGTCTACGCCGTCGATGTCGCAACGGATACCGCCGACACCGGGGAGCGGATGCTGTCGATGCAACGCATTTCGGGATTCGTGCTGCCGCAGGGGCTGATCACGGTGCGCCTGACGCCCGACTTCGACATGACGCAGGTGACCCGGCGATGGCAGGAGATCGGCGGCCAGAGCTACGGTGTCGGCGCGTTGGTGCACGGCCTGCTCGACGTGGTGGTCGACAGCCATTTCACCGCCGTGGAGGCCCTGGATGACTGCATCGAAGCGATCGAGGACGAGTTGTTCGACGGCAGGCCCCGCAAGGGAATCTTTCAGCGCCGCACCTTCCGGCTGCGCAGGGATCTGGTGAACCTGCGCCGGATCGCCCTGCCCATGCGCGAGGTCGTCAATGCGATTGCGCATCATCGTGTTTCGGACGGCTCCGATCGCCGGCTGGATCCGCTGTACGCCGACCTGTACGACCACGTGCTGCGGGTGTCCGAATGGACGGAATCGTTGCGCGACATGATCACAACGATTTTCGAGACCAACCTGTCGCTGCAGGACGCCCGGTTGAACATTGTCATGAAGAAGCTGACGGGATGGGCGGCCATCATCGCCGTGCCGACGGCGATCACGGGCTTCTACGGGCAGAACGTGCCCTACCCGGGCTTCGGCACGCACGCGGGATTCGCGGCCAGTACCGGCGTGATACTCGTCTTGATGGTGGTGCTCTACGTGATGTTTCGGCGTCGCGACTGGCTGTAGGCCGCGGCGGGTCACCCCGCCACGGACGGGGTCGAAATGCCTTGGTGGATGCCCTGATTGATCTTGTCCCGCAGGCCCGGGCTACCAGGTGGATCGGAATCCTGGCAGGCGCAGCTGAGATGGCTGAAGGGGTTGGGATCGGTGCTGGCCGATGCCGTGGCCGCGCTGGAAACGCCGAGTGCGATCGCGATACCCACAACACCGACAAAAAGTCTCGGAATCATTTTCGGCCTTGGAATTCTTCGTTTCGGATACCTCAAATTTTATCCGCGATTGCGTCACGAGCCTGTCAACCGGCGGTAAATTTCAGGACCCGGACGATGCCGCCGCGTCCGCGTATTTCGGGCAATAAGCCTTGATGCTGACCCCGACGAAATAGCCGGCGTGATAGCTGTCCAGCGTGCTGCTGGACAGCACATTGTTGGCGACCTGTTCCGGTGTCTGGCCCATATCGAGTTCGTGACACACGGTGTGCCCGGAGTTGACCGCGGCGTCGGGTGACTCGTAATTGATGCCTTTGGCTTTCAGCGCGGCCAGGAAGGCGTCATCGGGAGACGTGGCGTGCGCGGTGGCGGACACGGCCAGCACGCCGAGCAACCCGGCCACCGGCGCCACGGCGATCGCCAAGAGCGATAGCGGCCGCGTGGGCTTGCGTATCTGGGTGGTCGTCATTTCTGATACTCCCGTGGAACAGAAGTGCCGTTGCTTGCTGAAGGCGGGGCTAGTTCGAATGCTTGCATGTCGGGGCGTCGCCCGGCGTGGTATCACCGATAATGCGGTGTGTGCCACACAAGGGTTTGCTCCGCCGTCGGACACGCGTTACCGGCGAGCCCTCGTCGACGCGCCGTCGGTGATCTGACGACATGGCATACGCGCGGTGGCTGTGGCTCGCTGTGGTGGCGATATGCGTGGTCGGCTGCGGTGTGCGGCACGTGTCGGCGGCCAGCGCTCGAGACATTTCCGGCACTTTTCGATCCGGCGGCATGGACCGAACCTACATGTTGCACGTGCCGGCGGGCGACCCCGTCGGGCTGGTGCTCAGTTTGCACGGGGGCGGCGGCACCGGGATCTCGCAACGCGGCCTGACGGGCTTCGACACCGTTGCTGACGCCCACAACCTGTTGGTGGCCTACCCCGACGGCTACGACAAGAGCTGGGCGGACGGGCGCGGCGCCTCGCCCGCCGATCGCCGCCACATCGACGATGTGGCCTTCCTGGTCGGGCTGGTGAACAAGCTGCAGAACGACTACGGCATCGCGCCGGGGCACGTCTTCGTCACCGGGATGTCCAACGGCGGCTTCATGACCAACCGGCTGGCATGCGACCGCGCCGACCTCTTCGCGGCGGTCGCCCCGGTGGCCGGCACCCTGGGCGTGGGGGTGGCCTGCAATCCGTCACACCCGGTGTCGGTGTGGGAAGCCCACGGGACGGCCGACCCGCTGGTGCCCTTCAAGGGTGGGGTGGTGCGCGGCCGCGGCGGAGTCAGCCACTCCATCTCGGCGGACACCATGGTCGCCAAATGGCGCTCGGCCGATGGGTGCCCGGGCGAGCCGGCCTTGGAGGCGCTCCCCGACGTCCGCGACGGCACCGTCGTGCACCGCTACGAGTCCACGGGATGCGCGGCGAACACCGGTGTGGTGTTCTACAAGATCGACAGCGGCGGCCACACCTGGCCGGGCGGCAAGCAATATCTGCCCGCGGCCGTCATCGGCCCCACCACCCGCGCGCTCGACGGGTCCGAGGCCATCGCCCAGTTCTTCCTCGCGCACGCCCGTCAGGATTAGCGGCGATCGCAAGCGCGGCGAAGCCGGGCGCAGCGGGTCGCCGCCATCAGGACCAGCGGCTGGCCTCAGCGCTGGCAGGACGGGCACCAGTACGTCACCCGTTCCCCGGAGTCGTCGAAGTTGATCCGGGTGCCGCAGCGGCGGCAGGCCTGCCCGGATCGCCCGTAGACCCACAGTTGCCGTCCGGTCCGGGTGTCGCCGGTGGTGCACCGGTTCCAGCGGAAGCGATTGAGCCACAACATGTCCCGCGCGCGCGAGACCAGCCGATGGGGGTTGGCGACGTCGCGCACCGGCGCGGTGGGCAGATGCCCGGAAAGGAAACACAATTCGTTGCTGTAGACGTTGCCGACCCCGGCCAGCACCCGCTGGTCCAGCAGCGCCTCGGCGATCGGCCGGTCCGGGTCGGCCGTCAGGTTGGCGGCGGCGAGCGCGGGATCCCAATCCTCGCCCAGCAGATCGGGGCCCAGATGCGCGACGGCGTCACCGTCACGCTCGCGCTCCAGGACCTCCAGCACGCCGAGGTCCACGCCGACGGCGCGGACGCTGTCGGTCTCCAGGATGATGCGCGCGCGGTGGTCGGCCCGTACCGGGCGGTTGCTGACCCGCCAGCTCCCGTCCATCTTCAGGTGCGAGTGAATGCTGGCGGCTCCCACGCGGATGAACAGGTGCTTGCCGCGGCTGAGCACCTCGTCGACCACCTGGCCGCTGAGATCGACGGTGGCGAACCGCGGCACCCGGATGTCGCAGCGGGTCAGGGTGCCGCCGACCAGGTGCTCGCGCAGCACGGCCGCGGTGTGCCAGACGGTGTCGCCTTCGGGCATGTCAGCGCAGCCGCATTCCGCGCGGTGTGCGGGCGAAGCCGGCGTCGGAGAGCGCGTCGGCCGGGCCGGGCACGTCCGCGCGGGGTTGCAGGGCCGGCACCCCGTCGATGCGTTCGACCAGGATCGACGCGACGCGTCGGGATGTGACCAGATCCGCCAGCGCCGTCGCCGCGGCGTGATTCGCGGCGGGGTCGTCGGTGAAGGTGAGCAACGACCGCCCGCCCCGCTCGAGGAACCAGGCCAGCTCGCCGTCCACGAGCACCACCAGCGCACCGGCCTTGCGGCCCGGGCGTGCCCCCGGGCCCCCGGACCCCGAGCCGTCGCCGCGAGGGGCGGGCCAGGGCAGCGCGGCGCCGTAGGGGTTGGCCGGGTCCGCGGCGGCCAGCGCGATCGCCCGGTACTCGGGCCGTTCCGGGTCGATTCCGTCGGAGTAGGCGCGCAGCCGGTCGACGGTCGACGCGACCGCGAACTGCGCGCCGCCCAGCGACTCGATGAAGTAGCCGCGCTGGCAGCGGCCGGCGTCCTCGAAGGTGCTCAGCACCTTGTACAGGGTGGCGAACCCGCCGGGCACGCCCTCGGCGGTCACCGCGCCCCGGGTCAGCACGCCGTGGCGGCCCAGCAGAAGCTCGGCTTGGTAGTGGGCGCGCAGCGTGGAGTCCGGTTCCGGGGCGGGCAGGATCGACCACCGGCCGGCCACGGTCGGGTCGGCGGGGCGTGACTGCGGGTGCGCGATGCTGTATCGGCTCAGTCGCGGCGGGCGGTGCGACCGGTGGGCGGGCGCGGAGCGCTTGCGGGTGCCGGTGCCCCCGAGCAGGGCGCGCACCGGGGCGAAGGTGTCGCCGGTGATCCAGCCGGCCCAGATCAGTTCCCACAGAGCGGATTTGAGCTCGGACTCGGGCATCCCGCCCTGCGTGAGCTGGCGGAAGAAGTAGGCGCCCCCCGGCGCGAGCGTGTCCAGGACGGCACGGTGGGCGTCGCCCAGTTCGATGTCGGCCGGCCCGGGCAGCGTCAACGGCGCGGATTCGCTGGGGTGCAGCGCGATCCAGCCGTCGCCGGTGGAGATCGACCCGGCACCCGACCAGGTGACCTCGCCGGTGGCGAGCAGCTCATCGAGCAGCGCGGGGGAGTAGTCGCGGATCCGAGGGGCGAGCACCAGCGGCTCGATCGCCGAAGCGGGCATCCTCACCCCGGCCAGCTGATCGATCACAGTCATCAGGCCGTCGAGACCGGAATGGCTTGGCGAGCGCGATGATTCGGCCGCGCCCACCCGATGCCAGGCTGGCAGGAACCGGCCGTAGGCGGCCGTGCTGACCGGCTCGACCTGGGCCCGCAGCGCGGCCAGCGACCGCCGCCGCAGGATGCGCAGCACGTCGGCGTCACACCACTGCTCGCCCCCGGCCACCGGGGCGCCGGGCATTTCGGCCGCGGCGACGAAGTCGCCGCGCACCAGCCGGCCGTCACCGGCCAGCCGGCCCAAGATGTCGGCGGTCACCCGCAGCCCCAGCCCGAACCGGGCCGCGGCCTCGCCGGTGGTGAACGGGGTGTGGGTGCGCGCGTAGCGGCCCAGCAATTCGCCCAGCGGGTCGGCCACCTCCTCGGTGAAGGCGGCCGGCACGCCCAGCGGAACCGCGATGCCGATGCCGTCGCGCAGCCGGCCGATGTCCTCGATGGCCACCCACCAGCTGCGGCCGGCGAACGACACCGTCAGCGCGCGCCGGGCCGCGCGCAGCCCTTCCAGCCAGCCGGCAACGTTTTTGCCGTCGGCGACGTCAGTGCGGGCGGCCACCTCCTCCTCGGTCAGCGGGCCCAGCAGCCGCAGCAGGTCGGCGACGCCCTCGGCGTCGCGGGCGGCCCGGTCCGGCGCGAGGTGTTGCAGCTGGCGGCCGGTGCCGGCGATGATCTCCGGATCGAGCAGGTCGCGCAGCTCCACCCGGCCCAGCAGCTCGGCCAGCAGCGTGCTGTCCAGCGACAGCGCGGCGGCCCGGCGCTCGGCCAGCGGGCTGTCGCCTTCGTACATGAAGGCGCCGACGTAGCCGAACAGCAGCGACGCCGCGAACGGCGACGGGCGCTGCGTCTCGACCTCGAGCAGCCGCACCCGCCGCTGCGCGATGCCGGTCATCAGCAGCGTCAGGGCCGGGACGTCGTAGACGTCCTGCAGGCATTCGCGGATGGTCTCAAGCACCACCGGGAAGTCGGGGTATTTGCGGGCCACCTCCAGCAGCTGGGCGGCGCGCTGCCGCTGCTGCCACAGCGGTGAGCGGCGGCCCGGGTGCCGGCGGGGCAGCAGCAGGGCGCGGGCCGCGCACTCGCGGAACCGCGACGCGAACAGCGCCGAGCCGCCCACCTCGGCGGTGACGATCGGGTCGATCTCCTCGGCGTCGAAGACGAAAAGGTCGGCCCCGGGCGGCGTGTCGCCGGTGTCGGAAACGGTATCCGGCAGGCGCACCACGACGCCGTCGTCGGACGCGGTGGGTTTTTCGTCGATGCCGTAGCGCTCGCGCAGCCGGCGGGCCACCGCCAGCGCCAGCGGTCCGTTCACCGGGAGCCCGTACGGCGAGTGCAGGATCACCCGCCAGTCGCCCAGTTCGTCGCGGAACCGCTCGACCAGCAGGGTGGTGTCGGTGGGCACCACGCCCGCGGCGTTGCGCTGCTCGTCGATCAGGCCCCACAGGTTGTCGGTGGCGTACGCGTCGAAACCCAGTCCGGCGCAACGTTTGTCGAACGCCTCACGCTTCAGCCCGGCGAGCTCGCCGGTGAAGGCGCCGAGCGCGGCGCCCAGCTCGGCCGGGCGGCCCAGGCCGTCGCCGCGCCAGAACGGCAACCGGGCCGGCTGGCCGGGGGCGGGGATGACCAGTACCCGGTCATGGGTGATCTCGGTGATGCGCCAGCTGGTGGCGCCCAGCGAGATGACGTCGCCGGGACGCGACTCGTAGACCATCTCCTCTTCGAGTTCGCCTACTCGCGAAGGCTTTTCGGATTCGGAGGCGAGGTAGACGGTGAACAGCCCGCGATCGGGGATGGCGCCGCCGGAGGTCACGGCCAGCCGCTGCGCGCCGGGCCGCGCGGTGAGCGTGCCGGTGTCGCGGTCGTAGACCAATCGCGGTCGTAGCTCGGCGAATTCGGTGGACGGGTACTTGCCGCTCAACAGGTCCAGGGTGGCCTCGTACACGCTGCGCGGCAGCGCCGCGAACGGGGCGGCCCGCCGGACCGTGTCGAACCACCGGTCGGCGTCCAGCGGTTCCAGTGCGGCCGCCGCCACGGTCTGCTGCGCCAGGATGTCGAGCGGATTGGCGGGCACCCGCATGGTTTCGATCTGGCCAGTCAGCATGCGCTGCACGCTGACCGCGCAGCCGATCAGATCGGTGCGGTGCTTGGGGAACAGCACGCCCTGCGAGACCTCGCCCACCTGGTGGCCGGCCCGGCCGATGCGCTGCAGGCCGCTGGCCACCGACGGCGGCGCCTCCACCTGGATCACCAGATCGACGGCGCCCATGTCGATACCCAGCTCCAGGCTCGAGGTGGCCACCACCGCCTTGAGGGTTCCGCGTTTGAGATCCTCTTCGACCAGGGCGCGCTGTTCCTTGCTGACCGACCCGTGGTGGGCACGGGCCAGTCTCGGGTCGGCGCCGTAGGTCTGGCCGCTGCCCATGATGTGCGCCGGCGCGCCGCCGGCCACCTTCGGATTGGCGTCCGTGGACAGTTCGACTCCGCCGCGTTCGGCGTGAATCTCGTTGAGGCGCGCGGTAAGTCGCTCGGCCAGCCGGCGCGAGTTGGCGAAGACGATGGTGGAATTGTGCGATTCGATCAGGTCGACCAGGCGGTTCTCCACGTCGGGCCAGATGGTGTTGTTGGCCAGGTTGGCCATGTCGGGCACCGGCACCTGCACGGTGAGCTCGACCGTCTTGGCCGACGGCGGGGCCACGATGGTGGTCGGCGCCTGCCCGGACAGGAACCGGGCGAGTTCCTCGGGCGGGCGCACCGTGGCCGACAACCCGATGCGCTGGGCGGGCTTGTCCTCCCGCAGCGCGTCGAGGCGCTCCAGCGACACGGCCAGGTGCGCGCCGCGCTTGCCGCCGGCGATGGCGTGGATCTCGTCCACGATCACCGTCTGCACGCCGGCCAACGTCTCGCGCGCGGCCGAGGTGAGCATCAGAAACAGCGACTCGGGTGTGGTGATCAGCACGTCGGGCGGGCGGTTGATCAGCTGGCGACGGGCGGCGGGCGGGGTGTCGCCGGACCGGACCCCGACGCTGATGTCCGGGGCCGGCAGACCCTGGCGCTCGGCGATGCGGGTGAGGCCGGCCAGGGGAGTGCGCAGGTTGCGCTCGACGTCGACGGCCAGCGCCTTGAGCGGGGAGACGTAGAGCACGCGGGTGCCGGGCGGGCGCTCCGTCGACCCGGCCAGGCTGTCCAGCGCCCACAGGAACGCCGCCAGCGTCTTACCCGAGCCGGTCGGGGCGATCACCAGGGTGTTGTGGCCGTCGGCGATCGCGTTCCAGGCCTCGGCCTGGGCGGCGGTGGGGGTGTCGAAGGTGCTGGTGAACCACTCGCGGGTGATCGCGCTGAACCGGCCCAACGGGTCGGAACGGCCGGGCGGCCCGGAATCAGCGCGAGTGCTCACCTATCCATGGTGCCAACGGGCACCGACAAGGCATCGGCTAGCGCGGCTCGAGGCGCGCGGTCGCCATCGCGTGGGACAGCTCCTCGGGAATCTCGGGCACCCGGGCGATGGCGTCGAACAGTGAGTGCGCGCAGGCGTCGGCGAGGCGATCGGCGTCGGTGCTGGGATCGATGATGCGCTGCCGGCACAGCTCGAAGGTGAACGCCAGCCAACCGTGGCAGATCACCCGCAGGTCGCGCTCGACGTCGGGTTCCAGCTTCGTCCCCGGCACCTTGGCTGCCAGCAGGTCGGTGATGCGGGTCATGATGTGCTCGAGCTGCCGGTTCTTGGCTTCGTCGTCGACGCCCAACAGGACGGGGTCGGAACGGCCCAGGCCGACGTACGCGGCCCACGCGGCCTCGGGGTTCTGCTCGTGGTAGGCCATGTAGGCCATCACACCGGTCCGGACCTCTTCGTACATGGTCAGGCCGGTGGCGTCGTCCATGTTGGTGTTCTCGTACAAGCGGTCGGCCTCGTCTTTGACCACCGCCGCGAAAAATGCTCGCTTGTCCGGGAAGTAGTGGTACATCAGGGCCCGCGACACCCCGGCGCGTTCCGCGATCTCATCGATGCGGACCTCGTCGTAGGGTCGCTTCCCGAAGACCTCTGCCCCTAAAGCGAGCAGCTCAGCGCGTCGATCCTCGGGGGACAAGCGCCTGCGGGCTGTCGGCATGTGTCAGATAGTACTCATACGACATGAGACGACGGCCACATTGGATTATCCGAACTCCACGCCCTGGGCCAGCGGCAACTCGCCGGAATAATTGACGGTATTGGTACTTTGGCGCATGTAGGCCTTCCACGAGTCGGTGCCGGATTCGCGTCCGCCGCCGGTTTCCTTCTCACCGCCGAACGCGCCGCCGATCTCCGCGCCGGACGTGCCGATGTTGACATTGGCGATTCCGCAGTCGGATTCGGCCAGGAACCGCTCGGCCTCGCGCAGGTCGGTGGTGAAGATGGCCGACGAAAGGCCCTGTGGCACAGCATTATTGAGTGCGATCGCGTCATCCAGCCGGTCGTAGGTCAGCACGTAGAGTATGGGCGCGAACGTCTCGGCCGCCACGATGGCCGTCTGCGCGGGCATCCGGACCAGGGCCGGCGCGACGTAGTAGGAACTCGGGTGTTCGGCGACGCCGGGGTGGGTGCGCGCGCCGCCGATGACCGCACCGCCGTCGGCGCGCGCCTGCTCCAGCGCGCCCACCATGTCGCGGTAGGCGGTCTCGTGGATCAGCGGCCCGACGAGGGTGCCCGGCGCGGCCGGGTCGCCGATCCGGAGCTGTGCGAAGGCGGACGCCACGCGCGCGACGACCTCGTCGGCGACCGAGCGGTGCACGATCAGCCGACGCAGGCTGGTGCAGCGTTGACCGGCGGTGCCGGCCGCGGCGAACACCACCGCCCGCACCGCGAGGTCCAGGTCGGCCGACGGCGTCACGATGGCGGCGTTGTTGCCGCCCAGTTCCAGCAGCGCCCGCCCGAACCGGGCGGCGACGCGGGGGCCGACGGCCCGGCCCATCCGGACCGAACCGGTCGCGGACACCAGCGCGATCCGGGGGTCGTCCACCAGCAGCTCGCCCAGGTCGCGGTCGCCCAGTACCAGGGAGCTCACCGCGGGCGGGGCGCCCACATCGGCTGCGGCCCGGGCGATCAGGGACTGGGTGGCCAGCGCCGTCAACGGCGTCAGCTCCGAGGGCTTCCACACCACCGGATCCCCGCACACCAGGGCCAGAGCGGCGTTCCAGGCCCAGACCGCGACCGGGAAGTTGAACGCGGTGATCACCCCGACGACGCCGAGCGGGTGCCAGGTCTCCAGCAGTCGGTGGCCGGGGCGCTCCGAAGCGATGGTGCGGCCATAGAGCTGACGCGACAGGCCGACGGCGAACTGGCAGATGTCGATCATCTCCTGCACCTCGCCGGCGGCCTCGGAGCTGATCTTGCCCACCTCGAGCGTCACCAGGGTGGCCAGCTCGTCCTTGTGCTCGGTCAGTAGCTCGCCGAGCCGCGCCACCAGCGCGCCGCGAACCGGGGCCGGGGTGGCGCGCCACGCCGAAAACGATTGCGCGGCTTCGGATATCACCCGCTCGGCCTGCTCGTGAGTGGTGGGCGCGACGGTGAACAGCACCTCACCGGTGATCGGTGTGCTGGCCGGCATGCCGTGGGCGTCCGGCTCACCGAGAGCGATCTCGGCCCCCATCGCCCGCAAGGCATCCCGCACCCGGGCGCGCAGGTCATCGGCGGTCGGCATGGTCATTGCGGTGCCTCCTGGGAGAGCGCTTCGTAAAGCGGGTAGGGGTCGTAGATCTCACGGTCGATGGACCCGGCCAGCCGCTGGGCGTCGTAGCCGGAATCGTCGACGGCGCAACTGTTTCCGAAGCCGGCCGGCGATTCCAGGTTCGACCGGAAGATACCCGCCGCCGACGCGGGCAGGAAGTCCTCGTAGACGATCGGCGCCGACGGGTCGCCGCCGCGGTAGTAGGCCAGTCCCGCGGCGGCCATCTGCGCGTCGGTGCGCGGGAAGTGGTTCGCCCACGCCGCGGCCGGGTCGGCGGCGGCCATCGCGGCGTCGTAGCGTTCCCGGCCCTTGGGTGTCAGCGCGACGCCGCGGGCCTCCACCTCGCCGAAGCGCACCCGCAGCGTCCCCTCGGTGATGCGGCCGTCGTCACCCCGGAAGCGGCGCGGCTCGGCCAGGGCACGAAAAGACGTCTGGCGCAACAGGACCGCCGGCCCGTCGGTGCGGGGCGGCCCCTGGATGGCGTCGATCATGGTGATGCCGCGCCGGGTCATCCGCCGGTACAGGTCGTCGATGTCGAGCACCCGCGGCGTCAGGTGGTTGATGTGGGTCGAGCCGACACCCGCGATGTCGGCGGCCACCGCGGAGACGCCCGCCAATTCGTCATACCACGATCGCTCGATCGGCTCGCCGGACAACGCGAAGGCCGCCACCGCCGCCGCGACGAACGGCCGCGCCTCGTCGGCATCGCAGCCACCCTCGGCGGCGATGACCCGCGCCCGCGCCACCACCGCGGGGTCGAACAGCCGGCGCCGCTCCAGGAAGGTGTCGACGCGGCGGCGCAGGTCGCGGTCGAAGTAGCGCGGGTCGCGGGTGGCCAGCAGCGAGGTGAACACCCGGAACGGGTTGCGCGACAACTCGGTTGCGTCGATGGGCCGGAAGGCGGTCGAGACCACGGGGACGGGTGACGCCGCGCGACGCAGGTCGTAGAAGCCCACCGGCAGCATGCCGAACGCGGCGAAAAGGTCTGCGACGGCGGCCAGTTCGGCCGGGCTGCCCACCCGGATGGCGCCGTGCCGCTCGGCGGTGACCCGCCGCAGCGAGCCGAAGCGTTCGGCATCGGCATGACGCGCCGCGTAATCGGCGTTGACCCGCTCGCTGACCTCGACCAGGGTGCCGTAGGCGGGCACCTCGGCCGCATACATCGCCGACAGGCCCGCGGCGAACTGCGCCCGGAGCTGCCAGGTTTCCAGCCATTTCGTGCGGGTCACGACGGGCCGTTCCTGCGATAGTCTCCGGCCATGAGTGAGACGCTCGACGAGGTCGACCGGATTCTGGTGCGCGAGCTGGTCGCCGACGGCCGTGCGACGCTGGCGGAGCTGGCCGCCAGCGCGCGGCTGTCGGTCTCGGCGGTGCAGTCGCGGGTGCGCAGGCTCGAGGCACGCGGGGTCATCGCGGGATACGCGGCGCGCGTCGACCCGGAGGCGGTCGGACACCTGCTGTCGGCGTTCGTGGCCATCACTCCCTTGGATCCCTCTCAACCCGATGATGCGCCCGCCCGCCTCGAGCACATCGAGGAGATCGAATCGTGTCACTCGGTGGCCGGCGAGGAAAGCTACGTCCTGCTGGTGCGCGTTCCGTCCGCCCGGGCGCTGGAGGACCTGCTGCAGCGGATCCGGACGACGGCGAACGTCAGGACACGGAGCACCATCATATTGAATACTTTTTACGCTGATAGGCAACGAATACCATAAAATATACGGTATAACGCTCATGATTCCGTAAAAATCGGCTACGATGAGGCCATGACCGCCACCCTCGAACGCTTCACCCGCACGGCGCCCGACCGGGTCCACGAGGTGCTCGCGCGCAGCATTCTGGTCGACGGCTTCGATTTCGTGCTCGATCTGGCCCGCTCCGCCGGCTCCTACCTGTACGACGCCCGCGACGGCCGGCGCTACCTGGACATGTTCACCTTCTTCGCGTCATCGGCGCTGGGCATGAACCACCCCGCGCTGGCCGATGACCAGGAGTTTCGCGCCGAACTGGCGCAGGCCGCCCTGAACAAGCCCAGCAACTCCGACGTCTACTCGGTGGCGATGGCCCGCTTCGTGCAGACCTTCGCCCGAGTGCTGGGTGACCCGGCGCTACCGCACCTGTTCTTCGTCGACGGCGGCGCACTCGCGGTGGAGAACGCGCTCAAGGTGGCGTTCGACTGGAAGAGCCGGTTCAACGAGGCGCGCGGGATCGATCCCGCGCTGGGCACCCGGGTGCTGCACCTGCGCGGCGCGTTCCACGGCCGCAGCGGATACACGCTGTCGCTGACCAACACCAAGCCGGTCACCGTGGCCCGCTTCCCCCGGTTCGACTGGCCCCGCATCGACGCCCCGTTCCTCCGGCCCGGCCTGGGCGGCGCGGCCATGGCGACGCTGGAGACCGAGTCGCTGCGGCAGGCCCGCGCCGCCTTCGAGGCGCACCCGCACGACATCGCCTGCTTCGTGGCCGAACCCATCCAGGGCGAGGGCGGCGACCGTCACTTCCGGCCGGAGTTCTTCGCCGCCATGCGCGATCTGTGCGACGAGTACGACGCCTTGCTGATCGTCGACGAGGTGCAGACCGGCTGCGGCCTGACCGGAACGCCTTGGGCCTACCAGCAATTGGGCGTGCGACCCGACGTGGTGGCGTTCGGCAAGAAGACCCAGGTGTGCGGCATCATGGCCGGCCGCCGGGTCGACGAGGTCCGCGACAACGTGTTCGCGGTGTCCTCCCGGGTGAACTCGACGTGGGGCGGCAACCTGGCCGACATGGTGCGCGCCCGCCGCATCCTGGAGGTGATCGAGGCCGACGGACTGTTCGACCGGGCCGCCGAACAGGGGGCCTACCTGCACGCGCGCCTCGACGAGCTGGCCGACGAATTTCCCGGCCTGGTGCTCGACCCCCGCGGCCGCGGCCTGATGTGTGCCTTCAGCGTGCCGACCACCGCCGACCGCGACGAGCTGATCCGCATGCTGTGGCGCCGGGCGGTGATCGTGCTGCCCTCGGGGCGCGACGGCGTCCGGTTCCGTCCGGCGCTGACCGTCTCGCGCGCGGAGATCGACGCCGCCCTGTCCGCCGTCCGCGGGGCTCTGCGGGCCCTGCGCTAGGCCTTGACCTCACCTCGATCCCGTTTATCGCCGTTTGCCGCGGGGTATTTGTTTCCGTGCGCCTTCCGCTGCTACCAGCGCGGTGATGATGCCCGGTAACTAATGCGACGTAGCGAGCGATGAACTAAGCGCGGGCCCCTGAGGGAGGTGACCAACCATGCAGAAAGCGGATGCTCGGTCCGGCGGTGACCGCTTGGGTCAGGAAGACGGCGAGGTGCACGCGGCCATCCGATTTGCCGTGCTGTCCACGCTTGCCGCTGTCGGCTTCCTCGTGATCGCCGCGGTGTGGGTGAGCACCTGCCCGGGAGTCAGCGTGGACACGGTGGCGTGCGGCGCGCCGCAGCGCACCCTGCTGGCGTTCGGAGGCCCGCTGATCGCGCTGGCCGCCGGGATCTGGGCGTTCGTGCGCACCTATCTGGTGTGGAAGGCCCGGGGCACGTGGTGGGGATGGCACGGCGCGGGCTGGTTCCTGCTGACCGCGATGGCGCTGATGGTCGCCATGGGCGTTGCTCCGATCGCCGGTCCGGTACTGGCCCTTTAGGTTTGTCCTCCCGCGATCTAACGTTGATGGTGCGGTGAGGAGCAGCTATGGGAGACACCTATCACGACCCCGTCGACCATCTGAGGACCACGCGGCCGCTCGCCGGCGAGTCGCTGATCGACGTCCTGCACTGGCCCGGGTATCTCTTAGTGGTCGCAGGCGTGATCGGGGCCTGCGGCAGTCTCGCGGCCTTCGGCAGCGGACATCACCACGAGGGCATGACGGCGGGGATCGTCGCGGTCATCGCCGCGGTGCTCGGGCTGGTCTGGCTTGCGGTGGAACACCGCAGGATTCGCCGGATCGCCGATCGCTGGTACGCCGAACACCCCGAGGTGCACCGGCAGTGGCCGGCCAGCTGACACCCGCCGACAACTAGTCGGCACGCGAGCCTTCATCCGGCTTTTCAGCCGGTGACCTGCCCCGGCGCGGGGGGTGTGAAATTCCGCTGGAAAGCCGAATTCCGAGGTTACGGGCGCTGACTTGTGGGTATCAGGTGTGGACCATGATGAGTGCCGGAACGGTTGCGTTAGCGTGGTCACCCCATCGTGGGGAACAGGATCACGAACACACCGACATATATGCCTACTGCAACGACTATCGATATGACCAGCGTGACCCCGGCGATCACCGCGACGCGCCGTTATGGGCGCGTCGCGACTGTGTCGGTCGTGTCAGGCCCGCCCGTGGCGGGCCGAATACCCGGCGGCGATCATGACTAACCGGCTCGAACGCGAGGTCCACGGCCGACTGCGAAGCAGTAGTAGTGTCAGTCAAACATTGCCGGGAGACCATATGAAGGATGCTGGATTGCACGCTAACGAGCGTCCGCGCGGCCACCGCGCCGTCGAGCTTCACGTTGCTGCGCGACTGGAGAACCTCGCGATGCTGCGCACCCTGGTCGGTGCCATCGGCACCTTCGAGGATCTGGATTTCGATGCGGTGGCGGACCTGCGGCTCGCGGTCGACGAAGTGTGCACCCGGTTGATTCGTTCGGCCACTCCCGACGCGACCCTGATCGTGGTGGTCGATCCGCAGGATGACCAGTTGGTGGTGGAGGCTTCCGCGGCGTGCGACACCCACGACGTGGTGGCGCCCGGAAGCTTCAGTTGGCATGTGCTGACGTCGCTCGCCGATGACGTCCAGACTTTCCATGACGGTCGCGAACCCAATGAAACCGGCAGTGTCTTCGGCATCACACTGACGGCGCGACGGGCGGCCTCCAGCAGGTGACAGCGCGAGCTGCCGGCGGTTCGGTGTCGCGTCCGAACGAATACGCCGATGTTCCGGACATGTTCCGTGAGTTGGCGACTGCCACGCCGGACTCCATGGAATTTCAACGTCAGCGGGACAAGATCGTCGAGCGGTGCCTGCCGCTCGCGGATCACATCGCGCGCCGCTTCGAGGGCCGCGGCGAACCGCGTGACGACCTGGTTCAGGTGGCCCGCGTCGGGTTGGTCAACGCGGTGGTCCGCTTCGACGTCGACGCCGGCTCGGACTTCGTCTCCTTCGCGGTGCCCACGATCATGGGCGAGGTCCGCCGTCACTTCCGCGACAACAGCTGGTCGGTCAAGGTCCCGCGGCGGCTGAAGGAACTGCACCTGCGGCTGGGCACCGCCACCGCCGACCTGTCGCAGCGGCTGGGCCGGGCGCCCACCGCGACCGAACTCGCCGCGGAACTCGACATGGATCGCGAAGAGGTCGTCGAGGGCCTGGTGGCCGGCAGCTCGTACAACACCCTGTCCATCGACAGCGGTGGCGGCGGCGAGGAGGAGGAAGCCCGCGCGATCGCGGACACCCTCGGCGACGTCGACACCGGCCTGGACCGGATCGAGGATCAGGAATCGTTGCGTCCATTGCTCGAGGCGCTGCCCGAGCGCGAGCGAACGGTGTTGGTGCTGCGATTCTTCGAGTCGATGACGCAGACGCAGATCGCCGAGCGGGTCGGCATCTCCCAGATGCACGTGTCGCGGTTGCTGGCGAAGTCGCTAACGCGGCTCCGTGATCAGCTGCAGTAGCGGCCGGGACTCTTCCTCAACCCACAGCGGTTCCAGCAGTGGCTCGGCCCGCTGCGTCGTCACCGGCAGGGTGCCGTCCGGGTCGCAGACCCGAAGCAGCCTGGCCACCGCCGGACTCGGTGCCATGGCCCAGGACACCTGGGCGGCCGAGCATTTCACGTTGATCCGGTGCAGCGCCGAAAAGCCTGCGGTACCAATGAATTTCAGGCCGCGGAGGTCAAGGACCATTCGCCGGGAGCGGCTGGTGCTCTGCTGCACGTACGCCACGAGCTGATCGGTGTTGGCCGCGTCGAGCTCACCGTCCACCGTGATCAGGGTGCCCGTCGGACCCCAGCGTGCGGTGAATTGTGCTGTGCGGCTTTGCTGCCAAGATTGCGCCACAGACATCGCTGACTCCATCCATCGAGGAGGATTCCTGCTGTGGATACGTCAATCACGTGCACAACGTTCGGAGAAGGAGGGAATTCCGCCTACCCCACGTCATTGACGTATCCCGGGCGGCTGTGAACTCAACCTTGACCGAAACCCTACTCGCGATGGCCAGGGCCGACAACGTTGTCTGATAAAACTCTCAGGCAGCGCTACTTGATCTCGGCGAGCACCGTGCCCTGAGTGATGGCGGCGCCCGGCTCGACCGCAAGTCCGGTGATGACACCGTCCTTGTGCGCGGTGACCGGGTTCTCCATCTTCATCGCCTCGAGCACCACCACCAGGTCGCCCGCGGCAACCTCCTGGCCCTCCTCGACGGCGACCTTGACGACGGTGCCCTGCATGGGAGCGGTCACCGCGTCGCCCGAGGCGGCCGCACCCGCGTGCGCCCCGCGCTTGCGCGCCTTCGGCTTCTTGCGGATGACACCGGCCGGGTCGGCCGCGCCGCCCCCGGACAGCGCCAGGTCACCGGGCAGCGACACCTCGAGCCGGCGGCCGCCGACCTCCACGACCACCTTCTGGCGGGGCCGGGCGTCCTCTTCGTCCAGCGGCTCGCCGCCGGTGAACGGTTCGATGGTGTTGTCCCACTCGGTCTCGATCCAGCGGGTGTGCACCGAGAAGCCGTCGCCGTCACCGATGAACGCCGGGTCGGACACCACGGCGCGGTGGAACGGGATGACCGTGGCCAGGCCTTCGACGTGGAACTCGTCCAGGGCCCGGCGCGAGCGGGCGAGCGCCTCCTCGCGGGTGGCGCCGTACACGATCAGCTTGGACAGCATCGAGTCGAACTGGCCGCCGATGACTGAACCGGCCTCCACGCCCGAGTCCAGCCGGACGCCGGGCCCGGTCGGGATGTCGTAGCGGGTGACCGGGCCGGGTGCGGGCAGGAAGCCGCGTCCGGCGTCCTCGCCGTTGATCCGGAACTCGATGGCGTGCCCGCGCGGCGTGGGGTCCTCGGTGAGGTCCAGCTTCTCGCCGTTGGCGATCTTGAACTGTTGCAGCACCAGGTCGATGCCTGCGGTCTCCTCGGTGACCGGGTGCTCGACCTGCAGACGGGTGTTGACCTCCAGGAAGGAGATCAGGCCGTCCTGGCCGACCAGGTACTCGACGGTTCCGGCGCCGTAGTAGTGCGCCTCCTTGCAGATCCGCTTGGCCGACTCGTGGATCTCCTTGCGCTGCGCGTCGGTCAGGAACGGCGCGGGAGCCTCCTCCACCAGCTTCTGGAACCGGCGCTGCAGCGAACAGTCGCGGGTGCCGGCCACGATGACGTTGCCGTGCTGGTCGGCGATCACCTGCGCCTCGACGTGGCGCGGCTTGTCCAGGTAGCGCTCGACGAAGCACTCGCCGCGGCCGAACGCCGCGACGGCCTCACGGGTGGCCGACTCGAACAGCTCGGGGATCTCTTCGATGGTGCGGGCCACCTTCATGCCGCGGCCGCCGCCGCCGAACGCCGCCTTGATGGCGATCGGCACGCCGTACTCCTTGGCGAAGGCCACCACCTCGTCGGCGTCCTTCACCGGGTCGGGGGTGCCGGGCACCAGCGGGGCCTGCGCGCGGGCGGCGATGTGGCGGGCGGTGACCTTGTCACCGAGGTCGCGGATGGACTGCGGGCTGGGCCCGATCCAGATCAGGTTCGCGTCCAGGACCGCCTGCGCGAAATCGGCGTTCTCGGACAGGAAGCCGTAGCCGGGGTGAATGGCGTTGGCGCCCGACTTGGCCGCCGCGTCAAGGAGTTTGCCGAAGTCCAGGTAGGACTCCGCCGACGTCTGACCGCCCAGAGCGAACGCCTCGTCGGCCAGACGCACGTGCGGCGCGTCGGCGTCGGGCTCGGCGTACACCGCCACGCTGGACAGGCCCGCATCGCGGGCCGCGCGGATCACCCGGACAGCGATTTCGCCGCGGTTGGCGACGAGCACCTTGGAGATCCTCGAGCTGGCGTGACTAGCCACTGCGCCTCCTGTTTGGCATATCCGCAGACGTATTTCTGCGGGCTTCTCTAAGAGAATTTCTTACAACGAGTTCTCGGGAAGTCTAAGCGCCGCGCCGTTCGGCCCGACGAGGCGGTCCATCTTTTTTTCAGGACGCCTCGCGCAGCCGGCGCTTGATGCGGGCCAGCATCGCCGACATGCCGCGCAACCGCAGCGGGCTGATCAGCGCGGCCAAACCCAGATCGGTGTAGAAGTCCTCGGGCACCGCCAAGATGTCGGCGGCGGGTTGTTCGTCGAGCCCGGCGGCCAGGATCGACGCGAATCCGCGGGTGGTCGGCGCTTCGGCGGGCGCGCTGAAGTGCAGCCGCACCCGCTCCGGGTCACTGGCGTCGACATGCAGGAACAGCGGCGTCTGGCATTCGGGCACCGGTTCCATCGCCGCCTGTTCGAGGTCGGGCGGCAGCGCCGGGAGTTCGTTGGCGAACTCCAGCAGCAGCGCCAGCTTGTCCTGGCCCTCGACCTCGGCGAAATCGGACACCACTTCGGCCAGCGGCGCGGGCATGCTCATCGCGGCGCCATCAGACTGCAACGGTGCCCGGCTCTTCACCCGCCACGATCGGCGTGCGCACGGTGTTGCCCCACTCGGTCCACGAGCCGTCGTAGTTGCGCACCCCGGGCTTGCCCAGCAGATGCGTCAGCACGAACCAGGTGTGGCTGGACCGCTCGCCGATGCGGCAGTACACGACGGTCTTGTCGTCCGGCTGCAGGAAGCCGTACAGCTCCTCGAGCTCCTCGCGGCTGCGGAACCGGCCGTTCTCGTCGGCGGCCTTGGCCCACGGAATCGACCGGGCGGTGGGGATGTGTCCGCCGCGCAGCACGCCTTCCTCGGGGTACTCGGGCATGTGCGTGCGCTTGCCGGTGTACTCGTCCGGGGAGCGCACGTCGATCAGCGGCTGGCTGCCGAGAATGCCCAGCACGTCGTCCTTGAAGGCGCGGATGGGCTCGTCGTTGCGGGTGACGACCGGGTAGCCGCTGGACGTCTTGGTGGGCACGTCCAGCGTGGTCTCCCGGCGTTCGGCCAGCCACAGGTCACGGCCGCCGTTGAGCAGCCGCACGTCGGGGTGGCCGAACAGCGTGAACACCCACAGCGCGTAGGCCGCCCACCAGTTGCTCTTGTCGCCGTAGATCACCACGGTGTCGTCGCGGGCGATGCCCTTGCGGTCCATCAGCTCCGCGAACTGTTCGCCGTTGATGTAATCGCGGACCCGCGGGTCGTTGAGGTCGGTGTGCCAGTCGACCTTCACCGCGCCCGGGATGTGACCGACGTCGTAGAGCAGGACGTCCTCGTCGGATTCGACGATCGCCAGGCCGGGGGTGCCTTGGTTGGCGGACAGCCAGTCGGCGGTGACCAGTCGCTCGGGGTGGGCGTAGGCCGACAATGTCGGGCTTGGATCGGGTGGTAATGCCACAATGCCGAGCCTACCGCCAGGGTCAGTTGGCGTCCCACAGCGCGGACACCGACAGCCCGACCCGGCCCAGCAGCGACCGCACCAGCGGCAGGCTGACCCCGATCACGTTCGAGGGGTCACCGTCGATGCCGTCGACGAACCAGCCGCCCAGGCCGTCCAGGGTGAACCCGCCGGCCACGTGCCACGGCTCCCCGTGGTCGACGTACGCCCGCAGGTCCGCATCCGACGGTGTAGCGAAATGCACTGTGGTGCTTCGTGATTCGACTTCACGGTGGGTGATGCCGCCGTCGGTGAGTCGCAGCAGACAATGGCCGGTGTGCAGCTCGCCGGAGCGGCCACCCATCAGGCGCCACTGGCCGGTGGCGGCATCGGCCGACCCGGGTTTCCCGCACAGCCTGCCGTCGATGGAAAGCATCGAATCGCAGCCGATGACAACGCAATCGGCCGCCAGATCGCCGTCGAGTTCGCCGGCCACCTGGTCGGCCTTGGCGCGGGCCAGGCCGCACACCACGTCGCCCGGGGACGCGTCCGGGCCCAGCGCGGCGGCGACGGCGTCCTCGTCGACGCCGGAGACCACGACCAGCGGATCGACGCCGGCCTGGCGTAACACCTTGAGCCGGCCGGTGGAGGCCGACGCCAGCACCAGGCGGGTCAATGCCTCATGTGGGTCATCTGCTGGAAGGTGAGCCGCTGGTAGTTGGTCATCGCGAAACGCAGCCGGTCGACCGGCAGGCCCCAGCGGGTCCGCTCGGGCTGTTCGGGCTCCGGTGCACCGCCGGCGCAGCCCAGCACCGCGACCAGCGCGGCCACCTCCTCGACGGTGGGCTCACCCTTGAGGATCTGGATGTGCGGCTCGTGCGCCTGCGACTGCGCGGACTCGCCGGCCACCGCGTCGTCGGTCTGCGCCTCGGTCGTCTCTGTCACCGTGCCGAACCGTTCGTCTCGTTCCCGTCACTCACTTCGTTCGTTCCGCTCACTCGACTCACAGGGGGATGTTCCCGTGCTTCTTGGGGGGCAGGTGGGAGATCTTGCGTTCCAGCAGGCGCAGCGCCGTGCCGATGTAGCCGCGGGTGTGCGACGGCGGAATGACCGCGTCGACGTAGCCGCGCTCGGCGGCGACGTACGGGTTGACCAGCGTGTCCTCGTACTCCTGCTGCAGCTGCAGGCGCAGCGCGTCGACGTCCTTGCCCTCCTTGGCGGCCTCGCTCAGCTGCTTGCGGTAGACGAACCCGACGGCACCGGACGCGCCCATCACCGCGATCTGGGCCGACGGCCACGCCAGATTCACGTCGCAGCCCATGTCCTTGGACCCCATGACGCAGTAGGCGCCGCCGTAGGCCTTGCGGGTGATGACGGTGATCTTCGGGACCGTTGCCTCGCCGTAGGCGAACAGCAGCTTGGCGCCGCGGCGGATGATGCCGTTGTACTCCTGGCCGGTGCCCGGCAGGAAGCCCGGGACGTCCACCAGCATGATGATCGGGATGTTGAAGCAGTCGCAGGTGCGGACGAACCGCGCCGCCTTCTCCGAGGCGTTGATGTCCAGGCAGCCGGCGAACTGGGTCGGCTGGTTGGCGACGATCCCGACCGGGCGGCCCTCGACGCGGCCGAAGCCGACGACGATGTTCTGCGCGTAGCCGCCCTGCACCTCCAGGAACTCGTCGTCGTCGAGGATGCGGGTGATCACCTCGTGCATGTCGTAGGGCTGGTTGGGCGAGTCCGGGATCAGCGTGTCCAGCTCGAGGTCCTCCTCGGTGAGGTTGTCCTCGATGGCGCCCGGGGGATGCGGCTCGGCGTAGCGCGGCGCGTCGGTGGCGTTGTTGGGCGGCAGGTAGCTGAGCAGGTCACGAACCCAGTCGAACGCGTCCTGCTCGCCGGAGGCGACGTAGTGCAGGGTGCCCGACTTGGCCATGTGGGTGTGGGCGCCGCCGAGCTCCTCCATGGTGACGTCCTCACCGGTGACCGTCTTGATGACGTCGGGCCCGGTGATGAACATCTGGCTGGTCTGGTCGACCATCACCACGAAGTCGGTCAGGGCGGGGGAGTAGACGTGTCCACCGGCGGCGGCGCCCATGATCAGCGAGATCTGCGGGATGACGCCCGACGCCAGGATGTTGTTGCGGAAGATCTTGCTGTACAGACCCAGGGAGACGACGCCCTCCTGGATCCGCGCGCCGGCGCCGTCGTTGATGCCGATCAGGGGGCGGCCGGTCTTGATCGCCAGCTCCTGGATCTTGACGATTTTCTCGCCGTACACCTCGCCGAGGCTGCCGCCGAACACCGTGGCGTCCTGGCTGAAGATGCACACGTCGCGGCCGTCGATGGTGCCGTAACCGGTGATCACGCCGTCGCCCAGTGGGCGGTTGCTTTCCAGTCCGAAGTTCTTGCTGCGGTGCTTTGCCAGCGCGTCGAGCTCGACGAACGAGTCCTCGTCGAGCAGCGCGAGGATGCGCTCGCGGGCGGTCAGTTTGCCCTTGGCGTGCACCTTCTCGACGGCCTCTTCGCCCACCGGATGCAGCGACTCTTCGCGGCGCTTGTGCAGCTCGGCCAGCTTGCCCGCGGTGGTGTGGATGTCGATGGAGTGCTCGGCGGCCGGTTCCGCAGTGTGGTCGGTAACGCTCGTCATGGGTGTCGAGCTTAGCGTGGCTGGCAGTCCGCTCCGATGAAGGCCGATGACGGTAACCTCCGCTGATGAACGCCGATTCGGTTCGGATGTCGGAACTGGGTTCCGACTCCGCCTCCGTGCTGCGGATCATTTCCTGCTTCGACCAGCTGCACGAGGCTTCGGCCACCGCCGACGCGGTGGTGCGGTGCGCGGCATTGCTCGCCGAATGTCCCGTCAGCGCGCGGTGGGCGTCGGGCACGGTGATCCGTTACGACGGGACGGGCCGGCGGGCGCCGGATGCGGATCCGCCGCCGGCGCCCGCCCCGGCGGATGAGCCGAGTGTGCGGCTGGAACGCGACGGTCCCGGGCACGCCCTCGATCCGGTGCTGCTCGACCGGGTGGGCCACACCCTGCGCGGGGTGGCGAAGCGCACCGGGGTTTCCGGTGAATTGCATCTCGGAGATCCGGCGCTGCTCGAAGTCGTGCTGTCCGGCAAGGAGCGTCGCGAGGACCGGGTGCGGGCCGTCCGCCTGCTGGGGCTGGACGAGAAGCGCAACGTCTGCGTCCTCGCGGTCTCTGCGCACTCGCCGCCCGAGGCGCTGCGGATCATCGCGAACCAGCTTGCGGGCTCGTCGGTGCGCTCGACCGCCATCGGGAACGCGACGGCCGTGCTGTGCCAGGGGCCCATCGACACCCGGGCCCTCTCCGACGGGCTGGAGAGCGCGATCACCGCAGCGTTCCCGGGACCGCGGCCCGTGGGCTCGAACCGGGGCCCCTGGGTCGGCATCGGTTCCAGCGTCGACGCGCTGGCCGCCGCCGCGTCGTGGCATCAGGCCCACGGCGCGCTGCGCTTCGCGTCGTCGACCGGTTACGGCAGGCGTGCCGTCGCCTACGAGCGGCTCAGCGCGCTGGAGCTGTTGGCCGACATCCCCCTGGAACGGGTGCTCCGACACCGAGATGTGTTGCGGATCAACGAGATCGCCGCGTCGCCGACGGGCGCACTCGGCGTCGACACGGTGGAGGCCTTCTTCGTCTTCGGGTCGCTACGGCGCACCGCCGCCGAACTGCATCTGCATCACAGCACCGTCGCGGCGCGGCTCGCGCATGTCGAGTCACAGATGGGATGGGACCTCAACGATCCGATGGATCGGTTCACGGCCACACTGGTGCTCATGATCCGGCGGATCGCGCTGTCCTCGGCCGAACTCGCCGAGCCTGATCAGTCCCCACCGACGGTCGTCGGCCCGATCAGCGGATTCGGTCGACGCGTGGCGGATGACGGCGAGCCGCCGGATTCGTGATCATGACCGCATGGCAATCATCGACCCCAACCGGACCTGGGAACCGCTGGAGAGGCGGCTGGCCGAAACCACCAACGCGCGGCACCGGGAGGTGCTGCGCGTGGTGATCGAACACATGAAGGCCGAGGCCGCACCGAATTTGGAGCGGTTGATGGCGACGCTGAGCCCCGAGCCGGCCTACCACTTCTGGCACGGGGCCGAGGATGTCGGCGCGAAAACCACCGACGGGGTACGCGGTTACTACGTCGACTTCCTGGCGACCCGCACCAACGTTCTGGAGTTCGAGGTGCAGCGGCTCGTCGTCGATGACGACTGCCTGGTGACCGAGGGTCTGCTCAAGCAGCTGTACCCGGCGGCGGAGTTGACGCGCATCCTCGGGATGCCGGCCGACGACCCCGACGGGGACTACCTGGTGGTGTTCCGGCAGCTGCTGCTATGGCCAATCGACCAGAGCGGCAAGATCATCGGTGAGGACTCCTACAACCCGGGCGTCGTCAGCGTGACCAAGGTGTCCCGCGACGAGCTGCCTCAGGAGTACCTGGACCTCGTGCACGCGTCGGCCTGAGATGCGGGCCGACATCGCGACGATGCTGCTCGATCGGCTCGGTGACGAGCACATCGGGCTGCGCACCCGTGACCGCGACTGGACCTGGGACGAGGTGGTCCGCGAATCCGCGGCGCGCGGCGCGTTGGCCCGGTCGATGCGCCGCGACGGCCGATTCCACATCGGGGTGCTGCTGGAGAACGTGCCCGACTTCGTCTTCTGGCTCGGCGGTGCGGCGCTGGCGGGCGCCACCGTGGTGGGCATCAACCCGACCCGCGGCGCCGGCGAGCTGGAGGCAGAGATCCGGCACACGGATTGCCAGCTGATCGTCACCGACGCCGCGGGGATGGAGCGGTTGCGCGGGCTCGGCCTGGGGCTGGAACCGGACCGGTTCCTGCAAGTCGACCACCCGGACTACCAGCGGCGCATCGGTGAGTGCGGTATCGAGCCGGCCGTCGTCCCGGGCGTCGGCGCGGATTCGTTGTTCCTGCTGTTGTTCACCTCGGGGACGACGGGCGCGTCGAAAGCGGTCAAATGCAGCCAGGGGCGGCTGACCTGGATCGCGCACACGGCCACCGAGAAGTTCGGCCACGTCCGCGCCGACGTCGACTACTGCTGCATGCCGTTGTTCCACGGCAACGCGATCATGGCGCTGTGGGCACCGGCGCTGGCCAACGGCGCGACGGTGTGCTTGACGCCCGCGTTCTCGGCGTCGCGGTTCCTGCCCGACGTGCGGTACTTCGGCGCGACCTTCTTCACCTACGTGGGCAAGGCGCTCGGCTATCTGATGGCCACACCCGAGCGGCCCGACGACGCCGACAACCGGCTGGTCCGCGGGTTCGGCACCGAGGCGTCACCGGATGACCAGGCCGAATTCCGGCGTCGCTTCGGCGCGGAACTGCTGGAGGGCTACGGCTCGAGCGAGGGCGGCGGCGCGGTCACCCACGATCCGGACGCACCGGCCGGGGCGCTGGGCCGGCCGGCACACCCCGGGGTCGCGGTGATCGATCCCCAGACAATGATCGACTGCCCGCCCGCGCTGCTCGACGCGCACGGCCGGGTGCGCAATCCCGACGACGCCGTGGGCGAGATCGTCGACAAGGCGGGCACCCGGACGTTCGAGGGCTACTACAAGAACGACGACGCCGACGCCGAGCGGATCCGCAACGGCTGGTATTGGACCGGTGACCTCGGGTACCGCGACGAGGCGGGTTTCCTGTACTTCGCCGGCCGCCGCGGCGACTGGATCCGTGTCGACGGGGAGAACACCTCGGCGCTGACGATCGAGCGCGTCTTGCGCCGGCACCCGGAGGTGGTGGCGGCCGGGGTTTATGCGGTGCCCGACCCGCGGTCCGGCGATCAGGTGATGGCGGCCGTCGAGGTGGCCGATCCCGAGTGCTTCGACACCAAGGGGCTCGCCGCCTACCTGTCCGGTCAGAAAGACCTGGGCGGCAAGGGCGCTCCCCGGTTCCTGCGGCTTTCCTCGAGCCTGCCCGTCACCGGGTCGAACAAGGTGCTCAAGCGCGAATTGCAACGGCAGCGCTGGCACACCGACGAACCGGTGTACCGGTGGGCCGGGCGCGGACTGCTCGCGTACCACCGGATGACCGCCGACGAAAAGCGCTCGCTTGACGCGGAATTCGCGTTGCACGGCCGGCAGCGCTACCTGTGATCGCGGCGCGGTAGTCTCCGCTGATGGACGCCGGCCCGTGGGAAACCGCCGACTGGGTGGCCGAATGCGACGTGCTGGTGGCGGGGTCCGGCGGCGGCGGCGTGACCGGCGCGTACACCGCGGCGCGCGAGGGCCTTGATGTCGTGCTGGTCGAGTCGACGTCGAAATTCGGTGGCACCACCGCGTACTCCGGTGGGGGCGGCGTCTGGTTCCCGTGCAACCCCGTCCTGGTCCGCGCCGGCATGGACGACGACACCATCGAGGACGCGCTCACCTACTACCGCGCCGTGGTCGGCGATCGCACCCCGCGCGAACTACAGGAAACCTACGTCCGCGGCGGCGCGCCGCTGATCGAGTACCTGGAGGCCGACCCGAACCTGAAGTTCGTGCCGTTGCCGTGGCCCGACTACTACGGCGCGGCGCCCAAGGCGCGCCTGGACGGTCAGCGCCACATCGCGGCCAAGCCGCTGAAGGTGGCCGCCGCCCCCGAATTCCGCGATGCGATCCGCGGGCCGCTGGACACCGACCGGCTCGGCACCGAACCGCCGTCCGACTACTACCTCGGCGGGCGCGCCCTCATCGCGCGGTTCCTCAAGGCCATCGGGCAGTACCCGACGGTGTCGCTGCGGCTCGACACCGCCCTGGTCGAGCTGGTGGTGTCGGACGGGCGGGTGACGGGAGCGATCGTCGAGACCGCCGGCGAGCGCCGCGCGATCCGCGCCCGCCGGGGGGTGTTGCTGGCGGCCGGGGGCTTCGAGGCCAACGAGGAGCTGCGCCGGCGCTACGGCGTCCCGGGAACGTCGCGAGACACCATGGGCGGCCCGGGAAGTCGCGGCCTGGCGCTGCAGGCCGGCATCGCCGCCGGCGCCGACACCGACCTGCTGGATCAGGCCTGGTGGTCGCCGGGCATGACCCATCCCGACGGCCGGTCCGCGTTCGCGCTGTGGTTCACCGGCGGCATCTTCGTCAACCAGTCGGGCAACCGGTTCGTCAACGAGTCCCGGGCCTACGACCGGGCCGGCCGCGAGATCATCGCGCAGCTGCAGGACGGGTCGATGACGTTGCCGTACTGGATGATCTACGACGACAAGGAGGGCGAGGCCCCTCCGGTGAAGGCGGCCAACGTCTCCATCGTGGAGACCGAGAAGTACGTCGCCGCGGGCCTGTGGCACACCGCGGACACCCTCGAGGAACTCGCCGCCAAGATCGGCGTGCCGGGGGAGCGGTTGGCGGCGACGGTCGCGCGGTTCAACGGCTTCGCCGCCGCCGGCGTCGACGAGGATTTCGGCCGCGGTGACGAGGCCTTCGACCGCGCCTTCTCGGCGGGCGCGTCGCCGCTGGTGCCCATCGACTCGCCGCCGTATCACGCCGCCGCGTTCGGCATCTCGGATCTGGGCACCAAGGGCGGCCTGCGCACCGACGCCACGGCGCGGGTGCTCGACGCGGCCGGCAACCCCATTCCCGGCCTGTACGCGGCCGGCAACACGATGGCCGCGCCCAGCGGCACCGCCTATCCGGGCGGCGGCAACCCGATCGGAACCAGCATGCTGTTCAGCCATTTGGCCGTTCTGGACATGCGCGACCGCCGGCCCTGAGTTCTAGGCTGGGTGCGGTGACAGAACGAGATCAGCTTCGAGCCCCGTTGGACGAGAGCGCATTGCGCGCCGAGTTGATCGGCACCGGGCTGGGCTGGCGCACGCTCGACATCGTCGAGCAGACCGGCTCCACCAACGCCGACCTGCTGGCGCGCGCGGCGGCGGGCGACGACGTCGCCGGTGCCGTGTTGATCGCCGAGCACCAGACCGCCGGGCGGGGCCGGCACGGCCGCGGCTGGTCGGCCACGCCCCGGGCCCAGATCACCATGTCCGTCGGGGTGAGCGTCGTCGACGTCCCCACCACCGGCTGGGGCTGGCTGCCGCTGGCCACCGGGGTGGCGGTGGTCGACACGGTGACTCCGCTGCTGGCGGGGACCGGCGCGCAGGCGGGCCTCAAGTGGCCCAACGACGTGCTGGCCGGCCCGCCGGATTCGCCGGGCAAGCTGGCCGGCATTCTCGCCGAGGTGGCCAAGCCCGTCGTGGTTATCGGCTTGGGGCTCAACGTGACTCAGTCCGCCGACGAGATCGACGGCCCGGGCGCGACGTCGCTGCTCGACCTGGGTGTGGCCGCGCCCGACCGCACCCAACTGGTGTCGGCGCTGCTGCGGGAGCTGGGCCGGCGCATCGTGGCCTGGCGCGCCGCGCGCGGGGCCGACTGGGCGCTGGCCGCCGATTACCGGGCGCGCAGCCTGACCATCGGCACCCGGGTGCGCGCGCACCTGCCCGGCGACAAGCAGGTGGACGGGACCGCCACCGCCATCGACGACCAGGGCCGGCTCTGCCTGGAGAGTGGCGGGCAGACCGTCGTCGTCGCGGCGGGCGACGTGGTGCACGTGCGCTAGTGGCGATCGCAAGCGGTCTAGTTACCCGCGGTATGTCGCGTTGCACAGCTAATGTCGGCGGGCATGGGCTACCCGGATAACGTTCTGGCCGCCGGCGAACACGTCATCGTGCATCGCCACCCGCACTGGAAGCGGCTGATCTGGCCGGTGCTGGTCCTCATCCTGATGACCGGACTGGCCGCGTTCGGCTCCGGATACCTCAACTCGACGCACTGGGAGCAGCTCGCCAAGAACATCATCTACGGCGTCATCTGGGGGATCTGGCTGGTGATCGTGGGCTGGCTGACGCTGTGGCCGTTGTTGAGCTGGCTGACCACCCACTTCGTGGTGACCAACCGGCGGGTGATGTTCCGGCACGGGGTGCTGACCCGCACCGGCATCGACATCCCGCTGGCCCGGATCAACAGCGTGGAGTTCCGCGACCGCATCACCGAGCGCATGTTCCGCACCGGGACGCTGATCATCGAGTCGGCGTCACAGGATCCGTTGGAGTTCTACGACATTCCGCGGCTGCGCGAGGTGCACGCGCTGCTGTATCACGAAGTCTTCGACACCCTGGGTTCCGAGGAATCGCCCAGCTGAGTCAGCCGGCTGGCCCGGTTGCGCCAGGCGCGCAGCAGCGTGACGTTGCCGCCCTCGATCTCGTCCTCGAAGATTTCGGCGATTCCGCCGGCGGTAAGCGCGGATTCCAGCGCCTTCTCGGGGTCGCGCGCGAACTGGTCGGGGAACACCCAGCGCCGAAACGCCCAGAACCGGAACGCCATCTGCAGCAGGTTGCCGATGATGTAGGCCGAGATGAAGTCGGCCACGTTCTCCACCGCCAGCGACACCGTCGGCTCGCGCAGCTGCAGCACGTAGCTGGAGAACCACAGGGGTGCCATGGAGAGCAGCACCCCCACACCGCTGAACGCGAAGAACAGCAGGGCCTCGTGGTGGCGCTCGCGGCCGCCGCGATTGCGGAAGCTCCATTCCCGGTTCAGCACGTAGGACGCGATGACGGCCACAATGCCGGCGATCACCTTTGCGGTCACCGGTTTGGATTCCAGAATTGTCAGCTTCAGCGTGTAGAAAATCGCCGAGTCGATGACGAATGTGGTTCCGCCGACGATGGCGAATTTGATCAGTTCGTGGTGGCGTAGCAAATAGGGCTGCATAACCCTAGGTAGACGCGCGATCGTGGCTTCGGCGAAGGACACAACACGTCAGTCTACGGATGGACACAAATTCGACGCAAAATCGTACATAACAATTCGGTGTCGGCCCCGGTCAACACGCCTTTGGCGCCGGTTTGTTTCGCCGTGACACCATGATGGCCGTGCCGAGTACACGCCCGCCGGGCGCAGCCCCCGTCCGCGCGGCCCCTGCAGCATCCCGAGCGGCCCCCCGCGTCGTCCCCGTCGTCGCAATGGTCGGTGGCGGTCAGCTCGCCCGGATGACCCACCAGGCGGCGATCGCGCTGGGGCAGTCGCTGCGGGTGCTGGCTACCGCCCCCGACGAGCCGGCCGCGCTGGTCGCGCCCGACATCGTTATCGGGTCGCACACCGATCTCGACGCCCTGCGCCGGGTGGCCGCGGGCGCCGACGTGCTGACCTTCGACCACGAACACGTGCCGAACGAACTGCTGGAGAAGCTGGTCGCCGAGGGCGTCAACGTGGCCCCGCCGCCGCAGGCCCTGGTGCACGCGCAGGACAAGCTAGTCATGCGTCGCCGGCTGGAGGCCCTCGGCGTCCCGGTGCCCCGCTACGCCGAGATCCGCAGCGTCGACGAGCTCGACGACTTCGCGCGGCTCATCGCCGGGCCCGTGGTGGTCAAAGCGATCCGCGGCGGTTACGACGGGCGCGGGGTGCGGATGGCGCGCGACCCGTCGCACGCCCGCGAGATCGCGACCGCCTTCCTGGCCGACGGCGTGCCGGTGATGGCCGAGGAACAGGTGAACCTGCGCCGCGAGCTGTCGGCCCTGGTGGCGCGGTCGCCGTTCGGTCAGGGCGCCGCGTGGCCGGTGGTCGAGACCGTGCAACGAGACGGAATCTGCGTCCAGGTGATCGCGCCGGCGCCGGAGCTGTCCGGCGAACGGGCCGCCACCGCGCAGCAGCTGGCGTTGCGGCTGGCCGCCGAGCTCGGCGTGGTCGGCGTGCTCGCGGTCGAGCTCTTCGAGACGGTCGACGGCGAGCTGCTGGTCAACGAGCTGGCGATGCGGCCGCACAACTCGGGGCACTGGACCATGGACGGGTCGCGCACCAGTCAGTTCGAGCAGCATGTCCGCGCGGTGCTGGATTACCCGCTCGGCGACACCGACGCCATCGCGCCGGTGACGGTGATGGCCAACGTGCTGGGCGCCCCCGAAGTCCCGGAGATGAGTGTCGACGAGCGCCTGCACCACCTGTTCGCGCGGATGCCCGACGCCCGCGTCCACCTCTACGGCAAACATGAACGTCCCGGCCGCAAGGTCGGGCACATCAACTTCGCCGGCTTCGGGCCGGCCGATCGGGAGAACGTGGCGAAGCTGCGGGAACGCGCCGAGCTGGCTGCACACTGGTTGTCACGCGGGCAGTGGACGGACGGATGGGATCCACATGAGTAGCGCCGGCGACGATGCAGAGCGAAGCGATGAGGAGGAGCGGCGCCATGAATAATGCGCCTCGCGTCGGGGTGATCATGGGCAGCGACAGCGACTGGTCGGTGATGCAGGACGCCGCGGCGGCGCTGGCCGAGTTCGGCGTGCCGGCCGAGGTCCGGGTCGTCTCCGCGCACCGCACCCCGCAGGTGATGTTCGACTACGCGCGCGACGCGGCCGGCCGCGGCATCGAGGTGATCATCGCCGGGGCCGGGGGAGCCGCGCACCTGCCCGGGATGGTCGCCTCCGCGACACCGCTGCCGGTGATCGGTGTGCCGGTGCCGCTGGCGCGCCTGGACGGTCTGGACTCGCTGCTGTCGATCGTGCAGATGCCCGCCGGCGTCCCGGTGGCGACGGTCTCCATCGGGGGAGCCCGCAACGCCGGGCTGCTCGCGGTGCGCATCCTCGGGTCGTCGGACGCGGCGCTGCGCGCGCGGATCGTCGAGTTCCAAGAGCAGTTGGCGCGCAGCGTGCAGGCTAAGGATGAGGCGCTGCAGCAGCGTCAGGGTAACGTTACCGGCGAGTAGCAAGAGGAGGCCGAGATGGCTGGATGGGCCGGAAACCCCGATTTCGATCTGTTCCAACTGCCCGAAGAGCACCAGGAGTTGCGCGCCGCGATCCGTGCGCTGGCGGAGAAGGAGATCGCTCCGCATGCCGCCGACGTGGACGAGAACGCCCGCTTC